>NZ_JBQEPI010000003.1:0-581150 GCF_052045695.1 Mucilaginibacter sp. 22184
AATCTATCAGGCACAGCGTTAAAGAAGTCCATGGCTTTTGTATGTACCTGATACTTGCCTTTATCTTTGTTCATCTTGTCGGTGTTTTTTTAGCCGAGCATAAGAGTAATAAGGGTATTATTTCCGATATGATCAACGGAGGGGGAGGTCATCCTTAATCGTTTTCGAGCAACCAATTTAGCAGAAAAACCATCAGTCATATTAATTACAACATCCCTGATGGTTTTCAATGGATTACCTAAGCTTTTGCTGCGATTAATCTTCTATTTGAATACCAATACCCTATTTGAACTTCATAGCCAGGGTTACAATATTTGAATTCAGGCCGGTAGAACGCATATAGTGGCCAGCCCTGATCTCCAGCGAATTGAAATATTGCCAGCCAAACACACCAGTTGGCGGAGATAACCTGATATTAGCCCCAACAAAATTGCTGTGTAAGGTAGACAGATCATAATCACTTGTATAATAGGTATCCGCAGGATTATGTTGCCCATATGGTGCAAAATAGCGCGTACCCTGTTGGTTATTATAGCGATAATAAGGACTAATCGATACAAATGAAGTTAGCTTAACAGGTATTTCCACTTCTGCGGTATGGGCGCGTATACCCCAGTTATCCATATAATACCGGTAAAATGTCCTGATCACAAAATGATCATCCAGGAAGTAATTAAACCGTATCGCTATAGGGAGCTTATACCTGCTGCCCGGCAGGTTTTCTACCCTCTCAGATCCATCGGTAAAATAATCACGCTGGTATTTAGTGGCCAGCAAACCATGCTGATAGGAAGGCTCGATGATCAGTAAGGCCTGCAGCCTTGAGGTGAGTACCTGAGACAAAGAAAACGAAACACTAAATGAATTACGGGGGCTGTGATCAACCGGCCCTTTACCTTCACGATCTGATCCTGAACCGTAGCCTGGCGGTCGCAGTTCAACAGGCAATATCACCTTCCAGGTATCCAGGAAAACCATTCCCTTAAAATCAAACTGGGTATTTTTATCTTTAGACACCCGTGTAAGATTTATTCCACCGCCAAAAGACTGATAATCGAACTCATGCGAATAAGAGCCTGTTAATCCGAAAGCATTACCAGTTTTGTCGTTTGAAACCGTCCAGTTCAAAGATGGGTATACGCGGGTATCCTGCCTGGAGGCGGAGGAGATACTGTTCGGGTCAATCTTGTCAGAAGATGCCGAAGTATAATGATCTACGCCCAGTTCAAATGTAAAAGTGTGCTTTTTACCGCTGGCACCATATTTTGATAATTGCAGATCAAAGGTGTTGGCAAAGTCGGTCAACTTTTCAGTACCGATACCGCCGGTAACCGCAGAGTTATTGCCATCCTGATGATAGTACGCTGAGATGATGTTGATCTCTTCAATTTTAAGTCTGCGGGCTTCATAGTTACTGCTGTCCTTAACCGGTAATGTTTTGGTTTGCGCATGTGAAGCAACTATCCCTAAATATAGGGCGGCAACACATAGGTATATTTTTCTCATGTAAAGCCGCGTTTTTAGTTACATCCGCAGCCACCACCGCTTTTTCCGCCATTAGCCCCCGAACCGCCTTCGCGATATAACTGGAAACTTTGTTCAAACTTCTGTGACTTACGGGCAGAAAGCTCCATCTCCGCGTCGTTTAACCTGTTTTTTTGATATGCTTTTACCGATGAACATGAGCTTAATCCAAGAGCAGGTATACTGCCGGCCAGCAATAATTTAATCAGGGGTAATTTTTTCATGTGTTAATTTTTAACGTTTATATTTCTGGACGTGTAAAGCCGGTTATCGTCATCAATAATGACGCAGGCGAGTTGTTGTAGTTGGTTTACCAGATCAAGCCCCACGCGAATACCCATCACCGTTACCGGTGTGGCCATGGCATCAGCAAACTCGGCACTGGGACAGATAATGCTTACACTTTTGATCCCGCTTACCGGTAAGCCAGTTTTGGGATCGATGGTATGCGAATATTTTTTACCGTTGATAATAGCATACTTTTCATAATTACCCGAGGTAGCAATGGCCATATTGCTGATATTAAGTGTAGAAAACGGCGTCATCTGCTTATCGGGGTCGGCAATAGCAATCGTCCAGGGGTTGCCATTGGGTTGGGTTCCCCAGGTGATCAAGTCACCGGCTGCGTTCACGATCCCGCTGTTTACGTCGTTTTGTTGCAGCACAACTTTGGCACGATCAGCCGCATAGCCCTTCCCTATTCCCCCAAAGCCTATGCGCATACCTTTCTCCTTTAGGAAAACCGTTGTGTTATCAGGATCAAGAATGACATTCCTGTAATTGATCAGTCCAACGGATTGAAGTGCAGTTTCAGCATCTGGCAACGTTTTCATGTTAATATCAAAATTCCAAAGGCTTTTATCGATAGAACCATAGGTAATATCAAATGCACCCTGAGTAAGCTGAGATATTTTCAGCGAACGCTCTATCAACTGGTAAACTTCAAGATCTATTCTCACTGGTTTGATACCGGCTGCTGCATTAATTTGGTTGGTTTGGCTATCGTCGCTAAAAGTTGTCAGTAGCTTTTCAATACGGTTGATCTCGACAACAGCCATATCGATACGGCTATTTGCCCAATCCACATCATCGCTAACCACGCTGATCTCGAACCTGTTTCCCATCAATTTCAGGATTCGCTTATGCACGATTCGTGCTTTTTCTATCGTTTCAATGACTGGCATTCGCAAAAGGTTTGATTTGATTAATAAATTGATCAGGCGTTTCATCAGGGTATCCGTCCCACTCCTTTAATACTTTACCATGCTCATCAACCAATAGGGTAAAAGGGAACTTACCATCGGGGTTATATTTGTCGGCCAGAGCTTCGTTCA
Source organism: Mucilaginibacter sp. 22184 (assembly GCF_052045695.1). Classification (NCBI taxonomy): domain Bacteria; kingdom Pseudomonadati; phylum Bacteroidota; class Sphingobacteriia; order Sphingobacteriales; family Sphingobacteriaceae; genus Mucilaginibacter; species Mucilaginibacter sp. 22184. The sequence continues at coordinate 2,859 of NZ_JBQEPI010000003.1, forward strand.
GCTTTACCTGTTCTTTGCTCAGTTGATTTTTCTTTTGCCTGGGAAAATCGGCACGAACCAACACCAGGTGATCTGTAGCAAAATCATTGAATTTTTCCGATTCCAGGATTTCCTTCCTCAACCTTATGCATGGGCCACACCAATCAGATCCGGAGAAATTAACCAGGATTAGTTTATGTGCCGCTGCCGCTTCAGCTTGCGCTTTATTGAAATCGCCGAGCCATGTAGGAGGATTGCTTGTCAATAGGAAAAGAAAGACAGTTAATAGTTTCATTTTTATATATTTTTAAATGAGACACAACAGCGATATTCCAGCTAAGTAGTTTGATATGCCGGAAGCCTTCACATCGCTTCAGGAACAATAATATCAGAAGATTCTGTAGTTGGCATGAAAATGCCTTCGTTTAACGAATTTTAACAAGATTGATCGGCCATTGAGATGATAAAACACAAGTAACCGGCCAAAACCAGTTCGGGAATTCTCTCCGATTGATGTGGAGTCAAAAACCGAAAACTATTGACGGGACACAACTTCAGATTTGCTTCAAATTTGTCAACTAAATTGGCGAGAGACCTGATTATTTCATCAAATAATCGTAGAACATACAGTTTAATCTATGATGATCAAACCTCAATACAGATCTTCTAAATCGCGAATTACCAAGCAGCAGGAAAATCATGATCGTCTAAATACCCAAATATTTGAATATATAAAGCGTGTTAACGAGGCAAAAGATGCGGAAACACTTTGGTTTGGAATGAAAGATCAAGGAAGCAACATGAGCATCAGTTCATTTAATACCAGGCTAAAAAAGTTAGTAGACGCTGGTCTTGTAGAAAAAATATCACAGCGTTATAATAAGCATTTTTACCGGATCACTCCTGAAGTATAGCCTTATCTAACATCCCATAACTAATTTCTTTATCGCATACTCAAGGGCTGATCTACACCATACAAAGCCATCTCCAGACTCTTATCAAGGTTATAAATATCATTATAAGTGATGTATTCTCCTTCTTTTATCTCGCAGGTCAGGTAAGTGATCTTGATGGCAACAGGTTTTTTCAGATAAATATCCTGTTTGAGGTATTTAACTACCCCGTTATGCAATGCCGCGATCTTTGTAGCTGAACCATCATTTTTCAATAAAAGAGCCGCTAATTTCTCTGCCTGCTCAACCCGGATGCAGCCATGGCTCAGCGCTCTTTCTTTTTGTCTAAAAAGTTTTTGCTCAGGGGTATCATGGAGGTATATATCATAAACATTGGGGAAACGAAAAACGAGCAGGCCCAATGCGTTGTCACATCCAGCGGACTGCCTGGCATAATACAGATCCGGGTTGCGTTTGACATTTGCCAGATTGATTTTAAGCGGTTCCACATAGTTTCCCTGGTGATCATAGATCGCGAAATGACTATTTTCAAGATATACATTATCGGCCAGTGCCTTAGGCAGCACTTCCTGCCGGAATATTTTGGCGGGGATCTTCCATTCCGGGGCAGTGGTGAAGTAAACGATCTTACTTACCAATGTGGGTGTGGGGTTTTCCGGCTTACCTACGATCACTTTGAACTGATAGGTAGAATCCGGTAGACTTAGTTTTAAGCTGTAAGAGGGTATATTGATCTGAACATAAACACTATCCTCAGTATTGGCCCAGCGCAAACGTTCCATATTGATGGCGATCTTTCTTACTTTCTCTTCCGGTATTTCATAACAATCACCCTGGTAAAGCCCTTCCAGCAAATGCATCTGGTATTGTAAAGCAGTGTATTCTTTTGCTTTAGGCTGAACATGGGCAATGGCGGCCATAACATCTTTTTCTTTCAACGCTCTGTATAAATAAGAAGCTGCTTCAAAGCCATTGCCCACCCCCTTATCTATGCGGCCTGCTAAAAATTCCGGATTTAATTTGCCGTAGTGCAAATGGTTCATTAAGGTGATCACCGCATCAGTAAGTATGATATCGAAACGAGCCTGAAGATCTGGCTTTACCTTCCCTGGAGTATCCAATATGTCATGCAGGCGACTATATAGCAGTTCCTGCGGGTGATAATCGGCATGTGACAACCCGAACTGTAATACGCAATCCAGCATCAGCATGGTTTGCCAAGCTGGCCCAGTCTCGCTTTGCGGTTTGATCCAGGCAGGTTTAAATCCGTTTTGCTGATAAAAGCGATGAACAGACTTTGGATAATATAGCTGGACATCGAGGCGCCCAGCCTGAACCTGCTTGTTGATCTCCTGGCTCAATCCTGTATCAGGCGCAAGAGTCCCGGTCTTTTGTGCAAATCTTGTTTGGGCATTGCAATTTTGCAGATTGAATGCGATTAGTATTACCACTCCTATGGATAATAAATATTGGCTAACTCTGGTTTCCATAACATTGAATTATGATATAAAGATCGACGAAGACTATTTCTTAAATAATGATAGCGCTCACCCTAATTTTTGATCATCGGCATTAATATCAACCAAGTCCCTTAAAAAGTAAAAGCGCCGGTAATTACCGGCGCTTTAAATGTATCCCAATCTTCACTAATCTGAGATTTCTTTAAAATAGCTATTGACCAGGGTGGTAACCATTTCGGGTTTCAGCGGTTTATTCAAAAAGACTACGACCTCCTTATCGATCAATGCTAATTCCTTATTGTCAGGATCAAGCGAAGTTGTTAGCATTATGATAACCGCTGTCGCTTTAAAACGTTTATCCAATTGGCGATAGGCGTCCATAAAATCCCATCCGTTTAATCCGGGCATATTGATATCCAGGAAGATCAGTCCCGGCCTTGGAATATCCGAGGTATCTTCATAAATACCCGAATAAGTGATAAAATCAAGTGCCTCCTCTACATTAGTGACAGTTTTCACCACGGCATCAATAAATGCCTTCTCAATAACTTTTTTATGTATAAAATTAGTCGGAAGATCATCATCAATTAAAAGAATGCCTTCAAGCCCCTGGTATTTTTTCATACTGTAATTAAATTTGGTTTGAACGGAATAGTAAAAACAAAGGAACTCCCCTTGCTCTGGTTGGATTCTACGAAAATCTTTCCTCCATGTAACTCGACTATTTTTTTGCAATGAGCCAGACCTATTCCGTTTCCTTCATATTCATGCCGGCCATGCAGGCGTTGAAAGATCAAAAAGATCTTTTCCTGAAACCTGGGGTCTATACCAATCCCGTTATCTTTTACTTTAAAATGCCAGCCATCATGCTCTTTTAGCGCAGATATCTCAATTTCGGGAGACTCCTTTTTATCCCGGAACTTAATGGCATTACTGATCAAATTCTGAAATAACTGACTCAATTCGGTCGGATACCCCCTAATAACCGGCAGGTTCCCGTAATGTATTTTAGCACCCGATTTTTTGATCTGACTATCTAAATCTACGGTCAGTGTATCCAAAAGCTGCTTGCAGTCAATTTTGGCCAATTTCTTTTTTGAACCCAGCTGTGAATAGTCCAACAAATTTTTGATCAGGTTTTTCATCCGGTCGGTTGCCTGGACTATAAAATTCAAATAGGTGTTGGCATTTTCATCAAGCAAATGGCCGTATTCCGTCCGAAAGAACTCAATAAAACTGGTCACGGTAAACAAGGGTTCCTGGAGATCATGAGAAGCGATGTAAACAAATTGCTCAATCTCTTTATTCTTAATTTCCAAATCCTCTGCATGTTGCCGTATGGTTGTTTCTGTGAGCATTCTCTCGGTAAGATCCCGGGTTACTTTGGCAAATCCAGTTATGTTACCGTCGTCATCGTGTAAGGCTGTAATGGTTACGGAACCCCAAAACATTGTTTTATCTTTTCTTACCCGCCAGCTTTCATTGTAGGCCGTCCCTTTCTGTGCGGCTTCCTCCAGAAGTCTTTCCGGCAAGCTGATCATTAAATCGAGGTCTGTGTAAAAAATGCGTATATGCCGTCCGATAACTTCTTCAGCCTTGTAACCTTTGATCTTTTCCGCACCATTGTTCCACGTCTCAATATTTCCCCTCTTATCTAGAACTAAAATGGCGTACCCCTCAATTTCGTCTACTAACTTTAATAACTGTAATTGTTTGGTGTGAGGATCCATGGGGTATTTTTTCAAAATTAAGTTAACAGTGAGTGCTTGCTTTCAATTATAAAATATGTATTTATGTTTCTTGGAAAGATAATTGCATATGCTAATATCGCAGTAGCCAGGCGCACCAATTGTGATGAATATCATTTAACGGGCTGATCCCTGTCATTCATTCCCCTTGGAAAACTTAAATTAAATACCGTTCCGATATTTTCCACGCTGCTAAAACTTACGCTCCCATCCATTAGTTCCACATAGCGTTTAACAATACTTAAGCCCAGCCCTGTGCCCTGTATATCCTTTGCATTACCGGCCCTAAAGAATGTTTCAAAAAGCTTTGGCTGTTCTTTTTCCGGGATGCCGATACCGTTATCCTTTACCTGAACACAGATAAACTGTTCTGTTATATCCGTCTTCAGCTCAATGATCCCGGCTTCCGGTGAGTATTTAATAGCATTTGAAATCAGGTTCGTGATGCAGTGCCTGATCAGGTTTTGATCGAGATAAACACAGCACTCTTCACCATCATAACGATATTGAAGTTGTTGATCTTTTTTCGTCAGGCTCTGCATTTCATCCAAAATCTCTCTACCAAGGGAAGCCAGGTCGAAATGTCTCCTGTTTAATGGAATCTTGCCTGAATCTATTTTTTCTAATGATAGAATATCGTCGAGTACAGCGGTCATATCCTGTACAGCCTGTATGATTTTTTTCAGGTGGTGAAATATCTTGGCACGGTCAAGCCGGTCAAAATAATGTTCGATCATGGAGGCAGATAACTGAATACTACTTAACGGTGTTCTGAATTCGTGAGAAGCGATGGAGACCATCTGACCTTTTAAGCGGCTTACCTCCCTTTCCCTGGCCAATAAAGTTTCAAACTCCTTTTTCACCCCGGCAAGCGATGGCGCGTCATTCTCCAGTGGGGGTTTACTTTCTTTCATGATCATTTGTAATAAGATGGGTTTAAAGAGCACATTCTATATCCGGTCAAATGTGTTTGGTGAAAATAAATCTCCCATATACTGTTGGATGCGGTATATGGGTTGATTCTATAAGTGATTTTGCCGTCTGATATCAACCATACTCAAACAACCATTTGCGCGGCTTTTGTATACGTTTGGGCTTCAAGCCATATTGCCTGATGCTTTTTTCCCTGATCAGACTTACAGCTTCTTCAATATCATCGGTCACCAGGTAAAGGAGCGTATCTGGGGCACTGATAGTCTTATCCTTTTGCATTACAGCGATGTGTTCAAGCAATTCCCGATGATATTCCTTACCAAAAATAATGACCGGAAAATTATGGATCTTATGGGTCTGTATCAGGGTCAGCGCCTCAAAGAACTCATCCAGGGTTCCATATCCGCCTGGCATCACCACAAAAGCAAATGAGTATTTCACGAGCAATACTTTGCGCAGGAAGAAATGCCTCATATACACCCACTTGTCAAGATATGCATTGGGTAGCTGTTCCACAGGCAGTTGTATATTGCAGCCCACTGAGCGCCCCCCGACGTCTTTTGCTCCACGGTTGGCAGCCTCCATTAACCCTGGGCCTCCGCCGGTTAAAATGGTAAAACCTAAGCCGGCAAATGCCCCACCCGCACGGCGCGTCATTTCATAATAAGGGTGGTCCTCTTTGAACCTTGCGGAACCAAATATGGTAATACAGGGCCCAATAAAATGCAAGGCCCGCAAACCATGGATGAGGTCAATCATGGTTTGTAAAGTAAATTTCAATTCCTGTAAGCGCGAATGCGGACCTTCCAGGAAACGGATCTCAGTTTGATTCATCACACAAAAATTAAAATAAGTTAAAGCGTCGCTTCTTCAAAAGACGCTGAGTACCCTTATAAAACCAATATTTGGCAAGTTCAGCGCTAAGCATATAGCAGGCGATGATCAATAACATCCAGCCATAAAAAGTAAAGGACAACTGAACAAAACCAAACCAGGCCGCAAAAGAGGTCAAAGGCAGGGCCAATACCGTCAACAAGATCATGATCGTTGCCATAAAAAGGTATTTTCCTGGCAGGCTTTTAAAAAAGGGAAGGCGGGTACGAACGATCAGAACGATCAGTACCGCCGAGATCACGGATTCCGTGAACCAGCCTGTTTGAAATACTTTCTCATTGGCATGAACAACCAACAACAGCACGCCAAAAGTGAGGTAGTCGTAAATCGAGCTCAGCAAACCAAACATGACCATAAAACGGCGAATAAAACTCATATCCCAGCGCTGCGGCGTACGGACATTGACATCGTCTACCCGGTCCGTCGCGATGGCCATTTCGGGAAAATCCGTCAACAGGTTGGTGAGGAGTACCTGCTTGGGCAGCAGCGGCAAAAAAGGTAAAAATAAGGAAGCGCCTGCCATACTGAACATATTCCCGAAATTCGCGCTGGTGGCCATAAAAATATACTTCATGGTATTGGCAAAGGTTTTTCTACCCTCCAGGATCCCTTCGAGCAGGACGTTAAGGTCCTGGCTGAGCAGTACAATATCAGCCGCCTCTTTAGCTACATCTACCGCGGTATTCACAGAAACACCTACATCGGCTGCGTGCAAGGCCGGTGCGTCATTAATGCCATCCCCCATAAAACCGACTACATGCCCGGCTTTCTTTAGGATCATGATGATCCGTTCTTTCTGGTTAGGTTCCACTTCCGTAAATATGTCTGTCAGGGGCGCCTGGTGGGCCAATGCCGCGTTGCTCATTTTCTGTATCGCCGATCCGGTGAGCAGCCGGGGCTGCCCGATACCAATTCGCAGCGCTAAGCTTTTCGCAACCAGGGCGTTGTCGCCGGTAATCATTTTCAACCGGACCCCGAGCCCGTTCAGTTTTTTAATTGTATCATAAATCCCTGCTTTCGGCGGGTCGAACAAGGTAATAAAGCCTAAAAAGATCATATCACACTCATCTTCCCTGGTGATGATATGCCCACTGTCAATGGACTTGTAGGCCAGGCCCAGAGTCCTGAAACCAGCTTCGCTCAACTTGGTATACTGTTCATTAAGCACCCTTTCCATTTCCCGGATACCAACACATTTTCCCTCACCTGTCTCCGCCTGGCTGCACAGGGCTAAAATGCCCTTCAGAGAACCCTTCGTTACCGCCATAGTACCGGCATCATTTTTAACCTGTACCGTCAGTCTTTTCCGGATGAAATCATAGGGAATTTCTGCCAGCAGTTGATAATCGTTTGCTGTTCCGGCCTGTGTAGTACAAATGGCCTCATCAATGGGGTTATGAAAACCCTGCTGCATGACCGCATTAAGCCAGGCATATTGCAATACCTTTTCACTATGCGCGCCATGGCAATCGAGGCTCTCCCCAAGCGTTACCTTGCCTTCGGTGATCGTTCCGGTCTTATCGGTGCATAAGATATTCATGCTCCCAAAATTCTCAATAGAAGACAGCCGTTTGACGATCACCTGATGACCGGCCATTCTCCTGGCTCCCGCGGCTAAATTTACACTGATGATGGCGGGCAATAACTGGGGTGTCAAGCCAACAGCCAGCGCCAGGGAAAATAAAAAAGAATCCAGTACAGGTTTATGAAGCAGCACGTTCGCGGCAAATATGATGATAACGAGCAGTAAGGTTATCTCCATGAGCATATACCCAAATTTCCTGATGCCTCTTTCGAAATCGGTTTCGGGTATCTGGTTCATTAATTCTGCCGATATTTTACCAAATTCCGTCCGGGCCCCAGTTTGGACAATCAAAGCTTTGGCCTTACCGCTGATCACATGGGATCCCATAAACAGCGCATTACTGCGCCCGGCCATGGGCGCGGTGGCGGTAACGGCGCCGTAACTCTTTTCAACCGGAAAACTTTCGCCTGTAAATGCCGCCTCATCGACAAATAGCTCTTGCGACTCCAGCAGTAAACTGTCTCCCGGGATAAAGTCACCGGCGGTCAAGCTGACGATATCACCAGGGACAACTTCTTCCACAGGGACGGCTTTAATCCGGCCCTCCCGCTGCACATCACAATGCAGCTGTACGAGTTTTAACAGTTCCTTAACCGCATCTGCAGCTCCTTTTTCCTGCCAGAAACCTAAAAAACCGCTAATCAGCACAATGGCCAGTATGATTGCCGTATCCGCCAAATCACCCAGGCCTGCGGAAAGTAAAGCCGCGGCGATCAGCAACAGGGTGACCGGGCTTTTGAACTGTGCCAGGAACAACAGGAGAACCGATGTTTTTGGATGATTCCTGATCGCATTGGGGCCATATTGCCGCAATCTCATCGCAGCCTCCTGATCTGACAAACCCTTAGGATCAGCGGACAACCGGCGGCAGGCTGTTTCCATATCGAGCTGCCAGAATTTTATTTCAGTATCTGCGATGCTTTCCATAGTTTGATCAATAGGGAAAAATCATCAGCGGTACGGCGATATGTGCCGGTAGGGAATGTCCAACATAATCACCTATGATCTGCTCAAAATGAAAGCGGTGATTGACCAGAACGATCAGGTCATTATGCATGCCGTTGATCATCACATCTACAGCTTTGGTCAGGTCACGTTCCATAATGTTATTAAAAAACACTTGATCATAATCGATAGGTGAACATACTGTTTCTTCAAATAAGGTTTGCGCATAAGGTTCCATAATAGGCGGTAACCCTTTAGCAGACAAATGGGATATCGTTAAGCTCGCACAGATAGATCTGGCCAGTTCAGCCAGATATTTAACAACGACTAAGCGACAATAACGCAGGTCCGCGATATATACCAGACGTTCCAGATCCTTTAGGGGCCAGCTCTCCGGGATCAGCAGCAACGGGCAGCGTACCCTATTTAATAAGCAATAAGCATCGAGTTTCTCTTTGATATTTTTCTGTTTTACCTCATGAGGCAAACCCTTGATGATCATATATATTTGATCCTTATTAACCATCTCCACAAAGCCGGGGATGTTGAAATCAGCAATCATTATTTCTTCGATTATCGGGCTATTATCGGTTTCAAAACGACCTGGCTCTCCTGTTTTATCCAATGCATTGTTTTCAAGACGCTCATGATGGTCCATGTAAAGATCTGTTCCAATTCTTACTTTTTCACGTTTCTGTTCCCGTACTTTTGAGGTATGGCAAATCACCATTTTTGCCCGGATCTTTCTGGCTATCATGGTGGCAAATGCAGCCGCATGAATGTCAGCGGGCGAATTGTCATTGAGGACGATAATAGTTTTCATAACGTATCTGGTTGAATTTCTGGTGTCGTAAAATTTGCTATAATGCCCCGGCAATTAAATGATCCTTGTCACGTAAAGAATTGTTTGAGGTCAGGCTATTTATAAGAAGTAATCATTTTGCTACCCCTGTTTCAGTGCCGGTCCAGTTTCCAGTTTTTAATTTCGGGCATATCATCCAGGTAAGCGCAGATATAGTTGTGATGCTCCTTTAATTTGGATTCACAGAAGTTGATAAAACCATCTGTTTGCAGGTGCATTCGTGACACCCTTTTTACAGCTTCCATGGCGAGATGATAACGGCTCATCTGGTTCAACACCACCATATCAAAAGGCGTAGTCGTGGTCCCTTCTTCCATAAAGCCGCGTACATGAAAACGGGCAGGATCCGGCCGTCCGTGCACCAGGTCATGAATGATGCGTACATAACCGTGGAACGCGAAAATAACCGGAGCCGTATTTGTAAACAATTCGCTGAATAATTCCTCACTCATTCCATGCGGATGATAAGCCACTGGAGACAAGGCCATCAGGTCCACCACATTGACCACCCTGACCCTCAGGTCCGGAAAATGATCCATTAACAGTTGTGCTGCCGCAACCGTTTCCAGTGTCGGCACATCACCGGCACATCCCAATACAACCTCCGGAATCTGCCCGTGATCATTACCTGCCCATTTCCAGACCGAGGCCCCTCTGGCGCAATGTTCCACAGCGTCGTCGATAGATAGCCACTGTAATTCCGGTTGTTTACCTGCTACTACTACATTGACGTAATCTTTACTGCGCAGGCAATGGTCCATTACTGATAAAAGCGTATTGGCATCAGGCGGCAGATAGATCCGGACCACCGAACTTTTCTTATTGACTACGGTGTCTATAAAACCAGGCCCCTGATGACTATAACCATTGTTGTCCTGTCGCCAGGTATGGGAAGTCAATAAATAGTTCAGGGAGGCTACGGGTTTGCGCCAGGGCAGTTCACGCGATGTCTTGATCCATTTAGCGTACTGGCTCACCATGGAATCTACGATGGTGACAAAAGCCTCATAGCAAGGAAATAGGCCATGTCTTCCGGTCAGCAGATAACCTTCCAGCCAGCCTTCACACAAATGTTCGCTCAATACTTCCATCACCCGGCCGTCTGTGGCCAGTTTATCATCTTTCGGAAAAATCTGTTCCTGGGTGCACCTGTTGGTTACTTCAAAAACTGCTTCGAGGCGGTTGGAGGTAGTTTCATCCGGGCAAAATAGCCTGAAGTTCTTAGCGTCTTTATTAAGCGTAAAAACATCCCGGAGATATTTACCAAAATTACGGGTGCTTTCCGCTTGCGTTTCACCTGGACCCGTTATTTCCAGTTGATATGACCTAAAATCAGGCAACAGGAGATCTTTGAGCAACACTCCTCCATTGGCAACAGGCAATGCACTCATACGCTTATCACCTTTCGGCGCCAGAACTGCAAGTTCAGGGATTAGTTTTCCTTTTGTATCGAACAAGTCCTCGGGCCGGTAACTGCGCATCCAGGATTCAAGCAGCTTCAGTTTTTCCGGATCTTCCTTCACCCCGGTCAAGGGTACTTGGTGTGCCCTGAAGGTCCCCTCAATCGGCACACCTTTCCATTCTTTTGGTCCTGTCCAGCCTTTTGGCGTTCTTAAAATGATTATAGGCCATTGAACAGGTGCTGTGTTACCAGTCCTGGCCTTTTCCTGAATCAGTTTAATCCTCCTGTAAGCCTCGTCCAGCGCTCCGGCCATTTGCTGATGAACAGCTGCGGGGATATCGCCCTCCACAAAGAGCACATCATAGCCATAACCAGAGAACAACTGGGTCAACTGCATATTGCTCATCCGGGCGAGCACTGTTGGTCCGGATATTTTGTAACCATTCAGGTGAAGTATGGGTAAAACTGCTCCATCCCTCGCCGGGTTCAGAAACGCTATCGATTTCCAGCTACCTTCCAGTGGGCAGGTTTCGGCCTCCCCATCGCCTACCACGCAGGCTACCAGCAGGTCCGGGTTATCAAAGGCTGCTCCAAAGGCGTGACCCAATGCATATCCCAACTCACCGCCTTCATGCACCGAGCCCGGTACATGGGCACCAACATGGCTGGGCACGCCTCCCGGTGTCGAAAACTGCCGGAATAATTGCCGCATACCCTGTTCATTTTGCCCAACCTCGGGATAAACCTCCGAATAAGTACCCTCTAAATAAGTATTGGCGACAATAGCCGGGGCGCCATGGCCAGGCCCGCAAACATAAAGTACATTGGCACCGGTGTTTTTGATCAGTCTGTTCAAATGGACATAAATGAGGTTCAATCCGGGCGAGGTTCCCCAATGGCCAAGCAAACGCGGTTTAATATCTCCTGGCTTTAAAGGTTCCTTTAATAGCGGGTTTTCTTGTAAATAAATCTGTCCAGCTGCTAGATAATTGGCAGCCTGCCAGTAAGCATGTATATTGGTCAGTTCTTTTAATGATAATGTGCTCATGATATTGATGCTTGATTATTGATTCTTTATAAATGGATAGGTATGTTGGGCGATCATGGCCTCTTCGTCCGTCGCCAGCACTTGCACTTTTACCTTGCTTGATGGCCCGGAAATCAGCCTGTGATTACCTTGATTTAACTGTCTGTCAATGGAAATACCTAAAAAACCGAGGTCATTGCAACTATATTCCCGGATAAGCGGACAGTTCTCCCCTATTCCGCCGGTAAATACCAGCAAGTCCAGGCCCCCCATCGCGGCCGCCAAGGCCCCGATGTTCTTTTTTACCTGGTAGCAGAACAGCGTAATAGCTTCCTGTGCTTTTGTATCATCTTCCCGATGCCGTAATAGAGTTTGCATGTCACCCGTTCCGGCGATAGCCAGTAGGCCTGATTTTTTGCTCAGTAAATCGTCAAGTTCGTCAAGAGTCAAGTGCTCCTGTTTCAATAAATATAACGGAACGCTGGGATCGAGATCCCCGGAACGGCTGCCCATAATAAGGCCGCCAACCGGGCTCAGTCCCATGGTCGTGTCTATACTAATCCCGTTTTTAACAGCCGTGATACTGGCTCCATTACCCAAATGGGCGATAATGATCTTCTTTTTCAGCCAGGCATGATCTTTTTCAGCAAGCTTTGTGATAATATACTCATAAGAAAGTCCATGAAAACCATATCTGATCAGTCCTTGCTTTTTGTAGACTTCCGGTAATGGGTAATATTTAGCACAAGTCGGCATATCCTGGTGAAAAAAAGTATCGAAGCAGGCCACCTGTCTAATAGCTGGAAACGCAGTTTGAAAAATCTTGATAGTGCGGATTTCATCTGGGAGATGATTCGGCGCCAGGTAAATGAGTTTCTGTAAAGTCTTCAGTAACTTTTCCGTAATGATTTCCGGAGCGCGGTGATCGGGACCACCCTGTACAATACGGTGGCCTACCGCAACAAGCGGATATAGCCTCTTATTATTGAGCAACCAGACCGTGAGTTCCAGAACAGCTGATCGGATATTGTCATGCTTTATCGGGTGGCTTTGCAATATTTGTCCGTCCTTATCATGAATGCGGAAACACCGTTCCTGCGGTCCGGAAAGCGCAACAGATCCATACAATTTCATAGCGAAGGTTTGGGATTTCCACAAGCTGAATTTCAGGCTCGAAGAGCCACAATTGATCGTTAATATATAGGAGCCAGACGGAGTTGTCATGATTTCTGATTAAACACGCTTTAAATTGGGACTAAGCTACGATCAACCCATCGCCGGATAAATGACGGCCGTTCAATACAAAGGTGATCCCGGTCACCTTTGTATTGATTATGGCTTATGTAAAATGGCGGGAGTAAAAAAATGACCATCGTCACTTTTTTGCGTGAAAACAATTATATTTTATCCGGTTTCGATTGCCAATATTTGTGATCACAATCAGTATTTGATAAAACCAGCATATGGAAAACACCGCCCTGTTAAAAGCAATCATTGAAAACGCCATTGATGGTATCATTACGATCGACGGAAGAGGTATCGTAGAAACGATCAACCCCGCCGCCTGCAAGTTATTCCTTTGCAGCCCGGAAGAGGTAATCGGACAAAATATCTCTACCTTAATGCCTCCGCCTTACAAGGAACAGCATGATGAATATATCAATAGGTATCAGCGCACAAGCGAGCCGCATATCATCGGCATTGGACGGGTGGTGACGGGCTTGCGTAAAGACGGTACCACGTTCCCATTTAAGCTGGGCGTGAGCGATGTACCTTTTTCGGGGAGAAAGATCTATGCCGGCTTTATCCATGACCTTAGCCGCGAGATGGAAGCGGAAGAACAATTAAAGGAGTATGCCGCCCATCTGGAGGAATTGGTTGAGGAACGAACCTTATCGCTAAAAAAAACAGTTGAGGCCTTGCAGGAGGCCAAAGAAGAAGTAAGTCTTTCCCTGGAAAAAGAAAAAGAACTGGGGCAGTTAAAAAGCAGGTTTGTATCCATGGCATCTCATGAGTTCCGCACACCGCTAAGTGCCATACAGTTGTCATCCTCCTTAATAGAAAAATATGCACAGCCCTTTGATAATCCAAACATCGGCAAGCACGTAACCAAAATAAAAACTGCAATCGGCAACCTTACGGCTATCCTGAATGATTTTCTATCGTTGGAAAAGCTGGAAGCCGGAAAAGTAACCCCTTCATTCGAGGCTTTCGACCTGGTTAAACTTTCGGAAGAAATTACTGAAGAAATGCAAATGGTGGCCAAACAAAATCAAAGCATTATTTACCAGCATACCGGAATCAGCAGCCTCGCTATCCTAGATCAAAACTTAATCAGGAACTGCGTGATCAATCTCATCGGCAACGCAATTAAATACTCGGGAGAAAATACTTTCATAGAATTTAACACAGAGGTCAATGAACAATTTTGCCTGATTGCAGTCAAAGATAATGGAATTGGCATCCCGGAAACCGATCAGAAACACATGTTCGAAGCATTTTTTCGGGCACATAACACTGGCAATATCCCGGGAACCGGATTAGGCTTGAATATCGTCGCGCGCTATGCCAACCTGATGAACGGCCAGATCGAATTTAAAAGCGACATCAACAAAGGCACCATATTCACCATTAAATTTCCAATATCATGAGCAAAAAAGTATTAATTATTGAAGACAATAATGACATCCGCGAGAACGTGGTTGAAATACTGGAACTGGCCGGTTACGAGGTAACTGATGCCAACAATGGCAAAACTGGCGTGGAACTCGCACTTAAAAATCCTCCTGATATTATTTTATGCGATATCATGATGCCCGAGCTGGATGGCTATGGTGTTTTATACATGCTGAATAAGAATCCAGAAATCAGCGCTATACCCTTTATATTCTTAACAGCCAAGGCTGAACGGATAGACTTTCGAAAAGGTATGGAGATGGGCGCGGATGATTACCTGACCAAGCCCTTTGATGACATGGACTTATTGAACGCGATCGAAAGCCGGCTGAAGAAACAGGAGGTACAGAAGAATTTTTACAGTAAATCTCTGGACCGTTTAAACAACCTGATCGGAAAAAACGATGGATTGGCAGAGCTTAAAAAGATCATCCAGGAACGTAAGGTCAGGCTATTCAAAAAAAATCAGGTGATATACTATGATGGCGATAAAGGTAATGGCCTTTACTTGGTCACCGGTGGAAAGATCAAAACGATTAAACTAGCCGAAGACGGCCGTGAACTAATGACCGGGATTTATGGTGCAGACGAGTATCTGGGTGTCAATGCGATGTTATCCAATGAAGTTTATACCGACACAGCAACGGCTCTGGAAGACAGCACGCTTTGTCTGATACCCAAAGACCAGTTGGAGCAATTACTGCATTTGTACCCGGAAGTAGCACGTGAATTTATTAAACTGCTGGCCAATGATATTCGGGATAAGGAAGATCAACTGATGCAATTGGCCTATCATTCTGTCCGAAAACGTATGGCCGAAGCGCTGTCGCGCTTGTACAAGCAGCAAAGCAGTGAGAAGGATGGGTTTAAAATTACGCGTGAAGATCTCGCCGCCATGGCAGGAATGGCGACGGAAACCGTAAGCCGCACATTGTCCGATTTTAAAGAGGAAGGGTTAATTGAGAAGAAAGGTAGCCTTATCCAGGTTCTTAATCCGGAGAAACTGGCCAAAATGAAAAACTGACTCAAATCATTATTATTGCTGACGCCGCTCATACTGGGCCTGTGGGCTTAAGGGTAATTTTGTTTTCATAAACGATAACAGATGAAAGCGGTAGCCTATAGTATCAAGCCATTTGAAAAGGAATATCTGGCAAAAGCCAACCAGAAAAAACACGACATTACGCTCATTTCAAACCCACTAAGCCCGGATACGGCCGCTTACGCGGAAGGCAAAGACGCGGTGATCGTATTTATTAATGATGATGTTTCCCGTACCGTTATTGATATACTCGCGATGCTGGGGGTCAAATATATCATTACCCGGTCCGCCGGCACAGATCATATCGACAAAGCGGCAGCCGCAAGACATGGTATCAAAATAGCCAGTGTCCCGGCGTATTCACCGCAAGCGATTGCCGAACACTCCATCGCGCTGGCCCTTGCACTCAGCCGCCATTTGATTAAAGCCAATCTGCAGGGTCATGAATTTAACTTTTCCAATGACGGACTAATCGGTTTCAACTTCTCAGGAAAAACCGTCGGTATCATCGGTATGGGGCAAACCGGTCAGGCAGCGGCGGCGATCTATCATGGCATGGGTTGTCATGTTATTGGTTATGATGTCAACACCGTTCATCATAACCGTTTTGTAAAACCAGTTGCCCTGGAAACCTTATTAAACAATTCTGATATTATTTCCCTTCACGTTCCACTTACTCCTTTAAGCAAACACCTGATTCGGGAGAAAACACTTAGCCAGATGAAAGATGGGGTAATGCTGATCAATACCGCCAGAGGGGAACTGTTAAATACAACGGATATCCTTTCGGCCCTGAACAGCGGAAAGCTGGGTTACCTCGGTCTGGATGTTTATGAATTTGAAAATGGCCTGTTTTTCGGGGACCATCAGCAGGACATGGTTAAAGATCCTTTACTACAGAAGCTGATGAGTTTCCCGAATGTATTGATCACTCCACACCAGGCCTATTTAACCAAAGAAGCTTTGCAGGAGATCGCCGATCAAACTATCAAAAGCCTGGACCTCTGGCAGCAAAATAAATGTGTGGGGAAGGCTTGCGCCTGTTCCCATGAATGTAACAAAACACCCAAACCCGAAGATTCCGTTCATTCCTGAATTATGGAAAACAGATTAAAAAAACTCACCGCTAAATATAATGTCGCGGCGCCGCGCTATACCAGTTATCCGACGATGCCTTATTGGGACAGTAATTCTTTTAACACTGCATCCTGGACAAAATCCGTTAAGCTTTCTTTTGATGAAAGTAATCAAGCATCCGGTATCAGTTTATATATTCATCTCCCTTTTTGCGAAAATTTATGCACCTATTGCGGCTGCAATACGCGTATCACCAAAAATCACCGGGTTGAAGAACCTTATATCGCTGCGGTATTAAAGGAATGGCAATTATACCGCAACATTCTCAAAGAAACACCCGTTATCCGGGAAATACACCTGGGCGGCGGTACACCCACATTTTTTAGCGTGCACAACCTGCATAAGCTGATCGACGGCTTGTTGAGGGACGTCCATATCCACAAAAATGCGGACTTTAGTTTTGAAGCACATCCGGCGAACACTACAGTGGACCATCTCCAGACTTTATTCGGTCTGGGTTTCCGCAGGCTTAGTCTCGGCATTCAGGATTTCGATCCTCAGGTACAATTGATCATCAATCGGCGGCAGACCTTTGAACAGGTGCAGACGGTTACACTGCAAGCCCGGAGAATCGGCTATACGTCCATTAATTATGATTTGATCTATGGCCTGCCATTGCAGACAATAGAAGGACTGGTCAAAACCATGAGCACAGTAGCTGAACTAAAACCGGACCGGATCGCTTTTTACAGCTATGCGCACGTGCCCTGGATAAAACCCGGCCAGCGTAAATTTACGGAAGACGATCTTCCTGATCCGGAAATGAAGGGTAAACTACAGGAAACCGGCAGGAATTTACTCATTAACCATGGCTACCGGGAGATTGGCATGGACCACTTTGCGTTGCCTGAGGATGAATTGTTTCGTGCTGAAAAACAGGGTACCCTGCACCGGAATTTCATGGGTTATACTCCACAGCATACCCGATTGCTCATCGGCTTGGGAGTTTCGGCTATCAGTGATTCATGGTATGGTTTCGCACAAAATGCAAAGACAGTGGAAGCATACCTGGAGATGATCCGTAAGGATGATCTTCCTGTTGTTAAAGGGCACCTCCTCAGTGGAACAGACCTGGTTATCCGCCAACAAATTTTAAATATGATGTGCAGAGGATATACCTCCTGGAAACAATTCCATGGAGCTAACCACGAGCTTTCAAAAGTATTAATCCGGCTGCACCCACTGGCAAGTGATGGCTTGGTGATTATAGATCCTTCAGGATTAGAGGTGACCCAGCTTGGTAAGCGGTTTCTACGCAACATCTGCATGTGCTTTGATACCCGGCTGTGGGCAGACAAGCCATCCTCTCAGTTATTTAGTATGGCTATTTAAACAAGCGGGCAGACAGATTTCTCCATTACTATCGCCCGCAGCGCGCATCAGGCAATACGTCCCCGAGGGATCACAGGCTTTTAACTGCCTTTCCGGCAAGCCATGAAAGCTGAACAACAGGTGATCATAAGGACCTCGGTCGTAATGCTGCACCTTTTCTGTGAAAACATCGATGAATATCGGATGATCATAGAACGCTATCTTAACGCTAAGCGGCAAAATATCCGGCCACCGGCTTATCACCCGCATCACTTCGGCAACTACTGAGCCCGTAGTAGTTGAAGCATATTGCGGAAAAAGCGGAATAACTGTAATACTGTTGACACCGGCACATTTCAGTTTATTTAACGCCAATTCAATAGACGGATATTGATACCTCATACCGAGTTCAACGATGTAATCATTGCCCAGCTCCGGTTTGAGCAGCTGCTGTTGGAGTTTACTAAAGTGCAATAAGGGAGAACCGGTCCGGTCATTCCAGACCTGCCGGTAGAGCCCAGCAGATTTTGTTACGCGAAAAGACACAATGCCACCCGCGCGCCAGTAGAAAGCGTAAAAAAGGGTGAACATCGATCACCCTTTTATCCATTAAAAACTCGGCCGGATATTTCCGTATATCGCCAACGGCCGGGCTGTCCGGCGTACCTAAATTGACCAGTAAAAGTTCTTTTCGCATATATAAAATGTGGAGCAGTTCAAGGTTTCGCAATTTCCAGAACCACACGTCCGTCGATCAGGCCTTTTTTCATATCACCAAATACCATATTGATATCTTCCAGCTTTGCGGCATGCACTGTTGCTTTCACCTTGCCTTCTACAGCAAATGCAATAGCCTCCTGCATATCCTTACGGTTTCCGACGATGGACCCGCGGACTGTATATCGGTTCAATACCGTATCAAATATCGAAAGATCGAAACTCCCCTTAGGCAGTCCATTCAGGGCGATGGTGCCTTTTCGGCGCAGCGCGGAAATACCCTGCTGAAAGGCTATCGGGGAAACAGCGGTAACTAACACACCGTGCATTCCTCCTGTTTCTTTTTGAAGAAAGGCTCCGGGATCCTCTTCCCTCGCATTCACTACGAGATCGGCGCCCAATTTTCTAGCCAGATTCAGTTTATCATCAGCGATATCTATGGCAGCAACATGCATCCCCATGGCTTTCGCATACTGAACAGCCAAATGGCCAAGACCGCCAACGCCGGAAATGGCGACCCATTCTCCAGGCTTAACCTCTGTTTCCTTCAGGCCCTTGTAAACCGTAACACCGGCACAAATGATCGGCGCCATTTCCGTAAAATTAATGCCTTTTGGAAAGCGTGCTACGTATCGGGGATCAGCCAAGACATATTCCGCGAAACCTCCGTCAATACTGTAACCGCCATTCTGCTGAGTCCCGCATAGTGTTTCCCAACCAGTGATACAGAATTCACAGCACCCACAGGCGCTGTGAAGCCAAGGCACACCAACAATATCGCCTTCTTTAATGTCTTGTACATCCGCACCCATCGCAACAACATAACCAATGGCTTCGTGACCCGGTATAAGCGGAAGTTTGGGTTTTACAGGCCAATCGCCGTTACAGGCGTGCAGATCAGTATGACAAACTCCGCAGGCGATCACTTTTACAAGAATCTGATTCGCATGCGGTGTTTTTACAGCCACTTCTTCTATTTGCAAGGGTGCGCCAAACTGATGAATCACCGCTGCTTTCATTTTCTGAGGTATCATATCGCAATTATTTAAAAAAACACTGTTTCATCATTTATACAATACAGACCAACACCATCAGGGTATGAATGATGATACTGGCTGCAAAAAGCCGAAGCAATGTCCTGATTCCGGCGCCCCCCATGCCTGCTATAATATTCGCGAAGAAGAGCGTCAGTGTAACGGCCAGTACCAGTACAGGAGCGTCAAAATAGTAAATGAGCACCGCCGGAACCGGGAGAAAAAAGACACCCTGAACCACCAGGGACACCAGAAACCATAGCGTTTTATTTCCGGACTGACTTTCCATAAAAGCGGTCCATTTGCTGATAAGGTTATTTGATTTAGATTTTACTGCCGCTTTGGTATTCCATTGGGCAGGTGCTGTTAAGGTTGCCATAATTGATATTTTAATAGTACAAATATCCGTTGCGGCCATAGCCTGTTCCATGATGAAGGTGTTGTTTAAAAATGATATGGATCACCTTTCATCCGGCCTGACCTGAAAACTGCCAGTAATAGTGTTTTAGCTTAATCCGAAAAATGTCATAAATAAGATATAAACCAATATAAATGCCAGAAGAAAAAAAATATATTACAGGTGAGTTGACCCACTTTTTTGCTGATTTGTACCGGTAAAAATTAGCTTCTCTTTTTTGCATTGTATTTAAATCAACAAAGTGATGCGATCAGGAATGGATCATAGTTCGGATTATTTTCAATGTATAAATATAGACCCACAGAAATCATTAAGCTATTATCATCGAAAGGCATCAATGCCTTTGACCCTGCTTATCCTCAGCGCAGCATTCATATATAGTGGTTTTAGGTTAATCAGGCATAAGCAGACAATAGCTATTCAACGAGCTTTCAAATCAGAGAACTATCAATTGGTCTGGCCAGATGAATTTAACGGAAATGGTGCTCCTGCACCAAAAAGCGGACCTTCAGATTAGGTTTTATTAGAAACAAGGAGGCCCAATGGTACCATAGAGAAAATGCATCTTGTAAAGATGGCTCGCTGGTCATTCAAGGTCGAAAAGAAACAAATCCCGGGTACGAAGAAAGAAGTGATTCAGTTAATATTATTATTACTATTGATCCCTTTTTGGATGGATACAAAAAGAAAAGGGTACATTTTGAACACGGGCTCAGTTTCCAACAGATAAAAGAAAAAGCTAAAAAAAAGAAAACAAGTATGTTTTTGTGGATTGTTCAGCTACTTGGTGCATCTTTTAAAAAAAAATGATAGCTGAAGTTTTTCCGCAAGAAAAGATCGGCAACCTTTTTAACAAAAACTTTGTGAGCGTTGAGGCGCAAATGGATGAACCTACTATGGTCATACTATGGCTGTGGCAATTCTACATAAAATGTAGTTCCATTACCCAACATACTATCAAACCAGATCTTCCCGCCATGAGCCTCAACGATTTGTTTGGAAATGGCCAGTCCCAGGCCAAAAGGTTGTTCGCCTGCTGTTCCAAGTCTTTTAGCTTCTGTGAACATATCAAATATTTTACTGCTCATTTCCATCGGGATACCAATGCCATGATCTTGTACGGTGATAACCACACTCTGTGGTTTTTCCCATAATTGCACTGTAATATGGGAACCACTTGGGCTGAATTTGATAGCATTGGTGATTAAGTTGCTGACTACCCGCCACATTTTTTCGCGGTTAAGTGGTATAATTACAGGTAGCGCCTTTAAAATTAATTGCTGACCCTTAGTTTCAGCTTTAAAATTCAGGAGGTCAATGCAATAACATAGCATCTGATATAAATCTACCGGCTCCTTTTTTAATTCCTCCGTGCGGGTATGTACCTGGAGAAGATCGCTAACAAGCTCCAGCGAGTTTTGCCCGGACGTTTTGATCAGTTCCAGCATCATTCTGTCATCTTCAGAATGCTCCGATTCTTCCAACATCAGGGAGGCGACAGAGGTGATGGCTCCAATCGGGTTCCGTAAATCATGGGCAACGATCCGCATCATCCGGGTATTGTCCTCCTGGCTTTGCTCCAAAGCGCTGAGGGCCTTTTGCATATGGGTATTTTTTTCGCTGATTTGTTTGTTGGCTTTATTGGTACGTTTTAAATTGCCCCAGATCACCAAAAGGATTATGATCGCCATAATTGCAAAGGTAATAATTGCCAGCAGGTAAACTGTTTTCAGTTTATCGTCCCGGTTTAGCAGTTCTAGTTTATACTGCTGTTCTGTACTTTTAAAAGCTCCTTCCATATCCGCTTTCCGGAGATCTTTTTGGGCTTTCCTAAGCGAATCAACATAAGTGAAAAATTTTGTCTGGTAGTAATAAGCGGAATCTACATTGGGAACTTTATCATAATAAGTTCGCTTTATGCTGTAAAGGTTTACCCAATACTCATCCATATCCGGTTTTCTAATAATTTTCAATCCATTCTGTATCTCGCGGATCAATCTGGCTGCCGAATCCAATTTGGAGGCACGGATATAAAGATATGCCAGGGTAAATCTGACCCCTATAGCATCAGTGTTATTAAACCCCAGCTGATCATTGATTCGGATACTTTCCGTTAAATAATATTCTGCTTTGTCATCAATATTCCTCCACATATAAGCGCCGCCCAGGTTGCCATAGATCATACCACGGGCTATCAGAATATCGGTTTTTTTTTGCGGAAAAAGTGACTCCATTCGGTTTATAAATGCCAATGTCCGCTTGTAGTAATAAATAGAACTATCTCTTTGATCGAGCTGCGCATAAGACAGTCCGGTCATGCGCATAATATTCTGCGGCAGCATAAAACGATTGGTGAAATTTGTCCCTGTTTCGCAATAGTTTGTTTCTTTTAAAGTTTGCTTGAAATAGGGAATTGCCTCCCGAAACTGCAACTGGTTATATCTGACCATAGCCAGTTGGTAGGTAAACGCAGACAGACTGCAACTATCCAGATTTTTTTGGGCATAGCTACGACCATTATAATAATAACCAAAAGCTTCTGTATATTTTTTTTCTGACATCAGGAGATCGCCTTTGGCAAATAGCGTATGGGCATATTCTGTTTTATACAGACTTTCCCGCCCTCTTAGAACCAATATCATACTATCAATATAAGCCTTACATTTTGTAGTATCCGGTTGGTCGTTTAAGTAAAATTTATACAAATAATTGTACTTGTTCCATAGGTCGGCCGGACCTGCTTCAGGAAAAGCCCGGTAAGCTGAGTCTACAAAGTGTAATGAAGGGTGGATTTTGCCCGCGCTCAGCAACAAATTTGCCCGGTCCAATATACTATCCGTACGGGTCGGATAGTTTTTTCCGTTTATGTCGGATTGATGACAAGCAGCTAAGATAAATGTGATGGATATTATTAAAGCTGTTTTCTTCAAATAAGCGATAGGCTGGTGGTACATTCATTGTTATTTTAGAGGGGTATTTTCTGATGTAACAAACGATGGAAACTAATTTAAATTATCCTTAATGCATATACCTCATCGGGTAATTTATTTAATTTATACACAAAGTTATAAATGATTGATATAAAAATATTTAAATTCAGTCCGCTTAAACTTTTTTCGTAAAATCTTAGTCTGTGAACTTACTCCGAAATCCATGCCAGATCCCAACCCTATTCACATAAGTTATATCAATTGTCATTTTATTTTACCATAAAACAAAACCCCTCTGCTAAAAGCCCGTCGCATTTACCAAATCGGCAGTAAGGCTTTACAAAGTGGCGATCCTCACATCATGTCCATATGCCCGGCGGTTTCCTAAATGTCTGAGTATAAATTTCATTTTTGGGTCTGCATAAAGAATTAATGACAAACAGAGATGCCAGACACTTGTTTTACCGGGCTCAGGTAAGGAACATCCATGCCCAGGCCGCGCAGTACAAACCAGCAGCCCAGGCAAACCATCAGGTAAGGCATGGCGTTATTGATCCGTCGGCGGAATACAGGACCGATAAATCCGGTACCGACCGTTGCCAGCAGCATTAAGGGAAAGGTACCTACCCCGAACCAGAACATATACCAGGCTGATGAAAAAGGAGATGAAGTGTTGACCGCGCCGATCAATGCCAGGTAAACAAAACCGCAGGGCAGGAACCCGTTCAGCATACCGACGGCGAAATGCCCTGCTTTATGCCTCAAGGCATAACTGATTAGCTGGGTAATGGGCGTCAGGAATGCAGATATTAGCCGACTGCTGGAAATTTCAACCTTGATCAGCCTAGAAAAGCCGGCGCCGATAATTAGCAAGCCGCTGATCACGCTAACACCTTGTTGCAATCCAGTTAGCCAAAGCTGGTGCCCCAGCAAACCTATCAGTAAACCCAAAAACGAGTAGGTAATCACTCGCCCGGCATTATAAGCAATTTTGTCAATGATGATCCGCCACCAACGGATATCAAACGAAGGTATCGCGAAAGCCAGCGGTCCGCACATACCAATACAGTGCATGCTGCCAAACAGGCCAATAAAAAAAGCGATCTGGTTGCTGCTCATCGGAGATCCACCTCCTGTTCATATAAATAATTCTTTTGGTCGCTTTTCCACTCCAAAACCAGCTGCCAGCGACCTTTGACCAGTGTAACGATGGAAAACAAAGCTGTTTTCCCCGTGCCCGTATTCAGCTGAAATACTTTATCCAACGCCTCGCTAGAAGGCCTGATAAATCTGATATTCCCCTTTGCGGATTTCTTAAAATCAATATGGACAACATCTCCGTTAATCCGAATTTCCGGCCTGGTCCTATCGGTTACAACCTGCATTTCTTTATTATAATCCTGATCGAAATTCAGACCCTTTTCATAATAGTGATGATCATATTCATCTGCAGGCATCCTGAACATGTGTACACACATGCCGATGATAAATAGCATAAACAGGGCCATGCCCAAAATAATTCCTTTTCCCCAGTTCATTTCTTTAATCGTTTGATGGTCCTACAAAAGTGGTGCTGACCGTTTGTATAATTTTCTTATTAAAGACCAGGTTAATTTTCACATCCGTTTTTTCGGCCTTAATGTCTTTGTCCTGAATCATCAGGAAAAAGACCGTTTTCGTTGAACCTCCTGCGTTGACCTCCCCCGGTGCCTGGATATATTTTATTTTAATCGCTGGGTCAGCCGGAACAATGTCGACGTTCCTGTCCGTATTGGATTTATTGATAATTTCCGCATTGTAGATATTACTGATATAATGCCCGGGCTGTTCCTGATAAAGCATTCCAGCGCTGCGTAAAATGGCCAGATCCATATTGGCCCGGCTGAAAATGAAATAACAGAGTACCGCCATCATCACAAAGATGACCCCGCCATATCCCGCCATTCTCCAGGTAAAGGCCGGTTTTTCCTTTTCCCGGATCATGTTTTCAGAATAGAAACCTATCAGGTTTGGTTGCCTGTTTATTTTAGTCATCACGTCGTTACACACATCAATACAGGCCGTACAATTGATACATTCCAACTGGGTACCCTTCCGGATGTCAATACCTGTGGGGCAAACATCCACGCACAGGCCGCAATCCACACAATCTCCTTTATGTTGACGAAGTGAATCATCCTTCTTCTTTAATTTCCCACGGGGTTCCCCCCGGATATCATTATAAGCAACAACCAGCGTATGCTGATCAATCATGACACCCTGTAAACGGCCATAAGGACAAAACAGCGTACATACCTGTTCGCGTACCCTGCTATAAATCAAATAAAAAACCAGCGTGAATAGCCATATACTGATAAATCCCACCCAATGGGTCTTTACCGGCTCGGTAACAATCCTGATCAAACTTCCGCTGCCAATGATATACGCAAGGAAGGTATTGGAAATCAAAAAGGATATGAAAATAAAGAGCGCATGCTTTGTCCCTTTTTTAAAAATTTTCTCCCGGGTCAAGGGACCGGCATCCAGTTTTTTGGCTTTTGCCGGGCTACCTTCGATCCAGACCTCTATTTTTCGGAATACAAGTTCCATGAAAATGGTTTGGGGACAAATCCAACCGCAAAATATCCTGCCGAACGCGATGGTAAACAAGACGATAGCTAGGAGAAAGACAAGCGACGCGAGCGCAAAAAGGAAAATGTCCTGTGGCCAGAAAACCTGTCCGAGAATAACAAACTGACGGTTTATAAAATCCAATAGCAAAAATGGTTGCCCGTTAATACGTAAATACGGGCCGGCAAAAAATACAGCCAGGTAAACATAGGTTATGCGGGAGCGCCAGTGATACAACTTTCCTTTCCGGATCAGCGGATAGAGCCATTGGCGTTTTGGTGTTTCTTTTGCTACCAGAAGTGCGTCCATGATCTATTTATTGGCAACAAGTTTTTGATCCGTATCTGTTTCTTTCGTTCCCTGAGGAGCCTTGGCACCTGCAGGGTTAGATCCATGCAATGATTCGATGTAATTGGCCACATCAGAAATCTGCTTGGGTGATAATTGTTTTTCCCAGGTTGGCATGCCTTTGGATAAAACCCCGTACTTAATGGTTTTAAACAGGTCATTGATCTTTCCACCATGCAGCCAGTAATCGTCGGTCAGGTTGGGCCCAACATTCCCCTGGGCATGGTCACCATGACAAGGGGCACAGGTGCTTTTAAAGATAGCCTGTCCCGAGGCGATCACCGAAGGATCGGTCATCAGCTTCACCGTATTTTCATCCACGCGGTTAGCAGCTTTACTTAAAAAGGCTTTCTTTTCGATATCCGCATGTGCCATTTCCGTCCGGTACTCCGAATATTGTAGCTGTCCCGTTTTTAATACGTGGTAGTTCAGCAAGTAACCTACAGCGAAAATGATTGTACCATAAAACAGGTACATGAACCATGCCGGGATTGGGTTATCGAGCTCCTGAATGCCATCATAATCATGTGCTATCAGCAGTTCCCGCTCTTCTGTCAACGGTTTGAGGGATAAAAGCTTTTGCCATACCTCCGCCTTTGGTTTCCTCTCTTTTTTGGGTTTAATGGGATTCATTTCAGCATTTATTTCTGCTGCTGTCAAACCCTGCTCCCTTAATACCACCCTCGTCAGTATCTTAAATGTCTTTAACAGCACCAGCATGACGATAACAAAGAGCAGCAACATAGCTACGATGGCGCCAAACCCGATATAATTCATGACATCTCCGGGTATCAGACTGTCATCGCTGGCCATGGCCGGCTGCATAGCAAGCAACAAAAAGGTTGCAAATAAGAGTATCCGGTGGTATTTCATGATTGTAAAGATTGTGTTGAATCCGTTAAACTGTCGTGCAGGGGAAGATCACGCATGTGATCCACATGTTGTTTCCGGATGCGGATCAGCATGACCGTTACAACAATAAAGAACACAAAGAATATCCCTAAAGAGAAAAGTAGGTAGACCTGATTTGCGTTGATATTTTCGGTAAATTGCTTAAACATGGTTTTTCTTATTTAGAGTTATTGGCTGTTTTATTGGCTTTGATATCTGTACCCAGGCGCTGTAGATAGGCGATGAGCGCTATGATCTCCCGGTTGTTTCTAACCTTGATCTTGTCCAGGTATAAGTTATCACTGATCTGTTTCGCCTGTTTATCCAGGTCGCGGTTGGCTATATTCTCATAACCTAAAGGATAGGGAACGCCTAACATACGCATGGCATGTATTTTGGTCCGCGTCGTGGTCGTATCCAATTTTTGCGAGATCAGCCAGTCATATTCCGGCATAATACTGCCTGGAGACATCAGCCGCGGATCCATTAGGTGATTATAGTGCCAGGCATTGCCATATTTCTGTCCCTCTCTGGCCAAATCAGGTCCTGTACGTTTGGATCCCCATAAAAATGGGTGATCATAAACAAACTCGCCCGCTTTACTGTATTCTCCATAGCGTTCTGTTTCTGAGCGGAACGGCCTGACCGTTTGCGAGTGACAGTTAGAACATCCTTCTCGGATATAGAGGTCCCTGCCCTGCAGCTCCAGTGGTGTATAAGGCTTAACCGCTGCGATCGTAGGAATATTAGAAGAAATCGTTAGCGTCGGCATCAACTCCACAAAGGTACCGATAAGGATAACCAACAGTGCGGCAATCAGCATCTGAATGGGTCTGCGCTCCAGTCGACGGTGCCAGCCACTTTCCTGCGCGATTTGATGAACCGGTATTAATGGCAAAGCCTGTGCGGCTTCATTAGCTACTAACTTGCCTTGCAGTGCAGTACGCATCAGGTTGTAAGCCATCACCATAACACCCAGCAGATACATGGCTCCCCCGGCAGCACGCATCATATGCATAGGGAGGATTTGAAGGGTCGTTTCCAAAAAGTTGGGATACTTCAACATACCTTCAGGGGTAAATTCCTTGAGCATCAGGCTTTGCGTAAAACCTGCCCAATACATCGGTATAGCATAAAAAAGGATGCCAAGCGTCCCGATCCAGAAGTGAAAGGAAGCCATCTTTTTAGAGAACAACTCCGTTTTATAGATACGCGGTATCAGCCAGTACAGGATAGCAAAAGTTAAGAATCCGTTCCAACCCAGTGCACCGACATGCACATGGGCAATGATCCAATCACTGAAATGCGCGATCCCGTTCACCTGTTTGAGGGAAAGCATTGGTCCTTCGAAGGTGGCCATACCATAGGCAGTCAACCCGACAACCATGAATTTCAAGATCACGTCATCCCTTACTTTGTCCCAGGCTCCGCGAAGGGTTAGCAGACCATTAATCATACCGCCCCAGCTCGGAGCGATCAGCATAATAGAAAAGGCAACACCCAATGATTGGGCCCAGCCCGGTAGTGTGGTATATAGCAAGTGGTGAGGGCCGGCCCATATATAAATAAAAATGAGCGCCCAAAAATGCAGGATACTTAGTTTATAGGAATAGATCGGGCGGTTAGCCATTTTCGGCAGGAAATAATACATCATGCCCAAATAGGGTGTGGTCAGAAAAAATGCGACTGCATTATGACCGTACCACCATTGCACCAACGCGTCCTGTACGCCAGCGTAAACCATATAACTTTTAAGAGAAGATACCGGCAACTCAAACGAGTTGACTATATGCAGTACTGCAATGGTCACAAACGTAGCAATGTAAAACCAGATCGCCACGTAGAGATGTCTTTCGCGGCGTTTGAAAATGGTGCCAAACATATTCCAGCCAAACACTACCCAGATGATGGTAATGGCGATATCTATAGGCCATTCCAGTTCTGCATACTCATGTGAGGTTGTAAAACCCAGTGGCAGGGTGATGACGGCGGAAACGATGATCAACTGCCAGCCCCAGAAGTGGACCTGACTCAGCACATCGCTGAACATTCTTGCCTTCAACAGTCGCTGCAGAGAGTAATATACTCCCATAAAAATAGCGTTGCCTACAAAGGCGAAAATTACCGCGTTAGTGTGCAGCGGCCGGATACGCCCGAAGGCTGTATACTGATTGTGCATGTTGGCACCAGGATGGAATAGCTGGATAGCTGCGATGAGGCCGACGGTCATGCCGATAATCCCCCAGACTACGGTAGCAATACCAAAATTCCGGACGATCTTGTTGTCATAGTAAAAACTTTCGGGTTGCATAAATTGTTCTCTGTTTATGGTCATAAAATTATTAAGGCTTATCGGGTGATCGCATGATGACAGGGGGCTTTAAAAATGATTGAGATCATTTTTCATCGGCTTTCCGCTCATCATCATCAAGCAGGATCCGCATCGATGGGGTATAGAGGTCATCATTTTGTCCACTGCGCTGAGCCCAGAAAAATGCGCCCAGGAAGATCAGGGCAAGCAAAACGCTGCACCCGATCAGGAAATAGATGATATTCATATGAGTCTTCTCCTTTTTGCGGCGAAATGAGTGGCCAGGGTGGTAAATGAGATAATGGTCACGGTGCTTAGCGGCATCAATACGGCGGCCACCAGGGGCGACAGACGACTGGTAACCGCAAAGCTCAGGCCGACCAGATTATAGGTGAGCGAGATCAGGAAAGAGGCATGGATAATACGAACGGCGTCCTTTGAAAAACATAGAAATGCCGGCAATTTATGAAAAGAACGACCGTCCAGGATCGCATCACTTCCCGGCGAAAAATTGTTCACATTATCCGTAACGGCCACACCCAGATCGCTTTGCTTTAATGCCCCGGAATCATTCAGGCCATCTCCCAGCATCATAACCCTATGGCCCTGCTGCTGGAGCGTTTCAACCCGGTCAAGCTTCTGCTGCGGGGATTGGCTGAAGTACAGGTGTCCTTTATGATCAAAAAAACGGAGCAGTTCATCCCGTTCGTGATCCTGGTCTCCTGATAGCAGGTAAAGCGAATACGCCGGCTCTAACTCCCCTATCCGCTCCATGCCCTGACGATACTCCTGCAAAAAGGTAAAATAGCCAAGATAACTCCCATCAATCATTAAATGAACCCGGGTCATCAATTTGGTTTCCGTAAAGTAGCCGAAGACAAACTCACCGCTGCCAATGCGTACCTGATGCCCGTTGATGGTAGCTGTAATCCCTTTTCCGGGCAATTCCTTATAATTCAGTACAGGGAGCTTTTCCATGGAGCCGAGGTATTGACAGATCATACGACTTAGGGGATGGATGGAATTAATACAGGTGCTGTAGATCAATTGCTGCTGATCCCCTGACAACTCCCCGCTTAAATCGATGCGCTTACTGTTGCCGGTAGTGATCGTGCCCGTCTTGTCCATAACCAGGGTGTTTATACGGGCCATCTGTTCCACCACCGCAGTATTTTTGAGGTAAAAAAGGTTGCGGTCAAAAATGCTTAACGCGGCCGACATTGTAAATGGGGTACTTAATGCCAGCGCACAGGGGCAAGCCACAATGAGCACTGCGGTAAAAGCGTCAATCCCGCGCCTATAGTTTAAAGGCAGCCAGAATAGCAAGGAGCCCACAGCAATGGCGATCAAAACGATCGTAAA
This sequence comes from Mucilaginibacter sp. 22184, assembly GCF_052045695.1. NCBI lineage: Bacteria > Pseudomonadati > Bacteroidota > Sphingobacteriia > Sphingobacteriales > Sphingobacteriaceae > Mucilaginibacter > Mucilaginibacter sp. 22184. Next base: position 33,395 of record NZ_JBQEPI010000003.1, read on the forward strand.
ATATTTACTGACCCTTTCATTAAATGTTTTCATGCGGTTATCCTGTTTGCGGGTAAACGCCTCATTATTCCACAACTGGGTCAGATAACTTTGAGAAACCGGTTTAATCACTTCCAATTCGATAGCCTCGCCCGTCTGTCGTCCCCCTGCATAGATGATCTCACCTAATGTTTTACTAACAGGCACCGATTCTCCGGTAACAAAACTAAAATCGATCAAGGCCTGTCCCTTCAGCAGGATGGCATCGGCGGGAATGATCTCATTATGACGGATCACCATACGATGCCCGGTCACCAGGCCGGAAAGTGGTACCGCTTTTTCTCCCGTCCCCTCGATGGTCTGAACCGCGACCGGAAAAAAAGAGCGGTAATCTCTTTCAAAAGAGATATGATGATAGGTTTTCTGCTGGACAAATCTTCCCACCAACAGGAAAAACACCAGCCCGCATAAAGTATCCGCAAAGCCTGCCCCTGTATAGGTAATAACCTCCACCGCAGTTCGCAGAAACAGCACAGCAATACCCAGGGCCAACGGAAAATCAATGTTCAATACTCGGTTTTTCAAGTTATGCCAGGCAGAAGTAAAGTAACCTCGTCCGCTAAAAAATACCACCGGCAAAGTAAACAGGAGGTTCAGGTAACCAAAAAAATGCCTGAATGTCTGTTCATAACCTGAAAGCCCGAAATATTCCGGAAAGCTGAGCAGCATGACATTACCAAAACAAAAACCCGCCACGGCGATCTTTTGTACAAGGTTGCTTTTTTCTGCTTTGTTTTGCTTTTGGATAATATCCTGCAGGCTGATCAGGGGCTCATACCCCACATCATATAAGAGTTCCACCAGTTGCTGCAGGCTGAACACCCTGGGGTCGAACCGCACGATCAGTTGCTTTTTTAAAAAATCTACCCTTGAATAATAGATGGCCGGGTTAAAACGGTTCAGTTGTTCCAGTAACCAAAGACAGGAACTGCAATGGATCTGTGGAATATACAGGGTAATGATCGACAAACGTTCATCAGTATAATCCAACAGTTCGGCCAGGATCACCGGATCACTCAGGTAATCAAACCTTTTATCTGTCCTTACACGCGTAGTACCCGGGTGATCATTATAATTATAATAGCTGCAAAGCCCGGCACCGGACAATATTTTATAGACGCTCTGGCAACCCTGACAGCAGAATTGTTTTTCTTCTATTTTATAAGATGTGGTCAGGCATTCGTCACCGCAATGATAGCAGCTGACCTTAACAGGGGTTATGGTTTCCGGCATTTTTCTTTATTTTCTTATCTCAAAAATGAAGGAAATGCCTTTCCCCCGGAATGATTGGAATTAATTAAAAAAGTGATCTCCGTCACTTTCAGTGATAAATGACCCTGGTCATTTATTGAACAACCATCACGGAATAGCTTTGCAGGCAAATACTTTAGATGGACATACCCGAAATAATAAATATAAGCACTGTTACCCCCGGTTTAAAACACCTGGTCTTCTTTGAGAAATTTGATGCCCTAAGACCGAAAAATGCGATGATCGTTACTGATGATCGTGACCCATCGCCTCTTTATTCCCTGCTGCTGGCCAAACGCGGAAGAGCTTTTCAATGGAAACTGGTTGAAAATGGCCCGGCGATCTGGAGCGTAGAAATTATAAAAAATAAGATAAGCGACAATGAGAAAACGTTAGTCAGGATCATTTCAGAAGATTACCGGAAAGCACAGGTGCTCAGAAGCCTGAATATCGATTTTAGTTTCGACGGCTATAAAACCCTCCGGGAAGCTTGCGAGGAAAAGGGATTGTCCTATGAAAAAGTCTCCCGGCAGTTGGCCGAAGTGAGCCATATAACGCCCGAGAAAGGAACAAACTATGCGGGTTGGGACATTGCTTTTTTGATCAATTATATCATCCAGTTTCATCATCAATTTATCAATTCACAAACCAGGTTCATTACCGAGCTGGCATATAAAGTCGCTGACTCTGAACGGGTGCGCTATCCTGAAATTAAGCAGATCGCAGATCTATTTTCCAGCATGGGCAGGCTACTCGAATTGAAAGGCGCCGATGAAGAGGCCATCCTGTTTTCTTATATAATCCAGTTAAATGTTGCTTATAAAACGAGGGTAAAAATAAGAGCGGCTGACTTTGGGTCTATAGCGAATTTCTTATACCCACTAGGGGCGGAAAATGCAAAAGTGGCCGAAAATTTTAAGCAAATAAGGTTGCTCACCAACGATTATACTGCGCCCGCCTATACCTCCAGTACCTGCTCTATATTATACAAGTTACTCGCTGAGTATGAAGATGATGCTATTCTTCATTTCCACCTGGAAAATAATATCCTTTTCCCTAAAGCTGATGAAATGGAAGGCCTGCTGAGGGGAAAACAAATGATTTATTAATAAACCGAATATTCAAATTTCAATTAAACAAGTTAACTATATTATCATGAGCCATACGTTTCATATACCGGTTTTAGGATTAGGTTATTCTATTGATACACCTATAAAAATTGCCCGATATGGCATATCCTCCAGCATGTCTGTTGTGGATGACGAGCTGATCGAAAGAATGCGCCAATACCATACACAGGTCGCCGGTGAAGCCTTTAACCCCATTTTAAAAAAAGAGGATGATGCGAGAGCCAGAAGAATCACCGCTTACCTGAACCTGGTTGACCGCCTGGTGGACCAGCAGTTTGAAGAGTTGAAAGCTTTGCCATTTGAAGCGGAAAATGATCTATGCCGTTACTTCAATCTGCTTCCCGAATATTCACGTTTAAAACAGGGCTATGATCTGATGTGGGAGCTCAAAGATGATTGGCAAAAAGAACACTTGCAGGGATTACTCAAACGGGAAATAAAACCGGGCGCCATTGATGTGAATATCATGTCTAAAGTAGATAAAATGAATTATACAGCAAACGGAGATTCCAGTGGTGACCTGAATACAGATGCATTAGCTGCTCTTCGCGGCTTTGCCCTCAGCAACCTGCAATCTTCAGTGATCCTGTCCGCAGGCATGAACCCGCGGTTATACAGTTACGTGGAAACATTCGCGGATTTTTATCCTGATGAAAACGGACTTCTGAGAAAAAAAGTTATCCTGAAGGTGAGTGATTTTCGTTCTGCATTTATCCAGGCGAAATTTTTTGCTAAAAAGGGCATATGGGTATCCGAGTTCCGGGTGGAATCCGGGTTGAATTGCGGCGGTCATGCGTTCGCGACGGAAGGGTACCTCCTTGGACCAATCCTGGAGGAATTCAGGCAGAGGCGACAGGAAATGGCAGAAGAGCTTTTTCAAAGTTACCAAAACGCATTACTGGAAAAAGGAATTACCTGTACTGAAGCCCCTATACAACGACTGAGTGTTCAGGGCGGGATCGGCACAGCTTCGGAAAACGAGTTTCTGCTTGAGCACTACGAAATGGACGCTACTGGCTGGGGCAGCCCTTTTTTACTGGTCCCGGAGGTCACTAATGTGGATAAGGAAACACTGGAGCAACTGGAACAAGCTGAGGAAGGAGATTATTATCTAAGCGGCGCGTCTCCTCTTGGCATTTTGTTCAATAATTTTGGAAAGAGCACGTCGGAAATACTCCGCCAAAGGCGGCTCGACAATAATCGACCGGGCAGTCCATGTACCAAAAAATATTTATGCACAAATACAGAATTTACCGAAGAGCCCATCTGCACTGCTTCCCGGAAATACCAGCGGCTAAAAATAGATCAATTACGTACCCTGAATCTTCCAGAGTCGGAATATGACCAACAATACCAATCCATAGTTGAAAAAATATGCCTTTGTGAAGGTCTTTGCGCCTCCGCCTATATCAAATATGATATGCTGAAACCCAGGGAAAACCACGCGGTTGCGATTTGCCCCGGGCCGAACCTGGCCTATTTTTCCAGAATTTATACGCTGGAAGAAATGACCCGGCATATCTATGGCACAGTGGACCTGTTGGAAAAGGTCAGGAGGCCTCATATGTTTATCAAGGAGTTGAACCTGTATATCGACTACCTTCAGCGTGACCTCCAATCTCAATTGAAGGAATTGGGCGATAAAAAGAAGAAACAACTAACCAAATTCAAGCTCCAGTTACAGGATGGTATCAGCTATTATAAAACACTTTTCGCTGAGTCTGCCAGCCAAACAAACCTATTCTTGCAGGATTGGATCACAGAGCTAACACATTCAGAAACAAAATTAAGTCAGATAGACATATGAGCTAAAACACGGAAAGGGCTGTACCTTTAGTACAGCCCTTTTCATATGCTTTTCAAGTGTTCAGGGTCTCTTGGGAAGAATAATCACCGGGGTGGTAATATGATAGGTCACCTGGCTATGTTGCCCTCTTTTAAAAAACCTTGCCATTTGTTCCCCCGGTTGCTGAACGACGGCGAGCAGATCCGTCTTCTTATTCGCGTTCAGCCAACTCCAATCCTTCCGGACTCTCGTATCAGGAATACTACGAAAATAAAATCCACCGTAGTTCAGCTTTTGATACAAATCACGAGTAAGTTTTTCTTCAGCCTTTTGTACACAGATGTCCGAAGGGTCTTCATTCAGATGGGCAATCATCAATTCAGCAGCAAAACCCTCCATAAGGCCAGCCAGTTCGGCAATGGAATTGATATCCTCTTCGTGGAGTTGCGACACAAAAGCTATCTTTTCAAAATTTTTGATTGCAGTACTTTCAGGTATCACAAGCACCGGAACAGCAGCCCAGTCAATGACACGTGTACAAACATCGCTGAGTATATAAGTCGCTAGGTCGTCAGCCCTGGAGGGAAAAGTAACGATCATATTGATCTCCCCGTTTTTCATGATAGCTGTCATGATGTCCACTATTTCAGGACCTTCATTATTAAAAGTCACTTCGGGCAAAAAGGCCCCCGGAAATGACCTGTTTTGCAGGTCAAGTTCCATACGCAGGGTAAAATCTGCCAACTCATTGCTGAAATCCATTAAATACGGTAATCCACCGGCCGTCACCAGCTGCTGGTTTGCAGGAACAGTGTTCATGCTAAACAACAATACTTTTGACTTCATTTTTTTGGCCATATGCATAGCAAAACGGGTGGCGTGGACAGATCTTTCTGAAAAATCGGTCAGTACAGCGATAGTATTCATAACTATGGGATGGAAGCTTACCGTGTTTGCACCGCTTTTTCCGTGGTTATGATCGCTTCCGTATAGCTGAAGAGCTCTTTCTTAGTTGCTTTAATCGCGGCAAACAAGGTTCTTAACTCTGTTTCCAATTTGTTGTATTTTTCAAGGAAGCTTAGATCCATTTCCTTTTTTTGGCCGCCAATGAACGGTTCAAGAAAACGGAGAAACTCCGGAACCTTTATTTTAAGAGATTCGAGATGCAGTTCCTGCTCCCGGATTTTTGCTGTAAAGTCCTGCGCTTTTGACGGAACCTTATTCAGCATGTCCGTGTCCTTGTATTTAGGCAGGATATTTTTAAAAAAATGAATTTCATCCTCCATAAAAGAGATATCCTGCAACCAATGCTCGCTTAAAATATACAGCTCCTGCAGTTCATACTCCAGTTGGCCGTCGGTTGGTGTTGGGTTCATAACTAAGTGGTATTTGGTAAATATTAACTTTTAAACAGACAAGGTATCGGAAAAAATCAACAAGGGAATATGGATGTGCCCTGCCATTTTTTGCGTATGGCTGCCTTTTAAAAGGCCGGCAAAAAAACCATGAGCACGATGCACCATGGCCAGCATATCTATATCCCCCTCCTTGCTCAGCCAATCCATTCCTGCCACAGCACGGCTGTCTTTGATTAGTTTGTATTCCATATTTTTATAGCCTAACTTTTTACTTAATTCCTGCAGTACTTCATCCAAGTAATGTTGCAGCTGGACAGTACTATGTTTTTCATTATTGACGTGTACAAGCAAAATGCCCGCGTTCAGCGGTTCGGCGATCGTGATCAGTTTACGTATGCAGTTCAAATCATCCTGCAAATGACTAAAATCCGTCGCGAATGCTATTTTTTTGATTTTTTTGAAAGGAATTTCAGTTGATACCAGCAATAAAGGAATATTGCTTGTATCAATTATTCTTTGCGTATGGTTACCAATCAACCATTGACCTATACCTTCTTTTTGATGAGCTCCAAGCACTACCAATTCCGTAACTTGCAAATCAACAGCCTGACTAACTACGTCACATACGGTACCCGGCTGACTTACACAAGTAATAACCGGCTTAAACTGACCTGGCATTGGACCATCAGCCAGCAAGCCCTCTTTAAGCGTATTTAACTCTTTTGCGCTGTCATTCATCAACTCCTCAAAAATATTCGGTGGCCAACCTACAAAACCTGTTTGTGGGATCTCTGCCGGAATAATCATGGCATTACAAAGCGTTATATTAGCCTTTAACTGCCTGGCCAATTCAAATCCATAACGAACCGCCTGTTTCGATCCATCCGAAAAATCGGTAGTAATTACTATTGTTTTCATGACTTTACACCTCTAATTTGTTTGGTAAAGCTGCTAAATTGTACGCAGCGAAAAACTGACGATGATCACATTTTATAATGATACAGGATCCGACAATTGGTGTTATTTGTCACTATGGTTTTCTTCCAAGTAAGCAGGCCTACCTTGGAAATACCCATAGCCATTTTCCGTTTTTTGTCGTATTGAGAATTATTATCTTAACAAAAGGGGATGGACGGCAAATGCGGCAAGATGACTGAAAAAAACAACCAAAGTAAATATTACCGATTTAATACTCATACCGGCCGGTCTTTTCACCCAAGGCAATTTTATAAACAATTAGTTCCACTTTATTCCCTACATCACTTTCTTTTTCTGTGATACCGTGAGAAGGGTGGTCGGGCGCATTTTCCGAAAGGGGCATGATCCGGTGGATAATCGCCTGCATCGCCTGTTGCTTTTCATCCATATCCGTTATTTCTTCGAATCTTCCCCAGGCGATCACACTTTTCCAGCGGAATATGCTTTGGATATCGTCAATCTCGAAGCATACCTCAGGATTCCTGCGCATCATATCAATTTTCTTTCCCTGGGCAGAATGCCCATATATATACGCACCGTCATACACATAGTTAATTGGAACTATATAAATACGGCTATCAGCATAGCAGGCGATGCGGCCGGTAACCTGTTGCCTTAACAAGTCCTCTATTTCCTTCGTTGTCAATTTACCTAACATATCTTGTTTCCTCACGATTATAGTTAAAAACCTGACGGGCTAAAAAAAATGGAGAATCACAAAAAGAATAAGCAGCAGTAACTCCACCAATAGAAAAAGCACATAAGGATTTACCCTTACTATGCCCTTCTTTATTATTTTTGCTATACGGTTCATCCAGTTTTTATCTCCCGTAAAATGATCACAACAAATATTCAAAAAGAAGCATAGCCATAAAATGATGATCATCACTTCAATAGGTGACCTGGGCGGGAGACCAGCGTGACCATAGTCATATGGTGGCACTTACCTATTCGGTAATTTTATAAGATAATCTTACAAAAGTTAGTCTGGTCACATGAAAAAGAAGAACGGCATTAAATATTTCAAACAGGAGTGGAAGGATATGAAGGCTGATCTCAAATCTTACTTAAAGAAAGGGGAACAGGAAGATCTGCATCGGTTCCGGGTGCAGGTAAAAAAGCTAAGAGCCTTTTCTACCTTATCCGATAGCCTCTTGCCCCACTCCCATATGAACAAAAAGTTCAGATCGGTAAAGAAAATCTTTAAAGAAGCGGGTAAATTGCGAAACACCTATATCAAATTGAAATTAACTAACGAACCCGGAGCCAGGAAAAGAACATCTCGGGATTTGACCGTAGAAAAGTGCAGTACGAATTTCAGATTGAAAACCCGCAGATATTTGAAAAAAGCCCAAAGTGTATACCGCAGACTTAAAAGGAATATAAAACCCCTCAAAGACTCTTCTGTCTATCACTTTTACCAGGACCAGCTTCAACAAATTGCAGGCACGTTAGCGCCAATTCAGTTTAACGAAAAATTACATGAGTGCCGAAAACGCATTAAAGTGCTGTTATACAATTACCAAGTTGTTCAAACTACGCTTGGCTTAACATTGAATGAAGATTACCTGAAACAGGTACAGGAAGCAATTGGCAACTGGCACGATTACTCATTGTCCTTAACCGGTGGCCCATCACTTGATCATACAACAAACACGGCTGTAAATGTCCTGAGTGAGCCACAACAAAAACTTAAAGAGGAGATCATCAATCTTACCCATAATTTTTATCACCGGGCAACTACTACAGGAATTTGAAACTGTTTTTTTTAGAACATAACTTCGTCTCCATCAATATTCTGTAAATTCAACCTATATCTGGTTAGGCCTCAAAATGTTGTCCGCTCCAATGATTTATTGTGCTTTCAACTCATTGTGGTTTACTGCAAACAGTAGTTTTGGTTTACCTTCCTCCATAATCGTAACAGGAACGTGGAGTTCGTCCTTTACTTTGACCCGGAGCGCTTCCTGCGCGCTAGGTTCCCCGTGTACCAAAAAAATCGCCACCGGTGATGCTACAAATCCCTTTACCCAGGTTAGCAGCTCGCCCTGATCGGCATGTGCGGACAAGCCGCCGATCTCCAGAATCCGCGCTCTGACCGGGTAATATTGTCCGTGTATCTTAATTTCCGCTACTTGATTGAGCAGCGCCCTCCCGCGGGTACCTTCGGCCTGATAACCGATCATCAGGATGGTATTCCTCGCATTCCCAAGATAATGTTTGAGATATTCCAAAACCCTGCCACCGGTAAGCATCCCGCTAGCAGCAAGTACGATCTTGCTCCCCCGCTGACGAATGATCTTTTCCGTGTGATGATAATCCGGATTGATGGTCACTCCGCTGAACATGCGTGCAGCATCCGCTGGCGGAAGGGTTAGCCAGTCCGGATATTTCAACAGGGACCGGCCGGCCGAGGCAGCCATCGGACTATCCAGGAAAACCGGGATACTTTGAGGTATTGCTTTGCTGTTTTTCAAGCGGTATAAAATATGCATCACATCCTGCGCCCGGCCAACGGCAAAACAGGGAACCAGCAAATTACCGCCCTGAAAGATCGTGTCTTTGATGGCCAGGGCGAATGCTTCCGCCGGATCGGCTTCCCCGTGCAGGCGATCCCCGTACGTAGACTCCATCACTACGAAATCAGCTTTAACCGGGTGAACCGGCGGGGGCAGCAATTCTGAATGATACCGGCCAATGTCTCCGGAAAATACAATTGTTTTCCCATAGCAGTTGATTTCCACGGAGCATGCCCCCAAAATATGTCCGGCGGGGAAAAATTTAAACCTAATCTCCTCGTGGAGCTGGAAATCATGGCCAGCTTCTATAGTGACAAAATACTGTAATGCCGTTTCCACGTCCCCTGTCGTATATAATGGTTCGGCCGGTTGATGTTTGCTGTAACCATGCCTGTTAGCTTTATCGGCATCCTCTTCCTGTAGTTTTGCGCTGTCCCTCAGGATCAGTTCGGTCAGGTCACGGGTAGGTGAAGTCATGTAAATTTTCCCCCGGTACCCGTTTTTGACGAATAAGGGAATATATCCGCAATGATCCAGATGAGCATGGGTAAGGATCATCACATCGACAGCTGAAAGTTCCGCCGGTGGTTTTTCCCAGTTTCTTTCCCTGAGAGACTTAATACCCTGGAATAAGCCACAATCTACCAGGATGTTCAGATCCGGTGTTTGCAAAAGGTGTTTTGAACCGGTAACAGTTTCCGCGGCCCCAAAAGACTGTAAATAAACAGCCTGGTTATGAAGATCATTATTTTCGTTGTTCATGATCAATAGCTTTGAATAGTCGGTTTATATGATCCCGTAAAATTAGTGCGCTGCCCAAACCGGATTATTGACGAAGATCATTTTGGGAACTGATTTGAATCATAGCAGTTTTTAATAAATACCGGGAAATTTGGACTATAAACATTAAATTAAATCATTATGTCAACTTTAGTAAAAACTAACGGCCTTCCTTCATTCAGGTCAATGATGGAAGATTTTTGGAACACCGACAAGTTCTTTGACAAACCTCTTTTTACAGGAGAGCAATTACCTGCGGTAAACATCCGGGAAACCAAACATAATTTTGAGCTGGAAGTAGCAGCACCAGGTTTCAAAAAGGAGGATTTTAAGATCTCAACCGAAAATGGTCTGATGACGATCAGCGCCGAAACCAGTAAGGAGCAAAAGGAAGAGACAGAAAACTACACCCGTAAAGAGTTTTCAAAAACAGCCTTTACCCGCTCTTTCAAACTGCCGGAAAATGTTGAGGAAGAAAAGATCAAAGCATCGTACAAAGATGGCCTACTGGTTGTTGATCTTAAAAAATCAGACAAGGTTCTCCCGGCCAAAAAAGAAGTAAAAGTTGACTGATCCGCATCAGTCCAACAGGTTTCAATCTTAACAACACCATGATGTCAGACCTTACCAGGCAATATCTTATGACCAAACGGCGGGCGGCCGATCTGGAGTTCTATAAAATTGAAACAGCTTTCCTGCTTCGTTTGCTGGATGATTATTTCATCCGCTTATCGGCACCACCATACCTGGCTAAACTCAAACGGGCAGGAAAGCAACTTTACCAATTAGAAACAGACCTGCAGCAAGCGGACAGGCAACTTAGCCATCAGCTTAAACAGCTCGAAATGATCCTAACCGGGTCCCTGTCGGAGGACCAAACTTTGTTATATGCTAACCAGTCTCCGTTAGAAAGGTTCAACAACCGCTTAGCCAAAGATTATCGCGCAACTAAAACAGAACTTTTCCTATTGATCGCAAACATCAAGCGCATCACTACGCCGTTTACCTATTAAGGCAGCGCACAAAATAACATCAGTTTCCGGAGGTACTTTTTTATAGCTAAAAAAGGGCAAGCTATTGCCCCATTCTTCAATCGTAATCTATGACGATCTGGTCGTCTACGGTGGACACTCCCGGTGCAGCCCATGCTGCATAGGCTGCTTCCGTTCTCTCGTTCCAGGAATGTACCTTGCCTTTCAATATGACCTGATCACCCTGTATTTCGATCTGAATTCCTGTAGCCTCCAGGTTCGCCCGGCGCTGCAGTGCCTTAGCGATATTTTCTTTGATCAGTATTGCGTCAGGGCGGGGCTTTACAACGATCCTGTCAATGACCTGCTTAATACCTTTCTGACCGCAAATGGCATTACAAACTTCTTCTTTTTGATAGGCCCAGTCAACTTCTCCCTCCAGGCATACTTCAGCGCTTTTCACATTTACCTGTATCCGGTCATCGGGAATTGTGGTGTGCCATTTCAGGGCATTTGATACATTTTTGGCGATCAGCTCATCGGGTAATTGGGCGTCGGCAGGGAGCACCACTTCCAGTTCATCATGCACAGCTTTTACACCTTTGATCCGGCGCGCCACTTTCCCGGCAATCATTTTCCCGGCAAAGGAGCATACATGACCGCTCAATGTGACCGCTCCCTCGTGGACACCCACTTCGATTTCGGTTGAATTAACCATGGGCTCCCATTGCAGTTCTTCGATAATGTCTTGACGGATTTCTTTATCTGTTTTCATAACGCTTTTGATTTAATGATCGATCCAACAAAATTGCAACCTCCAATACCCTTAAAAAATGATATCGCTCAGTACATTGCCTGATGCTGATCAAACCTGCGTCAATAACAGAGCAACCCGGCATGAACTGTTTGTGTCCGATATCATATATCCAGGTGACCAGGGACATTTACCGATAGGGATGAAAAAGCAAACTTTGTATGGAATAAAACTTTAAAATCACCCGACATGAAAACGATATTAGTCCCCACCGATTTTTCCGCGCCTGCAAACAATGCCGCACGTTATGCCCTCCATCTGGCCAAAAGCATGAAAACCGGCATCCGGTTATGTAGCGCAATTTCAGTGCCCGCAGAGGCTCCGATGGCCCCACAAATTGCCTGGCCGCTGGAAGATTACACCTCTATCAAAAGCTTCGTGACAGAACAACTGGAGCTGTCTGTAGAAAAGCTGGAACAAAAACTCGAGGAACAAGCGGAGGGGCTACCACCAGCTTACCAGCCAGCTATTGGTTACAGCAGTGAGGTTGGCTCGGTAACCGAGGTGATCAGAAATGTGATGGATGAACAGAAAATGTCCCTGGTCGTAATGGGTATGTCAGGAGCAGGGGGCCTGAGCCGTTTTTTCCTGGGCAGCAACAGCCGTGATCTGATAGAAAAAACCACATTCCCGGTACTGCTTATTCCGGGAGATTTTATTTATCAGCCTATTAAAAAGATCGCTTTTGCCACCGATTTGAGCAAGGGGGATATAGAAGTGATTCATTCCCTGGCCAGCATGGCGCACTATTTTAACGCGGAGATCCTCGTTAGTCATATTACGGATGAAAAATATGAAAAACATGCCGAACAACGGGAGATCGACGATTTCCTGGCCGAAGTATCGGATAAAGTCAATTATCCAAAAATATATTACCGGCATGTCAAGAGTATCGATGTGGATCGCGGCCTGAACTGGCTTTATGAACACAGCCAGATCGATATGCTGGCCATGGTTCATCGTCCTCATCATTTTCTTTCGAAACTGATCAGTGGCAGTCATACACAGCGGCTGGCTAAACATATCACCATTCCATTACTGGTATTCCCGCCCGACTGCTGTGCGGTACTATAAAACAAGCATTGTATTAAAACACAATTAAACACCGCGAAATGAAAACTCCAGGTTATATGCGGGCCATGATATTCGAAAAAGCCGGCCAGCCACTTACCCTTAAACAGGTACCGGTACCCAAACCGGCCGACGGGCAGGTCTTGCTGAAAATCCTGGCTTGCGGTATCTGCAGAACGGATCTGCATATCCTGGACGGCGAGCTTGATCAGCCTAAACTTCCGCTGATCCCTGGTCATGAAATCATTGCAGCGGTAGCCGGATGGGGAAAGGACGTGAAAGAACAAGCACTGAATTCCCTGGTCGGTGTACCCTGGCTGGGTTATACCTGCGGGAATTGCCGGTACTGCAAACAGGGGAGGGAAAATCTCTGTGATCATGCGCTGTTTACCGGTTATACAATTGATGGCGGTTACGCCGAGTACGCCGTAGCTGATGCACGATATTGTTTCCCCATTGACGTTCATAATGATAGCGCTTCAGCTGCACCGCTGCTCTGTGCCGGTCTGATCGGTTTTCGTTCCTACCGGATGATCGATCCCGTCGCGATCAATATAGGCATTTACGGTTTTGGCGCAGCGGCGCATATTATCATTCAAATTGCCCGGGCGCAGGGAAAAAGAGTTTTTGCCTTTACCCGTAACAGCGATGAGGCCGCGCAGGAATTTGCCAGGCAATCAGGAGCCGTTTGGGCCGGCAACAGTACTGAAGCGCCTCCTGAACTACTGGATGCCGCTATGATATTTGCATCCGCCGGTGAGCTGATCCCTATGGCTTTAAAACAGGTAAAAAAGGCTGGGCAGGTCATTTGCGGCGGCATTCATATGAGTGAGATCCCTGCATTTCCCTATGAGCTCATTTGGGGAGAAAGGACCATCCAATCGGTAGCTAACCTGACCCGCCAGGATGGCCTGGATTTTTTCGACACACTGAAAACAATCCCCGTTCATACACAGACCACCGTATTCCCTCTTGCACAGGCCAATGAAGCCATTGAAAAATTAAGGAGAGGCCAGATCAGCGGAGCAGCGGTTTTAACCATGGCCTGAAGCCGGGCTTTAGCTATCGAAAAGTTTTTCATCATTCAACCTTTTGACTACTGTTTAACCGATGCCTAAAAAATAAATAATGGAAACTACTCCTATTACCCTTCGTCCCGGATTTTCAACCGTAAAAATAGCCGGATTGAATGATGCGCAGGTTGTCGAGGCCCGAAAACAATTCGGGTTCAACCGGTTGCTTTATAAAAAGGGGAATCGTTTTTTTGATGCGGTCAAAAGTCTGTTCAAAGAGCCTATGGTCCTGCTGCTGCTGGCAACCTCAGGAATTTATTTTGTCAGCGGCAATACCGGTGATGGTTTTTTCCTGGCTTCTGCCATTATATTGGTTTCCGCTATTTCCCTGTATCAGGACTCTCGGAGTCGCAACGCCATGGAGCAACTCAGGAACTATACCCAAGCCGGCTGTAAGGTTATCCGGAATAGTAAAACAGTAAGTATAAGAGCCGAGGAACTGGTCGTAGGTGACAGTCTGGTTGTTGAAGAGGGCGCAGCTATTATGGCCGATGCCGCAATCGTTCAATCCAATGACTTCTCTGTGAATGAATCCATTCTCACCGGGGAATCGCTATCCGTTTATAAAGATCCGGAACAAAGTGACCATTTTATCTACCAGGGCACAATGGTCGCCAGCGGACTGGCCATTGCTACGGTAACAGCTATTGCCCATGAAACAAGGCTGGGAAAAATTGGCAAAAGTCTGGAGGCCATACCCGAAGAGCAAACACCACTCGAACTGCAGATTAGTAGCTTTGTCAAGAAGATGGTGATTGCCGGTGTTGTCATATTCCTGATTGTCTGGGCCATCAACTATTACCGATCGGCCCTTATTCTGGATAGCCTGCTGAAGGGACTTACGCTGGCGATGAGTATTTTGCCGGAAGAGATACCGGTGGCTTTTACCACCTTTATGGCCATTGGTGCCTGGCGCCTGATGAAGATGGGGGTCGTGGTCAAACAAATGAAAACGGTGGAGACCCTCGGCAGCGCTACAGTAATCTGTACCGACAAAACGGGAACGATCACTGAAAACAAGATGAGCCTTGCCGGTGTTTTCGCTTTGAGATCAAATCGCGTCGCTGATAATGTAGGTTTGTTTGATTCAAATGAACGGGAGTTGATCAGAATGGCTATGTGGGCCAGTGAACCCGTACCTTTTGATCCGATGGAGGTCGCCCTGCATCATACTTATATGCAGCTATTCCCAACTGATGAAAGGCCGTTTTATCATATGATCTACGGATATCCGCTGGGCGGCAAACCTCCCATGATGACCCATATTTTCACTGATGGTTCGGGGCGCCGGATCATTGCCGCCAAAGGGGCCCCAGAGGCCATTATGCAGGTATGCGTGTTAAGCGAAGAGGAGTATCAATGTACGCTGGCCGCCATTGCCACGTTTGCTGATGACGGTTACCGGGTTTTAGGCGTTGGAGAGGCTATCTTTGGAGAAGAAGAGTTCCCAGCCAGCCAGCAGGAATTCAGATTTACATTTAAAGGGGTCGTTGCTTTTTACGATCCCCCAAAAGCAAATATTAAGAAAGTACTGCAGACATTCTATAAAGCAGGCCTGGCGGTGAAAATCATTACCGGTGACAACTCTGCGACAACTGCATCCATCGCCAGGCAGATCGGATTCAAAGGATATGATCAATGCATCGACGGCACGGCCTTAATGACACAGAGCGATGAAGAGTTACGAAAAACCGTTCTCCAAACAAACATGTTTACGCGAATGTTCCCCGAGGCGAAGCTAAAGGTGGTTCGGGCCCTGAAAACTCACAGTCAGATTGTGGCCATGACCGGGGATGGCGTCAATGACGGGCCAGCATTAAAAGCGGCACATATTGGCATTGCAATGGGCAAAAAAGGAACAGAGATTGCCAAACAAGCAGCCGCCCTCGTCCTAGTCGATGATGACCTGTCAAAAATGACAGATGCCATAGCCATGGGCAGAAGGATATATGCTAATCTTAAAAAGGCCATCCAGTATATCATTTCCATCCACATCCCTATAATCCTCACCGTATTTATTCCACTGTTACTCGGCTGGACATATCCCAATATCTTTTCACCTGTACATATCATTTTCCTCGAGCTGATCATGGGGCCTACCTGTTCCATCGTTTATGAAAATGAGCCCATGGAAAAGAATACCATGATGCAGCAACCCCGGGCATTTACCCAAACCTTTTTTAACGGAAAAGAACTCCTGACGAGTGCCATTCAGGGCCTGGTCATCGCGGCTGGTACTTTGGGTATTTACCTGTTTGCCGTATCCCGGCATTTCAATGAAACCACTACACGCACCATGGTATTCAGTACCCTGATCGTTGCTAATATCCTGCTGACTTTGGTAAACCGTTCTTTTTATTACTCCTTGTTAACTACCATTAAGTACAGGAATAACCTCGTGCCTGCTTTGCTTGGCATCACGATCCTGGTTTCCGGATCATTATTTTATATCCATCCGTTGTCAACATTTTTTGGATTTGAACCTTTAGGCCTTGTCCAGTTATCCATCAGTTCGGTAGTGGGCACACTTTCCGTAATTTGGGTTGAGGTATTGAAACCGGGCAAAAGAGCTATCTTGCTTCAAAGCCAGATCCATCATTAAATGACGAATATCAATATAAAGTATGATGGATTACAGCATCACAAAACAGCCCGTAAGCGATATTTGTATTACCCGAGGGATGGAATTTATTCCTGTTTCGGTAGATGAAGCAGTAGACTTCGTCTTTAAGGACTGAAGTGCTGCCCATTACGGAACCGGAAACCCCGGTTCCGTTTTTTTACCGTCCACAGAATAAAAACATCAGTGTTTTGCGTTCCGGCCTCCACACGGAACGCCCATTCCTAAAAATCACTCCTCAGGAGGCTAAAGAACATAAATAATGCTGATTATCAACCAAATGAATGACAAACATCATTATTTAAGGGATTACAAAACAAGATATTTATTCCGGTAAATAATTACGGATATGGAAACACTGAACAAAACACAGAAACGGTCAGAGAACAAACTTCATGGAGATTTAAGGCTACTGGCTTATCTAATTATTTTGTTTTTTCCGAACAGTACACAAGCGACAACTTTAAATCTATATTATCAGCACTCTTTGACTCGCGTCGATACTCCAATAGCCGAATCACTAAAAAATCAGCTGAGAAACCATAAGGGTGATTTATATTATCCTAATTCGGTGGCACGCTGTTATCAGCAGAATGGCTACAAGCTTTTGTGGGTAGCCCCAGACAGTGTCCGGACCCCGGCGACAGAGGCCATGCTGATGCTTGATTGTGCATTACAATATGGGCTTTCATTTGACGACTATCATCCTGAAGATCTGTTAATTGATAAATTACATTACCTCAGCGTCCATTTCGGGCAAACCGGGAATGATCAGAAATCCAGGTTCGATATCCTGCTTACGGACGCAGTACTGTATATGATCAACAACATGCATTATGGTAAGCTAAATCCCGATTTCCCGGATCACTATCTGGACTCTGCGGTGGTCAATGGATTTAATGCACCGCAACTGCTGCTGAATGCGATACACGGCAGGGACTTTAAAAAAATGCTGGAGACAGCCCAACCCGTATCAATCGCCTACCTGGATTTAAAGCGCCAGCTTCAGCTATTAACCGGGCCCTATCAAAATAGCTGTTATCAAAAGCCAAAGGACGACATACTGAAAATTGCTATTAATATGGAGCGCTTACGCTGGATAACACCTGAAAAAGGTGATTATATCCAGGTCAATATTCCGTCCTATACGCTGAAGTTTTACCATGCGGGGAACCTCGATGAATTTAAAGTGATCACCGGCAAACCGTCCACACCAACCCCAACCCTGCAAAGCGAAATAAACTATTTTATTACCTGCCCGGAATGGAAGGTTCCGTCAAAAATGTTTGTAGAGGAATTATTGCCTCAGGCCATCAAGGATAAACAATACCTGGAGAATAATCAATACGTAATCTATGATCAACAGGGGAACTATGTCGAGCCAACAACTGCCAGGCTTTTGGAGATTCAACAGCGCCCGGGGGCATTTTACGCCCGGCAATCTGTAGGCTGTGGTAATGCTCTGGGCCTGCTCGTTTTCCGCTTTCCAAATACATATGGCATTTATCTGCATGACACTCCCTTCCTGGAGTTATTTCAACGGGCAGATCGTGATCTGGGCGATCAATGTATCCGGGTTGAACATCCGGAACAGCTGGCCGCTTTGATCCTGGAAAATGATCAAAGTTCGGAACAGGTTAGTAATCTGCATCAGGCTATCTCCTTCTATCGAAAGAAACAATTCAATCTACGGCATCCAATTCCATTAAAAATTACCTATCTGACCTGTGAAGTAAAAGGGGGCAGGTTGATCAGTTATAAAGATATCTACGCGATGGATCAAAGCCTGGGAATGGCGCTTTATCATTTTAACCAGATTTTTTCAAGTAAAAAATAGACTCATTCTCGTTATAGGGAAAAATATTATCGGCCCCCGTGGTAGTGGTTAGATGATCTTTTCATTTTTTCCAGCAAATTGGCATCCGATATTTCGCGACAAGTTAATCAGAACATGTTTGGATCTCGTATATGCGCAGTCTTAGCGCGGAAGGTATAAAAACCACTTAAATTTCATACGGACCGCATCTAAGCCTAATTTGTCGAGATGAAAGCAAACATTAGCATGATTAAAAGGTGCTCTCAATGCCTTTCAAGCTGGGATATTGTTTTAAGATAGATAAAGAAGACTAATTGCAGAAAGTACCCCAGGAATAAGCAATCGTTTATAACATACTCAACGCCGCAACGGCCTGGTCTTTATTGTTATCAAATAAACCTGTTGACAAATTCTAAACCAACAGTTTCCTCTCAATTTTTAATCCTTTCCAAGCGGTTAGGTTCCAGGATTGTAATATGACCGGATTTTTTTTCAATCAGCCCTTCTTCTATAAAATCGGTTAAGGTCCTGCTAACGGTTTCCATAGCCATACCAGCCATACCAGCCAATTCTTCCCGGGATATTTTAAGCAGCAAGAAATCGTTTAACTTTTTGCTTAATCTTAATAGCGTTTGTGCCAATCGTTTTCTTACAGAATTATAAGCGAGTTCTAACATCTGATCTTCTTTCTCGGCTATATCATTTGAAAGCAATCGTAAAAACTGCTGACTGATAGATGGATAACGGGCCAACAATGATAAAACAGTATCCTTAGGCAGCAGACATACAGTAGCATCCTCAACCGCCACAGCACTTTCTTTATAGATCTCGTTTAGTAATAAAGCCTTTACGCCTAAATAATTATCAGCTTTATATAAACCAGTCATAAATTCTCTTCCATCATCTGATAACTTAGTAGTTTTAATACAGCCATCAAGCACCAGGTATATACCAGTTGGTTGATCACCATCGAAATATAAAACCTGCTTCTTTTTCACCTGACGTATTTTTCTGCTGGCTATCAATGCTTTTAATTCGATTTCTTCACCTTGGGGGTTATTCGTCAGTATATCCATGCTGTGCATGGTCCGGTTAAATGAAATTCTCCGGGCTTCGTTTTTATTTAACCGGCATATTACTGAACTAATTAATTCTGTACTATTAACCGGTTTAATAATATAATCGTCGGCTCCCAGTTGCATACCTTTTCTAAAGTCTAAAGGATCATTTTTAGAAGTTAAAAAAATAAACGGGATACTTGCTGTTTCTTTATTATTACTAAGTTTTTGTAAAACATCATACCCGTCCAATCCAGGCATCATGATATCACACAATATCAGGTCTGGTTTTACTTGCGATATTAATGCAACGCCTGTTTTCCCATTGTTTGCCTGAACTGTAGCGTATCCAGCTTGTGTTAATACTTTGGTCGTGATAGCTCTCATCAAGTCATCATCGTCGATAATAAGTATACATTCATTCATAATCAATAAGGTTAAAGTTATTAGGGATAACTTAGATTTAACTCATTATAGGCAGATCAGAACTTTTCAACTTAACAATTAAAAACAATAATCTAAATCCAGAGTTTATCAGTCCCGATTATGATTCGAAAAGATGTGTACTCAGTTTAGGTTGTAAATAAAATGTTGTTAGTTATAAAATTGGCAAATAATATCGTTTTGACAAACTCAGTAATTTTATAAGGATGCACAAATTTACAATTTATATTTATAAATTAAACTCGCAAAGGGCCAATATATACCTATACGCGGCCATTCTCGTGTTCAAACATCTTATTTTAAGTGTTTTTATCACACTATTTATCTTGAAATATCCTGAAATATACCCGCAATTTTTTGACAGGAGCCCTCCTTAAATTCCGAATAACCTATTACCCTCACCCCTTTCGGGCTCCCCGTCCATGTGGTTACCTCAGCCTCAATGCTAAATGTCAATCCTTTTGTTAGCGCATGCATGTAAGCTTGTTTGATCAAATTACGGTCGCTTCCTTCTTTAAACCACTCTAAAATCATCCCGAAATCAACCTCCGCACCTACAGGAATGTCTAATATTTCCATGGCGATTTTACTCAAAAAGGTTTTGTTATTTTTAACGTCGCACTTCCAGCTCCCAATTCGAGCTATTTCATTAGCTTTCCCCAAAATTTCTGACACATCATCGTTTTCGATATCCCGCATTTTTAAAACAGAAATATCTTCTGTATATATTAATAATCCTCCTATCACATTTTTATCGTCGTACCAGGGTCTTACCTCCCATTTTATCCACGTTTTTGCACCATTAGGTTTTTCGATCAGTTCACCATCACATTTATTAATGCTACCTCTCATTGTTGCTTTATAAATTTCAATGGACCTCAACTTACCAATTAATAAAACTGGGTTATAAACGGTGCCGGTTAAGTCGCCGTTGAGGTGGTTGTGATCCTTTAACCATTTATTTGAAAATGCCATATAGCGCATTTTCTTGTCGAACATGGCCATAGCAAATGGCGCTTGCAAAACAAATAGCTCATATTTATTTTCTGAAATGTTCTTTTTTGTTACATAATTTTCAGTTTTATCATTAAGATACTTTTTATAACGGGCAGTAAAATTGGACGGATTAGAGAAATTAAATATAATAGCTAATTGTTTTTTACTATACAAATTCTCCTCCAGATATTTTTCGGCCAACTCCATTTGCAAGTTCCTGTAGTAGGCAAAGACACTCATATTGAATTTAGCTCTAAAATCTCGCTTCAGTTTTGACTCTGATACAAAATGTTGCTTTGAAAGTTTCGCTATTCCTGGAAACTCTGCAAACAGACATGACTTCAATGTAGCTTCCACATCGATGGGTATTCTTTCAGGTAAGGAATTAAAACTTTCTAGGTTTTTATGAGAAACAAGTGCATTTTTATTTTCATTGTTGGCAATGTCTTTTATATGAACAAAAAAGCCATCTATTTCCCCATTTGCAAAATTAGGGCTATAAGTAACCATGCCTTTCCTTATTTCACCGAAAGATGCCCTGGTACTATATTCAAAACGCTGTTCACCACCTTCCAGTACAGCAGTTATATAAGGTAAATTTTCCGGAAAATTATCTTTTAATAATTCGGGCAATTTTAGTACATCAATCATACTATCAATCCGCCTGCCAAACCACATGGCATAGGCTTCGCTCGCATATCGACATATCAGGCCTCGATCCCAATAAGCGAACATTACTATCGATTGATGAACTATTTCAAAATCTGGCGCATGCTTTTTGTAAGTAATGGTATTCATATGGATCGGGGCTTTGTAAATTACAATAGTATAAAAGTGATAGTTATACAGATATAAAATAGTGATGATGATCATTTTAATAACAAACCGTCATCAACCAATTACCATTTGCTTGTTAAATTTGATACAATCTTGTCCTGAATTACGACGACCATGATAAAATCAGATTAGTATGTTAAGGAGATATAATGTTATGATATGTGTGTTTAAATTCATCGTTTGTACTGAGTATCTTGCCGCTCTCTTTTTCTTAAATTAATTAAAGTAAACCATGCTACTGTGATTTCCGCACAAATTTGATCTTGAGATATAAAACAAACGAAGCCGTTGACTATTTGTCAATGGCTTCGTTTGTTAAAATTTACAGGCTATATAAAAAAGCGGGTTCAGATTATCTGTTCCAAGCATTATCTGAGTGCGAATCATGGTCTTTCATTTCGTGACTTAATGTTTCGTTAAACTTTTCCAATAACTTTATATACCTATCCATCCAATAATAAATGGCATTTGGTGGCTGTTCCGTTCCGTTTTTTATTTCGGTAAAAGACTCTTCTGTTGCATTATTGCTTTTTTGGGCAAAATCCTCAGGAAGTTCGTCAGAGAAGTCGTGTCCAATCACAAACCCAATTTTACAGATAATATCAAAGCTCAGTTTCTCCGTTTCAAACCAATTATAAATAGTACGTCGGCTCACATTCAACCGTCTGGCAAGTTCGCTAATACCTATAGGATCTCTTCGAACCACACGCTCTACTACCTGGCCGTAATTTATATCCGAATAATTAGGAGACCTCATAGAATTGTTATCATAACTCACAACCGGATAATCGATTTTATTATACATACCTTAATTTTTTTAATATATCTAACCTTATTAAAAACTTTTGCAGGTTGATGTATGAACCTAATGTGATAAGTAGCCAATCATATCAAATAAGATTCGCTTACTATTTTCAATCTGTTCATCTTGTTCACCTTGCTATTATGTTTAATAAAAATAAATCAATGAAAACACTAAAAAGTGATTTGCATCACATTTACCCGTGATTTTGAACAATATGTTTTACAAGTTATTAAGAGCCCAATATCATTCTTTAGCCTATATTATTTCGGTATTAACGAGCATCATATCCAGCTTTTCATACTGTGAGTTATTACTGATATAATCTGGCAGGATACTTTTCATTTTCAGCACCATTTGATCGGTATTATTAAGCATGCTCAATTCCAACAATTCTTTGATTACTTTATTAACTTCGATATAACAATTAGGTATAGTTTTAGAAATCGTTATATTTTTATTGTGAGTTGGAATAATATGTTCGTCTACATTTAGCATTTCTTCGTATAGCTTTTCACCAGGCCTAAGTCCGGTATAAACAATTTTGATGTCCTCATCAGGTCTAAGACCGGCCAGCTTGATCATATTAGCTGCCAGGTCTGCTATCCTAACAGGTTCGCCCATATCAAACAGGAATATTTCGGAACCTTTACCCATTACTGCTGCTTCCAGAACCAGTTGTACCGCTTCAGGGATGGTCATAAAATAACGGGTAATATCAGGATGGGTTACTGTTACAGGTCCCCCCTTTTCAATTTGTGCTTTAAATCTTGGAATAACGGAGCCATTTGAACCTAAAACATTACCGAAACGGGTTGTAATAAATTTGGTGCGATGTATTGCATTATTATCATTTACTAAATAAAGAGAGTTTTTATCAGCGAGCTCGGTACCTAAAGACTGTATGTACATTTCTGCAATTCGCTTAGATGCCCCCATAATATTGGTAGGCCGCACAGCTTTATCTGTTGAAATCATTACAAACTTTTGCACCCCAAACTCCAACGAGATATCTGCCATGTTTTTGGTACCCCATACGTTGGTCAGCACCGCTTCTACAGCATTATTTTCCATCATGGGCACATGTTTATAAGCAGCGGCATGAAAAACAATCTGTGGTTTGTATAAGTTAAATAATGATTTAATCCGATTAGTATTTTGGATATCCGCAACAAATATCTTTGTCTTGCATGTGCTATTTCCGTCTTCAATTTCAAGCTGTATATCATGTAACGGAGTTTCAGCCTGATCGCATAATATGACATATTCCGGATTATAACTCATTACCTGCCGCACTATTTCAGATCCTATTGAACCGGCAGCACCGGTAACCAGAACTCTTTTACCACTGAGTTCGCTAAAAATATGATCCTTGCCTAACTCAATAGGTGCACGTTCTAACAAATCTTCAATTTTTAAATCTTTAAATTGGGTTAAATTAGGTTTTCCGTTTAGCCATTGACCGGAAGGCGGTACTGTAATAACTTTGATACCCAATTCTATACATTTTTCTATGGCAGTTTTTTTACCGTCAATATTCAGGTCTTCAGAAGTTACCAATATGGTTTTAATGGCAAATTTTTCCTTTAGACCCTTAAGTGCCCTTACCGGGTAAACCTGTCTTTGTTCGAGGCATTTATTTATTTTATCAGACCCAACATCTATAAAGCCCTGAACCTGTATCATGAGTCCTTTTTGGGCCTCGATGGCCTTCTTGATTAAAATAGAGGATGTGCCTGAACCATATATCAGTATATTATCTTTTTTTACCGCAGCTAAGGGACCATCAAGGTACAGAAACAGGTCTTTTATCACAATACGCATACCCATAAGTAATGACGATGATATAAAAAAATTAATGAGCAGAATATCACCTAATCCACTTAAACTAAACTGAAAGTAAGGTGCAAAAAAGATATTGCAA
This sequence comes from Mucilaginibacter sp. 22184, assembly GCF_052045695.1. Classification (NCBI taxonomy): domain Bacteria; kingdom Pseudomonadati; phylum Bacteroidota; class Sphingobacteriia; order Sphingobacteriales; family Sphingobacteriaceae; genus Mucilaginibacter; species Mucilaginibacter sp. 22184. The sequence continues at coordinate 57,662 of NZ_JBQEPI010000003.1, forward strand.
AGCAACATGAATGCGGCATTACTTACCAACACGGCCATGAAAACACGCAACATATCCTTGGTGTTGGAATATCTGATAATACGGGTGTGAATGCGCATAATGAGGAATATTAAAATGGCATTGACACAATAAAAAATCATATAATAAATATTATTTAACTTCATATCCAGTTTGTCCTTTAAAGAAATCGCCAGACAAAGGGATATAAAAACTATCACCAAATCGATCAGAAGAACTAACCACCTGGAATGAATTCTATCCTGAAATAGTAAATTTCTGATAAGTAACATAATAAATAAGATTACGGTTATTTATAATTTCAGACGTATCTGTAAAGTGGAAAAAAATCGATATCTGAATTTTTATCGATATTTTTTTTTGCAAGAAGTTCTTGATAAGCGCAAGGGTTGGCTACATAACGCCAGCTTTTATACGGAAGGCAAAGATCGGTGAAGCCTAACTTCCACTTAAAAAGTGCATCCTCTTTAAAACCCAATCCTCCACCCAAATTGTAGTAACGCATTCCTGCTGACCTTCCTATTATTGAAATTTCATCGGCCAAAAATTTCGACGGACTGTGATGCAGGTATTCTGCACGGGTACCTAATAAATGTGCCTGGATAATACCGTTTGTAAATGTGACTATGGTACTGCAAATGGCTTCATCACCGTCATATACTGTTAAAAGCCGGGCGTCATATTCATTGGTATTCAGTATTCTGACAAAATAGTCTTCATTAAACAAATAGTAATCAGATGCGCCCACCCGTTTCATCGTTTCCTGATAAATATTTACAAATACAGCAACAGCTTCCCGGTGCTTTTCATCTTTAATCACAAACCCTCTTTTCCTGGCATGTTTTACGGCATCCATGGTTGATTGCCGGTATCTTTCGCGTTGAGCTTCGATGCTTAAAGACAGGTCAATAACAACGGTTAGGCCATTTTCGTGTACCCCTCCAAATTCTTTGAGCAATAATTGTTGCTTGAAAAAAGGGTGCATCCGAATAAATACAGAGACATATTTTTCGTCTGATAAAAATTGAAGGAAAGCTCGTTTAAAATTTCCCATAAGCGATTCATCCAATTCCTCTATTTTTTTATTCGAAAAAGGTCCCGTATAACCATACACACAGCTAAGGTCAAAAAATTCAGATCCGGGAATTGTTCTTCGTAGTAATGGAATTCCAATAAAATCATCATGTTCCTGATATACAACTAAAATTGGCGCACCGCCGGTTTCCAAGGTATGATAATGCCAGGTATGATAGAAGTCATACTCAGCTGCTTTTTGAACATAGGAAATCCATTCCAATTTATGGTGGATGGTAAATATTCTAATCATAAGGTTATTGGTTTATTTAGAAAATGGTCATCTCTTGAGATCTTCATGAGCAATGAACTTCTTTTTTGAAATACTCATCATGACAAGCCCGTCTTTTTCACCGGTAATTTCAAATCCGGCTTTTTCGTAAATCGATAAAGCGGGAATATTCGCCGGGTGTACTCTTAGATATAAACTTTCCAGATCTTTGAAAAAAAAAGCATATTTTAGTATAAGCATAGTAGCCTGATAACCAATCCCCTTACCCCAATACAATTTATTACCAATAAACAAGTGCAGCTCTGCCTTATTCTGCTGAATATCTAGTAGTTGAATATTACCGATATAGGTATCGAGCCCCTTCAAGCATATGGCAAAGCGGATTTGATCTGGCTTACGCAAATTATCTTGTAGCCAAGCAGTTTCCATTCTGGATGTGATGCGCTTTGTAGCTTTAAACTTTGTAAATGTCCATATTTGCGGATCATTTCTCCATAAATAAGAGGTTTGGGCATCTTCTAGTACCAGGGGGCGTATATATACAGAAATCGTCATAAAAACTGTTGTAAAATATTTAACATAAAAAATATATCCTGAAGGTTATATCGGTGATCTATTGGCAAAGGCACCAGATAACGGGCCAGGCGATGTTCGAACATTTTTTTATTAGTCCACTTAAAAACATTAGGCCAATAAGTTGCAACATATATTTTTTTCTGTATCAGATGCAGCTTCAAATCCCGGTTCGTGCTCAGAAATGGATAAACCATTGGAGAAGAGCTCTCTGAAATATTGAACTTTAATAGGTTATGAGCTTGCAGGTGCTTATGCAAAAAATTAAAATTTCGCTTTCTTATCTTGGCACATTCTTCATAATCAATTCCCGAAAGGATTTTCTGCGTTAAACGCGACATACCTTTAATTTCATTATTTTCCAAAACCTCGTTATTGGCTTTATAATCGCTATAACCCGCTTCAATACCTAATTCTATGCTTTTTAGAAGATGAGAAAACCGGTTGATGGATAAGTCAACTGGTAACTTTTTACTAAGTTTCTTTTTAATTTGAAGATACGCTCCATCAGAAACGCCGAAAAACTTCCGGCAAGAATAAAATGTATCAATACCAGGCAAGGGTTCAGAAAAAAAAGCCTGTGAATTATCGATAATTAGGTTTTTGATCTGCTTACTTAATTCTTTTACGACTTCCTGTTTGATGCCAAAGTAATTGGTATATAAAAGGCAGGAATGCGGCTCGATCGCAAAATCAATAATTGGTTCAAGATTCTCATTTATAGTATAAAACTGATAAGCTATATTCAATTTATTTATAGGTTCTAGTATAACTTCACATGTGAAATAAGGTATGTAAATTTTAGTATAGGCTTTTCGCCTTAAAATGTATTCCAAAGCATTTCGACCTGTATTTAAACGCACTAAATTGGGATAGTAATCAATGCCGGGAGTAAGTTGCAGCTCAAAGTACCCCCCCATCGATTTTGGGTTAGGTTTGTTTTTTTGCATTGCTAAAGGATTGAAATTGTATGATTCTAATTATACTCAGCCTTGATCGCGCTGGTACATCCTTAAATGCGGAGGCTGATAATATTCATCCAGGTTTTCCGGAATACGTGCATTATACCCAATAACCTGGCGCAGTTCAGGACTTAATTCTGCAACAAAGTCATATCCTAAAAACCTTGAGTAATCCATTTGTTGCTTAAAAAATGGCCTGGTAAATCCTAGTGTCAGAGCCCTTCTTAAGTAGGCTGTACTATTTTCACCAGCAGCATGCCAAATATTTGAATTAAAGAGGATAATGCTGCCCTTAGGGACAATTGCCCGGGCAGCGTGCTTATAAAAATAAGTTTCGTCCGGACGCAGATCTGTTTTATGCGAACCGGAAAGAAAATAAGTTGCTCCATTCTCTAAAGTAAAATCATCCAATGTAACAATCATCTGAATCAACAGCTTTGTATCTTTCATAAAGGTTCTCACATCACGATGCATATTACTGAGATAGGGATGCTCCTGCCTTGCGTGTATAACAGCGTTGATACCGTTGAGGATATAATTGCCTCTCAAAAAATAACTGATCTCATCGTGACAAAACATTTTTTCAAGAAAACGGAGTGCAAAGTTATCCCGCTCTAATAAATGATGCAGAGTTCCGTCCATATTTGCACTAATACCATTCTTCTCCTGAATTTTTCTTCTGTAATCATATGCCGTTACCAAATCATCATTGATCGTTTTAATAAAATCAGGGTTTAACGCATCAGTGTAGGCAATCCATCCATAGTTATCCATTGCTTTTTCAAAACTCCTAATCGTTCTTTCTGCATAATTAAATTCATTTTCCATTATATAAAAAGTTTAATTGGTTATTTCATTAAGATCTGCATATTCCTTATCCAAATGCATTATGTTCAGCATCTCTGCGTTGATCATGTGCACGTCAAATTTTTTCCGGACAAAAGCAAGCCCGTTGATACCATAATGATATATGGCATCTGTATTATTAATAAAAAACTCCATTTTAGCCACAAGCTCCGGAACATTTTTTACCGGAACTAATAAGCCATTAACCTCACCTTCACTATTAATCGTTTCCCGACAGCCCACAGCATCGCAAGTAATGATAGCTCTGCCCATGGCCATTCCTTCCAGCAGGCTCCTGGGCATCCCCTCTCTATAAGAGGGTAAAACTATTACCGAGGCATTTTGAATATACGGGCGCACATCACCAACCTCGCCGCGATAATTAACCACATCACCACTACATATTTTAGTGTACAGTTCGTCGTCTATGACATCAACATTATCGCCGTAAGTACCGATGAGGTTAAAAGTAACCTCCGGAAAACGCAAGCGGATATTTTTTGCTGCTTCGTAATATTCACGTATGCCTTTTGCATTTATTAAGCGGGCTATCATCAAAAAGTTGATTTTTTTTGCATTTGGTTCGCAATAGGTGTAGTAATCAAGATCGACTCCTGAGCCATTCACGATAACAGCCTGGTGCTTTTCGTTTAATATATTGCATTGCAAAAGCGTTTGATAATCATCATTATTATGGAAGATTATCTTAAGCCGTTTACTTTCCGTCAGGCTAAACTTCAACAGCCTTCGCGTAATATGGCTTACCAGTTTATTTTTTGACGCTGATGTAAAATTATAACCCAAACCAGTGAGCATTGGTGTTATGCTTTTAATTTGGCATATTTTTGCGAGCAATGTTCCGTAAATAACAGGTTTTAGTGTATAAGGAAAAAAAACGTCGGGCTTGATATTTTTCATGAGCTTATAAAGCTGTATCATGTACATGAGATCTAAAAAAACAGATACAACACCTCCCTTAAGTTCAATTTCATGAACCTTAACCTGCATAAGTTTTAATTTCTCCCGAAAACTTGGATGCATTATACCGGAAGTGTATACATGCACTTTATGTTGCTGAGCTATCAACTCAACCAGGTTACCCCTAAAGTCCATCAATGATTTCGAGGAATCGCAAGCGATCAGAACCGTTTGTGCCATTTTGAATTCATGTTATTATTACAATACCTGCATGTATAATACAACCTTATATAGAGCTGTTATACCTGTACAAGAAGAGATTGACATTTATGCTAAAGAATGCAGGTAAATACTATCCCTCAGCTGGACATCTTAAAAATGCAACCCGGTTTAAAAGGAAAAGAGCCTGTACTGGGCGTACGGTTAAAGGATTGGTTGATGATACTAAATTTTAACAGCCCAATTGTATGAACAATTGGGCTGTTAAAGGGACATTAAACTTTATAAAACGATTAGTGAATGGCTCTTGGCCCTGTGCCTTGTACTACAAGTGCAGGTACATCGGCAGCCGCATTCAAATATTGTTTATAGGCATACTCAGGCACCCATGTAGATATCGGGGTAGTTATATCGTTAGCACCACAGTTAACAAAGATATCCGTATTTGCACCACTGATATAACCTGGAGGATCACCATCCAAATTAGTAGTAATGGGTTTGTGACCGTTTGCAAAGTAGTCATTGTCGGTTCTGACAATACCACCGGCTCTGGCCGATATAGAATAACTTGCGTTGTTCAAATGATAGTTATTAAAAAGATGCACCCGACCGTAGTTCATTGTTGGCTCTCTTTCACTAACGTTATACCAGTAATTGTGATGCATAGTGATGTGAAGTTTTCCTTGATCAGATTCGTGCCCTACTATGCCTCCACTAATGAGTACTGATAAGTTATTATCATGAAATTTACACCATGATACTGTTATAAAGTCAGACTCCCTTGTAATGGCAATATCCTTACCCCAGTATCCCCATTTTGAACGATCACATGAGAATTCGCAATGATCTACCCAAATGTGATGAGATGAGTATTTGATTTGAATACCGGCATCATAAACATAATTCTTAAGACGCAAATCCTGAACAATAATATTGCTAACGGTTTCCATAAAAAGTGTGAGGCCTTCTACGGAAGCATTCGGTTTACCGATTATTGATGTATTGGAACCTACATAAACCAAATCGTCCCCGGTACTCTTAATTGCGCCACTGATGTAAACTATTTTCGGAGCATTACCTTTTACCGCGCTTCTTAACGCTTCAAGTGAACTTACTGTAACTGATGTGCCGCCTGCACCACCGGTTGTTGTTCCGTTGTACATAGCGTATCCCATTAGCCCGGTTGTAGTTACCGATGAAGTTGATGCAGAATTATTAGACGTTCCAGTTGTCGCAGTACCTGCAGATCCGTCAAGAGTATATGTATACTTTCGGCCATTGGTTGCTGGATTGGTATTATCAGAAGCCGAAAACATCAGCTCCGTACCCCAATGACTAAAACGACCTTTCCCATAATTGCGAATATCCTGATGAACAGAATGAGGAGGTTTTAATTCGACTCCGTTTTCAAAAAGACGCATGGTTGATGCCGTGGGTTGCGTATTAGAGTCCCCAGATTTACTAAGCGGATAACCTATCTTGTAGGAATAACCACCATCTGACTTTAATCCCGTTAAATCAACAGCGGTACTGGTGCTTGTACCTACCGTACTTGTGGTAGCAGTAGTTTCTGAAACTGTTGTTAGTGCGGCATTATTAGATGCAAGCCCAGGAGAATTCCCGCTTTTTTGGCAACTACCCAACAGGATAATTGTGCTTAACATCAAACCTGCCGTTACCATTTTTTTAAAAGGTGTTGTTTTTCTTTCCATATGTGTTTTTTTCAATTAGGCCATCAAACGGGGGTGTGTTTGAAAAATTGCCAATAAAAATCACATGGAAAATAGACTTAAATCAAAATGGGTTCAAAAAAGCCTCAATTAAAGCGTTAACATCAATAACATGTATAATATAATTGTAAACCAACTGTATAAAACTGCACATTTCATGACATTAAAATGACATTACTATACTTCTACTGTCGAAGAGATTGATTGTAAATTCTGTTCATTCGGTTTATAAAATGCCTTATACCAGGTAATAAATCTGGAAATCCCAACGTGCACCGTAGTCAAAGGTTTATAATTTAAAACCCCTTTTAAATTGGATACATCAGCGCATGTCTCGGCCACATCACCCTCCTGCATAGGTAAAAACACTTTTTTTGCAGTGCGGTGAATTTGTTTTTCTATCTCGTTTACAAAATCAAGTAGACTAACGGGAGCACCACCACCAATATTAAAGATTCGGTAAGGAGCTTTTGAAGTAGCCAGATCTGGTTTTTGGGCATCCCAATTGGGGTTGCTTTCAGCGGGCGCATCAATCACATGTACAATGCCATCAACAATATCATCAATATAGGTAAAATCACGTTTCATATTACCGTTATTGAAAACCTCAATAGGCTTGCCTTCTAACATAGCTTTTGTAAAAATAAACAGTGCCATATCTGGTCGGCCCCATGGCCCGTAAACAGTAAAAAAACGGAGCCCTGTGGTACGTAAATTAAACAGATGACTATAGGTATGCGCCATCATTTCATTGGCTTTTTTCGAAGCAGCGTACAACGAAACAGGATGATCGGCTATATCATGTTCATTAAGGGGCATTTTCTTGTTCAATCCGTAAACGCTGGAAGAACTCGCATAAGTCAAATGTCCCACTTTAAAATGCCGACAGCACTCTAAAATATTCAAGAATCCTTTGATATTTGAATCTATATAAACCTCGGGATTTGTTAAACTATAGCGTACTCCAGCCTGGGCTGCCAGATTACACACCGCATCAAATTTATATTTTTGAAAACAGGCTTCCAAGCGCTCTTTATCCAGCAGATCAAGTTTTATAAATGTATAGTTAGGATAGTTTGCACTGCAAACAGGTTTTGCATATTCCAATCCAGCTATACTAATACCGGTTTCTTTAAGTCGAGCATATTTTAATCTCACATCATAATAATCATTTAAATTATCGATACCGACTACTATATCGCCCCTATCTAACAACCGCTTGGCCAAATGATAGCCAATGAAACCAGCAGTGCCGGTAACTAAAATTTTCATAAGATTTTAAGTTTAAAAGATGAACTAATAACCCTTTAAAATAAAGGGAGAAACGAGGATGTCTATATTAAACAAGCATGAGCACTTGTAAATCAAATTAGTAAGTGGTTACCGATGTATAACCTTCGAAGCTTTTGTTCCTTATAAAATTTGACAAGATGAGTTCAGTAAAGCGTCGCTTTGATAATTTATAAAAAAACAAGCAGGTATATTATCAATTTTTTGCTGCAGGATATCCTGAACCATCTAAGGTGTAAGCATATTCGCGGCCATTAGCAACCGGATCTGTATTATCAGTGGTAGAGAAATAGAGTGTTGTACCCCAGTGGCTAAAGCGCCCTTTTCCTAAATCACGGATATCCTGATGTGGGGAATGAGGTGGATGTAACTCTACACCATTTTCAAAAATCCGGAGAAGTGAGGCTGAGGGCGCCTCGTTTGAATCTCCCCCATCTATTACATACCCAATTTTCCAGGCATACCCACCATCAGATCTTAAGCCATCAAAATCTATGGCAAATAAACCTGCTCTTATCTCTACAGGTGTTTTTACTTTAACAGGTGCCGGACTTTCTAATCCTTTTTTACAACCATTGAGAAAAATGAATATGCCTATTAACATAATTAAAGGCACTATTTTTTCAAGAAACTTTTGCTTGCGTCTCATGTGATTTAAATTAAAGTGTAACAATATCCTTTTTATTTAAAGGCCGTTTACAGTGGAAAGGCTTTTTAATAAGGAGTTAATAAATATTTCAGGTGTCCTGTTATACAGATATTGCTTAATTACTGGGCTTGAGCTTCCAATATTTTTATCAAGTGCTTTTCCAATACCGATCACCAGTTCATTAACGCTATCTGGTTTTACTTTCAAGATTCCGGGTATTGTTTCTATTCCCCCGGCGCAAAGAGTTGTAACGACTGATGGATTTACAGACATCATTTCCATTAGTACGTTCGGAAAACCTTCCTTAATAGATGATACTACACATGTTTTCGCCTGCTTAAAATAAGGGATAGGGTTATCGATCCTGCCTTTTAGTATGACGCGATCTGTAAGTCCCAGGGTTTCAATTAACCTGTTTAGCTCAGTTCTTTTGCCCCCCTCACCTAATATCAGCAACTTTAAAGTTGGATATTGCTTTTCGATATAGCTAAAGGCATGTATTAAAACCGCAAATCCTTTTTCAGGAATCAGTCGTCCGGCAGCGCAGATAAAGTCCTCGGTTGTATCCGCATCACTTAAGGGTAATTTGGCCTTAGTACTAATTAGCTTTAGGTTTATAGGGTTTCCCTGTACTATTACCTTTTGGTTTGGTATAAAATTTATATGCCGTAGAAATTGAGAGCGCATCAAACTTGTTTGGCAAACAACAAGATCTACAGCCGGATATCCTAAATAATAAGCCAGTTCATAACTCATTTTTTTTAATCCGGTAAATCTGGTAAAGACAGAGGTACACTCGCGTACAATAAGCTGAGATTTTATATAACCTACCCTTTTTAAAAACCCCAAATAAGCGTTCAAGTAAGGGTGAGTGCTGATCAAAATGAAATCTTTTCGGTAAGGTTTGAGTAACTTTATAAGTTTTAAAAAACCCACAAACATGCTATTGCTGCTTGCGTAACACAACGATTGCCCGCTCGGGATATCTAAGCCACCAAAGTTTACTTTTTTTGCAAATATCATCGGTGCCCCTATAGCGCTTGCAGCCATAAACAACACATTTTCTGCACCGTTAGCCGCGTTGGTCATGGAAACAAAAAGTACATTTTTATCGGTTGTAGGTATTTTGCCAGGATTAGACATGACTTCTGATCTTTCTAACAATTTTTTTTAATGGGGTAAACACACTAAACTTGTTGCGTTTACCATCGACAACCAGCAAACCTTTTGCAAAATTTATAGTATGCAAACCGATGTTGTAAGGATGCTGTGGTAACAACTCAAAAACAGTTCGATATTGAAATTCAGTTTCATTAATATGAGTAATTTCATTGATCATAATTGAACCACCATAACATTTTCCGGGATTTTGACTTGGCATATATAATTTTTGATCAACAATAAATAACCTCCCGGCTGACCTACTGGCATGGTTTTCAACCGCAATTGGGTTTAAGCTATGTGCCTTAAATGTGCCGAGTAGAGTATTTGAATAATATATATACAATGCACCTGGTTTTCCGGATACACTGGTAAACAACCAATACTTATCATTATACTGTATAATAGAACTATCTACGAAATCATCTCCGTCTAAAATGGTCCTTACTTTTTTAAATTTCTGTAAATTATCAGTGTCAATCTGATATAATAGTACCTGTTTAATTGCAGAGGTTTCAGGAATACAGTAAAGTTTATCTTTTTCACTAAACAAGTAAGGATAAGAGAAATGTATAGAACGGTTCATTATAATTTTAACCTTCTTTTTGTCTTTAAAGCTTAATCCATTGGTAACCATTATTTCGCCTTTACCCTTCAAGAAGTTTAACTCTTCATAAAAAATATGATAATTCCCATTTATATGGACAATAAAGGGATCGGCTGCATAATCAACGCTATCTTCTTGAAGCCAGTTTATTTTGTCATTTAGCTTCTGTGAATTAATCAGACTTTCAGGGCTTTGATTAATATAACCGATATTCCACTTATCACTCTTAAATAGCTTATCAAAAACCATTTGAAGTTTTATGGCCAAACTCATGATTTAAACATTTTATTGAAAAAAGATAAAATCAATGTGGGTAAAGGCAAATAATCACTTTCCTGTATCAACTCTCCTCCAAAACTGTCTTTAAACTGATTTATTCTTTGAAGTGCTGCGTTATTCGTATTCGCCGCATAACCTCCTAAATCATAAACTTCAAATCCGCGTTCCTTAAAAAAGCACATATCTTTAAAGTGTAATAAGCGATTTGCTCTGCCTATAGTCGCTTTAAGCTGGGGCGCTTCCTCATTCCTAAAAAGCGAGGCTGAATATAACAACCTCACCCTTTTCTGCTCACCATCAACAACATAAGCATGCATAACAATATCTTGTTGATTGTAAACAGCTTTGGTAATAACGGTATGAGATCTATAATTACTAAAATTCGTCTTGAGTTTTGGCAAACCTTTGGTTTGGGAAAATAAATTATAAAAATTAATAAATCGGGTAAAATTCGTTTCTGTAGTTGTTGTTACACCATCTCTAACAGCCCGCCTGATCTCATAAATGGTTTTTTGATCAAAGGCTGATTCAAAAGCGGTCACCGGAGTGCTTATATCGATAGTTTTGGTATAAAATGCTTCCTGGTAATATCCTGAAACCGTTTTGTTATAGGAACTTTGTTTGTAATAGCTAAAAAGACATCGCCACATTTGGGGTCTGCCTGCAAACCAAATTACACGAACAGGCATCAGGCGAAAAGCCTGGGTTTTGATCTCGATCATAAAATAGGTTATCATTAACGGGGCCTAAACTGTTTGATATACTGGAAAAGTGCTTATTTTTTGATTCTCTAACCACTGTTTGAGTACCAGCAGCTTCCAAATTTGAGGTGCGCGGTTCCATTTACCGGTCATATGATCATTAATCATGTCTGATGCAGTTTTTGCCTCAATACCTGGTATATTTTTCAGGTCATGCAATGATAGCTGATCAAGTACATAATCCTTAAGCTGGTGCCTAAACCAATAACTAAAAGGCATAGTAAAACCCGACTTAGGCCTATCAAATAAGTGAGCAGGTACATATTGATATAAAATGTCTTTTAATATTCGTTTCTGTATTCCAGCGCCATATTTATAATTATCTGGGAGTTGTTGCGCGAATGTTACTACCCGATGATCCATTAGTGGTGCCCGCGCTTCTACTGCAAAAGCCATCGAAGCTCGATCTACCTTCGTATTGATATCACCGTTTAAATAGGTTTTGATATCAAATGCTGACATTTTTTGTAAAAAACTTCCTGATTCTGCAGACAACATATCCATAAATGGCACATTTAAACCTGCCTGAGGTTGTTGTAGCCATGAATATTCTAATCCACCAAGCATGAGCGCATATAGCAAATCAACTGTTGCTGTACTCATACCCATTGCAATGAGCTTATGCCGATAGTCTGGTGATAGCTTTACAAGCCCCCCCATGATTTTGCGCAATACAAGCGGGCAATTAAAAAATTGATTGGCCATATTTAGCCATTTATACCTGGAGTAACCCATAAAACTTTCGTCACCTCCGTCGCCACTCAGGGCTACCGTTACATGTTTTTTGGTGTATTTGCTGAGCAACAACGTTGGAATTGCACTTGAATCAGCAAACGGCTCATCATAATATGTACCAAATTCTCCAATTAGCCCGATACCTTCTTCCTCGTCACATTCAATCTCATAATGATCTGTTTTGAGGTATTTAGCAATATTCCTGGCAAAGACACTTTCATCAAACCCCTTTTCATTAAACTTGACGCAGAATGTTTTGATCTGTTTATTATTTTCAGCTGCAAATGCGGCCACCAACGATGAGTCGACTCCTCCAGAAAGAAAAACGCCAAGGTTTACATCAGCATACATCCGTATATTAACTGCATCCTTCAATAGTTTTTTCAGTTCTGTTTTAGCTTGCGAATAGCTTCCGATATAATTGCTCAAACCAACAGGGGCAAGATCCCAGTATTTTTCCGTTTTGAATTGCCCTGAAATAATATCAAAAATGAAAGTATGGCCCGCATCAAGCTTCTTAATTCTCTGCCAGGCTGTACGGGGCTCGGGTATATACCCCCATATAAAATATTCGTTAATGGCTTGCAAATCTAAATCTGGCTGCCTGGCAATCGTAATTTGTGCTGCTTGACTGGCAAATTCAAACTCTAAACCCCGATGGGTATAATAAAAAGGTTTTTTCCCAAGCCTATCTCTTGCACCAAAAAGCAGTTGTTGTTTAGTATCGTAAATTACAAAAGCAAACATCCCATTAAAATGATCCACACAATGTATGCCGTATTCAAGGTAAGCAGCAGCAAGTACTTCTGTATCTGAATCCGTTTTAAATCGATGTCCATATGATTTTAATTCAATTCGTAATTGTTTATAATTATATAATTCACCATTAAAAACAATCTTCAAATGTTCATAGGTAAACGGTTGATTTGAGCGTGGATCCAGATCTACAATTGCCAACCTGTTATGTCCTAAAATTACGGTCTCTACACGCTCAAAACCAGAATAATCAGGCCCACGAAATTGCACTCTTGCCAGCTTTGCCCGAATGATCTCATCATTATAGTAAACAGTTGAGCCGTAGATTCCACACATATCAATTGATTTTAGTATTAATTTTGCAAGAGGCTTTCATAAGCCTTTCCTATTTTATCAAGGGAGAATTTGCAATAAGTATCCGCTTTAATTTTTTCATGCTGCCATGATTGGGAACATGCTTTTATGATCCGCTCTTTTAATTGCATCAAATTGGCTTGCTCGGCTACAAAGCCATTAAAACCTTCGCAAATCATCTCGTCAATTCCCCCTACTCTAAAAGTCACCACCGGAACTCCGGAGGCCAGCGCCTCCAGAATAACGTTCGGAAACCCTTCCGTAAATGAGCACAACACAAAAAGATCATGAACTGAAATTAAGGTTGAAACTTCTTTAACTTCTCCTAAAAAAGTAACCCGGTTATCCAGTTTTCGTAAACAAACGCGGTCTTTCAGATCTCCCATTAAAGGCCCGTCTCCTGCAATGGTTAAAATATAATTTTCGGGTAACTCCTCCATAACTTCGAGCAGCCGAAACAAACCTTTCTCTCTGTTTAAACGAGCCACTATTATCAATTTCTTTTGTGCAGAGTTATATGATTGTTTTTTTATTGCAGATGTATACAAAACCGGGTTGGAAATAACCTTTAACTTATTCAAGCTAATACCATATAATTTGGAGATCGACTGCTGCATCTCAACCGATTGGCAAACAATAAAATTAAACCGGAAGGATAAAAACCGGGTAAATAAATTATAAAAGCGGGATTTAAGACCATAAAATTGTTTCATCTGCTGCGGATTGTTTGACGCCCTGGCTATCAGGTTTGGCACCTTCAAAAAGCAGGCAACCATTGCTGTTAAAATGTTAATATGATCATTAGTTGAAAAAACAGCAAAAGGCTTGGCATCTTTTAAAAGCTTGTATAGTTTAAAGAATGACCTTGAAGCTTTTATCGTTTTAAGATCGATAAATTCTATCCCCTCAATATTGGTCGGAAAACATTGCTCCCTGGCATTTAAAAACACAACAGATACGGAATATGCTTCTTTATTAAAATATTGAGAAAGCAGCCAATAAACCCTTTCGGACCCACCTGCCCCAAGCGATCCGACAATCAGGAAAATCTTTTTCTTCATTATAAAACAATGGTTTGCAGCCGGTCTTGAGCTGCTGAATTTGCCGCTGGTTCAAGCGTCCCTGATGATTCCGCACTATTTTGTTGTTGCGCGTATATTTTTGCTCCTTGCATTACACCGAAATACAAAAACAGGGTTGGACCATCGGCACTCATCAACCATCCGTTATGAGAAAGTGCATTCAGCGATACTGCGATGAAAGAAAACCATAAGGATGGCATTAAAGCATTGTACCTCAATTTTACATGTTGCATAATTTCTCGAGACAGTCGTGTAACTCTATAATAAATAGCCCCTAACAATCCCAAACCTAAAAAAGGACCTAAATAAGTTATAAACATGAGATAAGCGTTATGTGAGGTTAGGCCAAAAGTGAATAAGGGGTTGCGGTAGGTTACATCTTCCCAGGTTTTACCATAAAATATGAGACCAAAGGGATAATCGGCACAGATTTTCAAATTCTCTTCTGCCATGTTTGCCCGGTTAAAATCATTTGCCCCCTTAGCTTCATTTTTTGAAAGAATATTGTTTTTACTATCCAGGGTATCTTTTAACAAATAAGTATAGCTCAGAAAACAAATGATGGTGGCTGCTGCCAGCAATAATACAGCCTTAAACTTGTAATAAATGAATATAAATATCACAGCAGCGGCAGCAAAGCTGATAAGTGCCGAGCGGTTCATACCCAGATAAAGGCATACTATACACGCAAAAAAAACAATAACCTTAATTATCGTGTGCAACTTGAACGTGAACGTGGCTACAAAAACAAAAGCTGTAAAGGCTGCTATTTGATAGCCAAAGGTGAATTGAGTTGTGGCAAGGCCCGAGGGGCTTTGTTTAACAGGTTCACCAAGCATTGTTGATCTTAAGGGATCAATGATGCCTTGCTGTGTATGGTCAAGGATCATCAAGAGCATGGATAGCGATAGTAAAAGGAATATGATGATGACCGATATATTAAAACGTCGTTTATTTAAACCCACAAAATGATTAAAGTAAAACGCGCAGGTTAAGATGGTGATGGCATTGGCAAAAAATGCTTTATAATCTGCCATGCCAACTATATAGTATAAGAACAATGCAACAATGATAAATACGCATTCTTTATAATAGGCAAAATGTTGAACAGGTGCTTTTATAAAAGGTAACAGAAGTATTCCCAAAACTACGGGCGCGGGTACCCGAAAAATATCTGTCATAAAAATGCCAAAGACAAGTGTATACAGATAGGTTAGCACTATGCTAAAAACAATCAACTTTTTAACTAACATATACCGAGTTATTTACTGGCAACCTTTTTTAAAGTTTGCCATATAATTTTAATATCGAGCCACAAATTGTGTTTATCAATATATTCCAGGTTGTATTGGATCTTTGATGGTATAATTTCTTTGATGTAAAATTGCTCTGGCTCATAGGCAGCTGCCAAAAGTTCATTTTCATTAAAATACATAATGGAAGCCTTATCCGTTATGCCTGGTTTTACACTCAATACTCTCCGCTGTTTTGGAGAGTATATCTCCACATATTTCCTTACTTCAGGACGCGGCCCTACAAAACTCATATCGCCAATGAGAACGTTGAATAGCTGCGGCAACTCGTCAAGCTTGTACCTACGCAACCAATAACCGGCTGTCGTAATGCGATAATCATGATGTCCAATAGTTAAAAGTCCAGCTTTATCCGCATTGGCATACATAGTTCTGAATTTTAACAGCTTAAAATCAACTCCATTTCTTCCAACCCGATGTTGAATATAAAACACGCCCCCTCTTGAGTTTATACTGACGGAGATTGCTATAATGACGAATAAGGGTAATAAAATAATAACCCCTATTAGAGCAAAAAACACATCAAAGACCCTTTTCAAAAGCATTGTTTTAAACTTACAATTACACGTTTGCAACAGTGTTACTTGTGCTTGATTCAGTTACAATATCAAGTTGCTTTTCAACAGCGTTAACGACTGAAGAAATAACATAGGTTATTTCTTCAGTCGTTAACTGTGGATATATAGGCAGTGAAATTTCGCAGGCATATTGCTGATAAGCAATCGGATAATCGGTTATCTGATACCCCAGGCTCTTAAAGTAAGTAAGCATAGGCATGGGTATAAAATGCACGTTTACAGAAACCCCGGTAATTGTAATATCATCTATGATCAGATCGCGTTGTGCTTCTGTTATGTTTTTGATCCGAAGAGGGTATAAATGATAACTCGATTCACGTTTTTCATCCATTAAAGGAGGTAGAATAGCCCAATCGTGGTTCTTAAACCTTTCACTGTATTGTAAGGCGATTTGCTTACGTAATGGCAATAATTCGGTTTCATACTTCCTGATCTGGGCTAACCCTACTGCAGCACAAATATCAGGCATATTAATTTTAAGCCCCTGAAAAAGAATATCATATCGCCATCCGCCACCCTGTGCTTTGGAAAAAGCATCTTTGGTCTGTCCATTTAGCGTGTACATTTTAAGATATTTGGATTCTGCTATGATGTCAAACTGTCTTGGCAGATTCAAACTGATGCATCCTCCTTCAGCTGTTGTAATGTTTTTAACCGCGTGAAATGAGAATATGGTTACGTCACTCGCTTTTGCGGCGGCCACACCACCATATCTGGATCCGAGCGAGTGTGCAGCGTCGCTGATCAGTAAAATACGGTTCAATAAGCTTTGTTTAACAGATGTCGCATTGAATAAAGCGGCAATTTCGGGCTCATTGATTAGCTCATGAAGCGCCTGATAATCACATGGCCAGCCGGCAATATCTACAGATATAATAGCTTTTGTTTTTGAAGTAATAGCTTTACGAATCGCATCAACAGATATACAAAAATCTTCGTCGATATCAACCATCACCGGAGTTGCACCACAATGTAAAACACAAAGTGCTGTTGCACAGTAAGTATATGCTGGTACAATAACCTCATCTCCCTCTTTAATGCCGAACCATTTTAACATCAGTATAGCACCCGACGTCCAGGAGTTAACACAAATAGCCGATGCACATGCGGTTAGTTTAACAATTTCCTGCTCTAAAGCCACTACTTTGGGGCCAGTAGTGATCCATTTTGAATAGAGTGTATGTAAAACCTCTTCAACTACTTCATTGTCAATAAAAGGTGGAGAAAACGGTACTATCTTGTTCATATATATATAATGATTAAGCTTATCAGACTCTGGCCGGTTTAGCATATCGAAAACGATAAACCTGTTTTTTTAAAAAGTCAAGTATTACCCTACGATAAATGAGGTAGTATTCTTTAATATAATCTTTCCAGGAGTAATCTCTAAAGGTCAATTGCGAAAGGGATACGAAGTGCGGGTAATTTTTGGCAATAAACTGTTCGAGTTTTTCAAAAGCCTCGTCCGTACAAGTTTCTGGGTGATAATTAAATGTCCAGGTGTGCTTTGTTTTTAGGCAGACTTCCGAGAGCTGAACAGGTACCCAACCAAAGCCTAACCTAATATAGGGCGAATGTAATAGGCCATCGCTGATGATCAATACTTCAGAGTGCTTACCAAGTGCCTTAAGTGTATTATAGTCAAAAGTATGCGCCGGAGCTATAAAAAGTGGAGTACGAACCCCCTCCCGATTAAATATTGCAACGGCAGCTTTCACTTTTTGTTCCTGAACATATAGCGGTAAACCTGCAAATTCTGAACGGCCATTGATCCGGAATAAACCTGAATTATTATTTTGATAGAGATGTTCAAAACCATGCATTCCAATGATATAGCCTTTTTTTTGAAGATGCCGAACAAGCGGCCAATAGTATGGGTTAAACTGACCACATACACTCAGCTTAGGGTCATGATTATTAGGTATAACCGCAATGATGGGTTTAATATCATAGAGATCAAAAAGATTAAAGAATCTTTCCCACTTTTTCAGGTTGTTGGTTGGACATAAATCATCCAATCGTATTAAATATTGTACCATACAGCCCCCTATTTACTTTAATCCACTTATAATTAAATGTTATTTAAAAGCAAGCTTTCCCATTGTTTGCCAATTAGAGTGGGACTATTGGTATCATTAATATTCAAGGCACATTTACTTAGCTCGCCCCTAAGTTGTGGAGCATTTATTAACCTATTGATGGCGTTTGCCAGATCGGTAGTGTTGGTAGCCTGAACCAAAAGTCCATTTTGTTCATGATTAATAATCTCAGATGGACCAAACTCACAATCCATAGCAATACAAGGACATCCAAAACTCATGGCCTCAACCAGCGCATTGGGATAACCTTCATTTCTAGAAGGTAACACGAACAATTCTGCCTGACTATAATAATCCTGGAGATTTGTTTTAGAACCTGCAAGAATCACTTTATCCCTTAATCCCAGATTATAAATCTGGCATATTAAATTGCTTTTTTCACTGCCATCTCCAACAATAACCAGATCAATATCACTCAGCTGTGCATTGCTAAAGGCCGCTATCAACATATCGAAACCTTTTACATGCTCTAAGCGCCCCACCCCAAGTATAAACCGACGATGATGCACTGGATTGCCAGACACTGTATTAAATACAGGTACGGCATTCGTTATTCTGCAGATATTCTTGAGGTTTTTGAAAGCCTTATTTTCACGAATACACTCTTCAATTCCTTGTGCCCCTACTACAACGGCCTTTGATTTCTGATATAATAAAGCAATTAACACTTTAGCCTTATCTCCGAATTGATTGATACTGCGTTTAGGTGATGTTCGTTCTGAAACGACGAAAGGTATGCGCAAAACACTACAAGTAACCCCAGTCCAAATATTTGCCGAAGTAATAAAAGATAAAACGCTATCCGGTTTTTCTTTTAGTAGCAGCTTCATTAATTTATAAAACGTAAGCCACATATATTTCAATCTGTGTCGGAGCTTATTATTTTTTCTATCAAGCAGGTAAATAACTTTTACTTCTTTATTTATATCGTATGCAGGTTCACTCCGATTTAATGTTACTATTATCGAAACACAGCCTTTTTGATTGAAATGGTTAGCTATAGAAATGAGCACTCGTTCTGCTCCGCCACCCATCAAAGAAGGTATTACAAAAAGTATCCGTTGCTTTTTTGGCAAAGCAGATGTGATTTCCATGAAAATAAAAGGCTAAAGCAAAAACTTCACTGTGTTATAGGCTTTCTTTACTTTAAACTGTCTCAACTCAAACAGTAAGTATCGCTGAATATATAATAATAAAAGTTTCTTTTTTTGTATGGCCGGGTAGTTGAAGTGGGTAATAATCAGGTTAAAGTCACTGATCATCCTTTCCATTCGGTCACTCGCCTTGATCATACTCCACACGCCACCGGTATGATTACGGTAGCAGCTCATTACCTCTGGCATCACATAAATTTTGCGTCCGGTATAATGAGTCGCAAAGAGTTTAAACATTTTATCGCCCGCATAACATTTAAAGAACCATGGTCTGTTAAATAATTGATGTACTTCAGCCACATTACGGTATAATACTGTTGCTGTTTTGGTTTCCTCCTGCTTACCGGCGAGCAAATCATGATAACTATGTATCAGAGGCATAGGCTTGGGATTGACGTATAAAGTATTATTGTTTTCATCAACTACCCGGGTATAATGGCAACAAATAATATATTCAGCATTTTTCTCCAGAAAATCTACTTGTTTCTGAAGTTTATAGGAATCTGTCCAATAATCGTCTCCTTCACAAAGAGCAATATATTTTCCTCGACACACTTTAAGCGTATTGATGAGATTATAATGAGACCCCATATTCTTTTTTGTAGAAACCAGCTTGATCTTAGCCGGATATTTCTCTAAAAATGATTCGACAACTTTTGAAGTTTCATCGGTAGAACAATCATTACCAACTACTATCTCAAATTCAAAATTGGCTTGTTGCATTATAAAACTTTCTATTGCATGGGCGATAAATTTTTCATGATTATAGGTAATGCAGCAAATACTTACCATTGGATTCTGCTTGTTCATCATGCCCCATTTTCTTTAACCGTTTGGATATTGATTTCAGATTCGATCTGATCGACAATCAGTGCTCCGAAATTTTTCGATACTGCTTCATTGCTTTCATTGTTCTGGATTCTTAACAACAAGCGACAAATAAGATCTAAATCAGATAAGGTTAAAGTATGATACATGGGCAGGCACATGATCCTGCTGGCAATAGAATCGCAAACCGGCATTTCCACATTTTCAACATAAGGTAATGCAGATAAGGAGGGGTAAAAATAGCGGCGGCAGTATATTTGTGCCAGTTCCAACTTAGCCTTACATTCCTTCATTAAATCCTCGCTCTTGAAAAGTATAGGAAAATAAGCATAATTATAATCCTCCGCATTATCCAATTGTTGAAACTGTACGTCAAGTCTGTTTAAACGAAGTTTATAATGCGAGGACAAGTACTTTCTTTTTTTAAGAATTTCATCAATATGGGGCAAATTACATAAGCCCATTGCTGCATGAAACTCACAGTTTTTAGCATTGATACCCAATTCGGCAAATTCATCTACTCCGGAATATCCAAAATTGCGCATGAGTGCCATTTTTTTTAACAGATCGGGCTGCCGGGTAAATACGGCCCCTCCTTCAATGGTATGGAATAACTTGGTAGAATGAAAGCTTGTTGTGCTTATGTCTCCATATTCAAATATTGACCTGTTTTTGTATCGGGTACCAAAACAATGCGCCGCATCATAAATTACTTTCAACCCGTGTCTATCAGCGATTTGTTGTATAGCATCTATATCGCAAGGGTTGCCATAAACATGTGTGGCCAATATAGCTGAGGTATTCGGCGTTATAGCGGCCTCAATTTTAGCCGGATCAATATTAAACGTATGTGCATCAATATCTACAAATACAGGTTTGCATCCCTGCCATACTATCGTGCTGGTTGTGGCTACAAAAGAAAAAGGTGTTGTAATGATCTCGCCTGTTAAGTTGAGTGCTTTTATGGCAAGTTGCAATGCCATAGTGCCGTTTGATACATAAAGCATGTGATCTAATCCCAGATATTCTTTCAGCTTTAATTCCAGCGTATTTACAAGTGGGCCGTTATTGGTGAGCCATTGCCGCTCCCAAATACTTTTCACATAAACTTTAAATTCTTTCTCAGGGGGCAAAAAAGGTTTGGTTACTGGTATCATTTTTTCAGGATTAATTGTTTAAAATCTTTCATTGCCGATATTTTGATGAGCAAGCTAAAGCCATAGTAAAAAAGGGCATAGCCTATACCAATTATTGCAATGCGCACCAGGTCTGGGGCAAACAGGCGAACGAGTAACATATCTAAAAAGTAGCAAGCGACTCCAATACTACCGGCCAGTATCAGAATGGGCAGAATATCTTCAATTTGCTCCTTAACCGGATAGTGGATCAATTTGCCACTATATATAGAGTTAATGTAATAGGCAACAAAGTTGAAAAACAGCTGAAAGTAAAGCAGCCCATAGATGCCAAAAGAGATGAAAGATAAAATGCCAATGACACTGAGTACTTTTTTAACGATCTCCAGCTTCAGAAACAGGGCGCTTTTACCCATCACTTTTAAAACATTCAGATTGTAAGCATGTAAAGGGTACATGATACCACTGATACAAAGAATCTGGAAATATGGAACAGAAGGTAGCCATTTATCAGTTAGCAAAAACCGGAATAGAGGCTCGGCTACAACACATAAAAAGATAAGTACCGGTGCATTCCAGAAAAGCACCTGTTGCATAAGCCTTTTATATACATTTTTTAACTGTACAACATCATTAGATATTTCAGCAAACATAGGATAGGCCACCTTATTAACCGCCGCAGATATATTACCTATAGGTAATTGACTGATGGATTCGGCGCGGGAGTAAAATCCTAACTGGACTGCCGAGAAATATCTTCCGATAATGATCAGGTAAATATTTTGATAAATTGTATCTAATATTCCTGAGAGGGTCATTTTGTAACCAAAATTGAAATGTTTTTTAAAACACTCTTTATCAAATAAGAGCCCTGGTCGCCATTTCGAATAGATCCAATGCATGGCCGTTGATAAAAACGAAGTACACAAACCCATCCAAACCAAACTCCAAACCCCATAACCTATTTTGGCTAACACTATACCCAGTATGCCACCACTAATAGCAGCGGGGACCTGAATATTAGTCTGTTTCCTAAATTTCAATTCTTTAACTAATAGCGTACTTTGCACTCCAAAAAAGGCATTGAGGACCAGGACCAAACCATATACACGAACAATGGCTATTAAAAGGTGTTGTTTATAAAAGAGTGCAATAAGCGGAGCTCCCAAGAAAAGTATGCCATATAGCATAATGCTTCCAGCCAAGTTAAAATAAAATATGGTCGACAGATCTCTTTGATTCGCGTTGGTGGTTCTGATAAGTGAAGCCGTCAACCCACCATCTAACAAAGTATTTCCTACGGTTATAAAAAGGGATAACATGGCAATCAACCCAAACTGTGCTGGATCAAGTATCCGTGCCAGGAAAATAGAAATGCAAAAACCTACCAGTTTACCGCTTACTTGCTGCCATAAAGACCATAGCACACCGGAAACGGCCTTTTCTTTAAAACTCATGCTTGGTAGACTCTAAAGACGGGCGTTAACTACGCTATCAGGTAAAAATGCTTTTAGATCATACGTAACTGCATCCGGCTTGCAAAGTGCCTTGATGTCTATTGCCTTAAATTCTTCGTGAGCAACGGCCAGCAAAACACCATCATATTTGCGTTTTTTTGATTCGCCGTTTTCACATAAGATGCCGTAAGCTCGTTTTGCCTGATCAGCATTTGCCCAGGGGTCATGAATATGCACCTTAACCTTATATTCCTCCAAACGGTGTACAATATCAATCACACGGGTATTACGAACATCGGGGCAATTTTCCTTAAACGTAAATCCTAATACAAGCACGCTTGCGGTGGTAAGCGAAGTGCCTTTACAAATCATTTTTTTTATGAACTGATCAGCAACATAAGCTCCCATGGAATCGTTTATGCGGCGACCGGCCAGTATTATCTCGGGGTGGTAACCGACTTCCTGCGCTTTTTGCGCCAGATAATATGGATCAACGCCTATACAATGCCCACCAACTAGTCCTGGACGAAAATTTAGAAAATTCCATTTGGTACCGGCAGCTTCAAGTACT
Organism: Mucilaginibacter sp. 22184; assembly: GCF_052045695.1. Taxonomy (NCBI): domain Bacteria; kingdom Pseudomonadati; phylum Bacteroidota; class Sphingobacteriia; order Sphingobacteriales; family Sphingobacteriaceae; genus Mucilaginibacter; species Mucilaginibacter sp. 22184. The sequence continues at coordinate 81,044 of NZ_JBQEPI010000003.1, forward strand.
TTGTGTGTATCAATTCCCAGTTTGTTAAAGATCATAGCAAGCTCGTTGACGAATGCTATATTGATATCGCGTTGTGCATTTTCAATAACTTTTGCAGCTTCGGCCACTTTGATGGAGTCGGCTTTAAACGTACCTGCGGAAATAACAGAACTATAAAGTGCATCTACAATTTCTGCGGTTTTAGCATTGGAGCCTGAAGTAATTTTACGAATGTTGGCTACGGTATGAAGTTTATCCCCTGGGTTAATCCGCTCGGGCGAGTAACCGGCAAAAAAGTCAATATTATAACGGAGTTTTGAAGTTTTTTCAAGTACCGGTACACATTCGTCTTCTGTAACACCTGGATAAACTGTTGACTCATAAATAACAATGTCTCCTTTCTTAAGTATCTTACCAATCAATAAACTGGCATTGATCAGCGGACTCAGGTCGGGTCTGTTATTTTTATCAACCGGAGTAGGTACGGTTACAATATAAATAGAGCAAGCTCTCAGCTTTTCAATTTCACTGGTACAATACAAACCTTTCGGAGTTGTACATTCCAATGTAATTACAGCGTTTAATTTTTTTTCGCTAATTTCCATGGTATGATCCAGCCCTTCTTTAAGCTGATCGATTCGCCTGGAATTAATATCATAACCAAACACCTTGTATTGTTTAGCAAATTCTACTGCTAAGGGAAGGCCAACGTATCCAAGACCTATAATTCCTATTTTACTATTTTGTAGCATTTTTTTTATTCTGATTTAAGTTTTGTATAGCGATATGCTGGAAGGGTATGCGGGTTACCAATGCGCAATGAATATTATCAAAAACCATAAGCACATTTTTACCTTGTATCTGAACAACCTGGCCTGGTTGGTTAACGAATGCGCCTTGTTTTACCAACACGCGGTCGCCTATGGATATGCTTTGAAGGTTAATAACCTCAACATCCTTGTAGATGGCTAGGTTTCTTTTGATCTCTTCAATCACCGTATCACTTACAACCGCGGGATGCTGCATATAATAAACATATCCCATAACACCTAAGCAGTAAAGTACCAATCCTTCTTCACGGAGATTAACCCTGACAAAAACATAGGAGCTAAACAAAGGCACACTCACCTCCTTTTTGCGGTCAGCCCATTGATTTTGAACTTGTTTTAAGGGGCAATAAGATTCTATGCCCTGTCGCTGCAGTAACATGTCGACCTTTTTTTCCCATCGTGGCCGGGTATAAATAACCAGCCATTTTTTTTCATTTAACTGTTTCGGATTCATATATCTGATTTGAAAATAACCGGGGTTTCGGGAGGTTCAATAGCTTCGCCATATCACTTACATGATGCCATTGGTAAACTGATTGCTATTTATTTAGGTCGTTGGCTAAGGCCAATCATGGTAAAGCGTTTTCTGACATCAGGCGAGTTAAGGAATGTTAATTTCTATTTCACCCAATCATATGGCAGCGATGCCGGCTTGGTATAGCTTCGCCATACCACTTACATAGCGCTTCTTTTTAAATATTAAACTTGAATTAGATACCAGGCAATAATTGTTTACTTACTGCCTTTTTCAGCAGCATAACCATAAGCATAAGCCTGACGGTTCTCCTTTTTAGCATCATTAAAAACCACCATCAGGTTTTTAAATTTTCCATTATCATAAACATCCCTCAGAATATCTAACTGATGCGTGTTTGTATAGTTATAACGAACCAGGTAAACACTCAGGTCGGCATATTGCGCTAAACTAAAAGCATCTGCAACAGCACCAACCGGCGATGTATCTATAATTAAATAATCAAATCTTTCTTTTGCCCAATCAAAAAGCATATCCATGCGGTCGTTCATGAGCAATTCTGCAGGATCCTGTGGTAAAGAACCACAGCCCATTACATATAAATTATCAGCATTAGAATACTGTTGGATACAATCATGCAGGTTGTCGGTATCACCCTGCAGATAATCAGTAATACCTTTTTGCTGAAGCATGTTCATTTTTTGTAACAGATCGGGCTTGCGTAAATCAAATTCAAGCATCAATACCCGTTTATTGAGTAATGCGAGCGTTAACCCCAGGTTAATGCTAAAAAATGTTTTACCCTCCCCTTTCATGCAGGAAGTCACCAGCATTACCTGATTGGGTACATCTGGATTTAATACACCCAGATTCGTACGTATATACCTGAACAATTCGGAAATAGTAGAATGTTCTCCTTTTTGTATGACTATTTGATTTTCAACTTCATGATGATTTAATTCTCCCAAAACCCGAACACCCGATATATAACTTAAACTTGAGGGGTCCTTAACCTTTATATTCAACAGTTGCTGTGCGTAAATAAGCAAAGCTGGCAATAGTAAACCAACAATCCCCCCGCATAGGTACAGTAAAGAGGATTTAGGATACTCAGGAACGGAATCATAAGCTGGTTTATCAATAACCTGTGAAGTTGGAATAGTTGCCGATAAAGACAAAGCTGTTTCTTCGCGTTTCTGCAATAAATACTGATACAAGGTTGTTTTAACACTTTGCTCACGGCTGCGCTGTAGAAGCCCGCGTTCCAATGCGGGTACCGAACGGACCCTGGAATCATATTGAGCGGAATTCACTTTCAAATGATCATGCTCGATAGTAAATCCCTGCTCAATATTCGCAAGGTTTTCTTTGATCTTTAAACGAAGGTCGGATATCTGACTACTCAAATTTTCAACAAGAGGGTTACTTAAATTAGCACTGCTCAGCATCCTGTTTCGTTCCAGTTGCAAGTCGTTAAATCGACTGATTAAAGTATTAAGCACAGGATCCTTTAATCCCATAGTGCTTGGAACGACATTAAATTGATTAACTGATTTATCCAAATATCTTTCAATAGACCGAACTATACCAAGCTGCACATCTGATGCCTCAAGCAATTGGTTATATTCGGCAGATTTTGTTAAGTTGAGCTGGGCGCCACTGCCGGCATCCACTGCTCCATTTTGTTGTTTATAAATCTCAATTCCCCCTTCTGCGTTAGAAAGATCCCGCTCCATATCTTTAAGCCGTTTATCAATAAATAAAATGGTATTTACGGCTATAACATTTTTTTTCTCAACGTTTTCGGTGTTGTAAGTATTAATAAGTTTGGTGAGTATATCTACTCCCCTGGAAGGTATTGGATCAGTAAGACTTAAAATAACCGTATTTGATTCTTTTACTACCGGGTTTACGTTTAGTTTTCCAGCACTGTAAGTGGCGGCCAGTTTATATAAATCCTTAAATTGTATTTGTACTGGCCCATATGTGCTTAAAAACGCTGGGCCTTTATCTACTTTAAATACAAAATCGGAATGCTGTATCTGTTGACCATATCGATATACCCACCCTACAATACCCTCCTGTAACAAAAAAGTATAATCTGATATACCTTTTATTTGGAGTTTTTTTAGATAAGCGCCCTTGTTTAGCTTTTTAACAGAAATTTTAAACGGTAATTCATCTGCGTAAAGTTCACGGGTTTTGAACCTCTGTGAATAGAAATAAGATATATCCAGATTAAGGCCTTTTAGTGCTTTATAGATCAAATCCTTGGATCTTAAAATCTCCATTTCATTATCTACAGTTTTGGGCTCTTGAAACATATTAAGATCGCTAAAGGCTGTGGCTTTTAGGATACCATCTCCTTTCTTATCATCAGGTATTAATAAGGTGCTGCTTATTTTATATAAAGGGGTTGCATAGTCCAGATAAAACCACACTACTGCCATACTTATACTCAATGTGATCAAAAATAAATACCATCGTTTTGAATATGGCATAAGCTTTTCCCTGAAATTATCGGGACGTGCAGCTGATTTTGAACTGAAATTTGAAGCCATAATCTAAGATTTTTAATATGGGCAATAGTTATAATGATTCTACCTCTTTAGCAATACAGCAACCAAAACAGCAGCAGCAGATATAGAAGCAATGATCATAGGCATTATCCGGGTATTAGTACTAAATTCAACAGCTTTTGACCGATCAGGCTCAACATATACAATATCGTTCTGCCTGAGATTGAAGTATGGTGAATTCATGGTTTCCTGCTGATTCAGGTTAAGTCTTTTCATGACCTTATGGCCATCTTCATTACGAATGATCAATACATTTTCCCGTTTACCATACACGGTCATATCTCCCGCCATTCCAAGTGCCTCCAGAAGATTGACTTTCTCATCAGTTATGACAAATGTGGAGGGTTTATTTACTTCACCTATTACAGTAATTTTGAAATTAGTGATCTGAACTTCTATCTCCGGATTTTTCACATACTTAACTAATGCAGAGGCGATTCCTTTTTCTGCTTCTTCAACAGTTAGTCCTTCTATCTTATAATCACCTATTAATGGTAAATGTATCGTGCCACTTTTACTTACCCTGTAGCCTTTTAATGACGCATTTGAAGGGTCGTTTTTATTGCCGGCAAACAGGGTGTTAGATTCAGGATTTGAGCTGTTCATCGTAACACTAACAATGTCATTCAGACGGATAACAATATCATTGTTTTGTTCATCTTTTGTAATTGTAGCATTTGCCATGTTACTAAAATAAACCAGGTCTCTTCGGGGTGCACAGGCGCTTATTACAAAAACCAATAAGACGCATATTCTTGATAGTACTTTTATAGTCATGAGTGATAAGTATGAGCGTTTGTTTATCTTGGTTTGATTTACATATCAAATGTATCTATTTGAAAAACAATATAGTGCATGATTTTTATGATTGAATTTCAATTGTAAACTAAGGATATATTTTCACACAAAATGTAAAAATCTACTTGATAAAGTTTACAAAACATGTAAAACTGTTGTAAAAAAACCATAGCAGATCTCGAATAATTTACGGCGATTATTTTTATAAATACGGGCTTTTAGCAAAGCTTTTTTATTTAATAAAAAATAGTTAAATAATCCATCCGTATAGAATCGAATTATTTCAAAATAACGGCAAACTAAATTGGTGAATTGGCAACTGCACCATGAGTTATATATTCAAATAAATGGCACATAAAACCTTGTTTTAAAGATTGTGCCATGCGCATTTTTGGGAAGGAAATAGCTGTTAAAAAAATGCTAAGAATAAATATATTCTTAGCATTTAACGTGGTATTTGCGAGATTAGTTGATAAAGTATATGAGCGATGCTTTTAACAATCACATTAATCTATAATATTTGTAACTCATTCCACCGTAACTGATTTAGCCAGATTACGAGGCTGATCTACATTGCAGCCCCTCAGTACCGCAACATGATAAGCAAGTAACTGTAATGGAATGATGGCCAGAAGAGGTAAAAAAGCCTCATCAGCATCGGGTATTTCAATGCAATAATCAACCATTTTTTCAATCTCTTTATCTCCTGCTGTTACTATGGCAATTACTATTCCTTTACGCGCCTTAACTTCCTGGATGTTACTAATCACTTTCTCATAAGATGAGTTTTTAGTTGCAATAACAACAACTGGCATCTCTTTATCAATTAACGCAATAGGTCCGTGTTTCATTTCAGCAGCCGGATAACCTTCTGCATGAATATAAGATATTTCTTTTAATTTTAAAGCCCCCTCTAAAGCAACAGGAAAACCACTGCCTCTTCCCAGGAACAAGCAATTTCTGGCGTCTTTAATTTTAGCCGCTATATTTTTTATTACATTATTTGTGGCCAAAACTGTTTGTATTTTATCCGGAATACTATCCAATTCTGTTAAAAGACTAGTTAGTTTTGACACAGTCAACATGCCCTTTTGCTGTGCAATATAAAAAGCAAGTAAAGTTAAAACCGTCACCTGTGCAGTAAAAGCCTTAGTTGAGGCCACTCCTATTTCCGGGCCAGCATGTGTATAAACTCCAGCATGCGTAATGCGTGGTATAGAAGAGCCGACTACATTACAAATTCCAAAAATTGTCGCCCCTTTTTCTTTCGCTATTTCTATAGCGGCCATTGTATCGGCAGTCTCACCCGACTGTGATATCGCAATTACAACATCTTTTTCAGTAATAATGGGATTACGATATCTGAATTCAGAAGCATATTCAACTTCAACCGGTATACGGGCGTATTCCTCTATCAAATATTCTCCTGTTAAACCCGCATGCCAGGATGTACCACATGCTATGATGATGATGCGTTCAATATTTTTTAACTTATCTGCATATTCTTTAATACCACCCAATTCTATTTTACCTTCTTCGGCATTGATACGACCACGCATACAATCTCTTACAGAACGTGGCTGTTCGTATATTTCCTTTAACATAAAATGATCGAAGCCGCCCTTTTCAAGCTCCTCGAGCTTTAACTCCAACTCCTGGATCAATGGAGTCTGAATTACATTGTCCAGGCGCTTAACTAATAAAGCATCCCGTTTTATCAATGCTATTTCATTATCCTTTAAATAAATAACATTCTTAATGTATTCTACAATTGGCGTTGCATCAGATGCAATAAAGTATTCTCCCTCACCTATACCGATAACCAGGGGACTACCTTTTCTGGCTGCAATTAACTGATCCGGATTTTCCCGATCCATAATAACAATAGCATATGCACCAATTACAGTATTCAAAGCCAGGCGAACAGCTTCCAGCAGATCTATTTGTTCAATCCCTTGTATCTCCTCTATCAAATGAATTAACACCTCTGTGTCTGTATCACTTTCGAATTGATGACCACGATTAAGCAGTTCCTCTTTAAGCGTAGCATAATTTTCAATTATACCGTTGTGAATAATATATAAACGTTTGTCATTAGAACTATGTGGATGTGAATTAATGTCTGAAGGTTCTCCATGTGTTGCCCATCGGGTATGCCCCATGGCTACTCTTCCGCTTCTATCCTGGTTTCTTGTAAAGTCCTCCAAAAAAGCCACTTTCCCTGCTTTCTTGTAAATACTAAATCCATTATCATTTATAATGGAAATACCTGCGCTATCATAACCGCGGTATTCTAATCTTTTTAAACCTTTAACTACAATGGGCCATGCTTCACGGAACCCGATATAACCTACAATTCCACACATAAGGGTTGGTTGTTTTTATTGTTAAAAAAAACTAAATATCCCTACCTTTTATGAGCTTTGTTGTGATCCTTATCACTATTAATAATGAGATTGATCACATCGATTTTTATGTGTATATGAGTATTAATACCTGCCGGCTATTGTTTCGCGATTACCAACGAGGTCCACGTATGCACCTGCCTGGGGTAAAAATTGGGGCAAAGGGTTTGCCGATGCCCAGGTCGGCTCCAGTTACTATAGCCATTTTCGGGTTAATATATAAACTGTAAAAATGATACCTGTTGTACAATCAGGTGACAAATAGCCTGTAAAATAACACTATATGTACCTAAATTCCGACCAAGATCATTTCTATTCTGCGCCCTTATCTCCAACTTTCAATAGAAAGTATTAACAGGAGTAAATCCATAAAAACAAAACGATGGTAAAAGATAAAACATGGATCAACGGATTAACTGCTATGATCATCTTTGCGATCATCATCGTAATCATGATCATTTCCGCGCATAGCCTGTACGGATAACTCAATCTTTTTTCTATGGCGTTCGGATACGGAATTAACAGACTTTGGCACGATAAGATCGCTCAAAGCAAAGAACACAGCCCCAATGGGTCTGTTTTCTTTGCTGATCAGTGAGATCTCAGGTAAGCATGGTTTTCATCGCATCAAACAACACCTCAGGATTATGCCCACCGTGGTACATGGGCACAGGCTCTTTGTCGAGCTTCAACAGCTTGTATACCGCCGTCTGTGCCGTCCTGACTGAGTATTCGACGGTAAATACCGTATCATCCGGCACTTCGGCAAACTGCCCGATAAAAGCCAGATTTACCGAATCATCAGGAACCACTTCCGGGCGGTCACCTTGAGCACGCGTCAGGAATTCGCTGGTAATATAAGGCAGCATGCATGGGATACAGTTACATGTGTTGAGAATCTGCTCTTTGGCATGATCAAACCGTAAATGGGAAAGCAATTCCATCATGATTTCTGCCCCTGTGCAATCCGCCATTTTCTTTGGCACAAAATTACCGACCTGGTCCGGGAACAAACCATAACCCCAAAATACGGTTACGCCATCTGGCTGACCAATAAAATGCGGCTGATAAGCCAGCACAATGGACATCAGCCAATTAGAATCTTTAAAAGTGACCAGCGCACCGGTACCTGCAGGGTTACCTGAAAATTCTTCCATCAGGTCAAAGAACTGTGAGCCCTGACAAGTCACAGTGAAAGACTCCCATTTGGACTCCTCCACCCGGTTGTCAAATACAAAGGGGCGACCAAATTCTGAGCTATGCTGGGCTATTTGTTCCCACAATCTCCAACTGCCATCTTTTTTACCGGTTATTAGTTTTGGCGGCGAATGCATCGTGCCCAAACTGGAATCCGCCGTCATTGAGCCGATGGTCACCAGCACGAAATCTTTTGATGTAGTGCTGATTTCCAGTTCCTGTTGATTTTGGGTATAATGTATGCGTTCAACGGCTTTTTTTTCATTCTTATCCCGGAAATCAAGAGCAGTCACCTGAACACCCGTTTCAAACCTGACACCTCGTTTTTTCAGCCAGCGAATCAATGGTTTAGCCAGGGAATCAAACTGGTTATAAGGCGTCCGATCTACCCCAGCAAGTGTATTGATGCGGCTGAACTCATGCAGGAACCTGTGGAGATATCGTTTAAATTCCACTGCACTATGCCAGGGCTGGAACGCAAACATGGTATCCCACATAAACCAGAAGTTGGTTTTAAAAAAAGCGGGATCGAACCATTCGTCAATCCGCCGGGTCCCCAGGTAACTTTCGGTTACGGCCATTATTTCCATCAAATCCAGGCGATCTTTATTACTGAATCCCATAGAAGACACATCGATGATGCTGCCGCCTTCTACTACACGTGCACCGGCATGTGTTTTAATCTTTTTATTGAACGCGTTAATCTCTTCCAAAACGGTCACATCCGGATCCGTCAGTGAAGGAATAAAAGAGAACAGGTCATAAGTGCAGTGATAGCTGAAGTTAAGCATTCTCCCACCGCGCAGTACGTACCCATTTTCAGGTGTTCCTCCGCCGTCCAGACTCCCCCCTGCAATGTTCATTTCTTCAAAGATCGTAATCTGATCCGCAGGGATTTCTCCATCACGTATAAAATAGGCCGCAGCGGCCAGCGAGGCTATACCACCACCCACCAGGTAAACCTGGGGATGTTTTCCGATACCATTTGTATTCTTCATTTGTTAAAATTTTAATTAATGTTTCTGTTTTTTCTGTTTTTCAAGATTTTTAAAATAGCCGCGCAGCAAGAAGTTATGTTTTAAGGCTTCCATATTCTGGTTAAACCCTGCAGTGCCGTCCTGGATGTTTTTCATGGTAGTTCTCAGCTGCCCAGCCACCACCGAATCTTTGAGCAGTACATACAAGGAGCCGTTTTTCGAGGAAAGATCCTGGTTAACATTATTGATCAGCGTATTCAACCGAATAGTCGCCTGGTTGGTATTATCACTGACCATCCTGACCTTTTGCATCGTGTTATTCAAATTCCCGGCAAAGACGGTATCGGTCAATAAGAGCCCCGCTGTACCTTTTCCCTCTTTGACCCCTTTCACTAAAAGATTCAGGTTTGTGGCCATATCCCTGGCATCCGCTGTTGCCTGGTGAATATTGCCTAAAGATGACCGGAGGCCAACGCCAAGCTCCTGATCATTCAGCACCTCGAATATTTTGCTCTGGTTGATGCGGACCACTGTATTTTTTAATTCTTCCGAGATCAATGCAATATTATTATTGGTCTTATCAAGCGTCTGCAGCATGGCATCGGTATTTACAGCTTTCCGGGTTTGCAGGTAATCGCCTTTGTTGATAGCCCCTCTTTTACCCCTTCCAGGTTGAATATTAATGACCTTGTTTCCCATCAGACCTTCGGTCCCGATCGTTGCAATGGCATCCTGATGTATAAATGCGCTCACTTTAGGGTCGATCGATAAGGTCACCTCGATGGCCGTGTCGTTAAGCAATTCGATATTTTTTACCGTTCCAGCCTGGATCCCGGAATACAGCACATTATTCCCGGCTATTAATCCATTCAGATTTGAAAAGCGCACTTTCACTTCATAATCAACACCAAACAGGTTGTGATTCTTCCCGATCATATAAAAAGAAAAGATGAGCACCAGCAGTCCTGCCAGCGTAAATACGCCCAATTTTATATTATTTTCTCCCTTGTTTGTCATGGTGTTTTACTCAAAAAACTGTTTAATATTTTCATCAGCGGCATCCTCCAATTCCTGATAGGTACCTTCAGTATAGCACTTTCCGTCCAGTAGTAAAACCACCCGGTCAGCTGTGTTTTTAACACAGTTCATATCGTGTGATATAATAATGGAAGCTGTGTGGTATTTTTTCTGGAGAGCTATAATGAGATTGTCGATCTCCCTGGCCGTCACAGGGTCCAGCCCAGTCGTCGGCTCATCATACAAAATGATCTCTGGTTTAAGAATTAGTGTACGGGCGAGTGCCACTCTTTTCAGCATACCTCCCGAAAGTTCAGCGGGCATCATATCTGCGGTATGTGGCAAGCCTACATTTGCAAGGGCTTCCTTCACCAATGTGTCCACCGCTGCCTGCGGCAGCTTGATCCACTGTCTCCGGAGAGAGAACTCCAGATTTTCTCTGACCGTCATGGAATCATAGAGGGCATTTCCCTGGAAAAGAAAACCAATTTTTGTTCTGATATTATCCAGGTCTTCATGATCTAATTCAGGTACATTTTTACCCAGAACCATGATCGTTCCACTATCCGGCTTTAAAAGCCCGATGACACATTTGATCAAAACGGATTTTCCCGCTCCTGATTTGCCAAGCACCACCACGTTTTCATTCCGGTACACTTTGAGGTTAAAATCATCCAGCACGACATTTTCTCCAAATCTTTTACAGAGATGTGCGATCTCGATGACCGTTTCCCGATCTCCTCGTATCTTTTTTTCTGACATTGATGATGCGGTTGACGTTTCCATAACTATTAATTTAGTCCCAGAACATCCGTGAGCTGCACAGCCAGCAGGTCAATGATAAATATCAGTACTGAAGCCAGCACAACGGCTGTATTGGCTGAACTTCCTACACCACGGGTGCCTTTACTGGAGTTATAGCCCTTGTAGCATCCGACAATACCAACCGCAAACCCAAAAAAAAAGGTTTTGATCACCGCCGGTGTAAGGTCACCAAAGCTCAGGCTGTCAAACACCTGGGTAAAAAACAGTCGAACACTCGTTACCGATCGAATATTGACCCCGACATAAGCGCCAAACAGGGAGATCGCATCACTAAGTATGGTTAGAATGGGTAACATTAAAGTTGCTGCCAGTACTCTTGTGGCTACTAAATATTTAAAGGGATTGGTGCCGCTTACTTCCATGGCATCAATCTGTTCGGTTACCTTCATAGAGCCTAACTCGGCACCAATACTACTGCCGATCTTACCGGCAAAGATCAAAGCGGTAATCACCGGGCCAATCTCCCGGACAATAGCGATACCGACCATCACTGGCAGCTCAGACTCTACGCCATAGCTGACCAAGGAAGGCCTTAACTGCATGGTCAGCACAAGTCCCATAATAAATCCGGTCAGGCCGATCAATGGCAGGGACTGGTAGCCAATGAAATAACATTGGACCAGCAGCTCCTTTACTTCAAAACGAGGTTTCAGCCCCGTAGAAAAAAAACGCCCTGTAAATCTGTTTATCTGACCAGTTTCTTTAAAGAAGTCCAGTATGTGGTCAGCAAAAGCCCAACGAGTTTTATCTATGCTATCCATGTTAAACAGGGTCTGAATTTTATTTAAAAGTACAAGCCCTGCTTTTGCCGGCGAATGATGAGCATCATCTATGTTTATGACCTCCATCATTAAGTCTGTGTGCCTGCAATTACTTGGGAGAAAACTGCTCATCAAAAAGCCCAGGTCAACGGCCATCTCCTGGCCGCCAACCGAAGCTCAAATAATCTGTATACTCCTGATAAAGGTCTTTATCTTGCCACTTCCGATTTTCCTCTTCGATGATGTTCTGAAAGTTCATCCTTGATCCTCTTTATCTTCAAAGACAACCAGATCCGGAAGACACCGGCAAGCAGGAAAGCCATCCCGGTCCAGAAAATCAGGTTCTCTATTCCAAAAGCAGGATAGGCCAGGACAAGCAGAGCAAAAACAATAATAGATACGGCTGTAAATAAAAGCAATTTCCAGTCCCGAAAGCCGAAGGAGCGCATATCCAGTGCATTGGCAACCGCCATGATTCCCCGGAAAAGTGTCCAGAAACCCACAATCAAGGGCAGGATGACCATAGTGATCAGTGGATAGCGCCATAAATAACCGCCGATAAACAAGTCAACCAGACCGCCGGCAAACGCCCAGCCCCAGCCATAAATTGATTTGTAGTTAATTAACGAGAACGTGACCTCAAATGCTCCGGCCCCCATCATACAAAAGGCAAATGCCCAGCTAAGTGAAAGATAGGATTCAAAAGGAGATGCTATAACCCAGACACCCATACCAATCAGAAGAAGTCCGGCAAATAACATGAGCCACCAGCGGTTGATCATGTTACGCACAATATTAAAAGGCAAAGTTTCCATTTTGTAATGATGTTAGTTTAATTTCAGCTATCCTGGCAGATGAGTTGTAGTGTTTTTATTTATGAATGTTGTTTAAGTTTTCAATTCTGGTGGGATGGTCCTCTGTTTTGTGCGATTGGAATAGTGGAGAGAGCGTATCATTGATATTGTTAATACCATTGATGAGCGCGTCTGGGTTAAATGAAATACTGTCAATTCCTGCATTTACGATGATTTCGGTAAATTCTTTGGAATCACTTGGTGCCTGCCCACAAAGTCCAACCTTCCGCTGCAGTTGATTGGCCTTTTGAATCATCAAAACGATCAATTTCTTGCTGGCCGCATTTTGCTCATCAAATAAGCCCGCAATTACGGAGGAATCCCTGTCGATACCCAGTGTTAATTGCGTAAGATCATTGGATCCGATGGAAAAACCATCAAAAACCGAGGCGAACTCTTCGGCCAGCAGAACATTACTGGGTATTTCTGCCATTACAAAGATCTCCAATCCATTAACACCCTTTGTCAGTCCATTCTTTTGCATCTCGGCCAGAACCTTTTTACCTTCCTCAAGCGTACGGCAAAAAGGGATCATCAATTTAACATTGGTAAAGCCCATATTATCCCTGACCTTCTTCATAGCCTCACATTCCAAACGGAAGCCCTCCCGGTAACGTTCATGGGTATAACGTGAAGCTCCCCTGAACCCTATCATCGGGTTTTCTTCTTTCGGTTCAAAGTATTTGCCGCCGATCAAACCGGCATATTCATTGGTCTTGAAATCGCTCATTCTAACGACAACTTCTTTCGGATAAAAAGCCGCAGCTATGGTTGCTACGCTCTGGGCCAGCCGGTCAACAAAATAACAGGTCTTATCCGTATAGGCTGAGGTCAGATGCTCGATCTTTAATCGGTCCGTCTCGTCAGTAACACGGTCAAAATTGATCAATGCCATCGGGTGCACCTGTACGGCATGCGAAATAATGAATTCCAGCCGCATCAGCCCGACACCATGATTAGGATAAAATGACAGCTGGAATGCCTGCTCCGGATCACCGACGATCAGCTGTGCTCTGGGATGTTCCGGCAGATGAATTTTCTCTATATCCGTTATTGTTTCATTCCAGTTCAATTTACCGCGATAAACAGTACCAGTCTTGCCCTCAGCACAGCAGACGGTGATCTCTTCACCATCTTTGATATTCACAGTCGCATTTTCAGTACCGACAATAGCCACGGCACCCAGTTCACGGGCGATAATGGCCGCGTGGCTGGTTCTGCCACCTTTATTAGTGACAATCCCGGCTACTTTTTTGAGAATAGGATCCCAATCCGGGCTGGTTGTATCCGTGACAAGAATATCGCCAGGGTTCAATTTAAAAGCATCAGATGGCGAACTTAACAAGCGTGCAAATCCGCTTGTGATCTGACGCCCCACCGCAGCTCCCGTTGTGAGTGTTTCGCCTCTTTCAGCAATAGCGCAGGTTTTGATCTGTAACACTTTTTGCCGGCTGTGTACGGTTTCCGGCCTGGCCTGTATGATATAAAGCTGGTGGTTCTCCCCGTCTTTGGCCCATTCAAAGTCCATGGGTTTTTGGTAATAATCTTCGATGATCAGCGCCCAACGAGCCAGCTGTTCGATTTCCGCGTCGTTCAGAACAAATTTCCCTCTCAGTTCCCAGGGCGTATCCTGATTGATTGTTGTACGATGTTCGTCCCCGTCCTGTGCATAAACCAGCATTTTACTTTTGCTGCCTAATTTTTTCTGTATGATCGCCTCTTCGTTGTTTTTCAAAGTAGGCTTAAACACCATAAACTCATCCGGGACAACGGCACCCTGTACCATATTTTCACCCAAACCCCAAACGCCAGCCAGGTGCACCACATCGCGAAAACCGGATTCCGGTTCCAGGGTAAAGCCAACTCCTGAGCAGCCCAAGTCTGAACGAACCATGAGCTGAATACCCACAGCGAGGAACACTTTAGCATGATCAAAGCCTTTGTCTTCCCGGTATTTAATGGCACGATCAGTGTATAGCGATGCGAAACACTGTTTTACGGCGTAGATGATCGCCCAATGCCCCTGTATATTTAAATAGGAATCATGCTGACCGGCGAAACTGGCATCCGGGAGGTCCTCGGCTGTGGCGCTGCTGCGTACGGCTACTGACGGGTCCGAAAAACGAAACACGTAGTCATAAGCGTCGATAATGGCTATCTGGAGATCTTGGGGCATTTCCGCTTCCATCATCAATTTCCTGGCTTTAGCCCCAATCCGGGAAAGATTGTTAAAATTATCCCGGTCGAGCTCCTGAAGTATATCCTGCAAGCGCTGTTCCAACTCATTACGCTTTATAAAATACCGGTAAGCCGCAGCGGTAACCGTAAAGCCGTCCGGGATCTGCACTCCTGTAGCTGCTAAATGCGTAAACATTTCTCCGATGGAGGCATTTTTGCCGCCCACCTCTGCGATATCCCGTAAATCGGTTTCACTGAATTTTTTTATAAAGGATTCCATATGTATTAGTATAAATGGTTAGAAAAAGGCTTACTTGTTTATCCAGTATAACAGACTGGTCATTCGTTTTAATACAGAGCTAATTTCTCTTTAAAGACCAGCTTAAATAATGACCTAAGTCAATACCCCAGGTGATCCTGCGCATTCCGCGAAAACACGTTCATACCCATTTATTGGTCATCTTCTCTGCGGTAGCATCACAACAAAAAATGCTGACGGTCATTTTTTTGGTGAGAAAAGCTGCCTATCCTTGACCTATGAAACAGATCAGTATAAAACACTTGAATTTCGCGCACAACGCGTGGTTGAGAGGTCTCGAATTCTATCAACTTGAATTGGATTTCCTAGAGGAAAGACTGGAAGAAATTGCGGCAGACAATACAGGTAAAGCCGTATCCAAAAAAGTGGAACACTTCCAAAATCAGTTCATCATTCATCGCGATTACCTGGATGGCTTGAAACACCGCATTCACGAGAACATGAAAGTCCTTCAATATGAAATGGCCGGATCAGACGGTCATGTTAACCGGGATGCTGTGGCCATTTATAACCAGTTAGCCGAAGACTATTTCACGGAAGATCAGCTTTTCATGGCATTGCGGCATGAATTCAACCGGTTTGCTGCCGAATGGATGTAAAATGCAAAGCCCTTCGTTGTGATCAATCACATCCCGTGTTCAAGCCAGGTTCTTACAAGACACCCGGCTTTTTTCATTAGATCTCTTTTCAAAAAAGAAATGCTGGACTCATAAAAAAGCCGCGGAAATTAAGTTTTCCGCGGCTTTCATGATATTTTGGTAGTTTACCTTTCTTCCATACCTGCCGGGATCACCAACATCGGTATCTGCTGGCGTTTTAACTGCTCACTGGTATGGCTTCCCTTAAATACCCGGTTCAAAAAACTATGCCGATCATGAACCAGGACAAGCAAATCAGAACCGTTCTCTTCGCAATGTCTATTCAACCGGTTCGACAAATCCTTACCGGAGATGTTCTGGTATGATATATTAGGATACCGGTATTTTTTCACGCGAGTGGAAAACTTATTTCTCATTTCTATTTCACGGGTATCATCATGGCCCCAAAGAGACACATGCAGGATTTCCAGGTGAAAACCAAAAAGGCGGCCGAGCCTGGTGAGATAATGTACCGCATGCAGATCGCCTTCATCAAAGTCGCAGGCGATGGTAACCTTTTTAATGTTTTGAAGGTCGGCGTGCTCGGGAATAATTAAGACCGGCCGATCTGTTTGATTGATCACTGTGCTGGTGTCACTACCGATCAGCAAATGCTGCATGGTTGTCCCAGAGCGGGATCCCATTATGATGAGCTCAATGTCTTTTCGTTCCAACAGGAGCTTCAGCTGATACTCCAAACTTCCCTCCTCCCGCTGGCAATTGATGCTTGCCCGATGCCCCCTTCGCGGCACTTCCTCAATAAGTTTTTCCAGGTTCTCCTTCAGATAAGTAATCTTCTCCTTGCTTTCATCCACCCAGATCATACGCTCCGCCGCATAAGGTGTACCGCCAAATTCTGATAGAACAGGCTGGCTGACAAATGTGTTAAATAATAAAATATTCGCATTTAATTTTGCGCTCAGCGAAACAGCTGCGGCTGCGGCATGATTCGCATTATCCGTATAGTCGGTTAGTACCAGAATCTTTCTCATGATCAAAATTTGTTAAAACATTAAACTTTTGTTTTTCCTCTTTACACAAGGTAACATAACAAATATGACCAATCATCTGCCCGCATCCCATGACCGAAGTCATCCCAGATTTTGATTGATGGCACATTTAGGAAAAGTAAATCAGGTTTTAAATCCCAGAACCTTTTCTATAACTGAAAACAAATCTTTATCGTCGTAGGGTTTGACCAGGTAATTACAATGTCCTATAGAAAATGCCTTTTCAATATGAGATCTTTCAGACATCGCAGATGTAAAAATGAAAGGAATATGCCGGGTATTATCATTAAGAAGCAGCAATTCAAAAACTTCAAACCCATCCATTCCCCTCATGATCACATCACTGATGATCAGGTCAGGTTGATGAAGCATGGCCATGCTGATCCCATCCGGGCCGTTATCGGCAACAATAACATGATAGCCTTCGAGTTCAAGGAGTTCTGTTGTATTCTCCCTGATATCGATGTTATCTTCAATAAATAATATCGTTGTGGGCATTGTAGAAATTATTTATCAAATGATCAATTTTTAAAAAACTTCCCAAAAAGCGAAATAAATATAAAACTATTTTATCATGTTACATATGGTTGTTTAAAGATGGCCTGGTAACTTATCCATCCCCGAAGTCACATCCTAATAAAAGATCTTTTTTATTAGGATGTGTATATAATTATTATCTTGAACTATGCTTGGAATTGGAGTGGTATTATCCGGAGGAGGGGCACGAGGTATCGCCCATTTAGGTGTCCTGCAAGGGCTCGGGGAAATCGGTATCCGGCCGGATATTATTTCCGGGGTAAGTGCAGGTGCGCTGACAGGCGCTTTATATGCGGCAGGGCACTCTCCTGAGTATATTTTAGCACTGGTTAAATCCCACACCTCATCCAGTTTGGTCAGGATGATCTTATCTCCTTCCGGACTTTTCTCTCCTTCCGGTCTTGGAAAACTATTAAGGGAAACTATCCCGCATAATAACTTTGACCAATTATCCATCCCTTTATACGTTACTGCCACAGACATCGGAACCGGCGAATCCGTTACCTTTTCTGAAGGAGAATTGCATCCTGTTCTTATAGGCACATCGTCCATACCCGGCATGTTCACACCGGTAAAATTTGTTCAGCGTTACCTGATAGATGGCGGTGTCCGGGACAACCTGCCGGTGCATTGCATCAGAAATAAATGTCGTAAGATACTTGGCAGTCATGTAAATAAACTTTACCACGATCACCCGGAGCAACTGGGAAGACTCCAGGTGCTGGAAAAAAGCTTTCACCTTGCCGTGGCCAATACCGTTGCCGAATACGCCCGGCTGTGTGATCTTTTTCTGGAACCGGAGCTAAAGGGCCATCAGATGTTCGAAATGAGACATGTTGATCAGCTATTCAAAGCCGGGTATGATGCCGTTTTGGAAAAGAAGGAATTATTGAAAGCATGGGTTGAACCGAAGATGTAAACATAGATGGGATTTTATTTTATCAAACGAAAACAGGGACCGTTTTTTGGAGACAGCCCTGAAAAAATAATGCATTCAATTCTTTACATTAACATACCTTCCGGCTCTTCGACCTTTAGTTTGCTTTCTACGCTGTACACCCCGGGAGCACAGCCCATACTACATTTTCCGCTTCATCTTTTTCCGTTAGCGTACTTACACGCTCAGTAAGTATTACCTTGCTTCCATTAACCGCTACCCTCACCCTTCCGGCGTCGATGTTGGCCTTGCGACGAAATGCTGCGCCGATCTTTTGTTCCAGTTCAAATGCGGAAATCTTCGGCTTAACTTCAATCAGGTTAATGATGGAACGTACCCCTGCGAGATTGTCGACGGCTATTTTAGCATTATTACGTTGAAAGGCCCATTCGGCCTCGCTCTGTAGGGTAACAATACCATTCTCAACCTTTATCTTTATCTTTTCTTCCTGTACTGCAGTATTCCATTTCAGAGCTTTTGTGTTATCATTCGAGAATTTCATTAAGTATTGGCAATAAGTACTTTAGATCAAAAACACAATCTTAAATGATTCCGATCATTTGAAAATTGTATAAAACATGGCTATTGCAGCGGCTCCCATAGCCAAAAATGTAAACCAAAGAAACGAGCTGGACAACAGACCATTTTTATAGTCCCCCATGATCTTTTTATTGCCGGAAATCCTGACTATTAAAAACAGTAGAGGTACCGCGGCAACCCCATTTAATACCGCAGCGTAAACCAGTGCCTTCACCGGGTCGATCCCAATAAAATTAATCAGCAATCCAATCAGAGTGGCCATGCAAATAACGAGGTAAAAAGCTTTGGCACGATCCCACTTGAGATTCAGACCTGAATCCCAGGCAAATGCTTCACAAACGGCATAAGCGGCTGAGCCCGATAAAACAGGTATCGCCAACAGACCTAACCCAATAACCCCTATCGAAAAAATCAGTTTGGCCAGGAAGCCTGCATGAGGAAAGCTGTGCACCAGCGGCTCTAATGCCTTCGCAGCATCTGCAGCCGTCTTGATATCGGTATACCATTTTGGTGCAAAACCGTTCCGCCAACTATAATGATGCTCCAGGTAGCAAATTCAGAAAACAACATACCTGAACTGTTATCAATGCGCATATTTCTAATAGCGGCCTTACTGACGACAGGCAACTCATTCACAAATTTGTTGTGCTCTTTTTCCTCTTCGACCTCCTGCGACGCCTCCCAAAAGAACATATAGGGAGATATCGTGGTACCTAAAACACCGGTGATGATAAAAAGGAAACTAAAGGTAAACTCAAAATGTGGAATAAAGGTTGCCCTCATCACTGTAGCCCAGGGCTGATGCACAATAAACAACGTTATAGGGTATGCCAACAAAGTCAGCGCCAGCCATTTTAAAATTCTGGAATAAGTGTGGTAATTGGTAAATATCTCTAATAAAAGGATAATAATCGTAAAGAATAAGGTTAGTATCACAAAAGGGACCGGCACCAAGAGTTGTGCTGCAGATGCCATCGCGCCAATATCAGCACCGATATTGATCACATTAGCAACGAGTACCAAAGACACAACCCCATACAATACTGCTTTGTTATAGTGCAGTTTAACGACTGAGGCAATACCCCTGCCGGTCACCATGCCTATACGCGCGCAGGCCTCCTGAACGGTGATCATAAATGTTAGCATGTATAATGCAGTCCATAATTGTCCATAGCCAAACTGAGCTCCCGTTTGAGAATAGGTAGCAATACCTGAGGGATCATCATCAGCAGCACCCGTAGTAAGGCCGGGTCCCAAAATCCGCAAGAATCGACTTAGCTTGTTTCTTGGTCTTTTAGTAATCGGCTTTAGATTCATTTAACTTTATGCTTTTCGATAAAGTTATAGCTTAAATGTTTCGTAAATGATGAGATCAGTCACAAAAGAAAATGAGGCTAATCATTATTTCATAGCTATATAAATCCACCTAAAACTAACAGTCCTAATTCTTATCCCATGCTTGATTTCTATTTAACTTGCAAAGTCCACTGAGTCTAATATCAAAAAAGCTTCCTTCTGATATTAAGTTAGTCATCGAGCTCATTAATGTAAAAGACAGCACATCTACAATGAATCAGACATCTTTATTATTTATCAACTTCTTATTTCACGACGCATAAATCGCTCCCTGTTAAATTAAGGACGTATTTGCCATCGAGGATACTCTCAGGTGTAGACCATTTTTATCATGGCACTATAACTGATATGATTAAAGATTTATCCCAATATATTGGTGTCAAATTTTCAAAATCAGAAAACAACCAATTGATATATGACTTAGTGTCTGGTAAATATCATTTCCCGATTAAAAACAAATAACTAAACAGCTGAATATAAACATACTATTTTTGATTATTGAAATATATGCATAACAAAATACTTTATCACTTATGAAAAAAACATCTTATTTTTTTATGCTTTCCTGCTTTCTTCTTTTGGGTTGTACCGGTACAAAAAAACTGGCCGATACTAACCACACAGACAAAGGCTGGAGGAAGCTGTTTAACGGCAAAGACATTAACGACTGGTTTGTCAAGATCAACCACCACCCGGTTGGTGAAAATTTCGGAAATACGTTTCGGGTGGAAGATGGCATGATCAGGATCAGCTATGACCAGTATGGCGATTTCAACGATCAGTTTGGCCACCTTTATTACAAAACACCGTTTTCTTACTATAAGCTGCGGTTTGAGTATCGCTTTGTTGGTAAACAGCAAAAAGGCGCACCGGACTACACCCTGCTTAATAGTGGCGTCATGTTTCATTCACAGGATCCCAGGACCATGTTAAAGGATCAGGACTGGCCTATCTCTATAGAAATGCAGTTATTAGGTGGCTTTGGTGATGGAAAGCCAAGGCCTACGGGGAATATGTGCTCACCCGGAACCGACGTTGTTTATAAAGGCAGGGTCTCGCCTGACCATTGTATCAATTCTACTTCAAAAACCTATGATGGGGAGCAGTGGGTAAAGGGCGAGCTGATCGTCCTCGGCAATAAATTAATTACCCATATCATCAACGGAGATACCGTGCTCCAATATTCCAAGCCCACCATTGGCGGCGGCGTGGCGCATGGCTATGACCTGAAGTACAAACAGGATGGAAAATCATTAAGTAGTGGCTTTATTGCCCTGCAAAGCGAGGGCCAGCCTGTCGATTTCAGGAATATAGAGATCAAGCAGTTACCGGAGACTGATCATTAAGCCAGTTATTATTTGTGCATTACCAAAAACCGGAAGCACAGGCAATATTAGCAGAGCTCGTGACTGTGGGATTCCAGGAAAAAGGTGATACGGAATTAAGGTATATTGAAGAATATACATTTCGTGAATTTGTGAACAGGTAATGTACGGCAAAGCTTGCACTATTGGTTCAGGAGGGATTTCTTATAAAAAAGCTTCGTCTCAAAATGCATCAAAATCCCTGTATTATTTAACTAAAAAAGGCATCAAAACGATGCCTAATAATTTAGATATGTTCGCTTTTGGCGGCAAGTATATGAATTCGGAGGGCAATGCATCTTTTGTAGAGCAGTTGAAACAAACCGGGAAAATACCATAACCGGCATACAGGAAGCGATGTGAGCGAAACGGAAAAAAGAATTAGGGGAAGAATAAATAGGTTATGAATAATGAGCTCATGGCCAGATGATCCAACTCCACTTATATCTATGATATTCAATTTTTTATATCAAAAAAAAAGGATGGGCACCGAATAGGGCACATTAATACAAATTCCTCCCATGGTTTTCTCAAAATACATAAACCCAACAATCGCTGACAATTACCCGCTTTTTCGCTTAACTTTTAGGCCATATTAATTCATGATAGCGTGATCATATTTTCTATGGTTTATCCCACCATAATCTGGTATTTAAATCATCAGCGCCACCATATGGAAATGAGGCTACGGCTGCCTGGTAGTTACTGGTATTATTTGTTTGTTCTTGTGTTGGATAGCCTTCCCGACGTGGTATATGGTCGCCATTTGCCCCTGGGGCTGCAACCAGAACAGGATACCCAGTTCTTCTCCATTCGGCCCAACCCTCATAACCATGCAGGAACAGGTGTACCCACCGCTGGTAAGCAATCTGCATTATTGCTGTGGCCGGGTTATATTGAATTTGGCTTTGCGCCAGATACGCAGCCGCGCCGGCGGTACTGCCCGTCCATTGTGCAATAGAGGTTTGCACAGCTAATTCGTAATTGTTTTTTGCGGTTACATCACCCCCGCCTATCCATCCCAGTTTGGCAGCTTCAGCCATGGCAAATAAAGCCTGCGCATAAGTAACCAGATAAACTGGCGAGGTTTGCTGGCGAAGAGGTGAACCCAATAATGACACGTTATTAATATCGTTAGAATTAGGAACAGCTTTGCCATATTCCAGACCAACATAATTCCCCGTGCTATTTTTATCACCAAACACTGGCAGGCGGGGATCATTTAAGGGAAGCATATAATCAACCAGGGGCTTGCTCAAAGCAAACCAATTTCTGCCCAAACGTGTAAATGAGGTATACCAATAATTTTCATTATTCGGATCAGCAGCGGATGGATAAGCCAGGTTATCACTGTTGGCCGTCATAATACCGTTAGTCAGGGCCTTGTTGAATTCATGATTTCCGGTTGCCGGATCAACTTTTGATAGTCTGAGCGCCATTAACATATGTATAGTATTACCCAGCTTTTTCCACTTGGTTATATCGCCATTATAAACAATGTCATTTTTTATAGTTCCATTTGTAGCAACTATTCCTGCATTGGCTTCATCCAACAATTTAAACCCCGCAGTATAAATGGTCTGCTGACTGTCATATTTCGGCGTAAAGTGGGCGTTTCCTTTTAACGCTTCGGTATATGGTAGGGGCCCCCAGCGGTCTGTCATATGCCAAAAGAAGTATGCCTTTAAAATTTTAGCTACTGCTATTTGGTTGGCTATAGGGCCTTGGTTAGCATCAAGCTGTGTTTGGAGTACATTCTCCAGATCGTTTAATGGGCCTGTATAAAAGCTGTAAAAATTAAAATTAACCGTAGTATACCTGCTGTTATCCGTAAATGATGTATTGGACAGGTATTGTGGGTAATGCACTCCATAAGGTGATGAGCTAAGGGTTGGCAGCGTCAGTTCGGCATTAGCGATGAGCTGTGTGCCTGATGCCTTTGTGGGATTGTTAGGATCGGTTGTAATTGATTGACTGAATTTTTTGCAGTTACTCGATAACAAAATAACAGATAGCAATAAGCAATTATGTATAAATATCTTTTTCATATTGTGATTTCTTAGAATGTCAGACTCAGGTTAAGGCCATATGAACGTACTGTGGGCAGTTCCCCTTTTTCAATCCAGCTGATGGAATTACTGCCGGAAGAAAGTTCAGATGGGTCAACTCCTTTTGGGGCTTTTTGCCAAATCATCCATGGATTACGGGCGATAAAGGCTATTTTTGCCGCTTTAAACGGAGATCCTGTTAGTATGCTTTTATCCAATGTATAGCCCAGGCTTACTTCTCTTAATTTAATATAAGATGCACTGTATATCCAATTTTCCGTCACCTGTGTGCCCAAAACATTGCGGTAATAACTCCTGGCATCTACATATGCGGTTACTTCCTGGCCAGTTGCCTTCGAGATGCCTGTTATTTTAACGCCACCTCCACTCGCTAAGGGGTCACGAACATTAAAGCCTTTGTCATTTTGTGAGGCAGTTTCTGCCGCTTGACCAGATTTTACAGCAAGCATTTGCGACCAGCTGAAAAATTGCCCGCCGTCTTGAAAATCAATCATAGCGGCCAGGTTAAATTTCCATATCCTGAAATTGTTCTGAAGACCACCGGTAAATTTGGGTAATACACTACCAAAATTATGATTGGCTTCGTAAAGCGGCATATTGTCTGTGCCCAGCAATATTTTTCCGGTTGCCGGATCGCGCTGGTAACCCTGACCTACGATGTTACCGAACCCCTGATTAACAGTGGAGTTTAGGTAAACAGACACACTTGAATAAGTTTGTACAGCCAACTGGTAGGTATTGATGCCCGGATATAGCGACTTAATCCTACTTTCGTTATGGGCTGCGTTAAATGTAACATCCCAACTAAATAGCTTCGACTGTACCGGGCGCCCGGTTAAGGAAAGCTCTATGCCTTTGTTTTCTATCAGGCCGGCATTAATCACCGTTTGATTATAGCCGCTTGCCCCAGAAACTGATAAGTTGATGATCTGATTTTTGTTTTGTTGATTATAATATGTAAACGCCAATCCGAAACGATTCTTAAGGAACTTAAGATCGGTACCCAATTCAAATGAATTAGCAAATGAAGGTTTAATGTTAGGATTCTTAAGTAAATCAGGAACTGTTAAGGGATTGATGCTTGATGTTGCGGTTGGATAAACAGTACCTAGGGCGTAAGTGAAACTTGTTTGATAGGGATCAAGGTCAGCACCTGCTATGGCATATCCAGCTCTTATTTTACCGAATGATAGCGGCTCCCATTTCAACAATTCACTAAAAACAAAACTACCTGATACGGATGGATACCAGTAGGAGTTGTTGTTGGCTGGCAATGCTGATGATATATCATTACGTATCGAAGCTTCTAAAAAATAAATGTCTTTATAGCCAAATGATCCTGTGGCGTACACACTTCTTACCTCTTTTTTCCTGATATAAGAGGTGCTTAAAGGCCTGTTAACGGAAGCCGCTATGGTATAATCACCTGGGCTGGATAAACCACCCACCGTAGCTGAATATAATTGGGAATAATTTTGCGTAAGCAGGTTGGCTCCCAACAGGAAGTTGGCCGAGAAATCATGCCATTTTTTATCGTATTGCCCTAAAAACTCATAATTATTTTCCGTGTTCTGATATTTACCGACCGCATACCCCTCATCCGATATGCCCCCCAAAGCCGTTTTATTGGTGATGTTTTGGGTATAAAAATCTGAGCGGGCAAAACCGCTTAATTTTAATCCGGGTAATATCTGGTAACTTAAGTTAACATCCCCAAAAACACGATCCCTGCTATCATTATTAAGCACTTCATATGCATCAAAAAACGGGTTATCCCAATCACTTGGTTTATTGGTTATTATTACTCCGGCCGAATTTGGGTTAACGTTCCAGTTTAAAATAGTTCCATCGGGATATTTATAATTGCGCAAACGGTTGATATCTAAATTGCGCTGAAACCATTGCTGGGCTCCGGTAAATGATCCCTGGTAACCTTGTGAAGGTCTTTGGCCACTGTTATTTGCATAACTGACATTTGCGCCCAGGGTTAATTTTGAGTTTAAGTTTAAAGAAGTGCTTAACCCCAAATTATTCCGCTTTAGTGAAGTATTGGGTATAGTGCCCTTGATGTAGTTATTGTTATAGCTGAATCTATAAGCAGCATTTTCACTTCCTCCGGTAACGGTTATGCCATTATTGATATTTTGCCCAATTTGATAGTAGTCTTTGATATTATCAGGATGTGGCACAAATGGTGTTAACTGACCGTATTGCGGGTCTTCTGGATAAAAACTGTAATACATTCTAACGGGAGTTCCGTCCATTTTAGGGCCCCAGCTTTCGTCATTGCCGTTAATATACTTTTGACCGTTAGCCAATGTGGAGAAAATTTGGTTATTACCTACACCATAAGTATTTTGGAGGGGTAAGAAGTTACCGATATGCTCAAAGGAAAAAGCACTGTTGATCGAAACTGATACATTTTTAGCTCCTTTTATCCCTTTCTTAGTGGTGATAAGTATCGCGCCATATTGCCCGCGCAATCCATACAGGGCTGATGCAGCAGGGCCTTTCAAGACACTTACACTTTCAATATCATCAGGATTGATATCCTGTGAAATATTTCCCCGGTCAACACCATTTTCTGTATCGGCAAAGTTATCCTGTGCTACGGGTGTGCCGTCTACTACCATTAATGGAGAACCGCTACCATTGAGTGAGTTAATACCCCTCAGTTTTATTTTGGCAGTTCCGCCTAAATTCGCACCGGACGAACCAGTTACCTGGGCACCGGCAATTTTACCGGCCAAATCATTGATAACGTTTTGATCTTTGGTAACCGTAAGATCCGATCCTTTTATCTGTTGAGCCGAGTACCCCAGGGATTTCTGATCTCTTTTGATACCCAAGGCAGTAACAACAACTTCATTAAGTTGTTTATTATCCTGCTTTAGCTGAATGTTGATGACGGATTCCTGCACCAGAGGCACTTCCTGTGTCAGATACCCAATAAATTTAAATACTAAGATGGGGTTATCCGTATTAATTATAATACTAAAATCGCCATTGTTGTTAGTAATAGAACCCGTAGTTGTGCCTTTCAATGAAACAGATACCCCCGGTACCGGGAGTTTATCTCTGAAGTCAATTACATTCCCTTTAATCGTGCGTTGTGCAAACAGGTTAGATGCAGAGAAAAACAGCAAAATACCCAAAAATGGTAGTTTTTTTTTCATATGTGGTAGGTTTTAGAACTGAAATTAACAAAAGTTTAACATTCAATGATTACTTTATTACTTTTTTGGAAATAAATTTTCCATATTAAATATGTTAAAATGAAAAACACATTCACATTATCACTTTTAACGGATAAGCGTTCCTTGACTCCCTACTTATGGCTTGCTCCCACTCTATTTCTATTTACAATCAATACAATTATGTTAATGTAAATAGCATTTCAATCCATAATAACGAAAAATAAAAAGGCAATAAAACAAACATCTACCTGTTTCCGGATACCCACCTGGCTCTCACCAAATGCCTGTCCCTCAAGCCGAGGAAGTGTTACTTATAATGACCGTCCAAAACAATAGATTTAACATCCTAAAGCCGGATTTGCCCGCGTTCGATGATCCGGACGAAATTGTATTTTAGCGGTTATCCTTGACTATTGATTATATAGAACGACAAAAAATACCTAATCACCGCATATTCTTCTCAAAGCAGGCAAAGAGTAATTAAAAAACAAACTGTCACAACGGACAAAAGCGAAGACTGATTGGTAATTATCCTTCAGAATATTTAATGTGCGTAGGTATTTTATATTAATTTTTAGCTTAAATTTACTTTACTAACCATTTCGTCTATGATCACCATTACCGTCAACAGTCAACGTCATGATATTGATGTTGATCCAAATATGCCGCTTCTATGGGCCATTCGGGATATCCTTGGTTTAACAGGTACTAAATTTGGTTGCGGAGCAGCTCAATGCGGAGCTTGTACCGTTCATCTGAACGGTGAAGCGGTGCGATCCTGTGTAACAAAAACAGGCCGGGCGGCCGGGCAAAATATTGTAACCATCGAGGGACTCTCCTCTGGTAATAATCACCCCCTGCAATTGGCATGGAATGAAATGAATGTTCCTCAATGCGGTTATTGTCAGTCTGGACAAATCATGTCCGCAGTGGTACTGTTGCGGGAAAATCCAAACCCCACCGATCAGGATATTGATGATGCGATGTCAGGCAACATATGCCGCTGCGGAACCTATCAGCGTATCCGTGCTGCGATACACAAAGCGGCTGCTATGCAGGCGGAAGGAGCAAAATCATGAAGAAACTGATCATCATAACCGGCATCGTGTTAATAGCAGGGATGATAACATTGTCATTCAGAGAGCTGCCGGCAACAAAAGAAAGCAGCTTTGCTACGCTGCCAAAGGATAGTATCGGCTCTGTGAAAGCATATATGTCGGTATATAAAGTATTGATGAGCGCGCGTTGCATGAACTGCCACCCCTCCGGCAATGCGCCGTTACAGGGTGATGATAATCATATTCATACCATGAATGTACAGCGGGGTGTAGATGGAAAAGGCGTCTACTCCATGCGTTGCAACAATTGCCACCAGGCAGAAAATACCGCCGGACCACATATGCCACCAGGGAATCCTAAATGGGGCTTGCCGCCTGCTCACATGCGTATGGTATTTCAGGGGCGTACGCCGCGACAACTCGCGCTACAGCTGCTTGACCCAAAGCAGAACGGCGGACGGACAAAAGCACAACTCATAGATCATATGGCTAATGATGAACTGGTCGGTTGGGCTTGGCATCCGGGAGAGGGTCGTACCCTTCCGCCGATGAGCAGACTGGCTTTCGCCACACAGGTACGTTTATGGATAGCTAAAGGCGCTTATGCGCCCTCTGCCAAAGCAAAATAAAGATTTAAACGATTATAGTAACCATTATGGAAACTAACACAATATCAAGAAGAAATTTTATAAGAGCATCCAGTCTTGTTGGAACGGCACTATGTCTGGGCTTTTATTTTCCGGTAAACGCGAAAAAGGAAATTTTAGTTGCTGGTGTATCGGACGATCAGGCGGCGTTCGAATTTAACGCCTGGATACGCATCGATACCAATGGAAAGGTTACCTTAACCGATCACCGTGCAGAAATGGGCCAGGGTTCTTACCAATCTGTACCCCAGATTATCGCCGAAGAATTAGAAGTTGATCTGAAGGATATCCATGTGATATTTGCCCAAGGTAGTCCAACGAAATACGGAAGTCAGATCACCGGGGGAAGCTCGACCATTAGAGGGGCTTATAAAAACCTGTTGAGATTAAGTGCAACTGCGCGTGAAATGCTCATTATTGCTGGTGCTGCCAAATGGAACGTTTCTGTAAGCGAATGTTATGCAGAGTCTGGCCATGTCATTCACAGGCCCACCGGCAAGAAATTGAATTACGGGGATCTGGTGACCGCGGCATCCAAACTACCGGCCCCCAAAGAGGTTAAGCTCAAAAAGGTATCTGAATATAAACTGATCCGCAAACCGCTCCAAAGACTTGATACTCCAATGAAAACTAATGGAGAAGCCATCTTCGGTTTGGATAAAAAACTACCGGGAATGCTTTATGCGGCAGTGGAGCGCAATCCAAGACTACGGGGCAAAGTAAAAAGCTTTGATGGTTCGGCAGCTTTAAAAGTTCCTGGTGTTAAGCAGGTATTTAAGGTACAAATGATTGTTTTTAATACTACCCGGGATGGGGTGGTCGTTATAGCCGATTCCACATGGGCAGCTATGCAGGGCAGGAAAGCCCTGCGCGTTGAATGGGATGACAGTGGATTTGAGCATGTGAACACCAGCGATATCTATAAAGCCCACGAGGAACTACTTAAAACGAAAGAAGGGCTTTCTTTTAAAAAGCAAGGCGAACCAGATCCCGTACTGGCACAAGCCTCAAAAAAGATAGACGTGATCTACCAGACGCCTTATCAATCGCATGGCGCTATGGAACCGCTAAATTGCGTCGCCCATTATCAAAGCGACAAAATAGAAATATGGGGACCTATACAAGCTCCAGATTGGGTGCAAGGCGACATTAGCGATAAATTCAAAATGCCGAAAGAAAAGGTCGTAGTTAATATGACATTTTTAGGTGGCGGGTTTGGGAGAAAAGCTTTTTTGGATTATACCCAGGAAGCGGTTGCCATCTCCAAGCAAATTGGCGGACCGGTGCAGGTAGTTTGGACCAGAGAAGATGATCTGACACAGGGGCCTTATCGTGCCGGGATCTCCTACCGGGGACAAGGATCGATTGAAAATGGCGAGATCAGCGCTTTGAAATTCAAAATGGCGGGTCAAAATATAGACCACTGGAATAATAACAAAAGAGATAAGGCAAATGGTAGCACAACAGAAGGATTTTTAAAGTCTTATTTCGACAATATTAAAAACATCAGCTTTGCTGACGTTCCTTATGAAATGCCCCTGCCCAACATGTGGTGGCGTTCAGTTTATGCATCTACTAATGGTTTTGCCTATGAAAGCTTCATCAATGAAATGGCTGTTTTAGCGGGACAGGATCAGCTCGACTTTCGAAGGAAATACTTAAAGGATGAGCGCTGCCAGGCTTTGATCGATAAAATGGAACAGGTTTCAGGCTGGAAATCCAGGAAAAAGAACCAAGGGTTTGGCGTAGCCATCACCGAGTGTTTTGAAACCACTGTAGGCCAGATTGTTAAAGTTTCCAGACATACCAATGGAAAAGTTAAGATCGACCAGGTTTGGGCAGTGATGGATTGTGGCTGGTATGTGAACCCCGATATTATCAAAGCGCAGGTGGAAGGATCTGTCGTAATGGGCCTTGGCGCAGCTACTATTCATGAGATCACTTTCAAAAATGGGTTAGTAGAACAAAAGAACTTTTATGACTACCTGATGCCGAGGATGAGTGACATGCCTCCAGTTGAAGTGCATATTATGGAAAACACAGCGGATGCCGGTGGCGTGGGCGAGCCGGGCCTCCCCCCTTTTGCTCCTGCGCTTACGGATGCCATTTTTGACTTAACCGGCAAAAGGATCAGGAAACTCCCATTTAATTTAAACAACGTCTAAATCCATTCATTTCCTCGGTCATTGTTTATCAAAACGGAGATAATGAACAGGCGGCTGCCAACTTATAATTCCAATTGGGATAGGTAGATGTCGGTTCGTTTTTTTGTTTGATCAGAAACTCTCTAACATACCACTCGGTACTGTACTAGTTTTTCATTAATCCGCACATAGACGGGCGCAAGGCCCTTGCTGGCTTTATCCTTTTCAGAAAAAAGGACGCTGAATGAAATTGTTGTTTTCATACCATTATTCTTAAAACTCATTTGATATTATTCCCCCACCACCACAACTTTCCATTTATGCTGGGCGGATTAAAACATTAAATCAGTTACAAGCAACCTCGAGTTACGAGTAAAACGCATTGAACAATTTTAAAGATTAAAAAGAGGGTGCGAAATAGGGCATTCAGAAGTTTGGTGCTATATGGGTTGCCTTGGACTATAATTACTGAAATGGTCAAAAAAAAACCCTCCAAATCTTACAATTTAGAGGGTTTTGACTCAGTTTGGTATCGCTGGTGTCGGGATGGCAGGATTCGAACCTGCGGCCTCCACATCCCAAATGTGGCGCGATACCGGGCTACGCTACATCCCGTTCCCGATTGGGTTTGCAAAAGTAGGATTTTAAATCAAGTTGCAAAACTTTTTTTAAAAGATTTTTCAAGTTAAAAGCTAACCCATTCATTAGCACAGATTTGAACTTAAAAAAATTTCAGCGTAAATGTTTATAACCTGTAATTACTATAATTTAAGATAACGAAATGCATTAAAACTTTAAATAACCAACCCTGTTGTTCAAACAAACTTTCAACAGACATGAATCTTTACGAACAGCACCCTTATTGGTTAATGAAGAATGGTATTGTTACGTCATACCCCTCTTTGCAACAAAATCTACAAATAGACGTAGCTATTATGGGTGCGGGCATAAGCGCTGCTTTAACCGCTCATAATTTACGAAATTCGGGATTATCTGTTGCCGTTTTCGATAAAGGCCACACTGCCATGGGCAGTACCGCCGCGAGTACTGCTTTTTTACAATATGAGATAGATACACCATTAATCCAACTGAAAAACCTAGTTGGAGAAAAGGATGCAGTTAAAAGTTATGAGCTTTGCCGTAAGGCGATATATGATATCGGCGATCTTTGCCAGACATTCAAACCTAAATTTGATTTTCACTTACGACCGAGCCTACAATACGCCAGTTTTAAAACCCACACTAAAGCTTTACAAGATGAATTCAGTCTTCGGAAAAAACACGGTTTTAAAGTGGAATGGCTTGAAAACTCAGATGTAAGAAAAAAATTCAATTTTGACGCGCCAGGCGCCTTGTTTTCTGTCGATGGTGGTGAGATAGACGCGTATTTGTTTACACATGCCTTATTTAAAAGCTTTCAGAGTTCGGGTCACCAGGTTTATAATAAAACAGGTGTAAAACATATTGAATATGCGAAGCAGAATATTATACTGCATACTAACAATAGTTACACGGTAAAAGCAAAAAAACTGATCATAGCCTGCGGTTACGAAAGCCTGCAATATATCCCAAAAAAAATCGCAGACATCAACTCAACCTATGCATTGGTATCAGAGCCATTACCAGATGAATTCTTTTGGCATAAAAACAGCCTGATATGGGAAACCGCCACCCCTTATATGTATTTCAGGGTAGTTAGCGAAAATCGAATTTTGGTAGGCGGTAGAGATGATCCGTTTCACCACCCTCACATTCACCCTTCGGTAATTAGCCGGAAAACAGAGATGTTACAGAAAGCTTTTTTGAAAAGAATGCCGCACATTCCTCTGGTGCCCGATTTTAGCTGGGCAGGCGCGTTTGCCTCAACAAAGGATGGCTTACCCTATATAGGTTCGATACCGGAAAGACCAAATACTTTCTTTGCACTGGGTTTTGGCGGTAATGGAATAACCTTCAGTGTGATAGCAGCAGAAATTATACATGACTTGATAATGGGTAAAAAAAATAACAACGCTGATATTTTCAGGTTTAACAGATGATAACCTAGTTCAGCTTACCCGGACGATTCATCAGAACCACAGATACAGCTACACAAATCAACACCCCTATTAGTGCTCCGCCGAATAAACGACCAGAAAAACCCAGAAAGTTATTACCCTGATCCACATAATTAAGATATACAAGCCCGGCCAGACAGGCAACTATACCACCAATGACTAATATTCTGAAACTTTGAAAAAATGCTTCGAAAAAACTAAGGTTATTGTCTTTCTCATTCTCCTTATAACTTTTCACCCCCATATAAACACCTACTAATGGTATTAAAATAGATAAGTATTCAATAGGATACACATGGTTACCCGAATTACTGTAACCAAACGTATGCATCACGAACAACCAGGTTCCGCTAAATATACCTACAACTAAGCCGCTAACAAATGCATTTTTCATCAGATCAGTATTAAATAATGCGTCTTATTAAATTTACATATAAAAAAGGGAATATTCAAAGGCAATTATTTTATCTATTGATCCTTTTACAGAAGAAACACGCACATCCCTACCTGTTTCATTAATCATATACATTTTATTAAAACACGCTCGCTCCATAACTAAAAGTTATCAAAGATTGTCTTTTGTGATAAAAATTGCAGTGAGTAAAAGTTCACTTTTGTGGTGTTAAATTATATATCACATGCATACCAATCATCAATTTACCAATAACACAAATACGTTATTGCTTAATGTAAGCTCTAACGCGCGCATAGTAATTTTTATAATATGTTTTATACTTTGCTTAACGCCATTTGTAAGTCCGGCGGTAGCACTTTTAATGGGGCTTATCATAGCTCAGTTCACCGGTCACCCTTACCTCCATCTTAATCATAAGGCCACACATTTGTTATTACAGGTATCGGTTGTAGGCTTGGGCTTTGGCATGAACGTTCATAGCGCGCTGCATGCGGGTAACGAAGGTTTTCTATTTACCATATCCTCTATCAGCGGAACGCTTATTTTAGGATATTTCGTGGGTAAATGGTTTAATATCGAAAAGAAAACATCTTTCCTTATTTCTTCAGGAACCGCTATTTGCGGCGGAAGTGCCATCGCGGCGATATCACCAGTAATTAAAGCCGAAGAAAAACAAATATCGGTAGCGCTGGGCTGCATTTTTATTCTTAATTCCGTAGCGTTATTCATATTCCCGCTGATCGGGCATTATTTAAACCTGTCACAAAGCCAGTTTGGTTTATGGTGCGCGATAGCCATTCATGATACCAGTTCGGTAGTAGGCGCCGCCAGCAAATATGGCACCCATGCTTTGGAAATTGCAACTACTGTTAAACTGGCCAGAGCTTTATGGATAATACCTGTAGCTTTTCTGTCCTCATACCTGTTTAAAAACAACTCAAAAAAAATAAAAGTGCCCTATTTTATAGGCCTGTTTATTTTGGCCATGATCATTGATACCTATTTACCTGCCGTTTCTGTTATCAGCCCTTACATCATCAAAATTGCCAAGGCAGGTTTAACGCTCACCCTATTCCTGATCGGGGCCGGTTTATCCCGTGCGGTTTTATTATCTGTAGGTTTCAGGCCTCTGTTTCAAAGCATATTATTATGGATAGCCATATCTGCCAGTGCGCTTTATGCGGTGATACATTGGGCGTAATTAATTTTCATATAAGAATAAATAATTTCAATAAACAAAAAAAACGTGTTTTTACGCATGTGTGGTTACTGTTTTTTGTTTATTTTTAACCCCAATGATACCTGTTGTTTCAAAACTCCCCCAAACTGGCACAACCATATTCACCGTCATGTCGGCCCTGGCCAACGAGGTTGGTGCAATAAATCTTTCGCAAGGTTTTCCTGACTATAATTGTTCACCAGAACTTATTGAACTGGTAAACAAGGCTATGAAAAATGGCCATAATCAGTATGCGCCCATGGCAGGTGTTATGGGCTTACGCGAAAAAATTGCTGAGAAAACAGAAAAACTATACGGAGCCGTTTATAATCCGGATACCGAGATCACGATAACCGCTGGTGGCACCCAAGCTATATTTACGGCCATTAGCGCGGTTATTCACCCCAATGATGAAGT
Organism: Mucilaginibacter sp. 22184; assembly: GCF_052045695.1. Taxonomy (NCBI): domain Bacteria; kingdom Pseudomonadati; phylum Bacteroidota; class Sphingobacteriia; order Sphingobacteriales; family Sphingobacteriaceae; genus Mucilaginibacter; species Mucilaginibacter sp. 22184. The sequence goes on from NZ_JBQEPI010000003.1 coordinate 115,843, forward strand.
GATCATTTTTGAGCCGGCTTTTGATTGTTATGCCCCTGCCATTAAATTGATGGGAGGCGTTGTAAAGTCGTTGGCGCTTGAACCGCCAAACTATCGCATTGCCTGGGATATGGTAAAAAGACTGATCAATCACAAAACTAAAATGATCATCCTTAACTCACCTCAAAATCCAACATCCACCATATTACACAGGCAGGATATTGACGAGTTGAGCGCCTTAGTTAAAAATCAGGACATATTGATATTGAGCGACGAGGTATATGAACATCTGATATATGATGGCGAAACCCATCATAGCATGGCCCGGTACCCCGAATTACAGCAAAGGAGTTTCATAGTTGCATCATTTGGTAAACCCTTTCATGCTACCGGCTGGAAGATTGGCTATTGCATGGCCCCGGAGCATCTGATGACAGAGTTTAGAAAGATCCATCAATTTTTAGTGTTTGCGGTGAATACGCCTATACAATATGCCATTGCCGAACATTTAAAAAATGAAGAGACTTATTTAGGCTTACCTGATTTTTTTCAGCAAAAAAGAGACTACTTCCGGAAAGGGCTTGAACAAACCCGTTTTGAACTATTGCCCTGCCACGGATCCTATTTTCAATCAGTACGTTATAGTGCCATAACGGATGAAAAAGACGCTGACTTTGCTATCCGTATGGCTAAGGAAAACGGGGTGGCTTCTATACCCGTTTCGGCCTTTTATACCAAAGGCATCGATCATCATGTATTGCGATTTTGTTTTGCCAAAAGGCAAGAAACCTTGGATAAAGCCGTTGATAGATTATTGAAGGTTTAATTTATGGTTAAATATATTGTCTATAAATCATACTTTTGATGAATAGCAATAAGGTAGAATAATTGTAATTTATTTTTACAACCACCTGTCCATCTACTAACTATTAAAATACTGCTTATGGATAATCTTAAAATTACTGTTTTTCAAGGCTACCTTTTCTGGGAAAATACCGATAAAAACTTACAGAACATTTCTTTGAGATTATCAGGCGGAATACGCGAGAAAACCGATCTCATTATATTACCCGAAATGTTTAGCACGGGTTTTACTATGGATGCCGAAAAACTGGCAGAACCCATGGATGGTAAAACCATGCAATGGATGCTTAAAACCGCTCAGCAATATGATTGCGTAGTAACCGGCAGTATTATTATAAAAGAAGGTGATAAGTTTTACAATCGCCTCATCTGGATGCGACCAGATGGCGCTTATAATCATTACGATAAGCGTCACCTTTTTGCACTGGGTAAAGAACACCATACTTACACAGCAGGTAATAAAAAGCTTTTTGTTGAACTTAACGGATGGATAATTTGCCCCGTAATATGTTACGACCTTCGTTTCCCGGTATGGCTTCGTAATATAAACGAAAACGCTTATGACCTGCTCATTGTAGTAGCCAACTGGCCCGAACGCCGCGCCTTACATTGGCGTACACTATTGCCTGCGCGCGCCGTGGAAAACCAGAGCTATGTAATTGGCGTAAACCGTGTAGGCCATGATGGCAATGAGGTTTATCACTCCGGCGATTCCACTTGTATCGATCCGAATGGCAATGTGGTATATTACAAACGCGACGAAGATGATGTGTACACCTTCTCCATTATAGCCGATGAAGTTCAAAAAGCCCGCCGGGCTCTGCCTTTCTTAAAGGACGCCGATGGATTTGAGATAGAAATTTAACTGTTGTTAACCCAATCAGGAATAAGAGAATTCGTATCGAATAATGAATTTTTAATTTCCAATATCGAACCCATTTACAATATCGCCAGGGTTCTCGCATAGAATCCTGAAGACTAACGTATCTCCTCCTAAGATCGCTTTCATCGTCATAAAGTGGGTTTACACATAAACCTGTTTTACGGCTATAAAATATACTCAATAATTTGATTATCAATTAATTAAATCAATGTAAACCATAAAAAAGTGTAAACCATGTAAACCCACTTTTTTAATAAAATAGTCCCATTTTTTTTAAAATTATGCTTTAGGAAATTAGCTACAAGCTTCTTAAAAATTCCCCATCGATAACTTTCAAGCCAAAAACTTTTGGTAAGCCTTTTGCCGAACTTATTTTGAAAACTTTACGTAAGACATTCTGATAACCTCTATATTTAACTGTATTTACACTTTATCACTGCCCGATATATTATATTGTATCGCCCGTATTTGTATCAACGTTCTTTTAATGCTATCATTAACCCATCTTCATATAAAATTCATACCTATTATGAATTTTTGTAGTGTTGAATAGACTAGGACTATGTATAAGATAAAACCCCTGCTTTTTTTATCAGTCGTACTTTTTACTTTTAGTACCACCCGGGCCCAGGCCCAAACTGACACCGTTAAGCTTACCTTTCAGGATGCAGAAAAACAATTTCTTGAAAACAACTTAAGCCTTTTAGCCCAAAAGTATAACATAGAAGCGTCGAAGGCGCTCATACAACAGGCCAAACTTTGGGACAATCCCGTATTAAGCACCGATCAAAACATCCATACCGGTGGCAGCAACAAATTCTTTGACCATAGTAAAGGCCAAGGACAAGTATTTGTACAGTTAAACCAGGTATTTACCACAGCCGGTAAACGCGGCAAACAGGTACAAATGGCCAAAGATGATGCCATGGTGCAGGAGGCTGCTTTTAATGATCTGATGCGCAACCTGCGTTATAATCTCCGCCTTGATTTTAGTCAGTTGGCTACGCTGAACGCCCAGGCTAAAGTTTATCAGAACGAGATCACTTCTGCAACCAACCTCGTGAAGGCTATCCAAAAATCATATGATGCGGGTAATACCTCCATGAAAGATCTGATCAGGCTTAAAGCTTTACTTTTCGGCCTGCAGAACGACATGGTAGAGAACAACCGCCAGATCAATGATCTTCAAACCGAGCTAAAAACCTTACTGCAAACCAAAGAGACTGCTTTTGTAGACCCGATCATTAATGATAACCCAACAGAGAACGTGTCGCTTGATATTCCGTCGTTAATTGAACAGGCTAAAGCCAGCAGACCCGATTACCTGTCGAACCAGTACCAACTGAATTCAGCCACGCATAACCTGGCCTATCAGCGGGCACTGGCAGTTCCAGACATTACCATCGGTGCATCATATGATAAAAACAGTAACTACGCACCAAACTATTATGGCCTGGAAATTGGCTTACCCCTGCCCTTCTTTAACCGCAACCAGGGTAATATCAAATCGGCTAAGTATAACATCCAGAGCCAGGAGAGCACTTTAAAACAAAGCGAACTACAGCTTAAAAATGATGTTGTTGCTGCTGTAAATCAATATAAATTAAATCAGCAGCTGTTTACTACACAGCAGGTTGAATTTAATGAGCAGTATGATAAATTATTTAGCAGCATGCTCAAAAGCTTTCAGCAACGACAGATCAGCCTGATTGAATTTGTTGACTTTTTTGATACCTATAAAGACACCAAGCTCAAGATATTGCAACAGCAGTATAATCTGCAAAAATCTATTGCTGATCTCAATTTTGCTATTGGTATTCCTGTAATTAAATCCTGATAATTTTTATAAATATAAAATAATGATGAAAAGAGAAACGCTGTTGTCCGGCATCTCCGCTTTACTATTACTTGCCGCCTGCAAAGGCAAGCCCCAGCCTGTGGCAGAAAACCTGCCTGTTACTGTAAGCGACTCTATGGCGCGTATGATCACTATTGACACAGCAAAAACTACCGCCATGAAAGATGAGCTTAGCCTTTCGGGTGAAGTATCTTATGATGATAATAACGTGATCAAGGTATTCCCTTTTGCTGGTGGTCAGATACTGGAAGTAAAAGTGTCCTTGGGTGATAAAGTTACAAAAGGCCAAACGCTGGCGGTAATGCGCAGTGCTGATATTGCCGGTAATTACACCGATTTAACAGCTACCAAATCGGATCTCGCTATTGCCAAACGCCAGTTGGAGCAAGCAGAATACTTGTACAAAAATGGCATTTCAAGCGAGCGCGACTATACCGAAGCTAAAGAAAACTACAACAAAGCAGCTGCAGCCAGTACCAAGGTTCAACAGCAAATCGCCATCAACGGCGGTGGTAACACCTCCGCAAGTGGTTCCCTGATCATTAAGGCGCCGGAGAGTGGTTTTATCGTTGAAAAAAACATCACGGCCGGAAGCTTTATACGCCCTGATAATAGCGGCAACATGTTCACTATCTCTAACATGAAAGATGTTTGGATATGGGCCAACGTGTTTGAATCTGATATCAGCAAGGTAAAACCCGGCTATACCGCAAAGGTAACTACAGTAGCCTATCCGGGTAAGGTATTTACCGGCAAGGTTGACGCCATCAGCTCGGTGCTTGACCCTGATAACAAGGTAATGAAAATCAAGATCGTATTACCGAACACAGATATGCTGCTGAAGCCGGAAATGTTTACTAATGTGGTGATCTCTAATAATGACAAGGCTCAATCAGTAGCTGTACCTGCAAAAGCAGTTATTTTCGATAACAGTAAGTACTACGTAGTGGTATACAACAGTAAAAGTGATTTAAAAGTACGCGAAGTAAGTGTAATTAAAACGGTTGATGATGTAAGCTACATCTCATCGGGCTTAAATGCCGGCGATAAGATCATCTCTAAAAATCAGCTATTGTTTTATGATGCGCTAATGGGTGATAAATAGATTTTTTATTGGTATCAAGTAGCTAGTATCAAGTATCATGACCCTAATCGTGATATTTATAGTCTCCAAAAGATCTTGATACTTGATACTAACTACTCGATACTAACTTAACTACAAGATACTGCAATGAATAAATTCATTAAAAATATAATCTACTTTTCGTTAAGGCATCGTTACTTCGTGTTTTTTATGACACTGGTACTGGTAGTGCTCGGTATATGGAGCTACATGAATACGCCTATTGAAACGTTCCCCGATGTTACCAATACGCAGATCATCATCATAGCGCAATGGCCTGGCCGCAGCGCCGAGGAGGTTGAAAAAATGATCACCATACCCATGGAGACCGTTTTAAACTCGGTACAAAAAAAGGCTAACCTGCGTACTACTTCCTCATTTGGTTTATCCTATGTGCGTATCATTTTTGATGACGATGTGGACGATGCCTTCGCCCGACAGCAAGTATTAAGTCGCCTGGGAAATGCCGACCTACCCGACGGTGTAAAACCCGAAGTAGAACCACCCTACGGCCCTACCGGCGAGATTTACCGTTATACGCTTAAAAGCCGTGCCAAAACCATTCATGATCTGACCGCTATTCAGGATTGGATCCTGGATCGTCAGTTCAAATCGGTACCAGGTGTGGCCGACGTAAACAGCTTTGGCGGTGAGGAAAAAACTTACGAGGTAAGTGTTAATCCTTCCTTACTTCAAAAATATGGCCTTACCTCGTTGGACGTATACAACGCTATCAACCGCAGCAACATTAACGTAGGTGGCGATATTATTGAAAAGAACGACCAGGCCTATATTGTGCGTGGTATTGGTTTGATCAATAATATTGATGAGATCCAGAACATCATCATCAAAAATGTAAACAACGTACCAATCCTGGCCAAAGACGTTGCCGAAATTAAAGAAAGCGGTTTGCCCCGTTTAGGACAGGTAGGGCGCGATAAGCATAACGACGTTATTGAAGGCATTGTAGTAATGCGCAAAGGTGAAAATCCTGCCGAAGTCCTAAAACGCATCCGTGATAAAGTAGCCGACCTAAACAATAACGTATTACCCAAGGATGTGAAGATCGATACTTTTTACGATCGTACCAACCTGATGGATTTTTGTACTGAAACGGTTATCCATAACCTGTGTGAGGGTATCATCCTGGTTACAGTTATCGTATTCCTGTTCATGGCCGATTGGCGTACAACGCTCATTGTGGCCATCATTATACCGCTTGCACTACTATTTGCATTTATATGTTTACGCTTAAAGGGCATGAGCGCCAACCTGCTTTCGATGGGTGCCGTCGATTTTGGTATCATCATTGATGGCGCCGTGGTAATGGTTGAAGGGATATTTGTGGCCCTTGACCATCGCGCCAAAGAAGTAGGCATGCAGAAGTTTAACGGCCTCGCCAAATTGGGCTTGTTTAAAAATGTAGGCTCCGAAATGGGTAAAGCCATATTCTTCTCCAAACTCATCATTTTAACCTGTTTAGTGCCGATTTTCGCCTTCCAAAAGGTTGAAGGTAAAATGTTCTCGCCATTGGCCTACACCTTAGGCTTCGCCTTATTGGGAGCATTGATTTTCACCCTTACCCTAGTACCGGCCCTATCCAGTATATTATTGAGCAAAAACGTTAGGGAAAAACATAACCCAATAGTTATATTTTTCGAGAAAGGCATCCGCAGGATGTTTAATTATACTTATCGCAATCAAAAGTTAAGTTTACTAGTGGCAGTATCCTTTATGGCGGTCACCTTCTTTTCGGCCAAGTTCTTAGGTTCTGAGTTCTTACCGCAGCTTAATGAGGGCGCATTATGGGTAACAGCACAGTTACCGATGAGCACATCGCTGGAAAGCTCGGTAAACGTGACCAACAAGATGCGCGATGTACTGGCCACCTTTCCCGAGGTAAAACAGACCCTATCGCAAGTTGGTCGTACTAACGACGGTACCGATCCGAAGGGTTTCTTTAACGTACAGATACAGGTGGATCTGAAACCTAAAGACCAGTGGAAAAGCGGGCTTACCCAGGAGCAATTGATCGCCAATATTGATAAAAAACTCAGCCAGTTTCCTGGTATCATCTTCAACTATTCGCAACCTATTATTGATAACGTGGCTGAAGCAGTTGCTGGTGTACCTGCTTCTATGGCTGTAAAAATATTCGGCCCGGATTTCAATGTACTTGACCATAAGGCTGATTCTGTAATGGAGGTGCTCAAACACGTACAAGGTGTTGAAGACCTGGGCATACTTCGCAACTTGGGTCAGCCCGAGTTCAGGATTGAACTCGATCAGCGCAAAATGGCCCTTTATGGCGTATCAACTGCCGATGCCAACGCCGTTATTGAAATGGCCATTGGTGGTAAAGCGGCCACTACACTTTACGAAGGCGAGCGCAAATTCGATATCCGGATCCGTTACCAAAAGCCCTTCAGAGATACTCAGGATAAAATCGAAAACCTGATGGTACCTACTATGAATGGTTCTAAGATCGCTATCAAGGAAATATCCAACATCACCACCCAAACCGGACCGGCCTTTATTTACCGAGACAATAACATGCGTTATATAGCGGTTAAATTCTCGGTTCGTGGTCGTGATTTGGGCAGTACCATCGCCGAAGCACAGCAAAAAGTAAATTCCGCCGTTAAGCTCGACCAGGGCTATTCCTTTACCTGGAACGGTGAGTTTGAGAACCAGATCCGCGCTTCAAACACGCTGGCTCATGTAGTGCCTGTTTGTTTACTGGTTATATTCCTGATTCTGTTTATCACCTTTGGCAATGCCAAGGATGCTATACTGGTTATCATGAACGTACCATTTGCACTTATTGGCGGGATCCTGGCCCTGCATATTACCGGCACCAACTTCAGTATATCGGCAGGTATAGGTTTTATAGCCTTGTTTGGTGTTTGTATTCAGAATGGTGTGATCCTGGTATCGGTTTTCAAAAAGAACCTCGAAGAAAAAATGCATCTCAATGAAGCCATATTAGAGGGCGTGATTTCCAGGGTTCGCCCGGTGGTGATGACTGCGCTGATGGCTGCTATTGGTTTATTGCCCGCAGCAGTATCAACCGGTATCGGTTCCGAAACCCAAAAGCCATTGGCTATTGTGGTGATAGGTGGCCTGGTGACATCAACTATTTTGACATTACTGATTTTGCCAATCATTTATGCCATTGTTTACCGTCTTATCCATCGCCGTGAAAACCGTAAACTTTTGAAAAAAATGGGGATGGTGCGCAATGCTTAAAAACTTTTTAAAGCTTTTATTTTAACACTTTTTGATCAAAAACAGGACAAAAAGGGCCTCTTTTTACCCTGTTTAACGAATTTTTAACACCAATTTAACACTTTTTAACAAATTTTTGGCGGGTTTTAAAAGGTTTAAAAAGTATTAATAACTACATACCAAACGGTCGGTTTTATCCCTCGTAGATCTTAACTAAAGAGTCCCGATTTTCCATTATTCAAGGAAACCGGGACTCTTGTTATATGTACAGAAATCATCTGAATCAGGGTTTTCAGAATTTAATAATTCTCAGGATTTGATTAGCAACCTACCCGGCATTTTACTCATTACTTTGAAAGCCCTTACTCGTTGTTCCCAAAATCCCCACTCACTTAATTTGCGTTTTTTGATTGTGACTTTTAAGTTTTAATTTGCGTGATATAATAAACAGCATTTACCTGTATGCCCGTTACAAAATTTGCACTACGTAATGTTTTAACATTTTCTTTATTGTTAGCCTCGGCATCTCTTGCGATAGCCCAAAAGGCCGAAAAGAAAAAGGAGAAAGATTATGCGCAACTGGTTGACCCTTTTATTGGTACCGGCGGGCATGGGCATACTTATCCCGGTGCGGTATTGCCCTTTGGTATGGTGCAGCTAAGTCCGGATACACGTTTGACCGGCTGGGATGGTTGCTCAGGCTATCATTTTACCGATACCGTGGTTTATGGCTTTTCACATACTCATTTGAGTGGTACCGGTATTGCCGATTATTGCGATGTATTGTTTATGCCCACCACCGGCGATCCGCAATTTAAAAACACCGATTACAGCTCGGGCTTTAAAAAGAAGAACGAACTGGCCTCGCCAGGGTATTATAAAACCCTGCTTGATAAATATAACATCGGCGTAGAACTTACCGCCACTACCCGGGTTGGCGTTCACCGTTATGATTATCCCGGTACCGCAAAGGCTAATATTATTATTGATCTGCAACACCGCGACGCGGTTATTAATTCCTGGATAGAAGTGGTGAACGATCATGAAGTGCGGGGATTTCGTAAATCCAGCTCATGGGCCAAAGGTCAGCTTGTTTATTTCTACGCTAAATTCTCTAAACCTTTTAAAACTTATGGTATAGCCAGCAACGACCAATTACAGGAAGGCCAGAAAAAGGTGGAAGGCAAAAACGTCAAGATGTACCTGCAGTTTGATAACCCTGGCGAGGTGATCTCAAAAGTGGGTATATCCTCGGTAAGTGCAGAGGGGGCATTAAAAAATCTGGATGCCGAAATGCCCGATTTTGACTTTAAAAAAGTACAAAAAGCTGCCAGGGCCACCTGGAATATCGAGCTGAACAAGATACAAGTAGAAGGTGGCGCCCCTACTGTTGCCCAGGCCACGCAAACCGCTCAAACAGAGCTTAGGGCCAGCGGCGGCGGTACTGGTCGTGTACCTAAAGAAAAACGCCCGGTAGTGCCCGATTATTCCCGCATTAAACAAACCATTTTCTATACCGCTTTATACCACGCCATGCTGGCGCCCAACATTTACAACGATGTGGACGGGCAATATCTTGGGCTTGATCAAGAGGTACATACCGCGCAGGGTTTTAATTATTACACTGTGTTTTCATTATGGGATACCTTCCGGGCCGAAAACCCTTTGTTAACGCTGATAGATAGAAAACGGACACACGATTTTATCAAAACTTTCCTGGCGATGTATGAGCAGGGTGGTTTATTGCCGATATGGCCGCTGGCCAGTTCCGAAACCTATTGTATGATCGGCAACCATTCTATCCCGGTTATTGTTGACGCTTATGCCAAAGGCATCCGTGATTTTGATGCTGCCGAGGCTTTTACAGCCATGAAGGCCGCTGTAAACCGCGACCAGTTTGGTTTGGATAATTATCGTAAAAATGGTGCTGTACAGGCCGATGCGCAAAAGGAGTCTGTTTCGAAAACGCTCGAGTATGCTTATGACGATTGGTGTATTGCCCAGATGGCTAAAATGCTGGATAAGCCCCAGGATTATGCAGAATACATACAACGCGCCCAATACTGGAAAAACCTATATAACAACCAAAATGGGTTTATGCAGGCCCGTGTTAACGGCGGCTGGTTTGCTCCTTTTAATCCTACCGAAATCAACCACAATTATACCGAAGGCAATTCCTGGCAATACTCGTTCCTGGTACCACAGGATGTCGATGGTCTGATAACCCGCATGGGCGGTAAACAGGCTTTTGAGGCTAAGCTTGATGAACTATTTACCACCGATTCCAAACTGAGCGGTAACACGCCACCCGATGTGGCCGGTTTGATCGGGCAATACGCGCACGGTAACGAACCGAGCCATCATATGGCTTACCTGTATAACTTTACCGATTCGCCTGATAAAACCCAGTTTTATATCGACCGTATCCTGCGCGAGGAATACAGCGAAAAACCGGATGGACTGGCTGGTAATGAAGATTGCGGTCAAATGTCGGCCTGGTATGTGATGAGCTCCCTGGGCATTTATAACATCGCGCCGGGGCAAAACCAGTTCCTGGTGGGGATACCCCAGTTTGATAAGGCTACTGTTTACCTGGAGAATGGCAAAAAATTCACTATCACCAATTCGGGCGCGGGTATAAGCAGGGCCAATACCTATTTGCAGGGCATGAGCCTGGCCAAAAAATCATATAATAAACTGTATTTAAACTACAGTGACATGGCTGATGGCGGCGAATTTGAAGTATTTACCGGCCGGCTATCCAACAAACTGTTTTTACAAGATCTGGAAAAACCCATATCCTCCATTACTGATAACCTCATCGTGGCCAATCCTTACATCATAGCGCCATCCAAAACGTTTAAACAACCATTCAGCATCCAGATCAAAAGCTCGGATGCCGATGCTAAAATATATTACACGCTCGATGGATCGGCACCAACAGCCTCGTCAACCTTGTATAACACGCCGGTCACTATATCGGCCAGTACAATGGTTAAAGCCATAGCCATTGTAAACGGTAAAAGCAGCTTTGTTGATGAGGCTAGTTTTGTGAAGGAAAATTAAGAATACGGCATGCCGAATTTATTTCGGCATCCCACATGCAGGCTTACACAACATCATGATTAACCTGTCCTGCGAGATCCTGAAACAAGTTAAAGATGATTTTCTTTAGTTCTCATCTCCCCACTACATCCTCAAAAGCTATGATTTAAAAAAAAATTCAAACATTTGATGGCAAAATATGGTTAGCTTTAATTAATAAACAGTAAAATCTAAATCATTAATCACCATGAATGACATTCCATCAAAAGACGACGGCAAAACAGCCGGAATTGTAAGTTACTTTTTTATCATCGGCTGGCTTATCGCTTATTTTGCTATGTATAAGGATAATAAAACCGCACAGGCGAGCTATCAGTTAAGACAAACGTTATTATTTCACATCGTTTCCATAGTTATTTACTGGGCGGCCTCGGCCATCTTCGCGGCCATATTTTTCTCCGGAGGATATACTATTGGTTACTCACTTTTCTGGATAGTACGCGTTGGGTTATTTATTTTATGGGTGATAGGCTTTATTGGTGCCATTAATGGCGAAAGTAAACCAATACCGCTTATCGGCGAAAGAGCACAAACAATGTTCTCGAATATATAAGGCATTTCTAATGAACAAAGGGTATCACCCTTTTATATTTTAATACTTGCAAAGTTTTAAAAACTTTGCAGGTATTTCTTATGCGCTAATGCCCCTCACTCTTTTTCCAGCAGCTTTTTCGCTTCGTCCAACTTTTCCTTTTCCTCTTTGGGCAACACCGGATATTTTAATTTCAGATCTTTTAGTGTTTGAAGAATAACGGTTGAAATGGCTATACGGGTAAACCATTTTTTGTCGGCCGGTATCACATACCATGGGCAGTTTGGGGTGGCTGTTTCCTGGATAGCCCTTTGATAAGCATCCATGTAATCGCCCCAACGTTTACGTTCTTCGATATCAGCAGCCGAAAATTTCCAGTTCTTCTTTGGGTCATCAATTCGTTCTAAAAACCGTTTCTTTTGCTCTCCCTTTGATACGTTCAGAAAAAATTTAATGATCACCGTTCCATTACCGGTAAGATGTTCCTCAAAGGCCCGGATACTTTGGTAACGCTTATCCCAAAATTTGCCATCTATTTGTTTTACATCTTGAATACCGGGTAAATTCTCTTTTAATATCAGTTCTGGGTGAACTTTGGTAACCAGCACATTTTCATAATGCGATCGGTTATGGATACCAATACGCCCGCGCTCGGGAAGCGATCTGTAATGCCTCCATAAAAAATCGTGTTCATAATCTTCGGTACTGGGTTGTTTAAAACTATACACCTGACAGCCCTGCGGATTTAAGCCTGATAACGTATGTGCTATGGCGCTATCCTTACCGGCTGCGTCCATCGCCTGGAAAATGATGAGCAGCGCGTATTTATTGGCAGCGTAAAGCTCGGTTTGCAGGTCAAATGTTTCTGCTATCAGCGCGGTAAGCACATCTTTGGCATCGTCCTTTTCAAAACCATCGGCATAAGCAGAGTCCTGATCTTTGAGCGAAAACCCTTTGCCGTTATCAATCTTAAACTTGTTAATTATGTTACTCATATCAAAGAAATTGCTTTACCTTTTGCCAGCTTAAAATTTAGATGTTAAAATTGCGTTGATAATAATGCTGTTTATTTAAATTTATAAATATCCGCACCAAAAGGCCAATTCGATTTGACCAGACCTATAATAAAACGGTTTTAAGGTACTGAAAATTTAATACCTTATACTTGCAAACAGGTTGGTGACGGGTATACTGTAACTTTTATGTAAACTGTATATATTAATATTTGTTTGACACTATGATTTAGTGTCATTATTTTACATCTTTACCCAATGTTCCGACGTATACGAAACCGATTTTTAAGATATTTCGCCATATTTATTTACTTCGTCATCATCTTTTTTTGTTGTATCGAACTCAATTTCCTTTGGCTTTCGGGTTACTCACCTGATATGCAGGACATTAAAAACCCTGTAATGTCCGTTGGTTCTGAGGTATATACAGCCGATGGTAAGCTAATAGGCCAGTACTATAAAGAGAACCGCTCACCTGTAGAGCTCAAAAACATCTCCCCCAACCTCATCAACGCACTTGTTGCTACTGAAGACGTCCGTTTTTACAAACACAACGGGGTTGATTTCTACTCGTTCTTTACCAGTATGTTATCCACCGCCAAAGGCGAACGCCGCGGGGGCAGTACCATTACACAACAGCTGGCCAAGAATCTGTTCGAGACCCGCAAACGCAAATCGCAAGGCTTTATTAAGCATATCCCGGTTATCCGCACCATAGTTTATAAATGCAAAGAGTGGCTTACCGCTTTTAAAATTGAACACGTTTATAACAAAGAGCAAATACTTACGCTTTATTTAAATACGGTACCTTTCGGCAATAACTCTTTCGGTATTAAAACCGCATCGTTAAAATATTTTAATAAAACCCCGGATAAGGTTACACCGGCCGAAGCCGCCTTATTGATCGGGATGCTTAAAGCTACTTCGAGCTACAATCCGATTAAAAATCCCGACCGCGCTTTGGAGCGTCGGAATACAGTTTTAGGACAGATGCAGAAATATGGCTACCTGACTAAAGCCGGCTATGATACCAGTTTCAAATCGCCTATAAAGCTTAACCTCAGCTATGTGGAAGAGGACTCACATGGCGACTCCTACCTGCGCCGCGCGGTAGAAAAATGGCTGGACAAATGGTGTAAAGAGAATGGCTATAATCTGTATGAGGATGGCTTAAAGATATATACCACCATCGACTCCCGCCTGCAGCGATATGCTGAAGAGGCAGTTGCCGAAAAAATGAAAATGCTGCAAAAGCGTTTCAACAACCTTTGGGGTAATAAAAACCCATGGCGCGACTCCAAGGGTGTCGAGATCAAAGATTTTATCCTCAAAAACGAACAACGCCTGCCTATATTCAGTTTACTGGAAAAGAAATATAAGGGCGATACCGTTCAGATTCAGCAATATTTTAAACAGAAAAAACGGATGACCGTTTTCACCTGGAACGGCGAAAAGGATACCACCTTCTCCACCATCGACTCGATCAAATATTACGCGAAGATCCTGAATACCGGTATGATGACCCTGGAGCCATCAACAGGCAAAATAAAGGTTTGGATAGGCGGTATCGATCATCGCTTTTTTAATTACGATCACGTAAACCAGGCACGTCGCCAGGCGGGTTCAACATTTAAGCCCTTCGCTTATTTAACCGCGCTGGATAATGGCTTTACCCCCTGCGATAAATTCACGGATAAGCCTGTAACCATAAAATATAAGGATAACGGCAAGGATGAAGTTTGGCAACCCAACAATGCCGACTTTAATTTCTCGTACCGCGAAATGTCGCTGCGTTGGGCCATGGGTAAATCGGTAAACTCTATTACCGCTCAGCTGACCGAAAAAGTAGGCTGGGATAAAATTGTGCAATATGCCCATAAATGCGGCATCGAAAGTCCGCTTAAATCAGTACCATCGGTATCATTGGGTTCAAATGATGTTTCGGTTTTTGAAATGGTAAGGGCATACAGCACCTTCCTGAATAAAGGTCAGAAATTAGACCCCATATTGGTAACCAGAATTGAGGATCAGGACGGCAGCGTATTGAAAGAGTTTACCTTAAAACAAGAGCAGGTTATCAGTCCGGAAACGGCATGGCTGATGCTATACATGTTCCGCGGTGGTATGGAAGAACCGGGAGGCACTTCACAGGCTTTATGGGAATATCCTGGCCTGTGGAAAAAAGATAACCAGATTGGTGGTAAAACAGGTACTTCATCTGACTATGTAGATGGCTGGTATATGGGTATTACCAAAGACCTGGTAACCGGTATTTGGGTTGGTGCTGATGACCGCAGTGTACACTTTACCACCTCCGAAACCGGTGAGGGATCGCATACGGCGCTACCTATTTTTGGGCGCTTTATGGAAAAAGTTTATGCCGATCCAAAATCGGGCTATACTTATGGTTCGTTCCCGAAACCTTGGGTAAAAATCACTAAGGAGTACAATTGTCCATCGCCAAGAATAGTAACCGATACCGCCACTGTCGACAGCACAAGCAACCCTATTGACACAACGCACGTATTACCTACACCGGCAACACCAACCACTACACCAGAAAACCCGGAAGGTACACCGCCGGGGCAGTAAATAGCGAGTCAAGATATTACAATCAAGAGTCAGGAATAAAAGGTTAGCGTTGCACTTATAAAAGTACTTTTATAATGAACTGTTTTGCACCCATCTTGACTCTTGATTCTAATATCTTGAGTCTTGATGCTTTTCATTAAATTAGCAATATCTATTTAGTTAAGTTATGAATAAACACTACTCCTTATCAAATAAGGCCCAAAAGCTCACGTTTATATTCCTTTGTTTTATAGGTTCTTTATTGATAAGTACGGGTGCCTATGCCCAGTATTTCGGGCAAAATAAGGTTCGTTATAAAAACCTAAAGTTTAATGTTTACAAAACTCCGCATTTTGAAATTTACTATTACCTAAAAAATGATAGTATGGTAAAGCGATTTGCCCAAGAAAGTGAGTTGTGGTATACTTTACATCAGCAGGTATTTAAAGACACATTTAAGACCGCCAACCCCATCATTTTATATGCCAATCACCCCGATTTCCAGCAAACTACAGCCATCGACGGCGAAATTGGTGTGGGTACCGGAGGTGTTACCGAAGGCTTAAAAAACCGGGTAGTGATGCCGGTGATGGAAACTAATCAAACTACCCGCCACGTTATCGGGCACGAGTTGGTGCACGCTTTTCAATACCGGGCACTGCAAGGTGGCGAGGGCGATAATTTTGAGGAGATCAACAACATTCCACTATGGATGATCGAGGGTATGGCCGAGTATCTTTCACTGGGTAAAAAAGATTCGTACACGGCTATGTGGATGCGTGATGCCTACCTTAACCATGATATACCCTCGGTACGTGACCTTACAGAAAGCAATAAGTATTTCCCATACCGCTATGGCGAGGCTTTCTGGTCGTTCCTCGGCTCAACCTATGGTGATACGGTAATTGTACCATTCTTTAAAAATACGGCCCGCTACGGTCTTAATTATGGCATCAGGCGCACCTTTGGATATGACGACAAGACTTTATCGCGCCTTTGGAAAACATCGATAGAAAACACCTATAAACCTTTTTTAAAAGATACGGTTCAAAAACCCGTAGGCCTTAAACTGGTGGACAGCAAAACCGGTGGCGACCTGGTGGTGGCACCGGCAGTGAGCCCGGATGGCAATTACGTGGCTTTCCTATCGGCTAAAAGTTTGTTCTCTATTGACCTTTATCTCGCCGATGCACACACGGGACGCATCTTACGAAAGCTCACGAGCAAGGTATCCAACACGCATATTGACGAGTTTAACTTTATTGAGTCGGCAGGTGCATGGTCGCCTGATGGGAAGCGTTTTGCCTTTAGCGTATTCAGCAAGGGCCGAAATCGTATGATCGTGGTTGACGTAGCCAACGGTAATACGCTCAATGACGTGTCGATGGAAAAAGCAGAGCAGTTCAGTAATCTATCCTGGTCGCCTACCGGAAAGGATATTGTTTTCCAAGGCTTATCCGAAGGTCAGGGCGATTTGTACTCTTATAATTTTGATACTAAAAAGGTTACCCAATTAACCAACGATAAATATTCCGATTACCAACCAAGCTATTCCAGAGATGGTAAAAAGATCATTTTCTCGAGTGATAGAACCACTTATGACCAATCCTTAGAGCAGGATATCCCCTTTAACCTGGCCGAACTTGATATTGCAACCGGAAAGATAACTGACATCAAAATATTCAACGGCTCCAATAACCTCAACCCACAATACTCTGCCGACGGCTCACAGATCTATTTTTTATCCAACCGCGATGGTTTCCGCAATATGTACCGTTATACCCTCAGCAACGGCAAAATTGAGCAAATGACCGATCTGTTTACTGGCATCTGTGGTATCACCGAGTATTCGCCGGCGTTAAGTATCTCCAGTCACGATGATATAGTTTACTCTTACTATCGGGCCCAAAAATATGCTATCTATAATGCCAAAGCTTCCGACTTTAAACCCGCTACTTTGCAGGCCACCGATGTAAACTTTAGTGCAGGTATATTGCCACCGGCGCGCGCTGTTGGCGTCGATCTGATCAACTCTAATCTGAATAATTACCTGGCCTATAAAAAGATCCCTGCCGATTCAGTTGTCAACATCGCCTACAAACCCAAATTTAAGCTTGATTATTTAGCAGGTAGTGGTATTGGCATTGGCGTAAGTAGTTTTTACGGCACAAGTTTATCAAGTGGCATACAGGGAGTATTTAGTGATATATTGGGTCGTAACCAGATATTCGCAGCGGCCTCGGTTAACGGGCAAATCTATGATTCGGGAGCGGCTATAACTTATGTAAACCAAACCGGCCGCTGGAACCTTGGCTTTGGTATATCACATATCCCTTACCAATTTGGTGTCCAAACCAGAACTTTCCCTACAAAAAGTGTGAGCGGCAAAAACGAAACCGTGCTGTCAGACAATATCGACATCATCCGCAACTTTGAGGATGCAGCCAGGGTGTTTACCTCCTATCCTATTTCAAAAACCACACGTTTTGAAGTTGGTGCCGGCGCATCATATAACACCTACCGGGTTGATCGTTACAGCGATTATTATGCCCTGGATACTACTGTAAATGCTGATAAAAGCAAAACCATCACCACAAATTATTTAACATCTGACAAGAAAAAGGTATCCAATGATGACGAAAGTAAATTAATTGGCACCAGCTTAAAATCATACTCTTTATTCCAGGTATCCACAGCTTTAGTGGGTGATAATTCCTTCTTTGGTGTAACCGCGCCGCTCAATGGATTCAGGTATCGCCTGGAAGCTGAATACAACTTCGGCACTTACCATTTCTTCGCGCCAACTATCGATCTGCGAAAATATGTACGGGTTGAACCGGTTACCTTTGCTGCCAGATTTTATGGTTACGGTCGCTTCGGCGGCGATGCCACCGGGCTTTATCCATTATATGTAGGTTATCCGTTTTATATACGCGGTTACGAAGGGCAAACTTTCTACAACAACGGGAAAGCAGGAACTAATGGCTTCACCATTGATCAGTTATCAGGAAGCCGCATAGCAGTGTTCAATTTCGAGGTACGTTTACCTTTTACAGGTCCGGAAAAATTGGCCCAGATCAAATCAAAATTCCTGTTTACCGATCTCAACTTATTTTTCGATGCGGGCTTAGCCTGGAACGCCGGCGACCATATTTATTTTCAGAAAAATCCACCAGTAATAGGCGAAAAACCGGTACTTAATGATGATGGTACACCTTCTGTAGTGAACGGGCAACCGGTTACCGAACCAGTGTATGGCCGGGTTCCGGCACTAAGCGCAGGTATATCACTAAGGATCAATGTATTTGGAGCTTTTGTATTGGAGCCCTACCTGGCCGTTCCGTTTAACCGTACGGATGTTAAAAAGCCATTATTTGGTATAGGCTTTACACCCGGATGGTAGGATAATGATCATATAAAAGCAATAAAAGCAAAAGCGGCGCTAAAGCCGCTTTTTTTTATTTAAAACCTAAACGACTCCAAATAGTTATGAAATAATATCTGTTTATATTTGCAACCTGATATGAAAAAAATACTGTTATTGAGTTTGGTTCTGATAATGTGTGGTTTCGCCGTACTCGCCCAGACAGCTGATACCGATCCGGTTAGTAATGTTCCAGCCTCAGGTTCAATGAAAAGCATGGCAGGCAACAGCATGCAACCCGCCAACGATATTGTACAAAATATAGCTGCAGATAAAGACCTGTCCATATTTTATCAATTTGTTAATTCGGCCAATTTAGCCGATACCTATAAAAGTAAAGGCCCAATCACCATATTTGTGCCCGCTAATGAAGCATTTGAAAGTTTACCTACTGGCAAACTCGATACGCTTTTAAAACCCTCACATGTTTGGGAATTAACCCACCTCATTGCATACCATGCTGTCGCCGGGAAATTGAGCGCTAAAGAATTACATAAACAAATCCATAAGCATAAAGGGGCAACCACTTTAACTACTATTAGTGGAGGCAAACTAATTGCGAAAGTGGACGCTAATAATAACATCGTTTTAGAGGATGAAACCGGTGGCCAATGTATCATCAGTCGGTTTGATATTGCCCAAAGTAACGGTGTGGTACATATCATCAATAAGGTATTGCTACCCAAGCCTAAGGCTGTATAATAATTAATAATACAGACGGCTGACAATCTGCCCGAATGAGTACTGCGTATTTAAGATATAATGAATTGTAAGGTTTAGTTGTTAATAACGACTAAACGTACAGAGGTACGATGAGTGATGGCTCATTGTTTTATTTATATGAATTAAATACTTAGAAATGAAAAGGTTAGTTTTAGCAATAGCGATATTATTGGTTGTAACGGCATTTGGCTGTCAGAACAGCAGTGGACAGGATACCAAAAGAAAGTTGAGCAAACCAGCAGCAGAGTGGAAAAAAACGCTAACATCCAACCAATACCACATCATGGTTGAAAGCGGAACAGAACCTCCCTACCAAAACGATTACTGGAACAATCATCAAAAAGGCGTTTATGTAAGCGCCGCCACCGGAGAGATATTATTTAGCTCCGATGATAAGTTTGACAGCGGTACAGGGTGGCCAAGCTTTGTTAAACCTGTCGACCCCAAAAAAGTTGCCATTGTACATGATGACAGCTATGGCATGAGCCGCGACGAGGTTATTGAAAAAAGTACAGGTTTACACCTGGGTCATGTTTTTGATGACGGTCCTGCAGATCGTGGCGGCAAAAGATATTGCATGAATTCAGGGGCATTAAAATTTATTAAAAAGTAACCGCCCGGCGATTAGCATTTACAGACGGACGCAATTGCGGGCGTACGCGTAAACCATTTTCATATTTTAAACCAATGGTCAGATCTACCCAGTCGGGGTTAACAGGTCTGATCATTTTTTCTTTTTGAGGCCGTGTGTAAGTGCTTACTACTTTGAAACGTTCCATAGCTTGTTCTTCAGTATTGATCTCTTCAAAATAAACCAAACGGTTAAGCTGCTGCGCACTGTCGAAAAATAAGGTAGGCATATCGCTGTAAAATTGCAGTGTTTTTACAAGATCTGAGCATAAACCAACGTGAAGATTTTTCCTGTTTCTGTCGGTGATGATATATACAAAACGTTTCATTTTATGATAAAAATTTTGGTGAACCAATATTTATTACTAACTTTATGAGCATAAAATTACTAATAATTTTAGCAAATGCAAATTTTATGTCAATAATTTCACAAAATATTAAGTTTCTCCGCAAAAAGAAGGGTTTAACCCAGCAACAATTTGCCGATCAGTTAGGTATAAAACGTTCATTAGTAGGCGCATATGAAGAAGAAAGAGCCGAACCAAAATACGAACTACTAAAAACTTTAGCAATATTTTTTGACGTTACCATTGATGACTTTATTAATGAAACCATCGATGAAAAATGGGCTCCTAAGCCTAAAGGCAATCCGGCCAACCTGCGTATATTAAGTATCTCTGTTGATAAAGAGGATAACGAAAATATTGAAATGGTACCGCTAAAAGCAAGCGCTGGTTATTTGAATGGCTACGCCGATCCGGAATATGTATCTCAATTACCTAAATTTTATCTGCCTATGTTTAAGCAAGGCACTTACCGAGCTTTCGAAATCAAAGGCGATTCCATGTTACCTATATTATCTGGTGATATTATTATAGGTGAGTACCTGGAAAATTGGGCCGATATTAAAAGTGGTGAAACTTATGTTGTGATATCCAAAAACGATGGCGTAGTATATAAACGCATCGGCAATAAATTTAAGGAAAATAAAAAGCTCAAGCTAATATCTGATAACCCCGTTTATGAACCTTATGAAATAAATGGAGATGACGTGCTGGAGATATGGAAAGCAAAAGGCTACATTTCTACCCAGCTACCACAACCAACACCGGAGCCTACTATGGAAAGTCTTACTGCCATGATGGCCCAAATGCAGCGCTCTATATCCAATTTGCAACAAAGCAACAATTAAGTTACATCGGCTTATTTAAACCATTACGATATATCTTTATCCTAAGATTATAAAAACGTAAATAAATTTAAAAAAGCTATGAAAAAATTATTGTTAATGTGCTGTTTCCTGATGGGAATTTCAGCGGTAAGCCACGCGCAAGGTGGTGGCATGCGAAAAAGTCCGGAAGAAAGAGCTAAAGACCTGCAAACACAGCTAAAACTCAGTGACGATCAAACCACTAAAATAACAGCTATATATAAAGAGCAGGCTACCAAAATGGACAGTGTAAGAACCGCCGCAAACGGTGACAGGGATGCCATGAGAAGCGCCATGATGCCGATGATGAAAGCTACCAACGACAAAGTTAAAGCTGTTTTAACTCCGGAACAAGCTACAGCTTATGATGCCTGGATGAAAGAAAGAATGGGCAGAATGAGACAAGGCGGCGGCGGAGGCAGCTCGCAAAATTAATTGATAATAAAAAGCGGCACTAAGCCGCTTTTTTTATTTTTGCACAAATCATTTTCATTTGACGGCGGCAGAAATATATCTTAAAAGTAAACTTGACGAAAGGCAATCATCGGGTATTTACCGGACATTAAAGTCCGAGAACGAGCTTCTTGACTTCTGTTCTAATGATTATCTTGGTTTTGCCCGATCTGCCGTTTTAAAAAACAGTATTGATCAGGAAATACAAAATCACCCACGTAGTTTAAACGGATCAACCGGATCGCGGTTATTATCAGGTAACTTAAAATATGCTGAAGATCTGGAAAAAAGCATTGCCGCGCATCATCAGTATGCGGCGGGTCTTCTTTTCAATTCGGGATATGATGCTAACATTGGTCTGCTATCATCACTAGCTCAACGGGGTGATACTATTATTTTGGATGAATTGATTCACGCCTCGGCTATTGATGGCGCCCGGCTAAGCTACGCCAATCGTTATAGTTTCAAACATAATGATATTGAAAGCCTGGAGGCCAAACTAAAACTGGCTAAAGGAAATTGTTATGTTGTAATAGAAAGTGTTTACTCCATGGACGGAGACACTCCCCCACTATTGGATATATTGAATATCACCGAAAAATATGGCGCTCATTTAATTGTTGATGAAGCTCATGCAGTTGGTCTATATCCTAAAGGCCTGATAGCTGACCTCGGCTTGCAAAACAGGGTCTTCGCATCGTTGGCTACATTTGGCAAAGCACTGGGCAGTCATGGGGCAATTGTATTAGGCAGCGATACATTAAGACAATACCTCGTCAACTTTGCTCGTTCTTTTATTTATACCACGGCGGCTTCCTTTCATCAGCTGGCGGCGGTAAAAATGGCATACCAGTTATTAAATGGTGCAGAACAGGAGATTTCCACTCTCAAAAACAACATCAAATTATTTAAAGAACAGATCAGCCTCGAAAGCTTATACTTATTATTGAACAGCGACAGTCCTGTTCAATGTATCGTATTAAAAAGTAACAACAAAGCCCGTGAC
Organism: Mucilaginibacter sp. 22184; assembly: GCF_052045695.1. Taxonomy (NCBI): domain Bacteria; kingdom Pseudomonadati; phylum Bacteroidota; class Sphingobacteriia; order Sphingobacteriales; family Sphingobacteriaceae; genus Mucilaginibacter; species Mucilaginibacter sp. 22184. Next base: position 138,445 of record NZ_JBQEPI010000003.1, read on the forward strand.
ATGGCAAACATTTTACAAAATAAAGGATTTGATGTAAGAGCTATACTAAGCCCCACCGTTGCGGCCGGAACAGAAAGGGTAAGGATATGTCTGCACTCGTTTAATACAGCCGATGAGATAAACAAACTTGCCACCATTATTAATCAGTTTATAAATGTCTGATAAACAACCCATATTCATTACTGGTATAGGCACCGGAGTTGGTAAAACTATTATTTCGGCTATCATAACAGAAAAATTAAAGGCCGACTACTGGAAACCTATACAATCTGGCGATCTGGATAACAGCGATACACTAAAGGTACAAAATCTTGTATCCAACAAAGCTACGCGTTTCTATCCCGAAGCTTACCGGCTAACACAGCCCTTTTCACCGCACAAATCGGCAGCTATTGATAAAATAGTAATAAACATTCAAAATATCGCTCCGCCACAAACCAATAACCAATTAGTCATTGAAGGGGCGGGCGGCCTGATGGTACCATTGAATGATAATATACTGATTGTTGACCTCATCAAACAATTAAAAGCACGGGTAATACTGGTATCACAAAATTACCTGGGTAGTATCAACCATACATTGCTATCACTTAGTATGCTTAAACAATACGATATACCGGTAATGGGCATCGTATTTAATGGTGATAAGGACATTTACTCAAAAACATTCATCCTCAATTATTCCGGGGTAACAGAGCTGGGGCATGTACCCTCTTTTGATAACATCAATCCCAAAGCAATTATTGAAGCGGGAACTTATATCACTTTATAATAAGACAATATTTTGCCAAACAAATAATTTGCACCAACTTAGTTTTTAGGATATAAGCACATACGATGAAAAATATTACCGTAATAGGCTCAGGAACAATGGGCAATGGCATAGCGCACACTTTTGCCCAACATGGCTTTAAAGTGTCATTAGTTGATATTAATGCAGAAGCTTTGAATAAGGCTGTACAAACTATCACCAATAACCTTGATCGTCAATTAAAAAAAGGAACCATTAACGAACAGTTAAAAACCGACACGCTTGGTCGTATCAAAACCTTTACTGACCTGCCATCTGGAGCTGCAAATGCGGATCTTGTAATAGAGGCTGCTACCGAAAATCAGGAAATCAAACTGGAGCTATTTAAACAGCTCAGTAATATTTGTAGTGATAAAGTGATTCTTGCCTCCAATACATCATCCATATCCATTACACAAATTGCCGCGGTTACCAAAAATCCGGGCAATGTGATCGGTATGCACTTTATGAACCCGGTACCGATAATGAAGCTAGTAGAGGTGATCAGAGGCTACGCCACCACCGATGAGGTTACACAAACTGTGATGCAGCTATCCAAAGCTTTGGGTAAAGATCCGGTTGAGGTAAATGACTACCCAGGATTTGTAGCCAACCGCATCCTAATGCCGATGATTAACGAAGCTATTTATACGCTGTATGAAGGAGTTGCCGGGGTTGAAGAGATTGACACCGTAATGAAGTTGGGTATGGCCCACCCAATGGGGCCCTTACAATTGGCTGATTTTATTGGCCTTGATGTTTGCCTCGCCATTCTAAAAGTACTGTATACTGGTTTTGGCAATCAGAAATACGCGCCATGCCCCTTGCTGATGAACATGGTAACTGCAGGCCATCTGGGTGCAAAATCGGGTAGCGGTTTTTACAAGTATACAGCCGGCAGTAAGGAATTGATTATAGCCGACAAATTCACCAAAAATTCATTAAACCTATAATTATTCCAATGGTCTATAATCTGTAAATATTTCTAATTAAACCATTTTACAGATGAAAAAGATATTGAAAATAGGATTATTATTAGCTTTAACAGGCACTTTATTCAGCTCTTGTGCTGCCGATTATTATGTTGCAGAACGTCCGGTCGAACCCGTTTATGTACGTCCTGTAGCTCCATATGCCGGGGCATATTGGGTGCCCGGTGAATGGGCATGGCGCGGCGGAAGATATGCTTATATTAACGGCTACTATGTTCACCCGCGTCCTGGTCGTGTTTATGTGCAGGGATATTGGCACCCGGTTCATCGTGGCTATGCATGGCACAGAGGATATTGGAGATAAGCTACAAATATGTAGATGTGCAAATGATGGGTAAATAATCGTTTACTCATTTGCACATCTGCATACCCGCACATTTACACATCAAACTACATCCGCTCGGGTACGTCAATACCCAACAGGTTCATGGCCTTGCTAATCACTTTGGCCGATGATGCCGATAACTGCAAGCGGAACTGCTTTGATATCTCGTCCTCAGCTTGGATAATCGATTTTTCATGATAAAATTTATTGTACACCTTAGCCAATTCATAAACATAGTTGGCTATAACTGCTGGACTATAATCATTAGCCGCTGTATTGATCACATCAGGAAACTGATTTAGCAGCACAATCAAGTCACGTTCCACGCCGGCAAGTTCAGTTACCTCAATTTTGGTATTCACCTCATAATTTGCCCTGCTCAGTACCGATTTGATACGGGCGTGTGTATATTGAATAAATGGCCCGGTGTGCCCCTGAAAATCGACAGATTCATTGGGGTCAAACAGCAAGCGCTTCTTCGGATCAACCTTGAGCAGAAAATATTTGAGCGCACCCATGCCGATAGTATGATACAGCTGCAATTTATCAGCCTCGCTAAAACCATCAACTTTACCCATAGCCTCGGTTTGTTCTTTAGCGGTAGCTTCCATTTCGGCCATCAGGTCATCGGCATCAACTACGGTACCTTCACGAGACTTCATTTTTCCCGATGGCAGATCGACCATGCCGTATGACAGGTGAAACAAACCATCTGCCCCGGCTTTGCCTAATTTACGCAATATGAGGAATAGCACTTTAAAGTGATAGTCCTGTTCGTTACCAACCACGTAGATAGATTTATCCATATGGAAGTCGTTATATTTTAACTGGGCTGTACCCAAATCCTGGGTGATATAAACCGATGTACCGTCTGACCGTAGTACCAGTTTCTCATCGAGTCCATCGGACGTTAGATCTATCCAAACGGAACCATCGGTTTTTTTGAAGAAAACACCTTTTTCAAGCCCCTCTTCTATAATGTCTTTCCCTAAAAGATAAGTATTTGATTCGTAGTAATATTTGTCAAAATCAACACCCAGTTGTTTATAGGTTTCCGCGAAACCGGCATATACCCAACCATTCATGGTTTTCCACAGGTTGATCACCTCACTATCACCAGCCTCCCATTTTTGAAGCATTTGCTGGGCTTCTTTTATAACAGGGGCATTCTTTTTGGCCTCGTCTTCACTTTGGCCTTCGGCTTTCAGCTCTTCAATCTGGGTTTTATAGGCCTTATCAAAAAGCACATAGTATTTACCCACCAAATGGTCGCCCTTCATACCCGATGATTCCGGAGTTTCGCCATTGCCAAACATTTGCCAGGCCAACATGGATTTACAGATGTGAATACCACGATCATTCACCAGGTTTGCTTTTACTACTTCGTATCCAGCAGCGCCCAATATCTGCGCTACTGAATAACCTAAAAGGTTATTACGAATATGGCCCAGGTGTAGTGGCTTGTTGGTGTTTGGTGATGAGTATTCCACCATTACCTTTTGTCCGTTGGGCTTTGCAACAGCAAAATCGTCAGGTAGTATGCGGTTATATAATTGTCCTATCCAATACTCGTCAGTTACAGAAATATTCAGAAAACCTTTGATCACATTGAATGAGGCAATCTCCTTTACTTCATTTTTAAGATACTCACCTATCTCGGCGCCGGTTTGTTCGGGCCCTTTACGCGAAAATTTAGTAAAAGGGAATGTAACTATGGTTATTTGCCCTTCAAATTCTTTCCGGGTTTCCTGTAAACTTATAGCAGCCGGGGCTACATCTGTTTGATATAGTTGTTTTATTGCTTTAACAGCCGCCTCAATGATAAAATCCATTCGGCAAAATTAATTAAATTGCTAATATCCTTGTTATAATAAAATGTTGATTATTCTCAATAGATTTGCTCTTCTCATACCTATTTATGACACTTAAAAACAACGATTTTAAAATAGATGTAACCTCCGAAATAGGAACGCTCCGCACCCTACTCATCCATAGCCCCGATAGCGGCCTGGGTAAAGTAGTACCGTCAAAAGCTCAGGACTGGCTTTTTGAAGACATTGTGCACCTGGACACCATGCGTAAAAACGAATATGATTATTACGTAAAACTGTTGCTTTATTTCTTAGATCAGGATAAGATTAAAGGAAAACTGCACCAAGTTGATAATGATACCGAGCGCACGTTTTTTAAACCTGATAACCCTGGCTTTCATGCTTCGGGAAAAGTAATTGAGATACAAACTTTACTGGCTGATATTTTAAAACAAGCCGATATCCGCGAAAAACTGGTAGCATCGGTTTGCGCTATTGAAAGCTGCAATTATCGTTTGCAGCAGCAACTAATAGATACCGACCCTATTGAACTATCCAAAATTTTCATATCAGGTTCGTTAAGTACCGAAGAGATGATCTTTGCCCCTATACCTAACCTTATTTTTTCAAGGGATATTGGCATAGCCATCAACAATCATATGCTGTTGAATAAGCCTGCAAAAAAGGCCCGTTTCCGCGAAACGTTACTGGCGCGATACATATTTTTTAATCACCCATTATTTGCCGAATACCGCAACAACATTTTGGAGATACCAGAAACCGCCCAGCACTTTTTACGCCCCGGCGAAGACAATCTCGAAAAAACAACACTTGAAGGTGGTGATGTGATGATGGTAAGTCCGCAGCACCTGGTTATCGGTTGCAGCGAACGCACTTCTATCAGCGGTGCCAATGAGGCCATTAAACTCTTGTTTGATAACGATGTAGTTAAGAAAGTAACCATTGTAAAAATCCCTCACAAACGCGATTACATGCATATTGATACGGTTTTTACACAGGTTCGACGCGACACCTGGGTATTGCTGCGCTCACTGGCGGTGGCCGAAGCTCCTATCGAAGAACAGGAACCTATGTCCTGGTTTGCTGATAAAAAACAAAAGGAGCGGCCAGAAATTGTACAGTTTGAAAAAGATGAAAAGCCAAGATTATTTGCTTGCATTGAAGATCTGTTAGCCGATATCAGTGAAAATGATCTCAAAAGCGATAATAAAACAAAGTTCATTTATTCGGGCAATAACACTTTTCCGTTTGATGCACGCGAACAATGGACAGATTCCTGCAACCTGCTGGCTATAAAAGAAGGTGTGGTTTTAGGGTACGACCGTAATGATAAAACAGTTGAGGCTTTTAAACAAAATGGATTTGATGTGATCCGGGTGAACGATCTGCTGCAGAAATTTGAGTCGGGCGAGCTTGATCCGCAAAAACTGACCAACACTTTAATTTTAATGCCATCGGCAGAACTTTCAAGGGCCCGTGGTGGTTTCCATTGCATGAGCATGCCGCTTTTAAGGGATAAAATTGTCTGAATCAGAATTTACAGAATTAAAGGATTTACAGAAGAATACCATAATAATTCTGTTAATTTCCTAATTCTGTAAATTCTGATTCAGACAAAAATTTAAATAAAATGATCAACAATCAATCAACCAATAATATATTAATGATCAGGCCGGTAAGTTTCGGCTTTAACGAACAAACGGCGGGAAGTAATGCGTTTCAGAACCGTGAAGCAGATCAGCAGGCTGTTCAGGATAAAGCGCTAACCGAGTTTGACGGCTTTGTAAAAGTACTACGAGAAAATGGGGTAAAAGTTACTGTAATTGATGATACTCCCCAACCGCATACACCTGATTCTATCTTCCCGAATAACTGGGTATCTTTTCATGCCGATGGTCAGGTATTTTTATACCCGATGCAGGCCGAGAATCGCCGGTTGGAGCGCAGGGAAGATATCATTAGCAAACTGGAAGATCGTTTCAAGATAAATCACGTAATAGATTTAAGTCGTTTTGAGGATGAAAATAAATTCCTGGAAGGCACAGGCAGCATGGTGCTCGACAGGGAAAACAAAATCGCTTATGCCTGCCTTTCTCCCCGTACAGATAAAGAAGTATTTGGGTTGTTTTGTGAACAGGCAGAATATAGGGCCGTTAGTTTTGATGCAGTTGACGAACATGGAAAAGCCATTTACCATACGAATGTATTGATGTGTGTGGGTAGTAAATACGTGGTTATTTGTACTGATAGTATTCCTAATCCGCATGAAAAGATAGAAGTTCTGGAATCACTGCGATCAACCCAAAAAGAAATTATTGAAATATCATTTGAACAGATGAACCGCTTTGCAGGCAATATGCTGGAGGTAAAAAACAAGACTGATGAAACGTTGATAGTGATGTCGAAAAACGCGTTTGAAGCGCTTTTTGAAGAACAAAAAAGCACACTGCAAAAATATGGCAAACTGGTTTATGCTGATATCAATACTATTGAGACCAATGGAGGTGGCAGTGCCCGTTGCATGATGGCCGAGGTGCATTTGCCTGTTGCGGAATAATTGAAATATTTTTAACTACCGAATTAATTGCATCGTAAAACAACAAACATTTTTTTAATTTATAAACGGTGCCTTAATGGAGTTCGTGGTAAAATTTGAGGCTCAAAATGTTTGCGATTATAACTGGTTTTATCTCTCGCTATCTCCGCCGTTTTTATACGAGTTTCTTTTAATTGTAATTTCAATAGCTCGTCCTGTATCATTTGCACTTTAAAATACCAAAACATTCCTCCTGTCACAAACAGGAATATCCCAGCTGCGGTTAATGTTAAAGAAATCCAAAATTCCTTTGCGAGCTTTTTCTCGTAAAATTTTATAGCGTTATCTATATAGTATATCCTTGCGCTATTCACTTCTTTGATTTGAGATTCTAACTTTTTTAATGCTTTTTCAACCTGAGATACGATACCATTGGAGTTATTGTCAAATTCATTAAAAAAGCCCTCAAATTGATCTTGTTCTGCTTTCGATTGAATTTTATATTGTTTGAACGCAGCTATATTGACTGAAATTTTTGCCAGAACATTCGTGCTATCCCTATTTTCGTTAAACTTCTCTTTTATTTCAATGAATTTAACGGAGTCTTTATATCGAACATATTTAATTCCCCGCTTAATTGTTTGGAGAGAATCTATGCGATATGCAGTTGAACCACTGTTATAAGTATTTGAATGTTTATCATTATAATAGATTGAAAAAACAATTAATAATAACCCAAACATAAAAGCGAATTTATACAGGCTATCAGTTGGTAGTGGCAGGTTGAACATATGGGATAAAGTTTGGTTGCACAACTAATTTAACCAACTTATCATTAAATTCAAATAAACTGATTATCAATTTTTTGCTCTTAAAATATTAAGCTTAAAGCTCAATAACTGAACTTAACTAAAACATTACATTTAAACTATAAAAATTATCCCAACAATTAGCCGTTAATTCCGTTTAAAAATCACATTTTTGCCCCAAATTTTTTAAGGATGCAGAGTTACCAGGAATTTCTTGATTTGAGTGTAGGTTTCCCGCAGGATGGTTTTGAGATCATCGACGATGAACTATACTTTCAAGACCTTAATTTAATGGAGATGATCGAAACGTATGGCACACCGCTACGTTTTACTTATCTGCCCATGATAACCAAGAAAATACAACAGGCTAAGTTGTTGTTTCAGCAAGCTATCATCAAAAACAATTACCGCGGCAGTTACAAATACTGTTATTGTACCAAGAGTTCACATTTCAGGCACATTGTGGAAGAAGCGTTGAAAAACGAGATCCACCTGGAAACATCATCAGCTTTTGATATGCCGATGATCGATGCCCTGGAGAAAAAAGGAGCGGTAACTAAAGATATCACCGTAATATGCAACGGGTTTAAAACTTTTCAATATAAAACCTATATTATCGACATGCTGCATGATGGATTTAAAAACATCATTCCGGTACTGGATAATAAGGAAGAGTTTAATCTGTACGATGATGAGATTGAAATGGATACCCCTTGTAACCTGGGTATCCGTATAGCAGCTGAAGAGCAACCCGACTCCCAGTTTTATACCTCACGTTTAGGCGTACGTATGGAAGATGTGATCGACTTTTATCATAACAAGATCGAAGAAAATCCTAATTTCCAGGTAAAACTGTTACATTTCTTTATCAATTCCGGTATCTCTGATACTCCATACTACTGGAACGAATTGGAGAAATACGTAACCCTTTATTGCAAGTTCAAAAAAGTGAATCCACACCTGGATACACTGGACATTGGTGGTGGTATGCCATTCAAAGATTCGCTGGTATTTGATTTTGATTACGAGTATATGATCAATGAGATCGTAAGCCGTATCAAAGAGATCTGTGCTGATAACGATACCGTTGAACCCGATATTATTACCGAATTTGGCAAATACACCGTGGCAGAAGCTTCGGGCATTCTATATAAAGTATTAGGCCGGAAGCAACAAAACGACCGCGAAAGATGGTTGATGCTGGATGGTTCATTCATCACCAATTTACCCGATGTTTGGGCCCTGAATCAAAAATATATCCTGTTGCCTATTAACAACTGGGATTCGGAATATGAGCGTGTAAACCTTGGTGGTATTACCTGCGATGGCCAGGATTATTACAACCAGGAAGCCCACATGAACAGTGTTTTTATGCCTAAAACCCGTAAAGTACAATACCTGGGCTTTTTTAACACAGGTGCTTACCAGGAGGTATTAAGCGGATATGGTGGTATACACCATTGCTTACTCCCTTCGCCCAAACACGTGATCATTCGCCGCAACCGCGATGAAACATTCAACTTTGAGGTATTTGGCGAAGAGCAAAACAGCAAACAAGTACTGAAAATTCTGGGCTATACTACCTAACAGCTGGCAGTTAGCACAACATTAAATATGTTTTTAACTATAGCGATGGATCTAAATCCATCGCTATTTTTTTGACCATTGATAACTTTATCTGAATTACGATTTTCCGAATTAAAGTGTTATCCCCGTTTTTGATTAAATTGACGGGCGATTTTTCACTACTCACTACTCACTACTCACTACTCACTACTCACTAATAGCAACTGTTTCTGATCTTTTTCAATATATCGGGTGTTATATCTGATATGGCTTGTTGATATTTACCTTCATTATTGAGCTGGTACAGTGCGCCGCTTTGATCATTGTAGACATAGGAACATAAATTATGTTCTTCTCCGTCTTCATTTTTTCGCACATCTATTCTCAGGCCATCTGTCATATTTGATTTACCAGCGGATTCGGCTGGTACCGACCTGATCCAGTTAACCGTATAACTTATATTTTGCGATGATATCGATGCTGTGTTTTGTTTATAACTTTTGCTGGTCTGTATCACTTGCAGCAAGCACTTTACACAAGGAGCTGTCACCGTAGAAGTCCCATGTTGTTTTTGAGGATTATCGATTGCCCTATCCTTTTTCCCCTCCACCAGCACCATAGCCTTCGTAATTATTGGTTTTGGTTTGGCGTGTTCGCAAGCAGATAGTGCTATCATCATTATACAAAAACAAGTATTCCATATTAATATCCTCATGCCGGATCCGTCAGTTATTTATTGTATATACAGCAACGGAAGCTTTTTGTGTTAACCCGATGTAAACAACATTGGCCAAAAGCTGTAAAACCTTGCCATTTTAATTTAAACAAGTTATTTATTGCATTTAATGGACATGAACAGGCCCTGTTTTTTATAAAAATTTCTTAAAATTGTCTGATTTAATTTTCCCTTGCTGCTAAACATGCCTGCAGGACTTAATCATCACAACAATTTTTAAAAAACCGGGTTATACCTGGTATAATTTAACTCGAGCATACCCCTACAGGTATTATAAAAAAGATGGCTAATAGCGATAAAGTTTCAGAAACAAAGGTTGACGTAGTTTTAATTGGCGCGGGTATCATGAGCGCAACACTGGGGGTAATGCTTAAAGAACTGCAACCCGATTTAACTATTGAAATTTTTGAACGACTTGATGTTATAGCTGCCGAAAGCTCGGCCCCGATGAATAATGCGGGCACCGGTCACTCCGCCTTTTGCGAGTTGAATTATACCCCTGAGTTACCCGACGGAACAGTCGAAATAAAAAAAGCCATTAAAATTGCCGAGCAATTTGAGATCTCCAAAGAGTTCTGGTCATACCTCATCGAACAAAAATACATCCAATCGCCGGAAAGTTTTATTCGTAAGGTACCTCACATGAGCTTTGTTTGGGGGCCCGAAAACGTAAGCTATCTTAAAAAACGCCAGGAAGCACTGACCAAACACCATTTTTTTAAGGGGATGCTGTATTCTGAAGATAAAGCACAGCTTCAGCAATGGATCCCACTGGTGATGGAAGGACGTGACGAGAACGAAAAAGTTTCGGCCACATTTATGGGTTTAGGTACCGATGTAAACTTTGGCAGCTTAACCAGCAGCCTGCTTAATCAGCTTAAACAAAAAAATGGGGTTTCGCTAAGTCTGAACCACGATGTGCGCAACATTAAACGCAATCAGGATAATAGCTGGCAAATAACCGTAAAAGATAAAACAACAGGGCAAAAAAGAAAACTAACCTCCAGCTTTGTGTTTGTTGGCGCCGGAGGCGGCGCTTTGCCCCTGCTGCAAAAATCGGGCATTGCCGAAAGCAAGGGCTTTGGCGGCTTCCCGGTAAGCGGACAATGGCTGGTATGTAACAACCCGGATGTTGTTGCCCGCCATGAAGCCAAAGTATATGGTAAAGCATCTGTAGGATCGCCGCCAATGTCTGTACCGCACCTGGATACCCGGGTTATCAATGGTAAAAGAGAATTACTTTTTGGCCCGTACGCGGGATTTTCTACACGCTTCCTGAAGAAAGGTTCATTGCTTGATCTTTTCTGCTCTATCAAGTTAAATAACATATGGCCTTTACTTGCCGTAGGGCGCGACAACTGGCCGCTAACCAAATATCTTATCAGCCAGGTATTACAATCGCCTGCCGACCGTTTAAAAGCCCTTCAGGAGTACATGCCCACAGCCAAAGCCAACGAATGGGACCTGGACATAGCCGGTCAGCGTGTACAGGTAATTAAAAAAGACGCTCAACATGGCGGTGTACTTGAATTTGGAACCGAAGTAGTAACCTCTGCCGATGGCAGTATATCGGCCTTATTAGGAGCATCACCGGGTGCGTCAACTTCGGTACCTATCATGATACATCTGATAGAACGCTGTTTTAAGAATCATATTAAAACCGATGAGTGGCAACAAAAACTAAAAGAGATGATACCCTCATACGGACAGTCATTAGCTAATGATGAAGCGCTGAGCGAAGTTACCCGGGCCAGAACGAGCCGGGTATTAGGATTAGGACAGATTCCCTAACCAGGCATACCATTTTGTAAAAAAAGTGGGTTTACATGGTTTACACTTTTTATGGTTTACATTGTTATAAATAATTATCAATCAAATAGTTATATAAATTTTATTATCAAAAAGTGGGTTTACATGTAAACCCACTTTGGGGGCCTTCAAAGGAATCATGAGGAGGCTAGCCAAGCTTAATACCTCAGGGTATTCTGCGAGAGATTTCAGATTACCAGGGCCGGCACAAGTAAAACATTTGGCTTGGTTTAGTTTAACTTGTTAAAAGCCCTGTGATTTTGATTTCCTTTGTCAACAGTAAAGTTAATCGGCACCGAGTATTGAACCCTTACCGGGATTCCATAGAAATAGGCGGGCGACCATTTGGGGCACATTTTAATAACTCTGACAGCCTCATCATCAAGGCTTTTCTCTACTCCCCTAGCAACTTTAATACCCTGAAGGGAGCCGTCTTTTTCTACTACAAATGTTATGATTACCCTACCTTGTATTTTATGTTCTCTGGCGTATTGTGGATACCTTACATTCCTGGTTAAAAAATGTCCAAATGCGTCAATCCCACCCTCAAATTCTGGAATAACTTCTGTTGCTTTGAATTCGTATTGATGTCCGTTTTTAACAAAGCTCGTTCCCGAAGTTAAATTCCCCCTCAAATAGGTGCATCGGTAATCCACACTATCATTTAAACGACCAGTCCAGTTACCTTCCTTCAAGCCGTCGTTTACAAAACCCTGCTCAATAATTTGTTTAAAATCACTACTGTATTTGATCCATTTACCATTTCCATCTTCGGCCAATACCATTCCTGTAGAATCACTACATCCATTGAATGTAAAAGTGTCCTGGTGATAACTACCGGAAATATACATTTTACCATTAGGGTAATAGGTAATGGCAGCGCCTTCCAGATGACCATTTTCAAAATTACAGATCATTTTTTTTTGTCCATCTGGATAATATTCCAGGCAGGGACCCTGAAAAACGGCATAAGCAGCTATCTGAACCGTTGATAGCGCCCTTCGCTTTAATTTTCCATTTAGGTAAAAATCATTTATGGGGTAAAGGCTCCTGTCAATATTTGTATCAGGAGAGGTGATCATGCGTATAAAATCAGCGCTGTCTTTATTTTCTGCCATTACCGATCTTTCTACGTTATTATTCCACCCAACATTTTTCATGTATACCCAATCTGTATCGCGTTGGGCGCTTGCCTTTTCGGTGCAAAAAATGAATATAATCACAAGAAGGTAGAAAAAACTGCGCATGGCTCCGGCTATAGTATTAAAACTGAAATATACAAAAAGGAGCTATCAAATTAAAGAGCCATTTCTACTGAAAGCCCCCTGCAGTCATACCGCTATTTACAGCAGTTTCCTTCACCTTAAATTCGGCTGATTGGCCCAGCAGGGTAGTTTTGATAAGGAAGGGTATACGGATGCCGCCGTTGATGCCCTCATAATCGCCAAATTCAATTACCGAGTTTACGGAGCCTTCAACCACCTGCTTTATCTTCAAACCGGTTTTCTGATTATAAAAATTCCTGATCTGGGTTCCTTCTGCCAGGTTTATATCAATTTCATAAGCCAGATCGCCATTCACTATTTTAAGCGTGGAATCGAGTTCCATCGTGTAGCCCCCCTTTTCATATTCAAGTTCGGGGAAAGGTTTGCTCTTGGCTTTTATTATCTTTTTACCGGCTTCATCCAGCGGTATTTCGCGACTTAACTGTTGTACACTCACACGCTCGCCGTTTACCAAAACATGGGTTACAACCAAATTATTGTATGATGGCACGGTTATTTGCTGAAAATACATATCGGGTGCCCTGTACCGACTAACCATTTGCACTTCGGATCCCTGAATGGTACCTGTTGACGATATTTGCAGATCTTTAATATTTTTTAACTTTTCGGTTCCGCCTATAGCGTCAATATACGTTTTGATAACACTGGAAGCAGTTGTACCGGCCGGTACAGGCAAACCGCTGAATGAATTATTCTCGGGGTTAATATCAGGCAAAAGATGATCAGGGTCGACCACAGCCGAAACAATCTTTGAGGTCGATTTATAATGAAATGTCCAAAGCCCGCCACGCTGCCATATTTCGACAGGGAGTTTCACTATGGCGGTTTTACCATTTTCTTCTTTGATCTGTATGGTTATGGGCAGGGCCATCTCTTCCAGGTTTTCCAGGGTGATCAGGGCTCCTTTGGAGGCGTCGCCATCGGGATAAGTAATATCCCTTATACCCTGGTCGAGTTTCCAGGTGGTAAAAAACCATTCGTTCCAAAACCAGCTCAGATCCTCTCCCGCGGCATTATCCATGGTATGGAAAAAATCCCATGGTGTAGGATGTTTAAATGCCCAGCGTTTGATATAAGTTTTAAAGGCATAATCAAAACGTTGCTCGCCCAGAACCTGTTCACGCAGGATAGCAAGTCCCAGTGCCGGTTTACTATAAGCAGCTACTCCTAAAAAATTATCCTGGAGAACATCCGGTATCGTCATGATGGGCTCGGCATCGGGGCCAAACTGTTCTATAGCTGTTTTTTGTTCATCGGGTTTCACATAATATTCACCATTGTTAAACACTTTGGTATCTACATTATTTAAAAACGTATTAAAACCTTCGTCCATCCAGGCGTATTTACGCTCGTTTGACCCTACGATCATTGGGAACCAATTGTGGCCGAACTCATGATTCGTTACCGACCATAGATCACTACTTTTACTTTCGGAACTACAAAAAACGATGCCCGGGTATTCCATACCGCCAACGGTACCAGCCACATTGGTAGCTACGGGATAAGTATATTCAAACCACTGACTGGAGTACAGTTCAATAGCGCCTTTCACATATTCGGTTGAGCGGCTCCAGGCTTGCTTTCCCTTACTTTCAATCGGATAAACTGACTGCGCCAGCGCTTTCTTCCCACCAGACAGATTAATGCGCGCTGCATCCCATATAAATGCTTTTGAAGCAGCCCAGGCCACATCACGCGCATTTTTGCATAGAAAGTGCCAGGTAAGATTTGGCTTTTTAGGATAATCATCTTTTCGCAAAACATCTGCGGAGTCTTTGATCATGATGGTTTTATCGCTGTTGCGGGCTTCGGCCAAACGTTTCAGTGTAGTTGGGGAATATACTTCGTTGGGATTAAGTAATTCGCCCGATCCCACTACTAACAGACTGGCCGGAGCTGTAATTGTATAATCAAAATTGCCATATTCCAGGTAAAACTCCCCGGCTCCAAGGTATGGCAGGGTATTCCATCCGCTCACGTCGTCATAAACTTCCATACGGGGATACCATTGTGCCAATTCATATATCCAGCCATTTTTAGTAAGCAGGCGCCCCATCCTATCAGTTCCGTATTGGGGAATATCAAACCCATACTCAATCCTGATCTGCAGTTTACTCCCATCGGCACGTAAAGAATCTTTCAGCTTTATTTGCAAACGCGTATCGGTCACCAGATAATCTGCTTTTTCGGTTTTGCCATTTTTAGTGATGAATATGGCTTTTATCTCATCGCCTTTGGTATAAGTACGATTGTTAAACCGGCCGCCGGTTATTGGGCTGGTAGCTTCGGCCCTTGAATCTTCCCGGTAAATATTTTGCTCTACCTGCAGCCACAAAAAACCCAGTGCATCGGGGCTGTTATTGGTATAGGTGATCAGCGCGGTACCGTCAATCCGATGTTTCAGCGTATCTAAAGTAACATTCAGTTTATAATCTGCCTTATTTTGCCAGTATTTGGAGCCCGGTGCCCCACCGGCGTTCCTGAACGCGTTACCTTTTTCGGGATAGAAATTAGGGTTGAATACTTTGTGCTGATCGTATTTTACAGCAGGCTGGTCGGTATTTTGCGCATATCCTTTAAAGGTTATGGCACACAGCAGTATACAAAGCGTTAGGCTATAAGGCTTCATGTAGGTGATTTATCATAAATGAACGCCAATATATCAAAATTATGATGATGCCCTTATGACAATTGGGCCGTTATAACATATTTTAACATATCATTACTGTTACATGCTTCTTAAAGACTAATATGCTTCCCTAAAAACAGTGTGTAACCATTATCTATTTTTTATATTTTTGCGGATGATTGCGAGCACGCAAAACCGCCGCTCCGAATCACATTCCTAATAAATGGATATATCAGTAGTAGTACCACTTTATGACGAAATAGAATCATTACCAGAGCTAACCTCATGGATAAGCCGGGTAATGGACGAAAACCGTTTTACTTACGAGATTGTGCTAATTGATGATGGCAGTAAAGATGGCTCATGGGAAATGATCAGGAAACTGCAGCTGAACAACCCTTTTATAAAGGGCATTAAGTTTAGGCGCAATTATGGTAAATCGGCGGCGTTGAATACGGGTTTTGAAGCCGCCAATGGCAATGTGATTATCACTATGGATGCCGATTTGCAGGATAGCCCCGATGAGATTCCGGAACTGTACCGCCGCATTACTGAAGAAAACTATGATCTGGTATCGGGCTGGAAAGCCAAACGGTATGATCCGCTGAGTAAAACCATCCCCACCAAGCTATTTAACGCGGCAACCCGCAAAATGAGTGGTATTGATAACCTGCATGATTTTAACTGCGGCTTAAAAGCTTATCGTAAAGCTGTAGTTAAAAACATTGAGGTTTACGGCGAAATGCACCGCTATATACCCGTACTGGCCAAATGGGCTGGCTTTACCAAAATAGGCGAACAGGTGGTTGAGCATCGCGCACGCAAATACGGTAAAACCAAATTTGGCATGAGCCGTTTTGTTAATGGTTTTCTGGATCTGCTCTCGATATTTTTTGTAGGTAAATTTGGCAAACGCCCGATGCACTTTTTTGGCACTATGGGCACACTGAGCTTTTTTGCAGGATTGATCATTGCCATATGGCTCATCAGCGAAAAGCTATATAATTTGGCCCATAATATAACTGTACGCCAACCAACTGATAATCCGTGGTTTTATATAGCTATAGTAGCCATTATTTTAGGTTCCCAATTATTTTTAACCGGCTTTGTTGCCGAGCTGGTTTCCAGAAACTCAAGCGAACGCAATAATTACCAGATAGAAGAGATAATATAATTGAAGAAACAAGAATAAAGAGCCAAGAATCAGGACATTTTTTATTCTTATTTCTTGATTCTTGGCTCTTGTTTCTTGACTCTATTTTAAAACATGTTTTTTTCCATCATCATTCCTTTATATAATCGCCCGCAGGAGATCAAAGAACTGCTGGAAACCCTGGTGTTGCAAACCTACAGGAACTTTGAAGTTTTGGTGATAGAGGATGGTTCTGTTCAGGATGCCGAAGCCATAGCCAACAGTTTTATGGGTTCGCTTAACTTACGTTATTTCAAAAAGCTCAATGAAGGTCAGGGTTTTACCCGTAATTTTGGTTTTGAGCGCGCCAAAGGCGACTACTTTATCATTTTTGATTCTGACTGCCTGATCCCTGCTGATTATCTCGAAATTGTAAATAACTCACTTACCACCAACTACCTGGATGCCTACGGCGGCCCGGATGGTGCACACAGTTCATTTACACCCACACAAAAGGCTATCAGCTACTCCATGACCTCTCCTTTTACAACAGGCGGTATAAGGGGCAATAAAAAAGCTATCGGACAATTTCATCCGCGCAGTTTTAACATGGGTATATCGCGCCAGGTATGGGAAAAAGCAGGCGGATTTATCATTACCCGCCTGGGCGAGGATATTGAATACAGTATCCGCATTCATTCGCTGGGCTTTAAAATAGGCTTGATACCCGATGCTATAGTTTATCATAAACGGCGAACCAACTTTTCACAGTTTTATAAACAGCTTCATTTTTTTGGCAGGGCCCGTATCAATATTTATAAATTCTTTCCAAAGGAGTTAAAAGCAGTGCACTTTTTTCCGGCGGTATTTACTATTGGGGTTATACTTACGCTTATTTTTAACCTGTTAGGTTGGCAAATAGCCCTATTGAGTAACCTGGTATTAGCAGTTTACATTTTGTTAATATTTTTTCATGCCTGGTGGAAAAATAAATCATTAAAAATTGCATTTTTGAGCATTATAGCCGCCTTCACCCAACTTATTGCCTACGGGTTAGGATTTATGCAGGATTTTTGGAAGCGTGTAATTTTTAACAGATCATAAGAACCTATGTACCACCCATTTTCTGTTGCAGAAACCATTAAAACTGCATGGAATGTATTAAAGAAAAACTTCGCTACAATTACAGTATACTCGGTAATTGCCTTCGCTATCGTTTTTATTTCCGGGTTCCTGGTGTTTTACTTTGACGATGATGCTGTAGTTAGTTCGGTTGGCTTTATTGTTTTATTGGTCGAGATCACATTTATTTTTTTAGCATTTATAAAGCTGGGGTTCAAACTCATGGACAAAGCTTATTATGATTTTGATTTTAGCGAGATCATCCCTAAGTTCAGAATGCTTGTAAGCTATTTAACTTTATTGGTATTGGTAAGTACGCTCGCGGTTCTGGTTACCCACCTGATTGAAAATATCAATGTGCTTAACGTCAAAAACTTTCTCAACTTTATTCTCGGCTTAATTGTACAGTTCTTCTTCCTGTTTTATTTCCCCATATGCACCTGCTTTATTGTAGATGATGCATCCGGTCCTCTTGAATCCTTAGCCCAGAGTTTTCACTTAATCAGGGGGAATTTTTTTAAATATTTCTTAATATTTTTAGTGATAGAAGCACTTATGATACTGGGCGCTATAACTGTTGTAGGGTTAATATTGGTTATTCCATTTGTAAATATCATATTGATAGTGGCTTACCGCAAACTGGTTTACAGCCACCTTGATGTGGATGATGATATTGCCGAAACTAATTAGCACATGGGACTAAAATCTGCACTAAGCAAGGTATTTGCAGCCGCAGTGAACCGGCAGCTAAACAAGCTGCGCAAAAACGCCATAGCACTGCAGCAAGATACTTTTTCCGATCTGGTAGATGCAGCCAAAGACACTGCTTTTGGTCGCGAACACCGTTTTGCTGACATCAATAACTATAACGATTTTAAACGTAACGTACCTATACATGATTATGAGGACCTGCGCCCTTATATTGATCGTGTTGTTAATGGAGAAGAAAATGTACTGTGGCCCGGAAAACCCGCTTATCTGGCCAAAACATCGGGTACCACATCGGGTGTAAAATACATCCCGATATCCAGGGAAAGTATGCCCGAGCATATCAAAGCAGCGCGCAACGCCTTGTTGAGCTATATTCATGAAACCGGCAATGCCAATTTTGTGGATGGCAAAATGATATTTTTACAAGGCAGTCCTATACTTACAGTAAAAGCAGGTATATCAACCGGCAGACTGTCAGGCATTGTAGCCCATCACGTACCCGCCTATCTGCAAAAAAACCGCCTTCCCAGCTATGAAACTAATTGCATTGAGGATTGGGAGCAAAAAGTTGATGCCATAGTAGAAGAAACTTTCAACCAGGATATGCGCCTCATATCGGGCATACCACCCTGGTGCCAGATGTATTTTGACAGGCTATCTGCCAAAGCCGGTGGCAAAAAAGTAAAGGATATATTCCCCAACTTTAAACTGTATGTGCATGGCGGCGTAAATTTCGAACCGTATCGTGCCCGCATGGAAGAAAGCATCGGCGCAAAGATAGATGCTATTGAAACCTACCCTGCATCCGAAGGTTTTATCGCCTTCCAGGATTCGCAGAAAGAAAAAGGGCTATTGCTGCTTGTTGACTCGGGTATATTTTATGAGTTTATCCCATCCGAAGAATATTTCAATGAAAACCCTACCCGCATTAATCTGAAGGATATTGAGCTGGATAAAAACTATGCACTTATCATGAATACCAGCGCGGGTTTATGGGGTTATAGTCTGGGCGACACCATTAAGTTTGTATCAAAAAACCCTTACCGGATAGTTGTAACAGGCCGTATCAAACATTACATATCGGCTTTTGGCGAACATGTGATAGGAGAGGAAGTAGAACAATCATTAATGACAGTAGCGCAGCAGGAAGGTGTTGATGTGGTGGAATTTACTGTAGCTCCGCAGGTTAATCCGCAGCCAGGACAACTGCCCTACCATGAATGGTTCGTTGAATTTGGTGCTGCTCCGGCTGATTTAAAAGCCTTTGCGCTTAAAGTAGATAAAGCTTTACAAAAGAAAAATATTTACTATTTTGACCTCATTGAAGGTAACATTTTACAACCACTGATCATCCAAAGCCTGCAGAAGGACGCGTTTATTAATTATATGCGTTCTCAAGGGAAACTTGGGGGACAAAATAAAGTACCGCGATTAGCCAACGACAGGAAGATTGCCGACGTATTGAAAGAATACGCTATATAATAAGTAAATTTGACATTGTTCAGTTAAACAGTTTCATCAAACAACCGTTCATCTGAATAAAAATTGAAACAAGATATATCATTGATTAATCATATAAAAAACATTGCCATTCTTGGCTCTACGGGAAGTATAGGTACGCAAACGCTGGAGGTAATCAGGAGCAATAGCAATTTGTTCAGGGCATTTTTACTCACCGCGCATTCCAATGCCGATCTGCTTATCCAACAAGCTATTGAATTCAAGCCTGAGTACGTCATTATTTGCGACGAAGGTAAATATCAGCATGTTAAAACATCTCTTGCGCATTTACCGGTTAAAGTATTGGCTGGTCATCAGGCCATTGTTGATACAGTAACCCATCCGGATATTACAATAGTGCTAACGGCCATGGTTGGCTTTGCCGGTCTTGAACCTACCATTGCTGCCATAAAGGCTGATAAAGATATAGCTCTGGCTAATAAAGAAACTCTGGTAGTGGCAGGCGAACTGATAACCGGACTGGCCAAACAACACAACGTAAGGATTTTACCAGTCGACTCAGAACATTCGGCCATATTTCAATGCCTTGCCGGCGAAGAGCATAACCCGGTTGAAAAACTAATACTTACCGCCTCGGGTGGGCCATTCCGCGGGCGCGATCTTGATTTTTTGGCTCATGTAACGCCACAAGACGCGCTTAAACACCCCAACTGGGTAATGGGAGCCAAAATCACTATCGATTCGGCCTCGCTCATGAATAAGGGACTGGAAGTGATAGAGGCCCGGTGGCTGTTTGATGTAGAGGCCGATCAGATCGATGTGATCATTCATCCACAATCTATCATCCACTCTATGGCTCAGTTTAAGGATGGCTCCATCAAAGCGCAAATGGGTTTACCCGATATGAAACTGCCCATCCAATACGCCTTAACTTATCCAAACAGAATAAAAAACGATTTTAAGCGGTTTAACTTTACCGACTACCCCACCCTTACATTCGAAAAACCAGATCTCGATACTTTTCGTAATCTTAGTTTAGCTTATACCGCGTTAAAACAAGGCGGTAATATGCCATGCATTATCAATGCGGCAAACGAAGTAGTAGTTGCAGGCTTTTTAAGCCAGTCTGTCAGCTTTTTAGCTATGAGCACAATTATTGAGGAGTGCATGCAAAAGATAAATTTTATAAAGCAACCAACCTTAACCGATTATTTGAATACTGATAAAGAAACACGCATCTTTGCGCAAAATTTAATAGAAAAAATGCCGGTAAAGGCAATACAATTTTAATATACATAAAACTAGATAATGAGTATAGTGATCATGGTGGGCCAGCTCATATTGGGCCTTTCAATTTTAATAATCCTGCATGAGCTGGGACATTTTTTAGCAGCGCGTGCATTCGGTATCAAGGTCGAAAAATTCTACCTGTTTTTTGATGCCTGGAACATAAGCCTTTTTAAATTTACCTATAAAGGAGTTGAATACGGTATTGGCTGGCTACCTCTGGGGGGCTATGTTAAAATTGCCGGTATGATAGATGAATCAATGGATACTGATCAGCTTGCGGGCCCTCCGCAACCCTGGGAGTTCCGTTCAAAACCAGCCTGGCAGCGTTTAATTGTAATGCTTGGAGGTGTTACTGTAAACATTATCCTGGGTGTATTGATATTCTGGGTGCTCACCATGCGTTTTGGCGATAGCTATATCCCTAACTCAAGTGCCAAATACGGTATTGTTCCCGGCGAGATAGGTAAAAAGATAGGTCTTGTAGCTGGCGATAAAATTATAAAGATCAACGGCAAAGATGTTAAACGCTTTGACGACCTAACCAGCACTAAAGTATTATTGGAAAACACCGTGTTTACTATAAAGCGCGGATCCGAAACTGTAAGCGTTACTATACCGCGTACCATTTTGAATGATCTATCTGATCACAACATTGAGGAGTTTATCAGCAGAATTCCCCGCAGTAAGTTCATTGTAGACTCTGTATTACCCAAAAGCAATGCACAAAAAGCTGGTCTGGCCAAGGGTGACAGCATTGTAGCTATCAATAACCAGCCTATCGCTTTTTACGACGAGCTGAAAACTGAATTATTTAAAGACAAAGGCAAAACGGTTGACCTGGGGGTAAAACGTAACAACCAGGTGATCACTTTAAAAGCACAGGTAACCACCGATGGAACCCTTGGTTTTGCTCAGTCAAAAAACGACCTGCCCGAAGTAAAAACCATTTACTACGGTTTCTTTGGTTCATTGCCGGTAGGTGCTTCAAGGGCCTGGGGACAATTTGCCGACAATGCTAAAGGCCTGGGCAAAATATTCAAAGGTGATGTTAAGCTCAACAAGGCAGTAAGTGGCCCTGTTGCTATAGCCAATCTATTCGGCAGCCATATCGATTGGGTACGTTTCTGGAGTTTGGTTGGCTTTTTATCTATGGCATTGGCTATGATGAACCTGTTACCCATCCCGGCGCTTGACGGTGGCCATGCCGTATTCCTGATCATCGAGATGATCAAAGGCAAAGCACTAAGCGATAAGTTCCTGGAACGTGCTCAAATTGTTGGTTTTGTTATACTGGTTACGCTTATGGTTTTTGTTTTTGGCAACGATATAGTGAAAATCATCGTCAAAAAATAAGCCATTTAACTCATCATATTTACAGCCCTGGAAAATTGATTTCCGGGGCTTTTTTGTTACCATACTCATCCTTTTGAGCAATTTAGTAAAACAGCCATTACGCTAACTTTACCTTACACAATTTTTTATAAGCTTTAAAAGCGTACCTTCGCGCAATTATTTTCCTGAAAAGAGGCATACTTCCATTTGCTTAACTATTCAACGACAATAAATACTTATTAATCAATACAATGAAAAAAATTGTCGACTATCGCAAGCTTTTGGGTGTAACTGAGGCTGCCGAACTGCAGGAATTAAAAACAACATACCGCAGCCTGATGAAGGCCTGGCACCCGGATAAATTTCAGGACAGCCCGGAAAGTAAACTCGAAGCCGAAGAAAAAAGCAAGACCATTATTGAAGCTTATCATTTCCTGGTGAGTATCGCCCCGGAAACCCGCGAACAATCATTTGCCGAGTACACCATTACCACAACTACCTCAAACATAGCCGATTTTGATTACAAATCACAAGTATTGAAGATCAGTTTTCTGGATGGAAATACTTACGAGTATTTTGATGTACCCAAGGCGGTTTATATCAAACTGATCAACGCCGACTCTCCCGGACGTTTTGCCCGCAGACATATTTATAACAACTATGTTTACCGGAGCATCAGTAAATTGGTAGCAACAGCTTAGTCTATCAGGCAAAAACTTTTTAAAGCTTAAATTTTAACAATTTTTAGATTAAAAATGGGGCAAAACGGCTTCGTTTTTATCAGTTTTAATAACGTTTCAATGCGTTTTAACACTTTTTAACAAATTTTTGGCTGGCTTTGAAAAGTTTAAAAAGTATTAATTTAACAACACACTAAATGGGCAATTTTTGAGCCGGTTGCTCCTTTAACCAAACAGCCCGGTTCTCTTTTGTAAAAGAACCGGGCTGTTGCTTTTTATAGAGATACTAAATCTTTAGAACTGCATCAGGTACAATGTTTCAAGACAGGTTAAACTGTTGGCTCGGCTGGATCCTTATAATTATCAGCATCAGCTATTAAAACCGGGGGGCGATCCTTTTTAAAGATAGCCGCGCCAATAAGCGCTATAATTGCTCCCATAACAGCCGCGCCGATAAGCGCGCTGATAGTAATACCTACCGGGCTAAGAAATTTGCTGGTGATGGACATCGCCTGGTCTATCTGCTCTTGCGACATGCCTTTTGCCGCCAGTTTTGCCTCGGTAGAGGCAGTTAGTTTTTGGAGCATTCCAGGGCTCAATACCGCGAAATACAGGTAAGTAAATACCGACAATACAATACCTGATAATATCGCAAACAAAAATCCCGCTTTAAACCCTTCACCAAAAGTTAAATAACCCCCATTTAAATCCCTATACTCTTTTTGTGTCAGGAACATGAAGGCGATAAACAATAAGGTACTTAACCATTTAATAGGCGAATCTGGATCGATATCCAAAAACTGAATAATATAAGTAACTAAAATAGAGGCTATTACATATATAGCCCCCCATTTAATAATTACCGGCATTGGACTTGTTTTTTGTATTTCCATGATATTGTATTGGTTTATGATTTATTAAAAGTAATTATTATTCCCGCCTATTCAAAAAATCCGGGCGAATATGTATCGGACAAAGTGATAATTATGTCTGACTTTTTACTTCCGCCTGAAGTCAGTGTTATCACTATAAATTAAATTTGGATCATCTTAACTCTATCTTTAATTCTTAACATTGAGCCTCATGTATACCATACTATTAGCCTTACATTCATTAACCCGGTGGCTGGTATTAGTTAGTTTAATTTTTTCCATTGGCCGGGCTTACAGAGGTTGGTTGCTTAATAAGCCGTTTTTAAAGGTTGATGATACTATACGGCTCATAACTGTTACTATAGCGCATATCCAACTCATCATTGGGCTTGGGTTATATGGTATCAGTCCTATCGTTCACTATTTTCTTAGCCATTTTAATACAGCCGTTCATGAACGGCAGATTCGCTTTTTTGGCATGGAGCACATTACGGTGATGCTGATCAGTATCGTTTTAATTACCATAGGTTCAGCAAAAGCAAAGCGAAAAACCACAGATAAAGAAAAATTCAAAACGATGGCCGTCTGGTTCAGTATCGCACTGGTTCTCATTATTACCTCTATTCCCTGGGCATTTTCACCGCTTACGAGCCGGCCTTATTTCAGACCTTTTTAGCAGTCGGCAGGGCGGTAACACCTTCCATTATAAAATCAGCCCGAGCCATACAGACAAGTAAATTGAGCCGTGAACGACATCTGTCATCAGCTATAAGACTGATATTTGTATCGTTAACTTATTAAAAATACAGCAATGTCAAACATAACAAAAATAGCCCTCGGCAAAAATGGCCCGCTTGTTTCTAAACTCGGCTTAGGCTGCATGCGCATGTCGCCCGTTTGGGGCGGCCCGGCAAATAATGAAAGTGAAAGTATCGCTACTATCCAATCAGCTTTAGACAGCGGCATTAATTTCCTGAATACCGGCGATTTCTATGGCGCCGGTCATAACGAACTACTGGTAGGCAAAGCCATTAAAGGCAGAAGAGATGATGCCTTTATCAGTGTAAAATTTGGTGCTATCTTCTATGGCGGTCAGTGGCTTGGATTGGATCTACGCCCTATAGCCATCAAAAATTTCATCAACTACTCATTGGTACGGTTGGGTATCGATACTATTGACCTTTACCAACCCTGCAGGATGGACAACAGTGTCCCGGTAGAAGATATAATCGGTACCATAGCCGATCTGATCAAAGAAGGCAAAGTACGTCACCTCGGTGTTTCTGAAATTACCGCCGATCAATTACGCAAGGCCCACAGTGTGCACCCGGTAACCGCTTTGGAAATAGGCTATTCACTGGCCGACCGCCAGATAGAAAGCGACTTGCTCCCTACGGCAAAAGAATTGGGTATAGGTGTAATAGCCTTTGCCAATACCGCTGAAGGGTTACTTACCGGCGAAATGAAAGCCCCGCTGGCTGCCGATGATTATCATAATCACTTCTCGCGTTTTCAGGGCGATAACCTGGTAAAGAACCTGGAGAAAGTTGAGGCATTAAAACAAATGGCAAAGGAAAAAGGATATACTCCAACACAACTGGCTATAGCCTGGGTGAATGCCCAGGGAGATCATATTATGCCATTGGTGAGCATGAGCCGAAGATTAAGGTTGCCAGAAAATATGCAGGCAATGGAGATAGTTTTTACTCCCGAAGAAATGAATGCCCTTAACACTCATTTTTCTCCGGGCTCCATACTCGGAGGTACATATCTGCAGCGTTAACCGGGTGGGGCTGTTTAAGCCCCACCTATTTTATATATTTACGTAATGATAAATCCGACTGAAATAATTCCGGGAGTCCTATTTTATTCCTATCACGCTTCTGCGCGAAAGGATAAAGTAGCGTTTTTAGAACATAATACCCTGGTATTACAGGTTTCGGGCCGCTTTACATTAGAAACTGCCAGCGAAAAGCTTTCGATGGAGCAAGGCGAAATGTTGCTCATCCGACGAAATCAATTGGGAGAGCTCACTAAAACCCCTTTAAATGGTGAGGATTACCAAACCATAGTGATTTGTTTGAAAGAACCCCTGCTCAGACAGATCGCACTGGAAGAACAAATAGAACAAGGAAAAAAATACACAGGCGCCCCTAACATCCTTATTCCGGGGAATGATTTTCTTAAGGCCTTTTTTCAATCGGTAATTCCCTATGTGCGGCATTCAGAAGAAAAGATAACTCATGCGGTGGGTATGCTCAAGGTAAAAGAAGTTGTACTATTGCTTTTACACATTATGCCCGAGCTCAAAGATTTCCTGTTCGATTTTTCCGAACCTTATAAGATAGACATTGAAAAATTTATGCTTAACAACTTTCATTTCAATGTACCTGTCGAAAAATTCGCGCAGCTTACCGGCAGAAGCCTCGCGGGTTTTAAGCGCGACTTTCAAAAGGTATTCGGCATGGCTCCGCGGCATTGGTTACAGGAAAAACGCCTGCTGGAAGCCCGGCACCTGATAGAAACCAAGAATAAAAAACCGTCTGCCATCTATCTTGATCTGGGATTCGAGACCCTCTCCCATTTTTGTCATTCTTTTAAGAAAAAGTTTGGTAAAACGCCTACAGACATTGCGGTGATAACACCATAGATGTAAGGATGATTATATTTCCGTAAAAAATGTCATTTCGATAGAGCAAAGGGTGGGGATGAGCGTTGTGCGAAAGAGAAATCTTTTGCATTATATAAGCCCTCCGTTGCAAATCGTAGAAGATTTCTCCTCGTTCCTCGTTCGAAATGACATATTTTTTATTTCTCGTGCCATTGTTGGTGTTGTCACCAACAACTTATTATCATCGACAAACCAGTAGAATGTTGGTGACAACACCAACATTGGCGTGGTGATAACATCTACTATTTGAAAAACACACAAAACAAAAGCGGCTTCCCTTAAAAGGAAGCCGCTTTTGTGTCATTTCAATAAGATCTCAATCAGGCCGCAGGCGGGTTATAAACCTGTGCTTCCTTTTTAAAGAAAGCGGCAAAAATAATGGCCAGTACAAACATGAAGATAATGGAAAAACCCAAACTTACTATTTGCCTGCCCAGGGTAACATCTTTTTGAGCCTCAAACTCCTGGTGTATTTCATCCAGCTTTTTTTTGATAATATCCGGGCTGGTTTTCTTTTCCGTAAGGAATTTACTTACCGATGCCGTCATGGCGGCCTGTGTTCTTTCGGCCATGTGTGGTTCTATTACTTTGGCAAACAATTGATCGCGCAGGGCAAACTGTATGACAAAGGCTGTAAAAAACATAATAAATATACCGGTAGCGGCTTCACGCATAGTCCACCAGCCGCCAACCCTTTTTCTGAAATTTAAACAAAGTACCACTACCAGTATAATGGGTAACAGTACCGAAAATAAAAAAGGTGTAGATGATATCAACACAACCGATGTGGCCCACAGGATGATATAATAGGATATGATACTCAATACGGTTAATACCACGCCCAACAGTACACCAAAGGTAATACCGGTTGTTCTTAACCGTTTTTTGTCAACTTCGAGGGCCATTGATTACTAAAAATTGATTAATATATCTAAAACGGCCATATCAAATTCCTTATCCAAGGCGTATTCGGCAATCTCTGCCTTGGTTTCGTCGGTTGGATCGATGGTTTGGAAAAAGCAGATCATCGGGTAAAAAAGTTCTTTCAACTCCGAATCCTGCGGAAGACTTTGAGCTACCTTGCTTACTTCCGAAACCGGGCTTTCGATCAGGATCTGGTTAGCTATAACCGGTTCATAAATGCGGTATTCGTCCTGAAACTCGTCTTCATCAACCAATAAAAATTCCTTCAGGTAATCTTCCAATTCAGGCTCAATATCTTCGTCCTCACATTCGTTCAGGTACAGCAGCAGGTTCAGGAGCTCAGTACCGCGGTCAAGCGTTTGCTCTTCAATATCTTCCCATTCGGCCGAGTCGAGGTAATCCTCTTCCAGTTTTTTAACATCGGCACTAAAGAAGTTCACGAGCAGGAGGTCAAAAAAAACCTCGCGCAATGATTCGATGGCCGGGTTATTGTCAAATACTTCGTCCAGGGCGTCAACCTTGGTCAAAAAATCCTCGTCGAGCGCGAAAACTTCGCCGAAGCTATTGCGCAAACCTGTAGCGTCAAAAACACTGTATTTAGAAAAAGCCTCCAATGCGGCCTCAAAGGCGGTTTCTATTTTTGGATCGATCATGATTGTCGTTATTTAAAGATTTGTTTTTTATTGTAGGTTAGCTGTACTTTTCCTTTTAAATGCTGCCCAAAGAACGGTGAATTAACCGATTTGGAACGATTATTTTTATTACTGTATTCCCATTCCGTTTCGGTGTCAAACAGTACCAGGTTGGCCTTTTCGCCCTCGGCTATAACGGGTACGACTACGCCCAGTATCTCGCGTGGATTTATAGCCAGTTTTTCAACCAGTACTTCTACCGGTAAACCTGACCTGAGCGCCAGCGGCAACGCGGTCTGAAATCCGGTTATACCAAATTCGGCTACTTCAAACTCTACATCCTTAAACTCCACTTCGTGTGGGGTATGCTGGCTTACAATGGCATCAATGGTACCATCTTTAAGTCCTTTTATCAACGCCAAAACATCATCTTTGGTACGCAGGGGCGGTTTAACCTTGTACATGCTGTCAAAACCCATCAGGGCCTCATCGGTAAGTACCAGGTGATGCGCGGCCACATCGCAGGTAACCTCCAGTCCTTTGCGTTTAGCTTCGCGAATAAGCTCCACAGAACGGGCGGTTGATACGGTGCTGAAGTGTATTTTTGATACGGTATACTCGGCCAGGTAAAGGTCGCGAGCTATCATCAGCTCTTCGGCCAGTGATGGTATACCCTTCATGCCCAGCAGTGTGCTTATCTCGCCCTCGTTCACTTTGGCTTTACCGGCAATGGCGGTATCTTCCGGGTACGAGAACACCAGGGCGTCAAAACCCTGGGCATATAGTAAGGCGCGTTCCATCAAACCTGCATCCTGCACCGGGCGGTTGCCATCGGTAAAGGCGCGGGCACCGCTTTGGTACATATCATACATTTCGGCCAGGTCTTTACCCTCACGTTTGTGCGATATGGTTCCCAGTGGATAAACATCAACCAGGTTATTTTTGGCGCGGTTAAGCAGGTATTCAATTTCGGCTTTGGAGTGAACCGGAGGCGTGGTATTGGGCATTAACGCAACACCTGTAAAACCACCGGCAGCGGCAGCGCGTGTGCCCGAGTGCATATCCTCCTTGGTTTCCAGTCCCAATTCGCCTATATTACAGTTGAGATCGAAAAAACCGGGCGATACATATTTGCCCTCGCCATCTACCACTTCGGCATCGGCCTCTATATCTTCGGCAATGCGGGTGATCACCCCGTTTTCAATTAAAATATCGGTAACTTGTTGATGAAAGGCTGATCCGGGATCAAGAATGGTGGCAGATTTGATAAGCAAATTCATGTGCACTGCTTTAAGGATTTGTATAGATCAAACAGGCTGCTTGATGGCTTGTTTACCCGGGTTAAAGTACCTGATCAACAAAATTTCGGCGGCCAGAAAAATCAATGCCAAAATTATACAAAGTTTCCATAATTGTGTGCCAAAATTTGTTTCGGCTACAATACCTTTTAAGGAAGCCTTTGTGCCTGTTAATAAGCTGGTTGATGAAGGCATCAGCTGTTTCAGATCGGCCTGGCTCAAATAACTCAGGTCAGATTCGCTGCGGTTATCGTTAAAGGCCAGCGTGGCCAGCGTACTATCCTGCTTTTTTAGCGTATAGATCCCGGTTTCATGTAACTGATCAGAGAGGTATAACAAAGTGCTCCCCTCCTGCTGCCGCACATCCGGAATGGTGCTTTGATCGCCTTTCACCAGCTTGAGCAATTGCTTTTCGGTCACCTGTACGGGTGGTATCTCCAACGTTTCGTCCTGGCCCAGAGTGTAAAACAGCGGCAGATCGTGCCCGCTCAACAGGGCAATGCGGAATAGCGTAGGCACAAAAAGAGCGTGCCTGGGCAGGCTGCTGTATGCCTCATCAAGCGGTACAGCGGCTACATACACCTTACCCCTGCTATGGTTATAACCAGCCCAAAAGCTTTGCCCGCCGCTTAGTTTCATCAAGTTATCGCCCCCTGCACCCGAGGTGTTTAACTGGTAATATTTTTTAACCGTGGGCAGATCGGGATTATCAGGAAAATTCTCGAACACGTTTTTAAACACCGGACTTTGCCTGTTCAGGGTTGATACTTTGGTAGCTTCCGTTACTAATTTCTCTGGCCAGGCTGCATTCATCAGCTGTAGAAATGCGCGATAATTAGGCAGGTCGGCATCCGCGGCCGGGAAAACCACCAGCGTTCCGCCCTTGGAAACATAGGTTTTTAATTGCTGTGCAAGTCCTGTAGATATAGCTTTTACATCGCTGATGACTACAATGGGCAAACTATTGAGCCCTGCATAATCTACATTACCATCGGGCACGCGCCGGGCGGCAAAAAACGGATCGGAAGCAAATACGGCTTTCAGATATGGGTTGGGTGTACCAC
Organism: Mucilaginibacter sp. 22184; assembly: GCF_052045695.1. Classification (NCBI taxonomy): domain Bacteria; kingdom Pseudomonadati; phylum Bacteroidota; class Sphingobacteriia; order Sphingobacteriales; family Sphingobacteriaceae; genus Mucilaginibacter; species Mucilaginibacter sp. 22184. The sequence continues at coordinate 168,944 of NZ_JBQEPI010000003.1, forward strand.
CATCTATCAGCAACACAGGCATTTGCGCACTTACATTAAAACTGAAGTAAAACTTATTATCAAACGTAACCGGGTTATCCTGCAGCTCAACCAGGCCCTGCTGCCAGCCGGCTTGCAAGCCCATAAAGGCCAACGTATCGGTTTGTACAGTACGAGCGGGAATGGTATAACTGCCCAAAGCTTTTTGCGCGCCGTTGATCGTTACCTTCAACGGTACCCTCTCCGCCTTTTCACCGGCATAATTATGCAGGCGTACTACCAGCTTTTCGTTTTCTCCGGGGCGATGAACGGCGCTTAATAGCCAAACGGAATCAACCGCCACATTGGGTAGGTTTACGGCTTTCAATTGTATGAGGCTGGTGGCTATGCCGCTATCTGTTTTTAACGGCTTACCAGCCATGTTTTTTTGAAGATCAGAAATGATATAGGTCGATTTGATAGTGCCTTGCTGAGTAAGCAACAGGCTTTGCTGACGAGCGATGATCTGCTGTAATGTACGGCTCTGCGCGCTGATCTTCACCTGGTCAACAGCGTCATTAAATTCATCACGACTCAACAGGCGCTGGTGTTTGCCTTCAAAATCCTGCGTAAGCAGCTGAAAACGATCGTTGATATTATAAGCCGAGGCAATCTCCTTGGCTTTTTGTTTGGCATCATCCAGCAGCGAACCCTCCCGGTTGAGGGTTTCCATACTGTAGGAGTTATCCACAAAAATACTTACCGCGTTTTGCCGGCCGGTATTGGCGGCATTTTGCCCCGGTAGATACGGCCTGGCAAAAGCCATCACCAGGAAAAGCAGGGCCAGCAATCTGGCGGCCAGGATGAGCCTCTCCTTTAAATTACGACGCGATGCCTGCTGCTCCTGGATCTCTTTTAAAAACTGCACATTGCTAAAATTCACCTTCTGAAACTTACGGAAGTTGAATAAGTGGATGATAACCGGGATAGCTAACGTGAGCAGTGCAAATAAAAAAGCCGGGTATATAAAGCGCATATTTTATCGGTGCAATAGGCAGATATACAAATGTGCGAATAAATGTGCAGATTTCAGATGTGCGGATATGCAAATGCGCGGATGCGAAAAGTCGACTCACCCTGGCATCGCTGCGCTTGCCATCCCGCTCTTCGCCTGCGGCGGAAAGACCTCACCCCAACCCTCTCCTTTGGAGAGGGAGTAAAAACACGTGCCAGGTAAAGTCCTCTCCTTTGGAGAGGATTTAGGAGATATTTCTATTTAAGAGCAATTCAAATAAAATATTTATAAGTAAATAAACATTTACTTATTTTTGTATCGACATTTAAAATACCGGCATTATGCGACCAAAGAACTTAGAAAAAGAAGAAGCCATCCGCACCATAGCCCTGCAAATTATTGCCGAGGAAGGCCTGGAAAACCTCACCATGCAGAAGCTGGCTAAGGCGGCCAATATATCGCCCCGTACTATTTACATCAAGTACGACAATAAGGAGGATCTCCTGGTAAAGCTTTTTATTGAAGAGGTTTTGGGTAATTATGAGCAGGCTATATTGCATGATTTCAGATTTGACATGGGCTTTGCCGAAGGCGTAAAAAAGCTTTGGCTCAACGGCTTTGCCTATTTTAAAAATAACCGGCATGCCTTTGCGCTGATCCAATACGGCAAATCATCGCCCCTGCTCAACAAGGCTTACCAGCAAAAAAACATTAAACAGGGTGATTTTTTTGGACCTATCATCCGTTTCCTGGAGCATCATGCCTCTGCCGGTACTATCCATAATTTTCATCATGATATACAACGGGCTTTGCTGTTTTCGCCTTTGACAGACCTCATGAGCGAATATTTTGATTACCAGGAAAGGCCCGAACAAATTATTACCGAAGAAACACTTCTGCGATGCTGCGATGCCGTGATCAAAGGGATGACCAAATAAATTAAAACACAAAAAATGAACCACATTAAAAATAAAAAGATAGCCATAGTGGGCGGCGGCCCGGGCGGATTAACCCTGGCACGACTGCTGCAAATGAACGGCGCCGCTGTAAAAGTTTACGAACGCGACGCTCACAAAGATGCCCGGGCAAAGGGCGCTACGCTTGATCTGCATGAAGAATCGGGTCTGAAAGCCCTCCAGGAAGCCGGGCTGATGGATGCCTTTGAGGCGAATTACCGTCCTGATGCCGACCGGGTGCGTATTATTGACAAAGACGCGAACATCATCCTCGATGAACATACAGATGCTAAACGCCCTATGGACCGGCCCGAAATTGACCGTGGCCCGCTGCAAAATATCCTGCTGGATTCTTTACTGCCGGGTACGGTTGTTTGGGACAGTCATTTTTTAAGCATGCTACCTGAAGGCAGTTCCTGGAAACTGGAATTCAAGAACGGCGTTTCGGTTATTGCTGATATCGTGATCGCTGCCGACGGGGCAAACTCCAAACTACGTCCATACATTACGCCTATTAAGCCTTTCTACTCAGGGGTAACGGCCATAGAAGGCGCGGTGGCCCATTCAGAAACAGCCAGCCCAAAAATACACCAGCTATTAAAAGGTGGTAAAATATTTGGCATGAGTAATGAAAAAACGCTACTGGTAAGTTCCAAAGGCGACGGCAGCCTGGTGTTTTATGCAGGCTTAAAAACCGATGAGAACTGGGTTAAAGATTCGGGGATAGATTTTAGCGACAAAGCTCAGGTACTTGCCTGGTTCAAAAAAGATTATGCCGACTGGGATAGCGTATGGCTTGAACTCTTCGAGAACGCCAGTTATGCCTTTGTACCCCGCCCACAATATTGCATGCCTTTTGATCAAACCTGGGAAGCATTACCCAATCTCACCATGCTTGGCGACGCCGCGCACCTGATGCCCCCCTATGCCGGCGAGGGCGTAAACATGGCTATGCTGGATGCCCTTGAACTGAGTGAATGCCTGCTCAGTGATGATTTTGCTGATACGCAATCGGCCATTGCTGCTTACGAAAAGCAGATGCGGTCACGGGCCAGTGAAACAGCCATGATCACTATGGAATCAACCGAGGCCCTGCATTCGTCAAAAGCCATCGATTTCTTCCTCAACATCATTGGTTAAGTTTTAAAACAAAACGCCACTCGCATTCTTTTATACAGAATGGAGTGGCATATCGGTTGTTCGGGTTTTCACTATAAGGACTGGAAGGGTAAGTTTTACCCGGAGGATCTGCCGCAGCGCAAATGGTTCGATTATTATTGCGAGCATTTTAAAACGCTGGAGCTCAATGTAACCTTTTATCGTTTCCCACAGCTTTCGTTCCTGCAAAACTGGTATGGTAAAAGTCCGGCCGATTTCCGTTTTGCGGTAAAGGCCCCGCGTGCCATTACCCATTACAAAAAGTTTAACGATACCACTGAGCTCATCACCAGTTTTTATGATACCATTAACCAGGGATTACGGGAGAAACTTGGGCCGGTGTTGTTTCAGCTGCCGCCGAGTTTTAGTTATGATGAGGAGAAGCTTGAACGGATCATCAACAGCCTTAACCCTTCATTTAAAAACGTATTGGAACTACGTCATGTAAGCTGGTGGAATGATTTGGTTTATCAAAAACTGGCCAAACATCATATTACCTTTTGCGGCATGAGCCATCCCAGTTTACCCGACGACGTGATACAAAATACACCTATTGTTTACTACAGATTTCATGGTGTACCGGTGTTGTATCGTTCGCCCTATTCTAAAGGTTTTCTCCAAAAAATCATCAACGCCGTAAAACAAAATCCCGGTACCCGCGAGGCCTGGTTTTATTTTAATAATGATTTTGACGCGGTTGGCGTGGGTAACGCAAATGATATGATTTCGTTGGTTAAATAATTTTTTAATCTCAACAATTAAATACATTTTGCTGCCGGATTTTAAACCACTTATTTATCTATGGAATTTAGACGATTAGGAGAAACTAAGCTTGCTGTTTCGGTTATAACATTTGGCGCCTGGGCCGCTGGTGGCTGGATGTGGGGTGGTAATGACGATAAAGAAGCCATTGAAGCCATGCGCGTATCTTACGATATGGGCATTACCTCTATTGACACCGCCCCTATTTACGGGCAGGGCAAAAGCGAAGAACTGGTTGGCGAGGCCATAAAAGGTTTACCGCGCGATAAAGTACAGCTGCTCACCAAATACGGCATGCGCTGGGATTTAGCTAAAGGCACTTTTGGCTTTAAAAGCCAGGATAATGGTGGTAAGGATATTGATGTTTATAAATACGCAGGCAAGGAAAGCATCATACTGGAATGCGAAAATAGCCTGAAACGTTTGGGTACCGACTATATTGACCTGTACCAGATCCACTGGCCGGATGCCAGCACACCTATCGATGAAACTATGGAAGCCGTGCTTCGGCTTAAAGAACAGGGCAAAATACGTGAGGCCGGCGTAAGTAACTACGATTTACAACAAATGGCTACCGCCGAAAAAACCGTCAAGCTGGCATCCAACCAGGTGCCTTTTAGTATGGTGAACCGGGATATTGAAGATGAACTGATCCCCTACTGCATCGAAAATAAAAAGTCAATTTTGGCTTATAGTCCGCTGGAACGTGGTTTATTGACCGGTAAAATAAAACCAGGGCACCAATTTGAAGCGGGCGATCATCGCGCTGGTGTAAAATATTTTCAGGAAGAGAACATTAAACGTACCAACGAATTCCTTGCCAAAATAAAACCCCTGGCCGATGAAAAAGGCGCCACCCTGGGACAGTTAGTAATCCGCTGGACCATCAACCATCCGGGCATTACCATAGCGCTTGTAGGCGCCCGTAATGCCGCACAGGCCAAACAAAATGCCAAGGCTATCGAGATACATATCAATGGCGAGGAAATGGAATTTATCAATAACCAGTTGGGCGATCTGGAGATTGTGGGGTAATTTCTGAACATACCCCAATTGTAATGCTAAAATAAGGGTGTCATGGTGAGCCCCGTCGAACCATGGTGGGCAGGCCTCTAGGCACGAGTCTTCGACAAGCTCAGACTGACAGGCCTTTTGCATTTTGAAGAAGCTCCTTCGTTCCTCAGGATGACAAAAATATAATTACATAAAAAAGAGCGGCACCCCAAGGGTGCCGCTCTTTTTTATTCATCAGCCTGATGCCTTCTCCTGTGTTTCTTCTTTTTCTTTGATTTTGACGAAGAGGATTTGCTTTTCTTTTCAGATTTTTTTGCGCTGGTGCTTTTCTTTTCCTCGTTTTGTTTAACAGGCGGAGTTGCCACTGTCCCTTTTTTATCAACCACATCGGTTGAATCTTTGCTGAGTTGTTTTACAGTGAACTCATTGCCGCGCAAGCCATATTCCAGCTGGCGTTTGGCGCCTGTGGGTTTGGCCTCCTTTCCGGTACCGCTGTAAATAAGAAATTCGCGCATCAACTTGCCATCGCGAATGTAAAAATTATCATTACCCCGGTAGCCTTTACGCTGTGAGTTGTTCAGCCGTGGAAAATCGAGCTTATTGGCTTTGTTGTTACTGAACTCAAAAGCATAGATACTGGCGTAATTGGTAGTATCTTTTGACTTAGCCTGAATTAATATTTCGGGGTTACCATCCACATCCATATCGGCGTTGTACACATCCACTATAGTCCCATCCAGGTCGCCGGTAGTGGTGGTATATTTGATGGCCGATGAATCGGAATGCAGAATCATAAACGATCCCGCGTCCTGCGAACCACGTCCCCAGCTCAATATATCATAGCTTTGACCGGGTGATACTTCTATCAATTTATGAAACCTGAAAGGTGGCATCAGCTCCGGTTTTTTAGCTACCGGCACAGTAGATAGAGGCTTTTTTTCGTTACCACCACAACCGGTAATTGCAGCACCTATTAATAACGCGAAAAGATAAAATCTATTAGTCATTTTATTTTGCAGGATATTAATTATATAAAGTATCGGCTGTTAATTCAGCTTTTTGTTTGCCCGGCGCATTGATAAATACTTTTAAAGTATTCGGGCCGCCAGCATCAACATATTTTAAAGTAAGCTTATGATACCCTTTCAATAAAGGCACTGCGCCTGCCTGTTCGGTAACCGCATGCTTACCATCGTTATCAACCACAGGCTGCCCGTCAATCAGTAATACCGATCCGTTGCCAGAAAGGGTCGAAAACCCATAATTACCGTCGGCATCAATATTCAAATAACCCGAATAGATGACACCGTATTTGCCTTTGCTTTTCCGGAAATCAATAGTGCTGAATGTTTTAACAGCGCCGCTGTCTGCAGCCGGCAAATTGGTTAACTGGCTGGTAGCCGTATACGCACCCGGAAATAACTGGTATTTTACCCCTCTTGCTGATCCTGTATAATTAACGGCTGCCATCGGCGCTTTATTATACACCACGGTACGCGTCACCACACTCCTTTTACCCGATGGAGTGATCACTATGGTTTGTAACTCCCGATACTGATCAGGCGGAATGGAAAAGCTCAGCGGGATAGTATAGATCAGATCCGTTTCACGCGGGGTATAGCCGTCGATAGTGTAATATATCGTTGCTCCCTCTACCGATGGTTTTAAGGTGGCATTCAATTGCGAGCCTATCATCACCGTATCCTTAGCGCCAATAGCCACCGGCACACGGTAATTGATATTGTTTTTATCCAGCCAGGCTAAATGACCGGGTAAGCGGGTTTCCGAAAAATCTTTAAAATTCTTGTTAGCCAAAGGAGACCAGGCCACTTCCGACAGGGCCATCAATCGCGGCAACAGCATGTATTCCACCTTGGCATCAGTCGGGATATATTCTGTCCATAAGTTGGCTTGTACGCCTTCTATATATTTTTGTTCTTCGGCAGTTAACACGGCCGGAGTTGGGTTATAGCTGTATATTTTTGATAAAGGCTCGTTACCACCAATGCTCAATGGCTCCTGGCTTGGTTTACCCTGACCGTGGTCAATATACAAACCACCGCTTCCCGGGGTCATGATCACATTATGTTTTTGCTGAGCAGCTGCAATACCGCCTTCTTCACCCCTCCAGCTCATTACAGTAGCATTAGGAGCCAGGCCGCCTTCCAGTATCTCGTCCCAGCCAATAATGCTGCGTCCTTTGGAGTTCAGGAATTTCTCGATCCTTTGGATAAAATAGCTTTGCAGGCCATGCTCATCCTTCAGTTTTAACTTCTTGATAAGATCCTGACAAAAGGCCGATTTTTTCCAGGCATCTTTTGGTGCTTCATCACCGCCGATGTGGATATATTTACTTGGGAAAAGCGCCATCACTTCGGTTAACACATCCTCCAAAAAAGCGAATGTTTTATCAGATGGACAATAGATATCCGGAAAAACACCCCAGGTTTCGGCTACTTTAACTGGCGTACCTGGATCGCACCCTAATTCGGGATAGGCAGCCAAAGCCGCTGAAGAGTGGCCAGGCATCTCAATTTCGGGAACAACGGTAATATACCTGTCCGACGCATATTTGACCACATCGCGGATCTGATCCTGGGTGTAAAAACCGCCGTAAGGTATTCCATCAAACTGCTGCGGGGTACGATCGCGATAACCACCAATTAAGGTTTGTGCGCGCTGGCTGCTGATCTGTGTAAGCTTTGGATATTTCTTTATTTCGATGCGCCAGCCCTGATCTTCGGTCAGGTGCCAGTGGAAAGTGTTCAGTTTGTAAGCGGCCAACAGATCAATGTACTTTTTAACCAGCTCGACCGAGAAAAAGTGTCGCCCTACATCCAGCATCGCCCCGCGATAACCAAAACGCGGATAATCCTCTATCTGTAAGCACGGAAACTTAGCGGTAGCGCTCCTTTCCAATGGCATCAACTGTAAAAGCGTTTGTATCCCATAAAAAAGGCCCGAGCCTTTACCTGCAATGGTAATTTTTTCGGGAGTAATATTTAAGCGATAACCTTCGGCAGGCAAATTATCCGTCCCTTCTGCTGTTAGTTTGATAAAATTGGCGTTTGGATGATTTTTCATCATCGCCTTCACCACAACCGACTTACGATAGCGCATATTATTGGCCAGGTAATCTTTAAAAAACAAAACCGCTTTGTTGGAGGGCGAATCGGCCTGGATAATGGTTTCCTCACTCAATACAAACTGACCGGAAGCTTTTTTCAATGAAACGGGAGCCGGGATGATACCCAGATTAGGATCGGATTCCTGAGCTTTTGCCATGGTTACAAATATTGTAAACACTGCAAAAAGCACGGAAGATGCTTTTTTGTACATATTTATTAATCAGGTTGGTACTGAATGGTGAATATAGATGTTTTTAAAAAAATACAAGAAGTTTGATGTGTAAAAAATGTGTGCTAAAACGTATTTGTAGCCGATTATCGCATTTTTACCGAATCGCTTTCCTCTCTTTCCTATCATTGCACAGGCCATCGCCCCATCAATGTCAGTAAGTTAGAGATACTCTGTAGGAGTAAAAGCTTTGTAGAAAACGGAAATGAGTGATTAGCATGCCGTAGGTATGCAACCTGAGTGCAGTACCTACGGCACTGATATTAAAATTAACCTTCTCCTACAAGGCTTTAACCCCGATAGGGTTTGCAAAATTCTAAACCGATGCCTGTGCCCTCACAGGCAGCTTGTATTAAAATTGCCTGTGAGGACACAGGCAATGGGAGGGGAATTATTACATGCGCACTTCGCCGTTCGGAAGAGATTTCAAAAGTGGGTTTACATGGTTTACACTTTTCATGGTTTACATTTACATAAAAACCTAACAATCAATAATTTAATTTATTTTAATGTTAAAAAGTAGGTTTACAGTGTAAACCCACTTTTGTTCGTTAATACTGATTGAAATGGCTTAGAGAGCTAATTGTATGGAACTCACATTAATTAAAACAAAAGCGCCAACTGTTTCCAGTTGGCGCTTTGCTATATTTTAGAAAGCCCTTTCTCCCGATAGCTATCGGGATGGGGAGGGTTGGGTGGTGCTATTACGCGGTTACTACATGCTCTTTTGCGGCCAGGTAACGCTCAGCATCAATAGCGGCCATACAGCCTGTACCTGCAGCGGTAACTGCCTGGCGGTAGATATGATCCTGGGCATCGCCGCAGCAAAACACACCTTCTACATTGGTTTCTGTTGATCCTGGGCGAGTAAGGATATAGCCGGTTTCGTCCATATTTAACCAGCCTTTAAAAATATCGGTATTCGGGTGGTGACCTATAGCGACAAAGAATCCGGTAACATCCAGATCGGTTTCGGCGTTGGTTTGGTTATTAACCACTCTTACACCAGTTACACTTTGCCCGTCGCCAAGGATTTCTTTGGTTTCGGTATTATATAATATCTCGATATTAGGGGTATTCAACACGCGGTGTACCATTGCTTTTGAGGCGCGGAACTCATCGCGGCGAACGATCATATAAACCTTGCGTGTAAGTTTAGCCAGGTAAGTAGCTTCTTCGGCCGCGGTATCACCGGCGCCTACAATGGCCACATCCTGTCCTTTGAAAAAGAAGCCATCACAAACAGCACATGCCGAAACACCAAAACCGCTGTATTTTTGTTCAGACTCCAGGCCCAGCCACTTAGCTGACGCACCGGTAGCAATGATCACCGTATCGGCAGTAATGGTTTTGGTTTCATCAATAACCACTTTATGGGGCAGACTTGAAAAATCAACCGAGCTGGCGTAACCAAAACGAATCTCGGTGCCCAGACGTTCGGCCTGTTTACGCAGATCTTCCATCATTTCGGGACCCATGATACCTTCAGGATATCCGGGAAAATTTTCAACCTCGGTAGTTTGGGTAAGTTGACCTCCGGCCAATAAACCAGTGTACATAACGGGTTTCAGATCGGCCCTTGAAGCATATATAGCGGCGGTATAACCAGCCGGCCCTGAGCCTATGATAAGGCATTTGATGTGTTCAGTTTCTTGAGACATTGTTATAAAAAAATGTAGGCGAATTTACGATTTATCTGTTTATCAGGCAAGGGGCGAATGGTCAATGCTGTGCCATCATTTACCTGTATTAGCTTTGAGCACCCTCAATACATTACCACCCAGTATTTTGTCGATATCTTTTTCGGTATAGTTAAGCTTAAGCAGTTCCGCGGTTACTTTGGGATAATCGGCCACGCTATCCATACCCAATGGGAATGACTCAGAACCATCAAAATCAGATCCTATACCCACATGATCAACCCCAATCAGCTTAACGATGTAATCAATGTGTTGGATGAGCATGCTTAAAGGCGGACGTAATTTGTCGGCCTCGGCCTGGTGCAGGGAACTTGCCTTTATAAATCCCAGGTCGGCATCATTATATACTTTGCTTAGTGAGTCGATTTCCTTTTTATACTTTAAATAAAAGGCAGTCACTTTTGGAGTGTATGCGCTATCGACAAAACCACTGTAAAAATTCACACATACTACGCCGCCGTTTTTTGCCAGGGCTTTAAGCTGGTCATCTTTCAGATTGCGTCTATTCGGATCGATATTATACACGCAGCTATGTGAGGCGATAACCGGTTTACTGGTAGTAGCTAACACATCATAAAAAGTACGTTCGCCTACGTGCGATATATCTACCATTACGCCCAGATCATTTAAATGATGTACAATTTGTTTACCGTAATCAGTCAAGCCCAGATGTTTCAAGCTATCTTTTTTGGTTACCTCGTCGCGAGCGGATGTAGCCCAGGAGGTACTGTTGTTCCAGGTAAGGGTAAGGTAGCTCATGCCCCGCTTGGCCAGACTATCGATATAATCCATCCGGTCTTCGATCATGTGCCCACCTTCCACACCTATCAGTGCGGCCAGCTTTTTCTGATCAACGGCTTTTTTCAGCTCGGCACTATTACGCACCAGTGTTATTTTATCAGGATTGCGTTTGATGAGCGCATATAAGGAATCAATCTCCTGATTGGCTTGAGCAAAAGCTGTCCCCTTACCATATTTTTCGCCGCACCAGATCGAAAATATCTGCACATCGAGCCCGCCTTCTTTAGCCCGCACCAAGTCGAAGTTACCCACGCTTTGCCGTTTGGCCAGATCGTTTTTGGTGATCAGTTGTGTTGACAACACATCGTTATGCGTATCTATCAGGATGGCTTTTTGATGTATTTGCTGTGCGTTTTGCGCCGAAAGTTTTAAAGAGATCAGCAGGAAAGGGAGTAACCGTTTTTTCATATTTCAAGATAAGGTTTTGACCGTTGATTTTTTTGATTTAGATGATTTCGTTGAATGACGATCTGTTTAAACCTGTTGATATTGATTTAAAATGTAATAGACGCCCACACCAAGCATCAGCAGAACCCCTATAACTATACATAAAGGACCAAGTAACTTGGTTAGCGTGTTATCTAATATAAAATGCTCATTATCAAACTTGTCATAAATCACAATAACTTTATCACCTTCGGTATACGCTGCTGGGTATGTACCAATTCCATGGCGCTTGGTTACCCACTCTTTTTCTATGGTCACAAATCTGATCACCGGGTAATACAATTTTGAGCGCTTTTCCCCTATACCCCACTCCTCTTCCAGGCTAAAAACCACACCTTCTACTTTGGCACCGGTTTTAAGCAATTTCCGACGCTCATTTAGTTTGCCTATACCTAATACGACTAAAAAAGCACCGCCGGCAAGTAACAGGAGTTCATCGATGGTGGCATTCATAACTTTACGTCTGTATCACTCCTACATTAAATGCTTTATCAATAGGTGCGTGATTGGCGGCTTCAATACCCATCGAGATCACCTTGCGGGTTTCCAGCGGATCGATAATTCCATCAACCCAAAGCCTTGCAGCGGCATAATATGGGGTTGTCTGGCTATTGTACCGGTCTGTTATTTGTTTCAGCAGCTCGGCTTCTTTTACTTCATCAACAACCTCGCCCCGGGCTTTTAGTCCGGCTGCCTGTATCTGTAACAAGGTTTTGGCAGCTTGTCCGCCTCCCATTACCGCGATTTTTGCCGATGGCCAGGCATATATCAACCTGGGATCATAGGCCTTGCCGCACATGGCGTAATTACCGGCACCATAAGAATTGCCAACTACAATAGTAAATTTAGGTACTACCGAATTGGCTACCGCGTTCACCATTTTGGCGCCATCTTTAATGATACCTCCCTGCTCTGAGCGGCTGCCAACCATAAAGCCGGTAACATCCTGCAGAAACACCAGGGGAATCTTCTTTTGATTACAGTTCATAATAAAGCGAGTGGCTTTATCGGCCGAGTCGGAATAAATAACGCCACCAAACTGCATCTCGCCTTTTTTTGATTTGATCACCTTGCGCTGATTGGCCACAATACCTACCGCCCAACCATCAATACGGCCCAGGCCGCAAATAATAGACTGGCCATAGCCTTCCTTATACTCCTCAAAAGCCGAATCATCCAGCAAGCGTAAAATGATCTCTTTCATGTCATAGGCTTTTTCGCGGTTATCAGGCAGGATGCCGTATATATCTTTCTCGTTGAGCTTTGGAGCGACAGGTTTTATACGATCAAAACCGGCTTTGTTATAATCGCCAACCATGCTCATGATGTTGCGGATAGAATCCAGGCAGGCTTTATCATTGGGTTGTTTATAATCGGTAACACCTGATATTTCGCAATGGGTTGTGGCGCCGCCCAGTGTTTCGTTGTCCACATCTTCACCGATGGCCGATTTTACGAGGTATGATCCCGCAAGGAAAACCGAACCGGTGCCTTCCACAATCATAGCCTCATCGCTCATGATAGGCAGATAAGCACCACCTGCCACACAGGAACCCATAATGGCCGAGATCTGGATAATACCCATGCTGCTCATGATGGCATTATTGCGAAAGATGCGCCCGAAATGTTCTTTATCAGGAAATATCTCATCCTGGAGGGGCAAATAAACGCCGGCAGAATCAACCAGGTAAATAATAGGTAACCTGTTTTCCATGGCTATCTCCTGCGCGCGCAGGTTTTTCTTAGCGGTTATCGGGAACCAGGCACCGGCTTTCACTGTGGCATCGTTAGCTACCACCACACACTGCCTTCCCGATACATAACCAATGCCACACACTACCCCGCCTGATGGGCAGCCGCCATGTTCGGCATACATGCCATCGGCAGTAAATGCGCCAATTTCCAGCCAGGGTTTGTTATCGTCTATCAGATAGGCCACACGCTCGCGGGCCAGCATTTTTCCTTTTTCTTTTTGTTTGGCCGCGGCCTTTTCGCCCCCGCCCTCGTGTATTTTTTTGAGCCTGGTATTGAGCTCATAAACAAGCTGTTTGTTTATATCCTCATTGATATTGAATGCGATATCCATAATTGGTTTATAATGGGAAAAATGTAAAATAGGAAAAATTAAAGGATCAAAAGCTAATCAATTGCCGATTTGTTTTACACATTACTGAGTAACAAATCTTTGACATTGCTAATCAACTATTTATCTTGTTTAAATATTCAGGTGGTAGCACGTACCAGATAACGTAAAAACACGCACCTGAATTATTGCCAAACGCTATACCTTTATTGCATAAATATTTTATCCCTTATATGATACAACAAACCAAACGTTATGGCTGGTTACCCGACCTGCCCGATCACCGCGATTTTCAATATGCAGTTGTACGCCACGCCGCCCTTGCTCAACCTACTCCCCCATTGGTCGACTTGCGCGCGCAGTGTCCGCCGGTTTACGATCAGGGCGAATTAGGATCATGCACAGCCAACGCCATAGCAGCAGCCTTTCAGTTTGAACTCATAAAGCAAAAACTGACGGTATTTAGTCCATCACGTTTATTCATTTATTATAATGAACGGGTTTTAGAAGGGCATGTTAAAGCTGATAGCGGCGCGCAATTACGTGATGGTGTTAAGTCTGTTGCTACCCTTGGTGTTTGCGACGAAAGCCTGTGGCCATATAATGTGAGTAAATTTGCTACGAAACCCACTAAAACGTTATATACAAGCGCCCTGAAAAACAAAGCACTGCAATACACCCGCTTAAATAACGCCGCAATTAATGAGTTAAAAACCTGCCTTGCTGGTGGCAATCCGTTTGTGTTTGGTTTTACGGCGTATCAAAGTTTTGAAGGTGATGCTGTAGCCAAAAGCGGCGTTTTACCAATGCCTTCAGATGCAGAGAGTGTAATAGGCGGGCACGCGGTAATGGCGGTAGGCTACGATGATCAAAAGAGCGCATTTATTGTACGTAACAGTTGGGGTGATAGCTGGGGACTTAAAGGCTATTTTTATATGCCTTATGACTACATTACCAGTACTAACCTGGCCGACGATTTTTGGACCATTAGCCAGGTAGCATAATTTTTTTCCGTTGCACGTATTACGTTATACGTTTTATAATATAATGTACAATGTGTTATACAAATTCAACACGAATTACTTAAACATAATACGTACCACGTAAAACGTACAGCATTTTAATCCCTATAAAAATGAAATCATCGGTCATTAAAGCGTTGCAGCATTTAAGCAATAAGCCCGAAAATTTATTTGTTAAAGTTATTGAGCATGGTAGTATGTCGGTTGAAATATACCGGCCGGTAAACATCGACCCTCAAAAACCGCATTTGCAGGATGAATTATATGTGATCATCAGTGGTTACGGCGAATTTCTGAACGATGGTGTTCGCACCAGTTTTCAGCAGGGTGATGTATTGTTTGTTAAAGCGGGAGTTGAACACCGTTTTGAAAACTTCACCGATGATTTTGCCACCTGGGTTATTTTTTACGGCCCGGAAGGCGGGGAATAAATTTGAGATGTGCAGATGATGTGCGGATATGCAGATAAAAGAATCAAAACATCTGAAATATACACATTCGCAACCTCTAAATGAGGTTCCTGTTTTTCATCTGCACATCATATCCGCAAATTTGCACATCTACGTAAGGTTTCTATCTTTAAACCAAACTTCATCTGGTGCAACATTAAAACCGTCCATGAGGTTAATTAACTCGATAGGATCGCCCGATGTGATCACCAGGTCGCGGTTGGCGGGTTTCATAAATTTTTGCTCAACCATTACATCCAACTGTTTAAGCAGAAAATCGTAGAAACCATTTACATTGAGTAAACCTATCGGGTGTTTATGCAGTCCTAATTGCAGCCAGGTTAACACCTCAAAAAATTCTTCGAGTGTCCCTATACCGCCTGGCAAAGTAATGATGGCATCACAAAGATTATTCATCATTTGTTTGCGTTGGTGCATATTTTCAACAATATGTAACTCAGTTAAACCGGTGTGGCCAACCTCCTTATCCATCAGAAACTGTGGGATAATACCAATGGCTTTACCTCCCCGTTGCAGAACATTATCAGCCAGCAGGCCCATTATACCTACCTTACCACCACCATACACCAGGGTGATGTTACGATTCACCATGAGTTCGGCCAGTTGTTCAACCGCTTGTTTTAATACCGGGTCGCCATTAAAGTTGGCGCCACAGAATACACAGATAGCTTTCATACCACAAATATATCAGACCTGTTTGTTTTGAAGCTTATGAAAACAGGAATAATGCATATATTTTATTTGTCAGTAGTACATTTAACCTTTACATTTATACATCTTAAACCAAATCATAAATTATCTATAATGAGAAAGTTTTTCGCCTTAGCAACCCTGCTGCTATTGATAACAGGATTCACCTCTTTTGCACAAAGTATTGAAAACCCCTCGGTGGGGGTTCCCGAAGACTGGAACTGCAGAATAACCAAAATAGAGACCGACAAACAATTTACAACTGTTAGCTTTGAATATACGGCCCGCAGCGACAGTTCTTGGGTACAGCTTAATAAGGAAATTTTTATTCAAACCGATGTAGACAATGAGCATTATAATTACATAAAATCAGATAATATAGCGATGGTACCGGCCAAGCATACTTTTGCCAAAGCCGGCGATAAACTGGCTTTTAAGATCTATTTTAAAAAAATACCTGCCACCGCTAAAACTATCGACATTATTGAAAGACCAGGCTACAGAAGCGACGGCATCAAGTTTTTCAATTATTATAATGTAAGTCTTACCCAATCATTGCCTGCCGGATCTACCCGGAAAGTAAAAGTAACCGACGTGGTATTGTTACCCCCACCGCCGGTGGAACGCCAGGATGCAGTTAGCGGGTTATCACAACAAGAAACAGATATGCAAAATGCCATGGGCCCTGTGTATGGCAATATGGCCAAAGCCATGCTGAATGCCCGTCTTGATTATTACAAACAACCAGGCAAAATTGCCGAAATAGCGAAATTGACACATCAATATTTCCAGGCGCTGGTAAAAGAAGGTTTTGCGCAGGACCAGGCGTTAAAAATCATTATAACCGGCGGTATTTTATCACCTGTTGGAAATGGTCAGTGAAAATAAATGGCAGCCAGCTGGCTGCCATTTATTTATTTAATCTTTTTTAAGAGCTGTGAACTTGCAGATATAGTACCATTGCCCAATAGCGTTTTACGGGTTATGCTTTCTATATTGCCCTTAGCATCCCGGTTGATATAAGCTCTTGATACGTTTGGCCCGATATTGCCATTAAGACCAGTTATCACCAATACATCTGGCTTAACTTCCTTAATTACAAAACTTTCAACCGGTTTGCCAGGTTCAACCCGGTTCCAGAGCAAATCTCCTTTAGCGTAGGTTACGGTGATGTTATTATTATACTTCCCGATAATAGCGCCGTATTTGGCTTTCATATTCACCGATGAATTCACGGGAATTTTACTGTCATCCACCAGCCATTGGGCAATTTCTCGCTGAGCCGAATCAGCCGAAGTTTTCAGCATATTTTCCAGGATCAGTTTACGAGCAATAAGTAAGGCATCTTCTTTGCCGGTTTGCACATCGGGGATTACACCCGTTCCTTCCCAGCCCACATTGCTGTTAGGGCCAACAACCATTTTAAACGGAGTAAACACAATGAGGTTATTTTTAAGTGCAACAAAGGTACCGGCTATTCCCGCGCCTGCTGTGGTATCGCCTACCAGGGTTGCCCGCTTCAATTTTTGCATCGCATAAGCAAAACCTTCAGAGGCTGAGCCCGTACCCCTACCTACCAGGATATATACATTGGCGTTGGGCATGTGCTTGCCGGGCACATAAGCATAAGTCCATTCCTGTTCATCATGCTTGCGATCTTTATAAAACCCGTTAAGATAAAACTGCTCCTGGCCAGGATTATAGAAATAAGCGGCTAAAAAGCGGCCCATCTGTCCTGTACCTCCCGGATTATGGCGGATATCGATAATAATATTTTTACTGTAAGCAGCCATGTTCATACTTGCAGCAGCCATTTCGAACGCTTCCTGCGAGCCATAAAACGGACCAGGAACATCAATATACGCCGTTGATGTTATACCGTCTATCTCTACTTTTTTAAAACCATAGTTAGCTTTCGCTTCTGAATTATCTTCCTGATTATGGCCACGTTCGCTGCGTGGAGCGGTCATATTTTTATAGGTGGCTTCATTGCGCATAACCCTCAAATGAACATCCTTATGGGTGGTGCGCAAATCTGCTGTTAACTTTGTGGCAAGTTCATCTTCGGTTAAACCATTATAACGCCCCGAAGCTTCATTTTTTAAAAGTGCCTCCTTGTATTTCGCGCTGATTTCGGGAAAAGGGTACACATCAACCAGTTTATCGGCAAGTTTGGTCACTATTTCGTGACTGTCTGTATTGCTTACTGTTTGGGCTTTTAGGGGTAAATAAATTGTAACACTGGCACTTAACGCAATCAATAAACGGTAAGTTAATTTCGGGGAGATAATTTTCATGCTATGAATAGATATTGGCGCTTAAAATACGGTTTCTACAGGCATAAAAAAAGGAAACCAGCCGGCTTCCTTTCTATTATTTTTATTACATTCTTTCCTGAAATTACCTGCTGGTATAGTTTGGTGCTTCTTTAGTGATCGTAATATCGTGCGGATGGCTCTCGCGCATACCAGCTGCGGTGATGCGTACAAATTTGGCTCTTTGCAGATCTTCGATATTGGCAGCACCACAGTAGTGCATACCTGCGCGTAAACCACCAATGTACTGGAATATTACCTCGGCCATATTGCCTTTAAACGGCACACGACCAACGATACCTTCCGGAACCAATTTGGTAACCACATCGGTTTCATCCTGGAAGTAACGATCTTTTGAGCCTTTAGCCATAGCTTCAACCGAACCCATACCCCGGTATGATTTAAATTTACGGCCTTCATAGATAATGGTTTCACCCGGTGATTCTTCAACACCGGCAAACAGTGAGCCAGCCATGATAGAGCTTGCACCCGCAGCGATAGCCTTAACAATATCACCGGTTTGTTTAATACCTCCATCGGCAATTACCGGTATACCACGGCCTTCCAGTGCTTTGGCACACTCATAAACTGCGTAAAGTTGTGGAACGCCCACACCAGCAATAATACGGGTAGTACATATAGAACCCGGACCAATACCTACTTTTACAGCGTCTGCACCGGCGTCAGCAAGTGCAAGCGCAGCATCGCCGGTTGCTATATTCCCGGCTATAACCTGTAAGTTTGGATATAATTTTTTAACCGCCTTAACCATATCAATAACTCCCTTTGAATGACCGTGGGCCGTATCAACCGTAACCACATCCACACCGGCATTAACCAGCGCTGTAACGCGATCAATGTTATCCGCAGCAACTCCAACAGCGGCACCTACACGTAACCGACCAAATTCGTCTTTACAGGCATTAGGGAAGTTTTTTACTTTTTGTATGTCTTTGTAAGTGATCAAACCTACCAGTTTACCATCTTTGTTTATTACAGGCAGCTTTTCAATTTTGTTACCTTGTAAAATAGCAGCAGCCTCAGTCAGCGTAGTACCTTCGGGCGCTGTGATCAAACCTGTTTTGGTCATTACATCGCTTACCGGCACCGACATATCTTTCTGGAAACGAAGATCGCGGTTGGTGATGATACCTTTCAGTTTGTGGTCAGCGTCAATTACCGGGATACCACCAATACTAAACTCTTTCATGATCTGAAAAGCATCTGCAAGCAGCGCATCTTCCAATAGTGTTACAGGATCCTGTATCATGCCACTTTCAGAACGTTTAACTTTGCGTACCTCGTCGGCCTGGGCCTGTATGGTCATGTTTTTGTGCAACATGCCTATACCACCAGCCTGGGCAATAGCAATAGCCAAACCAGATTCGGTAACGGTGTCCATAGCTGCTGAGATAATTGGGATGTTTAATCGAATGCTTTTTGTTAAAAAAGTACTGGTGTTAACTTCGCGCGGTAAAACTTCTGAATAAGCCGGGAGTAGTAAAACGTCGTCGTAAGTTAATCCTTCGGCAACAAATTTTGATGGGTCTAACTGCATAGCAAATAATTATTTTGGAGTTATTATTTGCCGGGCAAAGGTAATAAATATTTCGGATTTCAAATGTTCGATTTCGGATTTATTTAAAAGTACAGGGAAAATTGCCTTTATATGATAAATCTCTATTTCGGATTTCGGATGTTCGATTTCGGATTTGATTGCCCTTAAATTTATTATTTGTCATCCTGAGGAACGAAGGATCTATTTTTCAAAGACTTGCATAGCGTCCCAAAGATTCTTCGCTCCGCTCAGAATGACAATTTCATATTAGTAAATCTTAATATTTCCCTACAATCACTTTGTAAAACTGATTAAAGTTGAGGTATTTATTGGCGAGGTCACGTAATTCAACAGCGGTTGTTGTTTTTACTGTAGTTGCATACCTGTCGTAATAATCATAATCTAAACCGGCAAAATAAATGCTTTTGAATTTATCAGCATGGGAAAAAACATTCTCCAAGCTGCCTAATAAAGATCCCAGCATAAAATTGCGAACCAGTGATAATTCTTCTTCAGGTATCAATTCGGTTTTGAGCAGTCCGAGCTCTTTTTCAATTTCGCCCACGGCGGCTTTACATACATCAGCACCAACTTCGGTAGCGATAAAGAAAGCGCCACCCTGTTTAAATGAGCTGAGCCCAGAGCCTATACCATAGGTATATCCTTTATCCTCACGGATATTAGCCATCAGTCGTGATCCGAAATAACCACCTAATACGGTGTTCAATACCTGTAAAGGTTGAAAATCGGGATGGTTACGATTAACAGTTGGTAACCCTATCCTGATAGCTGATTGCAGGGCATCCGGCTTCTCGGTAAAGTAAAACAACTCGGTGGCTGGTTTTAACTCAGGCTGGCTGGTATCTGCAGCAACAGGACCATTTGTCCAGTTTTTATCAAAAGTATCTTTGATGAGCGTTAAGGTTTCGGGCTCAATTTTTCCGGCGATGATCAAGGTACAGTTTGATGGCTGGTACATTTGTTTAAAATGTGCCAGCAGGTCTTCGCGCTGTAAACTTTTGTAATTATCAAAGGTTGCTCCCAGTCCATAGATAGTTTCGCCGTAAATAGCTTTATTAAAATCGCGGCGGGCAACTACATCATTCTTTTGGAGACTAACCTGCAATTTTTGTTGCTGATTACGCTTAAAAGTTTCCAGTTCCTTTTCGGGGAATACAGAATTTGTAAGAATATCCAGAATTACGGGCAGCGTATGATGTAAATGCTTATTTAAACTGTACAAGGTAACCAGAGAATTTTCATACCCGTAATCAACCTGTAAAAAAGCGCCATAAAAATCAATTTTATCGGCAATTTCAGAGGCCGATAAGGTAGTTGTGCCTTCTGTAAGCATGGTATTTACAGCCATGTTAAGCAATGGCTTAGCCGCGTCAAAACGCAGGTTGTTAAATATCCATTCTATCCGCACCAGTTCCTGATCGCCCGAGTTAAAGCAATAAACATTACAGCCGTTATCCAGCTTTTTATGTTCGGGTTTGATGAGGTTTATATTTTCAATAGCCTTAAAATCCGGGGCTAATTTTCTATCGATCATATTTTGTTTGTTTAGTTGTCAGAATCAGAATTTACTGAATTTAAAAATTTACAGAATTAAATATGACCTCATTATTCCGTAAATTCATTAATCCTGTAAATTCTGATTCAGACTATTTTTAAGCCAACGCCGATTCAGTTTTTTCGGCTAAATAAACGAGGGTTGAAGAATTATCCTTTCTGAATATCTTAGTGGCTGTATCTTTTATCTGAGCAGCTGTTACCGCCAGATATTTAGATGTTTCCTGGTTAAGCATTTCGGCATCACCCAACAACTCAAACGATGCCAGGTTCATCGCTTTATCCAATAAAGACATTTCCGAAAAAACCATCGTCGATTCAGTTTTGTTCTGCACTTTGGTCAGTTCATCAGCCGGGATCTCTTCATTTTTAACTTTCTCTAATTCCTCCCACAAAGCGGCCTCCGCCTGTTCAATGCTGATATGCTCAAGCGGCTTGCCTTCCAGTATAAACATGCCCTTATCCAGGCTACTGGTGATGTACGCGTGTACTTCGCTGAATATCTGTCTGTCCTGAACTAAACTGCGGTATAAACGTGAGGAATTACCGCGGGAAAGCACATCAGACAATAACTCTGTTGCATAAAAGTCATCATCCAATCGGCCACCCATCTGAAAACTAATATAAACATCGTTCAACGGCACCTTAGCGGTAACCGTTTCGCGGCGTTCTTCATGCTGTTCCGGTTCCTGCGGCAGGTTACGATGATATTTTTCACCAGCGGGGATCGGCGCAAACCACTTTTCGGCAAGCTGTTTTACCTGCTCGGTAGTTACATCACCCCCAACTACCATAATGGCATTTTGAGGGTTATAGTGTTTTTTAAAGAAGGCTTTTACATCCTCAATGCGGGCATCTTCAATGTGTTTAATGGTTTTACCAATGGTAGCCCAACGATACGGATGATGTTTGTATGCCAGTGGGCGCAATTTTAACCACACATCGCCGTAGGGCTGGTTCAGGTAACGTTGCTTAAATTCCTCTATAACCACGTTACGCTGTACCTCCAGGCTTTTTTCGCTAAAAGCCAGGCTCAGCATTCTATCACTCTCCAACCAAAAGGCGGTCTCGATATTAGCCGACGGAAGCGTGATATAATAGTTAGTGATATCGTTACTGGTAAAGGCATTGTTTTCGCCTCCTACCCTTTGCAAGGGCTCATCGTAGCTGGGTATATTTACAGATCCACCAAACATCAGGTGTTCAAACAAATGCGCGAAACCGGTTTGCTCGGGATCTTCGTCGCGGGCGCCTACATCATACAGAATGTTAAGCACCGCCATAGGTGTCGTATTATCTTCGTGAACAATAACCCGAAGACCATTATCCAGTGTGAAACGGTTGAATTTAACCATGTAGTAATTTTAATTTAAAAACGGGTAAAGGTATAATTTTTAGCTTTGGGTGTATATACTTACAAAGTATAAATTACAAAAAGCTTAAAAACAGATAGATAAATTAATACCTCCGATTGATTAATTTATTTAGAAATGGTATAGGGCCGGTTACCAATGCCAAATATTTCTTTATCGCCTTCGTTATAAAAATAAAAACATTGCCGTTGTACTTTCCCATTGTTAAAACGAAATTCTATGGAATAGCCGTCGAGCAGGTATGTCCCGGCGGTGTTTCTTGCCGAATAGGCTGATACGCCGCCACTGTTATCATGGTAACTCCCCCCTCCTACAGTTTCATAAGTAAACTGCCCCTGATTGTTAAACGTAATGTATTTGGATGATACCGTAATAGAACCACCACCTATAGCCGTATTACCCCCTCCAGAAATGCTGCCGTAAGTGGCGGTTAGTTTCTCGCCTTTTTTGGCTGGGGCAGCCCATGTCCAGCCGCCTGTCCAATTGTTGGATTTGCCCGTTGGGCCATTTTTACTGCCATGTACAATAGTTAAAGTTTTTCCATTCAGCTTCCAGGTGCCCCACTTTTCGGGTTCTGACTGGCGGGATTGGGTTACATTTAAATCATTCGGACTGACTTCAGGATGTTCGTAAAGACTGCCGTTATTGAACAAAATATATGGTTTATATATAAATATAAGCATACCGCCAACGCCATAGCTACTCTCGCTGTGTAATACTATACCTTTTATATCTGCAGATGACATGCCTTTCCCACTCATTTGAGGCATTGATTGGGAGGCGCTCGTATTTTGCTGAGGGGCAGATGCTATGGCTCCATTAGCACTATTTTGAGTTAGAGCCTCTTGCTTCACCAACGACACAAAATGAGTAGCAGCAATATTGATATAATTACCGGAATATTCACGCAAACGCATCACCTTTCCGTAGCGGATAGTATGATCGGGCCTTAAATAAGCGAAATACATTGCTGTTATTTTACGCTTTGAGGCGTCCTGAACAATAACAGAATAAGTAGTTAACGTTTGAATATCTTTAGCCTCCTGAGGTTCGCCGGGTAAAGGAGCCGAATATCCGGATGTTCGCAGATCCTGTATTGTAACCGTTTTAAGCCATTCCATCAAATCGCCTTTATTATTTGCCGGAGGAAATATTTCATACTTAAACCCATAACTCCCATTGCCAGCAGGTGGGGTGAAAGAATAATGGCCATTACTTACATCCATTTTCCACCCCGGAATAGGTGCAATATTTACCTGACCAAAAAGATTAATTGAAAACAACAAACAGATCAGTAATGGCAGATACGGTTTCATGACATATGTTTTAGGTGACTTGAAAAACCAGCAATTTTCAGACCAATAAAACATCTTCGATTATATTAAAAGTCTTAAATTTGTATCAGATGCTTACCCGTCAACAACTTACTGAAGAATTATCGCACACATTGGGTAAAACCAAAGTATTGAAACTGACTCGCATCTTAGAGGAACAGCATTTTGCCTTGCGCGATCTGATCGATATTACCTTTCATCCGGATAAGGTGATCGGGTTTCGTGCAGTGTGGATATTGGAGAATATGTATCTGAAAGATCCGGAACATTATCTTAATGACCTGGAATACTTTGCATCCCGTTTCAAAGAGGTGAAAAATCCCAGCTGCATGCGGCACTATACCAAATTGATCATGCACATGACCGACACTACATCACCGGTCCCGGTAAAGCAACAACTTCAAACTATTGACCTGGAGCCCGTGGTTGAACAGCTTTTTGACTGGATGATTGATCCCAAAGTTAAGGTGGCTGTAAAAGCCTTTGCCGGTAAAGCGCTTTTTAATTTAAAAGACCGTTATGATTGGATAGCAGAAGAATTAGAAGGTCAGCTCAAAATATTCCTCTGCAACAAGAGCGCAGGTATGCGATCGGCCGCGAAAAATACGCTGAAGTTAATTCAAAAGTAAAAAGTCAAAAGTTTTAAAATCCGTTATATCTGTAATTTAGATAACCAAGCTAGTTTCAATTTTTGACTTTTTACTTTTGAATTTTGATTTAATCCGAAGTTGGCCTGTCTTCTCTGTGCAGATTATGGCTTACCTGGTGATGATTTAGCTTTGCGGCAATAGCCGATTCGCTATTATCCGCATAAGTCCCATAAGCGTTGATCAATACACCTTTAATATTATACTTAGGTGATGATACAGCATAAATTATCGACATATCGTCTGGATTACTGGCTCCTTCGAAGCGATAAAATTCATCAATTTCAAAATCATCAGCACTCATGTGGATATTCTGTGCTTTATCATCTATGGTATCACCATCCAGACTCAGGTTGGCGGTATATCCTCTTTTTATAAGATCGTTAGTGGCATCCACTAAGGTTTCGTAACTTCTCATGGTGGTGATGGTTGTTTAATGTAACAGGATTCAGCATAAGCTGCTTACATGTACAACCATAAAACATCTTCCTTGTTTGAATAAGCCGGGTTTAAAACAAAAAAACTTACGAAGTTTTTGAAACTTCGTAAGTTTTCAGGATGTTTTTAGAAATCTCCCTTCCGGGATCCAAAAGAGTTTATATAGCTTTAGCTAACCACAATGAAGCATTTAAATGTAAAGCCGGGTGTGAGGTAAAACCAGATGGTGAATCACCAGACCAGCCGTTAAACAGATTATCGCCAGTATCGCCTGTGCCGTCGTCGGCAGGCGAGCTATCACCTATCCAAACGATACGACCGCTTCCGTAAGTAGCCAATAAAGCCATTACGTTATTGTTACCACCGTTTGTGGCTGAATTACGCCAGAATAAACCTTGTACGCTTGAGTTATTTGTTGGCGTTAAAGTGGCTGTTGAACCATTATAGAAAGCCAGTTTTGAAGCTGTACCAGTAGCGCCATTCAATACTTTTTGCGCATTGGCATTAGTACCGGTATAAACATTGGTTGATGGACCTTCGCTGATATCAACATAATTGATATTGAAACCAAATGGATTGCTATTGTTAATACCGTTATTGGTCATCAGGTCGTTCCATACACGTGGTGAATCATAACCATCACCATCTCTGTCAGATGGGTTATAACCATTGGCATCGGTTCCGGCCGTGGTAGCAGCGGTATGGTCTGCAATCATAAATAAACCACCGCCGTTTGAAACAAAGTTCATTAAAGCAGTTTTTTCTGCAGCGGTAAATAAACGGTTTGGCTCAACTACAACAAATACATCATAGTTGCTCAAATCCTGAGGGTTTGATGAATTACCATAAGTAATTGCTGTACCCACCGGTAAAGTTTCAACCAGTTCGCCCAGTTTCACCAATGAAACTGCCCATGATGATATTCCACCTTTCCAGTAAGTTTCGGGAGTGCTGGCAGTGATACCAGTATATGACGGGGTTGGGATACGTTGTGCTTTGGTTTCAACAGTAGTACCACCAGTATAAATTGGCACGTTTTCGGTACCATCAGCATCTATCTGCCAATCGGCGCTGCCGGCGTTTTCCAGATGACTGGCATCAAACAGGTATTTTTTACCTGTAACCACCACTGGAGGAGTTGTACCACCACCGTTATCATTAATAGTGATATCATCGATATTGATACGGTTGCTGCCGCCTGTTAATTTGCGGATTTCTAAACGTGCATTACCGGTTACATTAATAGTAAAAGTTTGTAAAGCCAATGATGCGCCGGTTGTTACGTTTGAACCCGATTGAGCCCAGGTGGTGCCACCATCAACAGAGTAAAACAATCCCCACTGGCTGGCAGTATCACCATTATAAGTTGCGGATTTAATGGTAACAGTGCTTATGCCACCGGTTACATCAAATAACATGGTAATTTTACCAGTATTGCGTATACGGGCGCTCCATGAGCCTGCTTTTTGATCTGCGGCCAGGTTACCTATCAGCGCATCGAACATGTTCCATGAATTGCCAGACAGGGTAACGTTGTCGCCACTGCTTGAGCCGGCTGGTGCTACGTCATAAGCTGTTTTAGGGCTGGTTGAGCCAACTTCAAAACCCTGGGTAAGCGATACCGCTTGTGTTTTGATGTTTTTGCTGATTCCGGTAGCCGCATCAGGAGTTTGGCTTTGAGGAGCATTGTTTTTCTGGCAACCCATTACCAGCATTCCGGTAAGGGCAGAGGCTACGAATAATAGCCCGGGTTGGGTAAATTTAAGCATAGTGATTTTCGGTAAATTTGTATATGTGTCGGTACTAAATAATTGTGAGGTAAACTTCTGTAAAAGTTTATACTCAAACATTTACACAATATTAACATATTATTAAATATTATCAACAACATGAGTGCAAGGCATTTAAATAAAAATATAACACATTCATAAATCACCTTATTTAGCTATATTTACATATGGTTTATAGCAATATCCAGACTACTTTTAAAAAATACCTGCTGGCATTTAGTCTGCTGCTTAGTTTTTTTGCGCTGTCGGGCCATGTAAGCCAGAGCATTCCCGGAGGCAACAGGGTTTCGACAACAGAACTGTTTGCCAATAAGAGTTTTATTTTAAAAGGCGGGATCAGTTATAAAAGAGCTGCATTAGCTTTTCGTAGCAATGCATTACCTTACTTTGCAAAGAGTAGCTATACTATTCAAAGTATCTTTACCGATAACAAGCTTGCAGTAATCCGCTACCGGCATTTAAGCCAGATATTTTCATCTGCTAAATATTACTTCACATACACCATCGATCACTTGTATCGCACAGCCGATCAACGCAATACATCTCGTCTCTTCTAATAGGCTAATCTGCCTGTTTATCAATTAACACCGTATTTATAAATTTCATCAAATGGCTTAGTATGCTTAGGGCATATTAAGCTCACATTGCTATCGGCATGAAAAAGCTAAAAAAAATCATCAGGCTTTTTTGCCTGGTGGTATTGTTATTACTAGCTGTTACCGGTGTGGCCATTACCGGGGCAGCACCAACCCAATCAAAAAACAGGGATAGAATTATTGACAATGAAACCTTAATTGAAATGGTTGAAGAAAAAGGTAAAGAAGACGACGAGGAAAAACCTTAATCTAACTATATAATTTGGAGCTCATAAAAAACGCGTCATTGGAGCGATAGCGTGGCAATCCCCAATAAGCGGAGCTACTCTGTAAGTAGGGGATTGCCACACTACGTTCGCAATGACACATGGAGAATAAACGCAAAGGGCCACCCAAATGGGTGGCCCTTTGCTATATGATAGAATTATTATTTATTCTTTTACCGGTTCGTCGGCAGCTTTGGGCGTGTTTAAAAACACAAAGTTATTATCAAACATATCTACTTTAATGGTACTGTCCTTATCAACTGTGCCTGCCAGGATCTGTTTCGATAACTCGTTCAGGATCTTTTTCTGGATGACACGTTTTAATGGACGGGCACCAAATTGAGGATCATAACCTAACTGGGCCAACCAATCCAATGCCTCGTCGGTAGCTTCCATCGTGATACCCATTTCGGCCAAGGTTTGTTTTACCTGGTTAAACTGCAGTTTCACGATATCATGTATTTCATCACGACTCAGCGGAGTAAACATAATGATCTCGTCGATACGGTTCAAAAACTCCGGACGAATGGTAGTACGCAACAACTGGAATAACTCATTCTTGGTTTTGGCTATCAGCTCTTCACGGTTGCTATCCTCCAGCGTTTGGAAGTTTTCCTGAATGATGTTTGAGCCGATGTTAGAGGTCATGATGATAATGGTATTCTTAAAGTTCACCACACGACCCTTATTATCAGTCAAACGGCCATCGTCTAATACTTGCAACAGGATATTAAACACATCCGGATGGGCCTTTTCAATTTCATCCAGCAGTACCACACTATAAGGTTTACGGCGCACAGCTTCGGTCAACTGACCACCTTCATCATAGCCCACATAGCCCGGAGGCGCACCAATTAACCTGGAAACCGCGTGGCGTTCCTGGTATTCGCTCATATCAATACGCACTAAGGCGCTTTCGTCATTGAACAAATACTCCGCTAAAGCTTTCGCCAACTCCGTTTTACCTACGCCGGTTGTACCCAGAAATATAAACGAACCAATAGGTTTACGTTTGTCCTGCAAACCGGCACGGCTGCGGCGTATAGCATCGCTGATGGCTTCAATGGCTTCCTCCTGTCCTGCTACACGTTTGTGTAATTCTTCTTCCAGGTGCAGCAGTTTTTCGCGCTCGCTTTGTATCATTTTCGAAACCGGGATGCCGGTCCAGCGGGACACCACACCAGCAATATCATCGGCAGTAACCTCTTCTTTGAGCATGCGGCTATCGCTTTGATTTTCGAGCAGGGCGGCTTTCAATTTTTCCACTTCGGCCTGGGCCTGTACAATGGTTCCGTAGCGTAATTCTGCTACTTTTCCATAATCACCGGCTCGCTCAGCCTGTTCAGCTTCGAGTTTGTAATTCTCAATGAGTTCAACTTTTTGATTGATACCGTCAACCAGGTCTTTTTCACCCTGCCATTTGGCACGTAATGAATCGCGCTGAGCCGAGAGATTAGCAATCTCTTCGCTCAATTCGGCTACTTTACGATCATCCTTTTCTCTTTTGATAGCTTCGCGTTCAATTTCTAACTGCATAATACGGCGTTCCAGTTCATCAACCACTTCGGGTACCGAATCCATCTCTAAACGTAATTTAGAGGCGGCCTCGTCCATCAGGTCAATCGCTTTATCGGGTAAAAACCTGTCAGAAATGTAGCGTTGCGACATCTCTACCGCGGCTATAATAGCCTCGTCTTTGATCCGCACCTTGTGGTGGGTTTCGTAACGTTCCTTTAAGCCACGTAAAATAGATATGGCATCGGCAGCATCAGGTTCTTCCACCATCACCTTTTGAAAACGGCGTTCCAGTGCTTTATCTTTTTCCAGGTATTTCTGATATTCGTTAAGCGTGGTAGCACCAATTGACCGTAGCTCACCACGGGCCAATGCAGGCTTTAATATATTGGCCGCATCCATGGCACCTTCGCCACCACCGGCACCTACCAGCGTGTGGATCTCATCAATAAACAGGATAATTTCGCCATCGCTTTGAGTCACTTCCTTGATCACCGCTTTCAGGCGCTCTTCAAACTCGCCTTTGTACTTGGCACCGGCTATCAGGGCACCCATATCCAGGGAATAAACCACCTTGGTTTTCAAACTTTCAGGCACATCACCTTTAATGATCCTAAAGGCGATACCTTCGGCTATGGCTGTTTTACCCACACCAGGTTCTCCCACCAATATCGGGTTGTTTTTGGTACGGCGCGACAAAATTTGGATCACCCTGCGGATCTCTTCATCCCTGCCGATAACCGGGTCAAGCTTGCCCGATCCGGCATATTCATTCAGGTTACGGGCATATTTATTCAGGGCGTTATAAGTAGCTTCGGCATTCTGATCGGTTACCTTGCTATCGCCACGTAAACTTATAATAGCTTTCTTCAGGTCTTTTTCGTTTACGCCAAGGTCTTTTAGCAACGAGCTGATAGTACCACCAGCTGATAGTATGCCCAATAGTATATGTTCAACCGAAACAAATTCGTCTTTAAATTCTTTTAAATACCCCTGCGCTTTTTGCAAGGCCGAATTGGCATCTGATGACAGATAAATATTGCTTCCGCTTACCTTTGGGTACGAGCTGATCTGCGCATCGAGCGTTTCATTTAGCCGGTTAAGGTTTACGTTTAATTTTTTTAATAAATAGGTTATAACATTTTCATCAACCAGCAACAAGCCTTTTAACAGGTGCGCGGGTTCTATTGCCTGTTGTTGATTTCCAACGGCAATTTCCGAAGCCTTTTGTACAGCTTCCTGGGCTTTTATGGTAAAGTTGTTAAAGTTCATACTGATATGTTTGATGAGTATTAATCAAAACGCTTGCCACTTAATGTTAAGTGAAAAAAAGTCAGGTAAATATAAACTGAAACGACATTTTGACTTGTTATTATTTGAAAAATTTCTTATTAAATTTTGATATTTTTGCCACACAGCCTTATATGCGATACCATTGAATACTCATTTCTTTTTTAATAGCCTGCCGGCAAAATACAGGGCGTCATACCGGGACTATTATACCTATCAAAATCTGGTGGCTATAAGAGCTGGAAGCATTATATTTCTTGTACTGAATGTTATTATAAGGATATTATACTTTGTTTTCCCGGTAAGTCTTACGCGCGCTCAAAACTTCCCGGAGTTTAGTTTAAGTAATTGGGTGTTTATTATTATCACCCCTGTTTTTTTGATCTTCAGCAATCTGTTGATCGCTAATTTCAAAAGCCACAAGAAAGCGACTGCCGCAATGGCACTCCTGGTATTCCTGTTTTCGGTCTACATCATTTCCTGTGGTATGTATTCCAGCTTTATTGCCACATCAGATCCCAGTAATGCTTTAACCTTGTACCTGATTGCCTTAAGTTTGATAAGTGCTATATACGTATTTGAATATTATGAAACCATTATATTGATCATAACTATTGAAATATTGTTTACCGGTCTGCTATTCTATAGCCAAACCAGCTCTACTCAAATGGTGTATAATCAGCTGATATCGGCTATTTTGCTTTCGGCCTTTTACCTTACTTCCAGGTATTTTTTCTCCTACAAGGTTAATTATTACCAGCAGGTGATCGAGATCAGGGAAAAAAACGTAGAGATAGAAAAAGCAGGCGAGTTTAAGAACCAGGTATTGGGTATGGTAGCACATGACTTGCGTAACCCTATCGCCGCGGTAGAATCACTGGCCATGATCATGGAAATGGATCATGACTTAAACGATGAAATGCAGGAGAATCTTAACATGATGAAAGCATCCTGCATTAAAGCCCGAAATATTATTGACGACCTCCTGGAAGCTGCCCGTAATGATACCAACGATGTTTTTGTAATGGAAAGAACGGAGCTGAATCAATTGTTAAAAAGCATCGTGAACGACTGGGAGATACAGCAGGACCTTAAAACGGATGTGATATTTACCAGCCATGTAAATCCGGCTTATGCCAAAGTAAATAAGGAAAAGTTGCATCGAGCCATAGACAACCTGATTAGCAACGCCATCAAATTTTCGAAAGATAACAGTCGTGTAGACGTCAGGCTGAATAAAAAAGCCGAGGAACTGATTATTGAGGTACAGGATTACGGCCTGGGCATACCAGCCGATATACTTCCTGACATATTTAACCGCTTTTCAAAAGCACGCAGAACAGGCGTCAGAGGCGAAGAGTCAACCGGCCTGGGTTTAAGCATTGTACGCCAGATAGTCGAAAAACATAACGGCATCATCGATGTGGAAAGCATCGTGGGCCGTGGTACAGTTTTTTATATCAAACTACCTATTTCGTGACTGGGATAGGAAATTATCCCCGCATTACTCCTATCCTATCCCCTTTCCAATCCGGAAACAGAATATGATCATTGTTAATACTCAGATGCCTATCCGCCACTTCGCTAAAAACGCTTCTGAAATCGGTGGTAACCGCAAGGTCGCGCCCATCTTCCAGGTTTTCCACAGCTAAGGGTTGCATATTGCCATGCACCAAGCCGCCGTTAATATCATTCCCCAGGATAAAATTACATGACGCCCGGCCATGATCGGTGCCACCGGTACCGTTTTGGTGTACAGTGCGCCCAAATTCGGTCATGGTCATCACGGTCACATCATCCTGGTAAGCTTCCAGATCACACCATAGGGCGGCGATGCTATCACTCAAATCCGCCACGTTACGGGCAAATATCCCGTTCTCGGTTCCTTGGTTGAAGTGCGTATCCCAGCCGTTTGATTCGGCAAAAGCTACCTCCAATCCCACCTCCATTTTAACCAATTGGGCAATTTGTTTTAAGGAATTACCCAGGGCCGAATTGGGATATACCGCGTTATTGGCTGGCGTATAATTTTTGATATTTGTTTTCTGCAGCATTTTAACCGCCTCAAAGCTTTCTTTACCGGTTTGCTTTAACAAGCCCGATGAAGTTTGATCATACAGATCTTCAAAACTTTTGGAAGCCATATTGGCCCCCATGGGATTACCGCGCATCTGGATGGCGAAATCCTGCAAATTACTGATAGACACCGAAGGGTTATCCCCATAAAAAGACCGCGGCATGGCTGATGTCATACTCACAGCGGTAAAAGGCGTTAAGGCATCATGCCCCAGTAAACCAACCGCCCGGTTAAGCCAGCCGCTTGATGTACCCTTGTTAAATGGCGTGCCCGACTCCATATAATCCTGCGCGTCAAAATGCGAACGAGTATTATTGGGCGACCCGATACCTTGCACTATGCCCAGGCGTTTTTCGCGAAATAAGGCCTCAAAAGATTTCATAGAAGGATGCAATCCAAATTTA
The DNA here is from genome assembly GCF_052045695.1 of Mucilaginibacter sp. 22184. Taxonomy (NCBI): domain Bacteria; kingdom Pseudomonadati; phylum Bacteroidota; class Sphingobacteriia; order Sphingobacteriales; family Sphingobacteriaceae; genus Mucilaginibacter; species Mucilaginibacter sp. 22184. Next base: position 201,555 of record NZ_JBQEPI010000003.1, read on the forward strand.
CCATCCAGATCTATCAACGGAGAATTATTCCCCGTTTTTGCTGCCGACATAAACAGCGTTGGCCGGGCATCTTTTAAATATTGATCGGTAAATGGCGTTACTGCCATCAGACCGTCCATAGCGCCACGTTGAAATATACAGATCAACGTTTTACGTTTTTTATAGGGAGATATGATCTTTTCGCTCGCGGCAGCCTCGGCTAAAAAACCTGGAATGCCACCCATTAAACCTACACCCAATAAGGCTAAACCGCCTGATTTTAAAAACCCTCTTCTTGATACCATGATCGTATGTTTTTATAGATTAACGCCGTTGATATTCAGGTGAACCGATGATCACCCCTACTACCTGCCCCAACATGGAGTTATTATTAGCGCCCTTTGGCTGCATGGCTGTTATATTATTTGGTTGCTTACCCTGCGCGGCCAATTTATTATCTGCCATCATTTTTTCAGGAGCGGTCATGGTCATGCTGGCAGGCTGCCCTTCTTTTACGTAAAGTTTGTTCGAGCTCGCTTCATCAACTCTTTGCGCCAGGTTAGGATCGGTTAATAATGGTGTAAGCCGTTTGATGGTTTCGTCTAGCTTACGCTCCGGCATGATCAGTTTACTGTAGATAGTTAAAGCTGCCTGCGCACTTTCCGGTTCATGATGATTATTCAACGCGGCCAGATCTACCTTTACACCCGGTATACGACCCGTTGCCAGTGCCAAACCAAAATTCATCCGGTTAAGCAATGAACCGGTATTGATCCAATATTGCCCCTTATCCGGGAAACCGGTTGGTGCCTGGTAATAATACACTTTCTCACCCATTTTATTGATCCAGTTGTATAACTGATACGGTTGCTGGATAGTGGCATGCAGGCTGCGAACAGAGCCAATAGCCAGCTCAAACGGCGATTTTGTTTTTTCACGCAGGGTCGAAGGGCTCCAAAATTCTGGCGCACTTACCATCGTAATAAGCACCTGTTTAATATCTCCATCTTTATCAAAAAATGTTTTGGCCATTTTATCAATCAGGCTTTGTGGTGGGGTATCGCTCACAAAGCGTACCGCAATTTTACGACTGATAAACTTTGCTGTAGCAGGGCTATGGGCCAGCATGGTTAGTAGTTGTACGCCTTCCTGATATCCTTCATCCGGACCGAAATGCTTACCCAAAACAACTTTCTCCGTTTTATCATGACGATTAGCATTGAACAGAAAATCACTATCACGAACAAAACCCCGCTTTTCCAAACGATCAGTCCCTATTTTATCCATAATGTTTTTCCCCAGCTTACCATATTCTCCTATTGGATATATTGTCCAGCCGGTTAATACTTTGGCCGCCTGGGTTACATCCTGTTGCGTATACCCTCCGTCGACTCCCAGGGTGTGTAATTCCATCACTTCCCGGGCATAATTTTCATTTAGGCCCTGTATACCTTTTGCTTTTTTCAGTTTAGTCATTAAGGTTGCACGTCTGCCGGTATCTACCGGTTGACCAATCATATTCTGCAGTTGCGTGGCACGAATCGGCTTTTTAGCCGCCTGCATATCATTGTTAGCAGCTGAGCTGGTAAAATTATCCAAGTAATACAACATGGCTGGTGATTTAGCAGTAGCCAGCAAAATATCATTGAATTTACCCAAAGCATTAGGCCGGATCACATCCCGCTCATAGGCAGGTATAAATTGCGCGCAATCGTTTTTAGTAAGCGACACATTAAAATGGTTGAACCAGAAACTGGTCATTACCTCCTGTAACTGATTATTAGTATAAGCAGCGCGTAATATTTTTTGATTGATAAACTGCCTGAATAGCTCTTGCTCAGGTTTCATACCGTTTTGCTGCATGTAGTTTTGCAGCACATCACGGTAAGCTTTCTGGTCGGCCTTCACCGAATCTTTGTTCACTACCCCCGCGCTTATAGCCATACGCAGTACCTGCGCATTTTTCGGAAACTCCTTAGCCACTTGGGTATTACTCAAGCTAAGAGCATCATATTGCGATAACATACGCTTCAGCGAATCATCAGGAAGATTAGCCTCCATTTGGTGCTTAAACCAGTTTTCAAGACCCGATTTTACAACTTCATCAATTTCGCCGGGCGTAGCTCCATAAGTAAACCGGCTCAACAGGTGCGCAGCCGCTTGTCTTTCTGTTAAACCTTGCCGCTCATACGGAAATCTCCATCTGAAAGGTGAATTGTGGCTATGCACAATAAAAAACGAGGAAAGCGATACTATGCCCAGACTAAGTAGCGCGATGCAGCAGATGTGCTTTATGGTGTTTTTCATAGATGATCATTTGCGCAGGATCATGAATTACAGATACTTTGACGTTAATATGACGTTTTGGTTTAACCATAAAGTTGAGTTTTTTGTGTTAAGTTTTCATTAATTATGCTCCATTTTATGTTTATTAAACCAAATAGCCTCCCGTTTGTCATATCATCACAAATCATAAATAAAAGGTAATGAAAAAATTAATTTTAATCATAACATTGGTAACCGGGTTAAACGTATTGGCCAATGCACAACAGCAACCAGCGAAAACACCTGTACAAAAGGCCGCGCATAAAACACAAAACCTACAGAAAAAGCTGATGCTTACCACAAGTCAAACCAAGGAGGTGAATGCTCTATTCTTAACAGAAGCCACCAGGTTGGATAGTTTAAAAGCACATAAAACTGATAAAAAAGCAAACAAAGCCGCTCACAAAGCTATCCAGTCACAAACCGATCGAAAATTAAATACTATTTTAACCGCAGACCAGAGAAAGACCTTTGCCGATCTGAAAGCCGCTAAAAAGGCGAAACACGATCAGAAAAAAGCTGCCGCTGCGGCCAGCGCTGCTCCAAAGCAATAATTTAATGCAATTCATAAAAATTCGGAAAGCTGTTCACATCTGGGACAGCTTTTTTATTTACCTATCTAAAAAGCCGAGGCAACGTCAGTTATGAAGGAAATGTTTCGGTTTTTGGGCTTTACTTTGTCAGCCAAAAGCAATTTAAATTACAAACCAAGTGTCAAATCCATGCTCAGATCATAAAATTTGACCATTATAGGGCTAATTGTTAATATACCTTACATGATAAATCTAATTGATATTCAGGGTGTAGCTGTAAAAAAGACACTTAATTGATTATTAATATCATATTCTAAATACTATATGATTAACAAATTGTTAACACATAAATATTATCATTGAAACTATTGCAATATAGAACATACTTTGTATATTTGTCCCATAGTTATTTGTAAGGAGCTGACAGGCAGCAAACGATGGTTCGACTCCTCCCTTGCAACTCTTCTCATAATTTAGGTTTATAATTGGTTAGAACGCGCCCCTGCCCATCAGGGGCGCTTCTTGTTTCTATACATTTTTGAAATTAGCAAGCAAACAAAGCTTAAAATCTGCTGTATTATTTTAAATTAATAACCCATGAAAAATCCGGCGACGCTCGTTTTAAAACATGCTGATGGCAGTGCAAGAAATATCATTATTGAGCCCATCCTATGGCCAGATCTTACAGATACAGGCACCTACAAGATCTATAAAACCGCCATTGACAACGAATCGACCTTATTTACCGAGGACCTGGAGATCACCGAAGGTGCTGCCGACCTCCCAGATGAAGCCAATCCCGATTACCTGGGCAGCATCATTATAGAACCCATGCGTCAACAATGGAAATACACCGGCGACCTGCTCAACCCTGAAGAACAGCAACAGATCGCCAGTTTTATAGAAAAGCAAGATTTTTAATCAAAGCCTTTCACCTTCATTTGCATGGTGTATACCGCTTTGGAAGCCGTAATGAACAGGATATCCCTGTTTTTACCGCCGAAGCATACATTGGCCGACCATGGCTCGTCAATATCAATATGGCCTATCTTTTCGCCTTTGGGATTTACTATGGTAACGCCTTTTCCACATAGGTAAATATTACCGCGCTCATCGATAGCCATACCGTCTGATCCTTGCGCAAAAAACAAGGCTCTGTTGCTTAATGATCCATCTTTATTGATATCATATTTATAGATCTTGCTATCCCCAATATCGGCCACATATAATGTTTTACCATCAGGCGTACCTACAATACCGTTGGGGCGTACAAATTTAGCGTCGACAATAACTGCTTTATGCTGACCTTTAGCGAGGTAGTACAGTTTTTGGCCATCCAGATCGGGCTTTTTGCGGGTCCAGTAATCGCGCTGGTAGTAAGGATCTGTGATATACATACCGCCATTAGGGTGAATCCAAACATCGTTCGGGCCATTAAATAGCTTACCTTCATAATCTTTCAGCAGCACAGTTATTTTTCCTTTAGGGCTGATAGACCATAATTCGTCTTTAGCATCTGCACAGCTAATGAGATTGCCTTTTTTATCAAAGTACATCCCGTTTGACCTGCCCGCGCTATCCAGAAAAACCGACAGTTTGCCATCGGTATCATATTTCCAGATCTTGTTATTGGGCTGATCGGTAAAGAATATATTGCCCTGTTTATCTACTGCTGGCCCTTCGGTAAAGGAAAATTGCCTGGATACCAGCTGTGGTTTGGTGCCCGGATCGTACAGGTCGGTAGCATCCTGGCCAAAGGCCCTGGCTGATACCACTATCAAAAAAAGAAATATTGAAATTAGTTTCTTCATCATGGTTATGTTAGGTTTCAGCGGGTTAAAATACACATTCAAAAAACTTTTTAAACCTTTAATTTTAACACTTTTTTGATCAAAAACGGCATAAAAACAGGTCGAAATTGTTTAAAAAGCCCCCATTTTAACACTTTTTAACAAATTTTAGCGTGATTTTGAGCAGTTTTTTAAACTTTAAAAAGTATTAAATTATTGACTAACAAATAACTACACAAAAACATGTTAATTTTTGATCCTATTTTCTCTTAAACTCAACAGCCCGGTACTCTTGTTTCAGAGTATCGGGCTGTTGATTGATATAAAGATACGAAAATGTTGAGAGAAGAGCAAACACGCAATGTCGCGGTTTAGGCCTCACCCAACCCTCTTCAAAGGAGAGGGCTTTGAAAAACATTTTTTAAAGGTCTCCCCCTTTGGGGGAGATTTAGAGGGGGTTAAAAAAACCCTCCATCAAACTCATTAAAAACACTATTTTTGCAAACTATTTAAAATACCGTTTATAGCATGAGTATTGCACTATCCGAACAGGAAATTATACGCCGCAAATCTTTACAAGAATTAAGGGCATTGGGCATTAACCCATACCCTGCCGAAGCTTTTGATGTTAACGCCTGGGCACAGGATATTACCGATAACTTTAAGGATAAACCCGAGAATTATCAAAATGTAGTGATTGCCGGTCGTATCATGACCCGTCGTATTATGGGTAGCGCGTCATTTGCCGAGATCCAGGATTCAACCGGTCGTGTGCAGATCTATCTGAAACGCGATGATATTTGTCCGGATGAAGATAAAACCCTGTACAATACCGTATTTAAAAAGCTGCTGGATATTGGCGATTACATTGGCGTTAAAGGCTATGTATTTTTAACACAGACCGGCGAGATCTCCGTTCACGTTCGTGAGCTGATCGTGCTTTCCAAATCATTGAAACCCCTGCCGGTTGTAAAACGCGAGGAAGACGGCACCATACATGATGGCTTTACCGATCCGGAGCTGCGTTACCGCCAGCGTTATGTAGATTTAACGGTTAACCCCGAATACAAGAATATATTCATCAGCCGCTCTAAGGTGATCAGCGCTATGCGTGGTTACTTCAATGAGCAAGGCTGGATGGAAGTAGAAACCCCGATACTACAGCCCGTACATGGCGGCGCTGCGGCACGTCCGTTTGCTACGCATCACAATACGCTGGATATGCCGCTGTTTTTGCGCATCGCCAACGAGCTTTACCTGAAACGTTTAATTGTGGCCGGTTTCGACGGTGTGTATGAGTTTGGTAAGATGTTCCGTAACGAAGGCATGGACCGCACCCACAACCCGGAGTTTACCGCCATGGAGATCTATGTAGCCTACAAAGACTATATATGGATGATGAAAATGGTAGAGGAATGCCTGGAAACCGTGGCCCGTGCAGTACATGGCATCCCAGTAGTGCAGGTAGGTAGCAACGAGATCAACTTTGCAGGTCCGTACGAAAAACTGTCGATGTATGATTCTATCCTGAAATATACCGGTATCGATGTATCGGCTATGGACGAAGTTGCTTTGCGCCAAACCTGTGCCGAACTCAAAATAGAAGTTAACCCAACTATGGGTAAAGGCAAATTGATCGACGAGATTTTTAGCGCCAAAGTAGAAGCCAACCTGATACAGCCGACCTACATTACCGACTACCCTATCGAAATGACCCCGCTGGCCAAAAAACACCGCAGCAAGGATGGCCTTGTAGAGCGTTTTGAGCTGTTTGTGAACGGCAAGGAGATAGCGAATGCCTACTCTGAATTGAACGACCCTATTGACCAGCGCGAGCGTTTAGAGGAGCAATTGATACTGGCAGGCCGCGGCGATGACGAAGCAATGGCCATGGACGACGACTTTTTACGCGCCCTGGAATATGGTATGCCGCCAACATCGGGCCTGGGTATCGGTATCGACCGTTTGGTGATGCTGATGACCAACCAAAGCACCATACAGGAAGTACTGTTCTTCCCACAGATGCGCCCCGAGAAAAAAGCGAAAGCGCCTTCAGCCGAGGATTTTGTAAACATTGGCGTACCAACCGAATGGGTACCCGTACTCAACAAAATGGGCTTCAACACGGTTGAAGAGCTCAAAGCCGCCAACCCCAACAAGGTATTCAATGATCTGGGCGGCATGCGCAAAAAATTAAAACTGGATATTACCCTGCCTACCAAAGAAGAGGTAATGGCCTGGTTTGCATAATTCCGGACTTTGATTTAAGGATTGATATGATTTTTGAAGAGACGCATGATGTGCGTCTCTTTTTTGTTTAACTGCAATTTTAAAACTTCGCCTGTTTAAGAATCCACGCTTAAACAAGAAACGGTGAGCGTCGACGCTCACCTATCAAAAGTTCAAGAGTAGACCTTTGAACTCATGGGTAATTAGATTGTTAAAAATATGATATTAACTCTCATATTTTTAACAATATTATGTAACTTGCTCTATATTAATCACATTAACAACGCTTTATAAAGACATATTTAATATAAGTAAATTTCAATGAAAATATTTAATATAAGCCCCTTTCAAGTAACCAAATACATATTCAACCAAGAGCATTTGGCTAAAAGCTTAATTGAGCGTAGTTATGAGTCTGGTTTTGGTTATACCGGTAAAAAAGTTGAATTATTAAATACGCTCATCATTACATTTGATATTACCTACTGCGCCGGTGAGAATGATGAGCTACTTCTTTCTTACGAAAGCCATTCCCGGTTTAATTTTGAGAGTGAAGGGTTTGAGCATGATGTGCGGTCCATAGAGCAATTTTTAAAGGAATACTATGTGCATACTGAAGTTTTTTTTCAACAGTATGGATTCAAGACGATACAAGAAATAGAAAAGGAGAATGATTTTGTTAGGGGATTGGAGTCGAGTGCGCTTACGGCAATTAATAGTTTGCGAGAAGATAAATTTTAAAACCAGTTCTTTTACTAGACCTGGTTTTAAAATCATTTTGTAAGTTTAGATACGGTTCGTCTACAATTCTCTTTCCGTTTTAGTGTTCCGTCCGAATAAAAATGCTTTGATTTGGCCTTTCAGTGATAGACGATTTAATATGCATTAAATGTTTTTGTTTTACTCACCACTCTTTGCGTAACTGTTGAAACCGTAGGCTGACCAGGTTTATTAATTGTATGTCTAGTAATCTTTGTCGCACTCCAGGTTAATTGAATCGTTGGAAGTCCGTAAGCGCTATGACCATAAGATGGGGGGCTCCGAAATGTTGTATACCAGGTATCTTCTGTGCCGTCAGGCAGGTACGTTGTTGAAGAGCCATTAACCACCCACATTAGCATATTTGAAACTGATTCCACGATTGCTCCTCCGCCATTGGGATCAGAGGAACAATGAAGAACTGCATCGTACATTATTTTTGCAGGATTATTACTTGGTTCATTTGTGTTTTCGGATTCTTCGATGTTAACATCACTTTCAATCCGAGATGGAGGACCTCCCCCACTGGCAGTACCGTCACTTCCACAATTTAAAACTAAGCTTAACGTAGCCTTTCGGCCAAAGATTGCAGTTGTATTACAGGCATTAGGATCGCAAACCTGAAATAGATACTGCTCACTTATAGTGCCACCATATTGATCAAAAGTAACTAAATAATAGTTATAACAACTGTGCAGAACTTTGCCGTTAGTACTCTGTATTGTTTTGTTAGTTGATTTACCTATGGCCTGCAATACCGAGTGTCGTTTCATTGTTCCAAATTCGTATGTTTTACTTTCTTTAAAAACACCGGTAATACTGTTTAACGAAATTGTTCCAGTAAAGCTCTCTTGTTTGTCATGGCTAAAATTTACAATTGAAGCCGGGAAGCTTTCTATATTGGCTTTATTGCCCAATACGCTTACTAAAGCATTTGTTGTTATGCTCCCGTTAACTTTAGTTAAGACAAAGTATTTACTAAGGGTTAGCTGTGGATCATCAAATTTGGCAATGGTGTCTGGCTTTATAGGGACAAGTTCATATACAATTGATGAATCCCCAGTTAGAGATATAGCTTGCTCCCAATTGATATTATTCAGGGATTTATTAACAGCCATTCTGGTTAGTGTATCGAATCTTTGAGTACGCAACCAATTTTGCATTTCTACAGCTATTTCATTTTGTTTTAAAACATTTTGATTCCGTAAGTCCTTACGACAGCTACTGATAAGAACAACGATAAAACAACAGGCAGTTAGTATTGGCAGAGGAGCTTTCTTGAACATGAGCTTAAGGTTTAAAGGTTAATGATCTGTTTTTTTTATAAACTACAGCCTTAAGATGAAATTAATTTTCTTTTAATTCAATAGGTGAAAACACGGTATTTACATTCAAATAACATAGAAGTTCTATATATACAGCCTTGCTACTTCATTCGTCCAGCTTGCGGTTACCATGCTGAGGACGTACAATATTTCCATTCCGTTTATAAATACCACAAGCGGGGCGCTTGCGGGAGCGGAGACGAAAAAAAAAAGCTATTCGGCACGTAATCTCTTTATTGGATTTTCTTTAGCCGCCTGAAAAACCTTAGTCCCGATAATGGCAATACATGAAAGCATGACGATCAATAATGTGCCAATATATGGTTCGGGCCCTGCATCGGGGTGATACTTATAGATAACCTGAAAAATAAATTTACTGGTGAACAAATACCCCAATGCCGAGCCAATTACAAACGCGATCAGGATAATGCGTATAAATTCCCGGTTAATTAATCCGATAATTTGCATTACAGAAGCACCAAGCACTTTGCGCACACCAATTTCTTTGCTTCGTTTATCAATATTCAACGCAATTTGAGCAAACAAGCCTGATGCCGACAGCAGCAACGTAACTACAGCCAGGAAAAACGCAATCGACTTAAAACCTTGCGTCATCCTGAGCTCTTTTTCAATCAAATCTGATTGCAGGTAGCCCCGGTATGGAACATTCGGAGCAACCTGATGCCAGGCTGTTTGCAAGAGCTTGGTTACCTGAATCAATTTATTTTCATCTGCCCGCACCACCATAAATTTATAGTCGGCAGGTTTAGCCATATGCAAAACACATAGCGGCACCAGGTCGTGTAAGCCATACTCTTTATAATCGTTAACAACGCCAACAATGGTATATTGGGCACTATCCAGGCTTATGCGCTTACCAAGTGGTTGTTTCAACCCTAACCGCTGCACAAAGGTTTGGTTAACCAGAATTGATTCCTCAGCATCAGCACCCGTATTATAAAAATGGCGTCCCTGAATTAACTGTATACCCATAGTTTTGAGGTAGGCTTCTCCGCCAACTTTTGCGGCCTGTACCGGAATTTTTTCATTCGGGGTTTTAACCGTTTGCGTATAAGTCCCGTCGCCAATTTGTTGCATACATCCTGCTACACTTTTTATTTCGGGGTATTGCTGAACTACCTGACTGAGGGCGGTATATTCCTGCGGACTGTTTATTTCTACCACAGCTACCTCATTAATGGCGTATCCAAAATCTGCTTTCTTCTGAAATGAGGCATTTTGGGACATCACGATACCAACTACCAGCGCAAAACACGACAAACTGAATTGTGCGATCAATAAAAAACGAGTAAAACGATTGGAAGAACCCAGGGCTGTTTTGCCTTTGAGAATTTTAACCGGCTCAAATGAGCTGATATACATAGCGGGGTACAGACCCGAAAAAACCGCGCTTACAGCAGGAATAAGTATCAAAAACAGCCAAAAACCATAGTCTCTGGCAAAGTTAGGTGAAAGGTCGATACCGGTAAGCTGAATAACTGTTGGCAATAGCAATCGCACAAAAAACAACGCCAATACCGATGCCAAAAGACAAAGAACAATATTCTCGGTAAGAAACTGCCAGATCAGCTGCCTCCTGAGTCCACCTATTACTTTACGGATGCCGATCTCCTTTAACCTTCCACTGGCAAATGCCACCGAAATATTAGTAAAATTGAAGCAAGTGATCAGCAAAATAAAAAGAGACATAATAACCGGAACAATGACCAGTACACCCCGGGGATTAACGGTAAGCTGACTACCATAAACGTATCCTGGCATATCAATATCAGAGCTCGTAGCTAAATCAGCGAAGGGTTGAAGGAAAAAGCCCGATACAGGCCAATCGGTGTTGTTATGATTGTTGATCTGTACATATGAATTAAAAGTGCGTGCCATTAATTCAGCAGACTGTTTATCTTTTAATTTGAGAAATGCAGTAACAAGACCGGGATTCTTCCAGCTATTAAATGTTGTTAGTTTATTAACAGGCGCGTTCTCAAATGAGGTGATGATATCAAACTGAATACTTGAATTAGCCGGAACCTTTTGAACTACAGCAGCAACCATATACACCTTAGGACTGCCATCTGAACCAATGATTGTCAGAGACTGACCGACAGCATTTCCCTTAGAAAAACATTTCCCGGCAAATGCATCACTGATAACTACCTGATCAGGTTGGTCAAAACCAGACAGACTTCCGTTTTTCACAGGGAATTTAAAAAAATCAAACAGGTTTTTATCAGCGTAATGGATATGTTCATCAAATGTATTTTCCTCATGCTTTACTACAACGGCAGAACTGCTGAGTCGGGCAACCTCTTCTACTCCGGATATATCTTTCTCAATGAGCTTAGCTAATGGCAGGGGTGTAACACCCCAGGGTTGCTTACTCCCGTCAACCAACCGCATACTATTGAGCCGGTAAATCCGCTCGGTACCAGTATGATTGTGGTCGAAATTGGCCCGGTAGTTATAATTGAGATAAGCCAATATGCAGCAGGCGATAGCAAAGCCAAGGCCCGCTACGTTAAGGATAACATAAACTTTGTTACGCCAAAGAACACGAAAGGCAATCTTTAAGTAGTTCGAAAACATAATTATGATTTTGATTTATAGTTGTAGAGCTTGTCGAACTTCAAAAAGTGCGCTAAATCTGCTTATCGACCCGGACAATTACTATGCCAGTAGCCCTATGGACTGTTTTACAGTTGGATAGAACGCGTTTTTACAGTCAGTTGTGCGAATACGAACAGTTTAATTATCACAGGTGTACGGTAACAGTACATATCAGATTAGCCCTTTCAAGATCCCCACCAGACACACCCGTACCGGGTGATATAATTAAGCACTTGATCAATATTTATGTGCCGGAAAACACGCACTATGTGCCTGTGCAACTATGGGAATAACCATCTTTTTTATATCTCTTATCTACCATTTGCTAATTTTTCCTACATTCAATTTGCAAACAGAACCATCTGCTATTCATGGATAAACTACGGAAACATATAGAAGAGATAATTACGGTAAGTGATGAAGAGTTCGCGCATATTAAAACCTTTTTCACGCTAAAAAAGGTTAAAAAACATCAATACCTGATTCAGGAGGGCGACCAGGCCAATTTCGAATATTTGATCATGTCGGGTATTTTCAGGATGTTCTACCTCGATAGTGAAGGCAAGGAACACATTGTACAATTTGCCGGAGAAAACTGGTGGATGGCCGACTATCAGGCCTATTTCAATGAAAAAAAGGCCGACTTGTACATCACCTGTATGGAGGATGCCGAGGTATTATACCTCACGCTTCAAGGCCGGGAAAAGCTGTCGGCCGATCTGCATAAAATGGAGCATTTTTTCAGGGTGAAACTCACCAAAGGATACGTAGCACAACAACGGAGGATCATCTCCCTGCTTGCCGGTAACCCGCAACAACGGTATGAAGAGTTTGGTAAACTTTATCCGCATCTGATGCAAAAGATCCCCAAAAAATATATCGCCGAATACCTGGGAGTAAGTCGAGAAACCTTAAGCCGGCTCTATTCTGCAAACAAATAACCATTAACGAGTGTGATTCCCGTCACACTTTTTTTGTGACTTGCCTCCTCGCGGCGGGGCTGCTCAAATGTTGAAATTTGAAATATCAAAACAACTAATTGATCATTTAAAATTTAAAGTCATGAAAAAGAAAATTTTAATCATCGTTTCCAATGCTAACACCATTGGCCCGCATAACAGAAGAACAGGCAACTTTTTACCCGAAGTAGCCCACCCCTACGCCGAATTTGATAAAGCCGGTTACCAGATAGATTTTGCCAGTTTATCGGGCGATACACCTTACCTGGATGCCCTTAATCTGGCCGATGATCCGGATAATTTAAAATTTCTTACAGGTAATGGCTGGGCCGATATGCAAAAGGCGTCGAAGCTGGATACCGTAGATGTAAGCGCTTATGATGCCATATTTATGCCCGGTGGCCTTGCCCCCATGGTTGACATGCCCGAAGCGCCTCTACTTAAACAAGTAATCAAAGAAACCTACGAACGCAATGCTGTTGTAAGTGCCGTTTGTCATGGCCCGGTATCTTTGCTTAATGTAAAACTGAGCAATGGTTCTTACCTGGTGGATGGCAAAAATATCGCATCTTTTACCACCGAGGAAGAAGATAATTACGCCAGGCAGGATGTTCCTTTTGATTTGCAAACCGCATTGACCCAACAGGGTGCCATTTATCAAGTTGCAGCGCCATGGTCTGCCAATAGTGTGCAGGACGGTAACCTGGTAACCGGGCAAAATCCAGCTTCGGCAAAGGGCGTAGGCGAAAAAGTAGTCGCACTTTTAGAAGCCACTAAAGCATAATTTACTAACCGAGCGTATAACTAAATGGTTCAGTACCAAAATTATAAAAAGATGAGCAAACAACCCATTCATGTATTCGCCAAATGGCAGGTTAAAGAAGGCCAGCTAAGCATAGTACTCAACTTACTTCGGGAGGTTGCGAAAAAAAGCATCCAGGAAGAAGGGAACCTCTTTTACAATATCAACCAAAGCAATTCAGATGTAAACACCTTGTTATTATTTGAAGGCTACACAGATGAACAAGCCGTGGCAGAACACCGAAATTCGGAACATTTTCAAACGCTTGTTATTGGGCAGATAGTTCCATTGCTGGTGGAGCGGGAAGTTATTTTAGCGACTCAGCTAATTTTAGATTGAAGGATCTGTAATAAAACACCCCTGTAAAATTTACAGGGATGTTTTAGGTAAATGTTACTGGTATTTAAACAACCTGTATTTGATCTCCGCTTACTCTGCAAATATTCCCCCTATGGTAGAAAATGGCTAAAAACCCCCTTATATTGTCGCGATTGCACCGCATGTTTGTATCTTATACTCTTTAAATTTGATTAATAACTAAAACTTATAGATACAACATGAGAAAGATCAGAATTTTCGAACACATCTCGCTGGATGGCGTGATAGAGCACGATGGAAATTACACCTATGGCGCATGGACCACACCTTACAGAAGCCCTGCCGGAGCAGCCTTACTATTTGAAGCATACGGGCCAAACTTTGACCTACTGCTTGGCCGCCATACCTACGATATATTTAGTAACTTTTGGCCTACTGCTGGTGATTTTCCAATGGCGAATGCTATAAACGCTGCAACAAAACACATTGCAACCCACCGGCCCGACAGCCTGGAATGGGGCCCGGTAAAGAGTTTGGATGAGGACACTATAAAGGCCATCCGTGATCTTAAATCAACAGACGGTCCCGATCTGATCGTTGTAGGAAGCTCAACATTAACCTCTCTATTGCTTGACCAGGGGCTGGCCGACGAGGTGGTACTCATCACCTACCCTGTTTTGCTGGGTCGGGGTAAACGCTTATTGGCCGACAGTATTGACGCCAGGGAACTTGCCTTTGTCGATTCGAAAACCACACCTACTGGCTTGCTCGTGAACACTTATAAGCATCTTGGGCCACTGAAAAAATGATCTTCCCTGATGTAGGTACACGCATAGCGCGTGTGCCTACATAATTGTCTGTAATTTAATAAATGAACAGCGTCTGCCTCACTTTTCTATATACTGCTTATGAATGATATCGTGTATGCCCTTAACATCCAGAGCAGTTTACAGACATTTATAATGGAAACAAACATCATCACATTTAAAAACGAATGTTATGCGAAAATTAAAATTACAGGTACAAATGACCATTGATGGCTTTGTAGCCGGGCCAAATGGCGAGCTGGACTGGATGTGGATTCCGGGCGACCAGGATGAAACAGGTTTCAACAAAGCGATTGAGCTGGCCGACAGTTGCGACACCATTTTGCTGGGCCGCAAAATGACCCGCGATTTCATTGATCACTGGGAGAACGGATTAGTTGTCGATGGCGTCAGTCCTCACCAATCTTTAGCGCAACGTATGGTGAGTATGCGCAAGATCGTTTTCAGCCGTACACAAACCACCATCAAGGGCAAAAACGTAGAAGTGGAGAACGGGGACCTGGCTACTGCAGTGCAAGCATTGAAAAAACAACCGGGTAAAGATATTATTGTTTATGGAGGCGCCGACTTTGCAAGCTCTCTCATCAGCCATAACCTTATTGATGAATATTACATTATCCGGAACCCGGTTGCTATCGGAACTGGCCTTTCTATTTTTAAGGATAAAAAAGTGCTGCGATTAGAGAGTTCAACCGCCTTCAAAAACGGGAAAATACTCCAGAAATATCTGCCGGCATAAAGCTGGAAATCTATCTGTTAAAATATAAAAATGCGCTCCGGATCTCACCCCGGAACGCACCACATTAACGTGTCAACTAAACCTCAGATCTCACCTTATTTGACCCAAGCTCTTTACCGCAGAAGCGGCTTTTATATTATTCGCTTCGCAAACTCTTCACAGGGTTTGCTTTTGCCGCTTTTATTGCCTGGAAACTTATAGTTACCAGTGCAATAATTGTTGCAGCAAGCCCGCCCACTACAAATAACCACCAACTGATGCTTATACGATAGGCATAAGCCTGCAACCATTGGTGCATGTAATACCACGCGATGGGCGCGGCAATGGCAAACGCAATGGTAATGAGTATTATAAATTCTTTTGAAAACAGATAGACAATATTCCCTGCAGTGGCACCAAGTACTTTACGGATGCCAACTTCTTTTATCCGTTGCACGGCCATGAATGAAGCTAAACCATACAGGCCCAGGCAGCTAAGGAATATGGCAATTACCGCGAAAATTTTGTACAAAGCCGCTAACTGACTTTCCTGTTTGTAAAAACTGGCAATCTTATCATCCAAAAACTTGTACTCATAAACATAATCCGGGAATGTTTGCTCAAACATTTTTTTAACAGATTCCATTGTGGAGGAAATGTTTTTGGTTGCCAGTTTTATTCCCGCCTGGTTGTACATTACAACGTCTGTGGTAATAAGTAATGGTGCAAGATCATTACGAAAAGATCGGTCATTAAAATCTTTCAATACTCCAACAACCGGGCATTTTATCTGGTCGTTCCAGATGCTTATTTCTTTATTTAATATATCCTCAGGATTTTTTATTCCCAGACTTTTCAGCAGCGACTCGTTCACTAAAAACTCCTTTGTTAAATTTGAAGGTTGCAAATTTCTTCCGGCTATTAAAGTCAGCTTGTAAGCGGGAACATATTCGTTATCGGTGAATTTGGTGATTGCCTTAAAATCTGTTTCTTTTGTTGCATGGTCAAATCTAAGCGTACTCCACATATCATTACCATTTTCAACCGGTGTGTTGGAGCTATAACTTACTACCTGCACCCCGCTTATCGATAGTAGCTGTTTTTTCAAATAATCCATTCTACTAAGACGAAGACTATCTGTACGGAAAGGGACGTTTACAATAGCGTCTTTATCAAAGCCTAAGGGTTGATCCATAAAATAATCCATCTGCTTTACAATGATGAGCGTCCCGATGATGAGTGCCTGGGCAATGATGAATTGAAAAACCACCAACCCCCTTCTTAATGAAATTCCGTTTCCGGTATTTGCTGTCAGTTTACTTTTTAAAGCGTTTACCGGATTGAAACGCGACAAAACAATAGCGGGATAGAAACCGGCGAGCACAGTTACGGCAATGGTTACAATCAAAAGAAATAAAATAATTGCCGGATTGCTGAATATATTGAATGAAAGCGAAAGTTCTAAAAGTCGGCTTACAGCAGGCAATGCCAATATGGTTATAACCACTGCAGACATTACCGCGCTTATCACTATCAAAAATGTTTCAACGATGAATTGGATCTGCAATTGAGATTTACTACTCCCCAACACTTTTCTTACACCAACCTCCTTTGCCCTATTAACAGCCTGCGCCGTAGAGAGGTTGATAAAATTTACACAGGCAATTAACAGGATGAATGCCGCTATCAGCCACAATACATTGAGCAGTTGATGACTGATGGTTATATTACTGTAATTACCCACCCGGGTATCATAATGCACCGCGCTTAATGGTTGCACAATATGACTATCCTTATTTTCCGGAGATTGCACCTTTTGTGAATAAGCTCTTAATTGCTGATTAAAATTATCAACCGAAATATTCGGCGGTAACAAAACATAGCAACCAAAATCAGTCCCTGTCCTATCCTCCCAATTGGTAGATTTTTCTATAATACTTCCGGTAAAACCTGTTCCATAAGCCACAACAACTTTTAGCTGAAAGTCTGTATTTGCAGGTACGGGGGCAAGAATGCCCGAAACTTTCAATACTTCGGTGCCATGTTCAAATATATAGCCGCCAGCTCTTAGTTTAATAGTTTTGCCTATTGCTGTTTTCCAGTCGCCAAAATATTTTTCCGCGATCTCTTTTGTAAGCAATACATTGTTCGGATCTTCTAATGAGGTATACGAACCGGCAAGCAAAGGAAAATCAAATATTTTAAAAAATGAGGGCCCTGTAAAAAATACCCCCCGTTGTTCTTTAAATGTTTTTATTGGGGTTCCATTATTATCACCTATCAGCAACTCATCATCGCGGCTTGCAAAAATAGGGGCCACTTGTTCTATTTGCGGAAAAGATGTTTTCAGTCCTGTAGGCATTGGCAAAGGGACGTCTTTACCATAAGAAATATTTGCTGATTCCGAACGATGATATTCGGTTAGCACACGATAGATACGATCTTTCTTTTCATGAAAGTTATCAAAGCCTGTTTGAAACTGTATAATGATAAATATCACCATGCAAACGGCAATGCCAACAGCTAAGCCGGTAATATTAATAGCAGCGTAACTTTTATTACGCATCAGGTTGCGCCGTGCTATTTTCAAATAATTCTTAAACATAAAGTTGCGATTTGATTTCCAATGAAACCACTTAGGGGCGATTTCATGCAACGAAATTACCGGCGCAAAACGGGATTGACGTCCCAAGTTATAAGATGGGCGCTCTTTTTTAAGTTCATTTTTATATTCAACGGGGCTTTTCCCGGTTATTTGTTTAAAAATGCGGTTAAAAGTAGTTTTGGAATTGAACCCCGATTCAAATGCAATACCAAGCAGGGTAAGATGGGCATAAGCCGGGTCCTGCATTTTCCGAACAACATCCGCGACGCGATAGTCATTGATGAAATCATTGAAGCTTTTCTTGAATACCGTGTTGATAATGCGCGATAGTTCATGAAGACTTAGATCAAGCTTTCCGGCCAATGAGCTTAAGCTGAGTTCCGGATCCTGGTAATATAGACCGGTTTTCATAGTTTTCTTTAACCAGGTGGCTTTTTGCCTTAGTTCTGCCGGGAGCAATGGCTTTGAAAGTAAAGGTATTTCAGCCGGTGCGCCAGCCTCTGGTCTTAAGTATATCACAATAGCTACCCGGATGAAGACGACCGCTAAAAGGAGATACAAAGGATAATAAGCCGGTAAGTCCAATTCACCATGGTAATAAAAATAATCGATGGCAGTATACGGCACCCACAATAGCCATATCAAGCCAAAACCCATCAATAAGCGTTGCAGCCACCGTAACTCATACCGGTACCGGTCGCCCTCAGTAAATTTTAGCTGTTGATAGTAGTTTTGGATAAGCTTATGGCATTGGTATAGGTAGATAATAACCGAGATAAAAGCAAGGAATTGCAATACCGGGTTCAACTGCCGAAAGGTCATGGTATCGTAGGTGGCCAGGCTTGTTCTCAAACTCTCCTTTATCTGCAGTGCGTGTGCCCCCAGTTCCAGCAACAACGGACTAAAGTGGAGCAAATCCTTATACCGGAACTTAAATTCCGGCCGGGTCATTTTAAGCACATAAAAAAAAATCAGCGGACCAAATGCCAACGAAAACCGCATTGGTAGCCAGCTCCAATGTGGAAAATAGTTCTCCAAACGGATGTCGGTGCCTAATAGCCAGGCCATCCACAAAACAACAGTGGCAAGGCCAAGGGCCAGAAAGCGGCTGGCCCCTTGATTGGATCTTTTAGTAGTTACTAACAGCAGGATAAAAGTTAGCCCGATAAATATCGTTCCGAGAAAGAACAGATCATACAGGTTGATATGGAATATATAAGGGTTCAATGAGTTAAATAGCGCAATCGCTGTTCCAATTTACTAATATATTGACAGATAATATATTATAGACTACCCATTGAGTAAATTGTAACAAAAGCGAACGTTTGGCCGTTCGGTTTTGAGTTATGTGAATCAACGATTCTTAAAATCCGTTAAATAGCTTTTAAACTCAAATTATTAAAGCATAATGATTATTTGCTGGCATATGCGACATGCATACCCCAGCAAATGGTTCATTTTATTTTTTCAGGATTACTAACAGTTCATCCAGTTTTTCCAGCGTTGCCAGCATCCCCTGCTCCATACCCATTTGTATAACAGCTTCCAGATCCGAAAGCGATTTGTAGGTAACCACAGTTTCTACAACGGCGTTCTCGCCCTTATCTGTAAAAGTTACCAGCCACTCTGCACGGGGCAGGTCTTCATTTATCTCCCCATCGGCGTTAGAGAAAGCATCCAGCGTTGTATAATAGTCGATCGGTTTGATTTTTAAGTATGATGTATAACCCCAGTATTCTGTGCTGTTTGGCTCTACCATAGCATAGTGCCAATGCCCCCCTTCACGAAAATCCATCGATTTTGTCCTGGTGGTTAATGGCTTGGGGGCAAACCAGCGGTCAAGCAATTCGCTTTTGGTATGACAGTCCCAAACCAATTGCCTGCCCGCTAAAAACTCACGCCTGATGGTCAGTGTATTTTTTTGTTTATCAGTAATAAAGTCAAAGTACAAATTGTGTTTCATTCCTATGTTTTTTTAATAATGGATAAAAGTTCATCGAGTTGCAGAAACCGGGTTTCCCAGATCTGGCGGAATTGTTCCAGCCATTTGTCAATTTCTTTCATCTTATCAATTTCTAATTGATAGTATATTTCCCGGCCCTGGTGTTTCTGTTCCACCAGTTCGCATTCGGTTAATATCCTCAGATGTTTTGAAATAGCTTGCCTTGTTGTATCAAAATGCTCGGCAATAGCATTAGGTGTCATAGCCTGTATGGCAATTAAAGCGATAATAGCCCTGCGTGTTGGGTCTGCTATAGCTTGAAAAATATCTCTCCTCATCGAAAAAAATTATTTCCCGATCATGGGCAGGTATTTTTCCCTGTTCTCAATAATTACCCATAGAATAATCGCTATCAAGGCAAACACAATAGGTAAACCCGAGGGGGCTACGCTGATGTTGGTCAGTAGTATACCAGTTAAAACCGGCACGATAATAACAGCGCCAAGTGCCCTGGTTCTGCCAAAGATCAGTAACAAACCGCCAACAAATTCGGCCGAACCAACCAAGGGCAAAAGCCAGCCAATTTCCATAAATGCCTTCCCGTGTTTTATCATTTTCTCGGGCATATCTTTAGGCACGGGCATGTAGTGTAAAAATTTATCCAGGCCCGCATTCATAAACATCAAACCAGCCAACAGGCATAAAACAAAGAGTATTTTACTTTTCATAATGAGTTATTTTAATTAAATAAGAAACCGATCAGTTGCAAATATATAAGCAACCGATCGGTTTCGCAAATTTTATTTAAAAATTCTTTTAAATGGGACTTAATCGGGATGGTGTTACCCACAATAGTCCTATAAGTACCATTAATGATGCATTGCGGTTTAAAACACGTGTGCGTTTCTTTGTGCTGATGTATTTCAGGGAGGGTTTCCTAAATGTAACGGGCTTTCTTTCCAGAGAAAGATACATCTGTCAAAAACTATTATTATGAAAACAGTATTAATCACCGGAGCCAATAAAGGGATCGGTTTTGAAACCGCCAAACAACTGGCACAATTGAACTATTTTGTTTATTTAGGCAGCAGGGATAAAGCACATGGACTTGCAGCAATTCAAAAGTTAAATGATCTGGGTATAACTAACGTAGAAACTATTGTAATTGATATAGCTGATATTAAATCAGTTAGACAGGCAAAGCAGGAATTGGAGAATAAAATTAATTCTTTAGATATTTTGATCAATAATGCTGGTATTTCTGGCGACCAACCTCAAGATTTTTCTACAGGTGACATGGAAAACCTACGCAAGGTATTCGATGTTAATTTTTTTGGCCCTATACAAACTACGCAGGAATTTTTGCCCCTACTGAGAAAATCAACTGAACCATCCATCATCAATGTTTCCAGTGAAGTTGGTTCTATCTCCCTGCGCACTGACGCAGGAAGAAACACAAACCGGGATAAATACAATGCATACGGTTCTTCTAAAACTGCATTAAACGCTTTTACGGTAATGCTGGCCAATGAACTTTGTGACGCAGGTATTAGCGTCAACAGTGTTACACCAGGATATACGGCTACCGATCTAAATCAATTTCAGGGAGCAAAAACCGTAGAGCAAGGCGCAGTGCCTATTGTACAACTGGCAACACAATCCCATCCAAACACTACCGCTAAGTTTTTTAAAGACGGAGGCGAGGTTCCCTGGTAGTCAATAGTTTCTCCTATCCCGACAAACATTTTATCAATTTAACATGAGAATAGTAACACTTGAAGAACATATTTCTTTTCCGGAAATGGCTGATCAAATACCCAAAGCTGCTTTGGGTGGCTTTGGTCAATCAGAAAGGATGCAGCAGTTGGTTCCCAAGCTGGCTGATATTACCGGCGAGCGATTAAAATCAATGGATGATAATGGCATTAGCATGCAGGTACTCTCTGTGGATAGTTCTGGGGCCAATCTTTTAAGCCCGGAAGAAGGCCCGGCTTTTGCTACACAATATAATGACCTGATTGCTGAGAGGATAGCCGGTTTTGAGAGCCGTTTTGCAGCCTTTGCCCATCTCCCTATGACAGCTCCTCTTGCCGCGGCTGATGAACTGGAACGCGCTGTGACAGAATACCATTTCCGCGGAGCCATGATCAGGGGACTGACTAATGACAAATTTTTAGATCAACCCGAATTTGCCCCAATATTTGAAAGGGCCGAAAAGCTGGATGTACCCATTTACCTCCACCCCGGATTGCCGCCAAAAGGGATAGCCGATATTTATTACAGTGGATCGCCCAATCATTTGGGGATGGCCGAAGCACTGGCCTGTTACGGCTGGGGATGGCACGCAGAAACTGCTTTGCATGTTTTACGCCTGCTATATTCCGGCGTTTTCGATAAGTATCCGAAACTAAACCTGATTATTGGACACATGGGCGAAATGCTACCTATGATGATGGCTCGATCTGAACGGGCATTTAAACCCGGCAATGGAGGTGCCAACCAGCGTTCCCTTAGCGATACTTTCCATCAACAGGTTCATATCACTACCAGTGGTTTTTTTACGCAGCCACCTTTAAAAATCGCTTTAGATACTTTCGGTATTGATAATATTATGTTCTCTATCGATTATCCATTTAGTACCAACGAAATGGGTATTGAATTCCTGAACGCGATTGACCTTCCCGATGAGCAAGTGGCTAAAATTGCCCATAGCAATGCGGATAAGCTATTGAAACTGAAAATATAACTCTACACCGGGCAAAATATGTATCCGATATTCAGCGATATGTATAAGTCTGCCGGTACCGGCTGCCTGTAATTTTGTATCATAAAATAATTGATATGAAATCTAAAGTAATTTTAATAACAGGCGCATCCCGGGGGCTTGGAAAAATATGGGCCGAAGCATTTTTAAAACGTGGTGATAAAGTAATCGCTACCGCCCGAAATATTGATTCATTAAGTGATCTGGTATCCACTTATGGAGAATCGATATTACCTGTTAAACTGAATGTGAATAACCGCGAGCAATGTTTTGCTGCTGTTAAACAAGCTAATGAACATTTTGGCGGCATTGATGTGCTGATCAATAACGCTGGTTATGGTTTGTTTGGTGCCATTGAAGAGGCTACCGAGCAGGAAGCCCGGGATCAATTCGAAACCAATGTATTTGGTTTGTTGTGGATGACCCAGGCCGTTATCCCGGTTATGCGGGAGCAAGGTCATGGGCATATTATACAAGTATCAAGTTTGGCGGGTCACACAGGTGCACCTATTATAAGTATCTATGTAGCCTCTAAATGGGCAGTTGAAGGATTAAGCGAAAGCCTTGCTGCAGAGGTAAAAGGATTTGGCATCAATGTAAGTCTTGTTGAACCAAATGCCTTTGGCACAGACTGGAGCGGAGATTCGGCTATCAAAACACAATCTATAGCGGTGTACGATGGTATTAAGGAAACATTCAATAGCTACTTTACCCCTGAAATGGTCGGCAACCCCGAGGCAACTGTACCTGCTATTATTAAATTGGTTGACAGTGATCAGCCACCATTGCGCTTACTTTTAGGAAAAGTAGCTTTACCGCGTGTGCAACAGGTTTATGCCGACCGGCTGGCGGTTTGGGAATCCTGGAAAGAAGTTGCAGCGGCAGCACATGGTCATTAATCAGTTAAATTAAAAAATGATACGGCATTCCGTTGGCCGGATGCCGTATCTTTATCAAAATGAAGCATTTCAAAAATTTAAGCGATCTGCATAAAGCCCGGGGCTGGCCCATATCGGAAAACCCCTTACTTAGTTTGATGACGTGTGTAAATACATGTCCGGCTTCATGCGGCACGGCCTCAAATGAATATACAACGGTTTTTTATATAATCGCGTTTAAGAAGGTACTGTCTGGCGGTCTTTATTACGGACGCACCAAGTATGATCACAACCAGGGTTCTATGATCTATATTAAACCTGGTCAGGTAGTCGAACTTAAAAATCTCCAGCTGGAAGGAAGCGGATTTACGATCATGTTTCATCCTGATTTCCTGAATGGCGAATCGTTGCACCAAACCATCAAAAAATATAGTTTTTTCGATTACGAAACCAATGAGGCCCTCCATATTTCTCCCCGAGAGGAAGAAATTATGTGGGAGCTGTTCCGTAAGATTGAGACGGAATACAACAACAATCAGGATGAGTATACCAAGGAGATCATTTTGGGACATATTGAAGCTATCCTTAAATATTCTCAGCGTTTTTATAAACGCCAGTTCCTGAATAGGGCGGAACTTACGGGTAAGGTAATTTCTAAATTTAATAAAGCTATCCGGCAGTATTTTGAGAATGGCGAATTACAAACCAATGGCTTGCCAACCGTTACAGCAATTGCCGCCCAACTCAAAATGTCGCCTCATTATCTCAGTGATCTGTTAAGACAGGAAACAGGCCGATCAGCCATCGACCACATCCATAGTTATCTGATCACAGAAGCAAAAAACCTGCTGATTGGCGCCGACCTTACCGTAGCGCAGATTGCCTATCAGCTTGGGTTTGAAAATCCACCCTATTTCTCCAGGCTTTTCAGAAAAGAAACAGGTATTAGCCCGGTAGCTTATCGTAAACAACATTAAATAAGAATAGTATCACAGATAAACGCTGTCGGTCTGTTGCCGGAATTATTTATAATGCAGGTGTTCTGAAAATAAAAATAAAAGGACGCTTGTTGGTGCTCCTTTTTATGCTACTTTTGTCCCGGCCAAGCACTTAACGAGGCCATAATCAGGGCTATTTTGATACCCAACTCTGTATCAGCAATTTAATAACAATTTATTAATAAAAGCTTAAAATAAACAGTACTTTGTGTTTAATTATGTTGGTTATACTTGCAATAAACAACTATTAAAAAAAGTCATGACCAATTCAATTTTGGAGATCACCGAGAACGAATACCTGATCAAACTGAACAGAAGTAACTTCAACTTATCGTTCATCAGGAGTTTATTAAAGATGGTCGAAGTGGCCAACCCGACCGAAGAAAGCGACTATTCTTATAGCGACCGTGTAGTATCGCCTTACCAGAACCATTCTGCTACTGCCGATTATTTCAGCGCTATCGACGAGAAATAAAAAAGGGATGCTTTCGCGTCCCTTTTTTATTTTATCCTTATTAT
Organism: Mucilaginibacter sp. 22184; assembly: GCF_052045695.1. Lineage (NCBI taxonomy): Bacteria > Pseudomonadati > Bacteroidota > Sphingobacteriia > Sphingobacteriales > Sphingobacteriaceae > Mucilaginibacter > Mucilaginibacter sp. 22184. Next base: position 226,447 of record NZ_JBQEPI010000003.1, read on the forward strand.
TTTCTTGTCCTGTTAGAACTGGCGATATCCGCCCCTTACTACCTGTTGCTTATCCATTTGAGCCATCTGTGTTTTCATCATCTTGATCTGCTCGGCCAGTAACTTATTCTTATCATCCTTGGCAGCCTCAGAAAGGTACATTTGCGCCTCGCGTTTATTACGTTTAGCCATAGAGATACCCGCCAGGCTCAATTTAGCCAAAGCCGTATTGTGCGACATTTTCATACCCAACTGAAGCGCTTTCTTAAAGTATTTTTCAGATTTCATTGGCGCCTTGCGCGATTCGATCAAACCGATCAGTAAGTTATAATAGCCATGCTGGTTTTTATGCAGCTGTTTTTCGTAATCAGTGATCTTCATTAACCAGGCTTCGGCTTTTTCAGAGTTTTCCTTACGCAGATAAAATTGTGATACGATCATATTCTCGTTAAAGAAGAAGCTCAATAGCACAATACCGCCCAAAAACAAAACTAAAATTCCCCAGCCCCAAAACCCGAAGGCACAAAGCGCAACCGCCGCACCGAACAGTACACAGGCTATAATTAGCCTAACAATATTTGACATAATTTATGATACTATATATTGAGTGCAAATATCCGTTAATTTGTACGCTTAATCAACATTATATCAATATTTATGGCAAATGCATTAGACCCCTCCTGGATGGAAGTTCTGAAAGACGAATTTGGGAAAGACTACATGATAAAACTAAAGGATTTTTTACAGAAAGAAAAGGCAGCAGGCCAGGTGGTTTACCCTAAAAACAGCGAAATTTTTAACGCATTTAACACCACCCATTTTGATGATGTAAAAGTGGTGATACTTGGCCAGGACCCATACCATGGTGCACACCAGGCGCATGGGCTTTCGTTCTCGGTGCAAAAAGGCATCGCCACTCCCCGTTCGCTCATTAATATTTATAAAGAACTGCAAACCGATATTCCCGGATTTAAGATACCAGCTCATGGTAACCTGGAAGACTGGGCCAAACAAGGAGTGCTATTATTAAACGCTACCTTGACGGTTAGGGCCAGCAGTCCAGGTTCGCACCAGAAACAGGGTTGGGAGGAATTTACCGACGAAGTGATCAAAACCATATCCGACAAAAAACAAGGCATTGTATTTATACTCTGGGGAGCCTTCGCGCAATCAAAAGCGGCATTAATTGATGAGAATAAACATTTTATCCTTAAATCGCCCCACCCCTCACCTTTTTCTGCCGATCGTGGCTTTTTTGGCAGCAAGCCATTTTCAAAAACCAATGAGATATTAAAAAGAGAAGGAAAAGCAGAGATCAATTGGCAGATAAGTTGAAAAGAGAATCAAGAAATTAGAGTCAAGAAGCAAGAGTCTTGCTGATCGGTTGTAAAACAAAAAAGTCAAGAAGCTAAGTTTTGATCTTGCTTCTTGACTCTAATCTCTTGCATCTTTTCGGACTAATACTCCAAAGGAACTATTGGTTCCTTTTTACTGGTTGACATGATCATCATGGTTTGGAAAGTTTTTACAACCGTGATACGGCTTATCTTTTCCATGATCAGTTGTTCGTATGATTTAATGTCGCGTACGTATACTTTCAGCAAAAAATCGCACTGTCCGGTTACATGGTGGCACTCTGTTACCTCTTTAATGTGTTTGATCTCATCCAGAAATGTTTGAATGGTATTTTTCTGGTGAAAATCAAGCGATATCTGTATAAAGGTTTTAATACCCAGGCCCAGTTTTTCCTCGTCAACCAGGGCATGATAACTCTTGATGTACTCAGCGTTCTCCAGCTTGCGTACACGCTCCAGGGTTGGGGCCGGTGAAAGGCCTATTTCATTTGAAAGTTGAAGGTTGGTTATTCTTCCGTTTTCCTGTAATATCTTAAGTATTTGAAGATCGATTTTATCTAATTCCGCAGCCATTAGGTTACAATAATGTACGCAAATATACAGTTTTCCTCTGTTCACAAAATTATATTTCTCTTAAAAGTAATTCAGCAAAAATATATTTCCCACGATTTTCATAATTTAGATAAGTCTAAATTTTTTATTAGATTTGTATAAATGAATACGTTAGCCGAGGAAAACTATTTAAAATCGATCTACCATTTGTCAATTGATGCCGGAAATGTGAGCACCAACCAAATTGCCGCGTCATTAAATACCAAGGCTTCCTCGGTAACAGACATGCTGAAAAAACTAGCCGATAAGGCGCTGATCAATTATACGCGTTACCAGGGCGTAAGCTTAACCCCCGCAGGCGAGAAGATCGCTGTTAATATCATCCGCAAACACCGGCTCTGGGAGTATTTCCTGGTAGAAAAGCTTAAATTTAAGTGGGACCAGGTACATGATATGGCCGAGGAAATGGAGCACATATCATCGGCCGAACTGATTGACCGGCTTGATGAATTTATGGATTATCCGCAGCACGACCCGCATGGCGAACCCATCCCCGATTGTAATGGCAGGTTTAACGCTTCTGAATTAAAAGCCATATCTACATTAAGTGTAAACAATTGCGGAACCGTAGCCGGGGTGCGTGATCACAGCTCATCTTTTTTGCAATACCTCGAAAAGCAACAGCTTACGCTGGGAAAAAAAATATCGATCACAGAAATCGTGGAGTTTGATCATTCTGTGATCTTACAAACAGAAAATAAAAAAGAGATACACATCAGCCGCGAAGTGGCTAATAATTTACTGATAGCTTTATGACAGATACCCATAACCAATCATTAGGAGATGTACACAGCTCGGTTAGCACCGAAAATAAAACAGGCTGGCGTAAAATAATGGCCTTTCTGGGTCCGGCCTACCTGGTAAGCGTAGGTTACATGGATCCGGGCAACTGGGCTACCGACATTGCCGGGGGCAGCGCTTTTGGTTATAAACTAATATGGGTATTATTTGCCTCCAACCTCATCGCATTGCTGCTGCAGTCGCTCAGCGCACGCCTGGGCATTGTTCGCGGGCTCGATCTGGCGCAGGCATCCAAAAATGCTTATCCCCGCTTTGTGAATTTCTGGCTGTACGTATTAGCGCAAATAGCCATTATAGCCTGCGATCTGGCCGAGATCATCGGTATGGCCATCGGCTTAAAATTGCTATTTAACCTGCCATTGATATGGGGCGTATCGCTTACCATAACCGATACCATCCTAATGCTTTATTTAATGAACAAAGGCATGCGTAAACTGGAAGGTTTTATCATATCCATGATATTTATTGTAGGGCTTTCATTTTTAATAGAGATGTTCATTGTGCAGCCCAACGTAGTTGAAATAGCCAAAGGTTTTGCGCCCGGCAATTTAAGTGGCGACGCGCTTTACATTGCCATAGGTATTATTGGAGCTACAGTGATGCCGCATAATCTGTACCTGCACTCCTCGCTGGTGCAAACCCGGCAAATCACCCGTACAGACGCGGGTATTAAATCGGCTATTAAATTCAACCTGTTTGATACCGTTATAGCACTTAACCTGGCCTTTTTTGTAAACGCCGCAATCCTGATACTGGCAGCTACAGCCTTTTATAAAAACGGCTATTTTAAAGTTGCCGAAATACAGGATGCCTATAAGCTGCTTGAGCATATTTTTGGCAGGGTTGCCCCGGTACTTTTCGCCATCGCTTTGATAGCCTCAGGACAAAGCTCTACCATCACGGGGACACTTGCCGGACAAATTATTATGGAGGGCCACATCAACCTGCGTATTGAGCCCTGGCTGCGCCGTTTACTTACCCGTGTGCTGGCTATTGTACCGGCCGTTTTCACCATCATATATTTTGGAGAAGAGGGATTGGGTAGCTTGATTATATTAAGCCAGGTGGTGCTGAGCCTGCAACTGGGTTTTGCGGTTATCCCGCTTATCCACTTTACATCTGACAAAAAACGGATGGGTAAATTTGCCATCAGTCTTAAAGTAAAAGTATTGGCCTGGGCCTGCGCCATCCTTATTGTTGCGTTAAACGGCAAATTGGTATACGAACAATTATTTGATTGGATAAAAGAATACCCATCCGCCGCCGCCTGGATCTATGCCCTGGTTTTCCCCATTGTTCTTGCTGTAGCGTTACTGCTGATATATGTATTTTTCAGACCGATGTTATACAAACATAAAGATCAGCCATTTTATGCACCTCATGGTATTGCCAGTGCCATCACCGAGCTTGATGCCATTACTTATAAACACATAGCCATAACCATCGATTTTTCAAAAAACGACAACGACTGCCTGCGCCATGCTATTATGCAGGGCGGCAAACGGGCTACTTATACTCTGATCCATGTGGTGGAAACTGCCGGCGCGCGTTACTATGGTAAACAGGTTATGGATAACGAAACCCAAAGCGATGTAGACAACCTGAATAAGTATGTTACTGCCCTGGAAAACCTGGGCTATAAAGCACAGGCGCAAATTGGTTATGGTAACCCGGCAAGCGCTATCGCTAAGATTGTAAATGAAGAAAATGTCGATTTTATTGTGATGGGTTCGCATGGTCACAAGGCCCTGAAAGATCTTATTTTTGGTACCACTGTAAACTCGGTTAGGCATATGGTGAATGTGCCGGTATTGGTGGTAAAACCAAGCAGGTAATAATATAGCAAGACCTGTTTTGGTTATTTTGCGTAAATTTGCACCTCACCGAAAGGAAAAACATGACTACTCAGGATAAAATATATATAAAAAACAAGAAGGCTTATTTTGAATACCACATACTGGATAAGTATGTAGCCGGTATTCAATTGCTGGGCACTGAAATAAAATCGATACGTGAGGGCAAGGCCAATATCAACGATGCCTTTTGCACCTTTATCAATAATCAACTGTTTGTACGCAATTTGCATATATCAGAATATTCATACGGATCATTCTATAACCACGAGGCCAAACGCGACCGTGTGCTATTACTTACCAAAAAAGAGCTTAAAAAGCTGGTAACCCGTGGCGAAGAAAAGGGCCTGACCATTGTGCCATTAGCCCTGTTCATCAGCGAACGTGGTTTTGCTAAACTGGAAATTGGACTTGCACAAGGTAAAAAGACATTTGACAAACGCGAAACAATGAAAGAGCGCGACACTAAAGTTGAAATGGACCGGGCAATGAAAAGGTAAGCCCCCCAAACCTCCTAAAGGGGGCGTGCACTTAACAAAACAGCCTGCTTTAAATATTTAAAGCAGGCTGTTTTGTTAAGTGAATTTGCTAATCAAAAGCTCCCCCTTTAGGGGGTTGGGGGCTCACCATGCCTTATCTCCCACCAAAGGCACAAATCTGAAAGTATCCAGCACAATCTTTTCGTAGTCATTTTCGGCAACCTTGAGTATAGTTACCATTTTTTGAGTTTCTTCGTCACCAACCGGAATTACCAGGATACCACCTATTTTGAGTTGTTTCAAAAGCACATCAGGCACTGTAGGTGCACCGGCCGTTACGATGATCTTATCATAAGGCGCGTGTTTGGCTATACCAATAGAACCATCACCACAAAAAAAGTTGGGTTTATAACCCATCTTTTCGGGCAGGATAAACCGGGTGCGCTCATACAATTTTTCCTGGCGCTCAATCGTATAAACTTTAGCGCCGAGTTCCAGTAATATACAGGTTTGGTAACCTGAGCCTGTGCCTATCTCCAGTACCTTATCGCCTTTGCGTATATGGAGCAATTCTGTTTGATAAGCAACAGTATAGGGTTGCGATATGGTTTGCCCCTCGCCTATCGGAAAGGCAATATCGCTGTAGGCCTGGTTCCAGAAAGTTTCATCAAAAAAATAGTGGCGCGGTACTTTGCTTATGGCCAGCAATACTTCTTCATCCTGGATACCTTTTTTTCGCAGGATGTCAACCAATCGTTTACGGGCGCCTTTTTCGCGATAATTATCAATATACTTATAAGCCATTTATAAGGCAAAGGTAACAGGAAATTCAGCATTTAGGGGATGCGGGTAACGTAGAGATGGGTAATTCATTATGTGTTAGCCGGTAAAAAAATTAAGATAATTAACAATAAACAAAAACGTGATTCATTTGCGAGCGATAGCGTGGCAATCCTTAACTGTGCAGAAAGGCTCGGGTATTCGGGGATTGCCACGTCGTTCCTCCTCGCAATGACGCATCGGAGAACATCCCTTTAATACGGATCAACATCGGGCTGAATAATACTGCCTTTGCTTAATTTAGTTGTTTGAAATTGGGTGGTCACATCGCGCAGTATAGCCTTAGCTTTAACAATGGATATACCATCCCGCTCAAATTTGAGCATGATAGATTTGATATAATAATTACGGATGCGACTGATGAGCGGTGATTCAGGACCTATTACCCGCTCGCCAAAATGTTTGCGCAGTTCATTACCCAGGTAATTGGCCTGATTGTATAACACTTCCGGGTCTTTATGTTTAATATCCAGATTGATGATGCGGTAAAACGGCGGATATTTAAAGCTTTTACGCTCTTCCATTTCCGTAAAATACAGATCGTTATAATCATTGGCGATCACCTGTTTGATAACCCGGTGATTAGGATCATAGGTTTGGATCACCACTTTACCCTGTTTACCCCGTCGTCCGGCACGACCGCTTACCTGTGCCAGCATCTGGAAACTACGCTCATTGGCCCGATAATCTGGAAATTTAAGCATGCTATCGGCATTGATGATTCCTATGAGGGTAACATCGGCAAAATCAAGCCCTTTGGCCACCATTTGAGTACCTACCAGTATGTCTATCTTTTTCTCTTCCAGATTGTTTAATATGGTTTGCAGGGAGTTACGGGCGCGGGTGGTATCCAGATCCATGCGGGCAATACGAGCTTCGGGTAGTAACAGACTTAATTCGTCCTCTATCTTTTCGGTACCAAAACCTTTGTATTCCAGGTGCGTTGAACCGCATGCCGGACAAATAGACGGTGAATCTTCCCGGTAACCACAATAATGACAATGCAGTTTGCCGCTACTCTTATGATAGGTCAAACTTACATCGCAATTGATACATTTTGGCGTATATGCGCATATTTTACACATCAACACCGGGGCATATCCACGCCGGTTTTGAAACAGGATCACCTGCTCCTGATGGGTCAGGGTCTGATTAATACCCTCCATCAGCACACTGGTAAAATGCGATTGTATAGTTTTTTGCTTAGTTTCATGACTGATGCTTACTACCTGTACATCGGGCAGTTGTACACCGCCATAACGTTCAGTAAGTTCAGCAAAGCCATACTTATGGGTACGGGCATTATAATAGCTTTCAAACGACGGTGTAGCCGAACCTAAAAGCACTTTACCTTGATGCGTATTGGCCAGAAAAATGGCTGCATCACGGGCATTATATCGCGGAGCCGGATCAAATTGTTTATAAGAGGTTTCGTGCTCCTCATCCACCACAATCAGGCCGAGATCATTAAATGGCAAAAAAACCGATGAGCGCGCACCCAGTATTACTTTATAATCATTGTTCAGCACCTTTTGCCAAACCTCTACCCTTTCGTTATCATTAAACCGGGAGTGATAAACACCGATGTCGGCACCAAAATATAGGCGTAGCCGTTCAATGATATGTGTGGTGAGGGCAATTTCGGGCAACAGGTAAAGTACCTGCCGGTCGCTGCGCATCATTTCTTCTATCAACCTGATGTAGATCTGTGTTTTGCCCGATGAGGTAACTCCATGCAGCAGTACCACATCTTTCTCCTGGAATTGCGTACGCACACTTTGCAGCACTTCGGTTTGCTGTTCGCTTAACTCAAAGTTGCTGTTCAGTTCTTCTTCCTCTTCAAAATGCAAACGGCTCACATTTTTTTCCTCTGCGATAAGAATCTCTTTTTCTATAAGCGATTTAATGCTCGATTCACCTGCTCCGCTTTCTTCTATCAGCTCATTTTTGGTGATGGCTTTCTGATGACGTGCCAGTTTTATATAAGCCAGCAGCGCATCAGCTTGCTTTGGAGCGCGCTTCTCCAGTATCGGGAAAAGCTCACGTAAATTATCCGGATTGTTATAAACCGGGTTCAATGTAATAAAAGTACGCTTGCGGGGTTTGTAACGTTCGCTTACTTCCTCGGATATATGGATGATGTTTTTCTCGAACATCAGTTTCAGGATAGGCATTACCGTTTTCTGACCCAATAATTTGGCAATATCACTTACGGTAAGCTCCGGCTGGATATCCAGGGCTTCTACAATCAAGAATTCCTTATCATGTAGCGTTGAGCGGTCAATATCATACTCTTTATTGAGCACAATGCGGGTTTCACTGGCCAGTTTTAGGGCAGCGGGTAATGCGGCGTTCATTACCTCGCCAATATTGCACATATAATAATCGGCCAGCCATTGCCAAAAATGTAACTGATGAGGCGTTACAACCGGCTGATCGTCCAGAATATCAATAATGTATTTAGCTTCATATTTTTCGGGAGCAAGCGTGCTGATTTCCTTAACAATAGCAGTGTACAACTTACTTTTACCAAATTGCACCACTACTCTTTTACCTATGGCGATGGCATCATTCAGTTCATACGGCACCCGATAGGTATAATTTTTTGAAATTGCCAGTGGTAAAATCACTTCGGCAAAAAGCGTTTTACGGTCGGTATGATCAATTTCAGCAAATTCCAATATCATGTAAATCCTAAACTCTAAAGACTAAATTCTAAACCCTAAAGGGGAAATTCTAAAAACTAAATACTCAACTCCAATTCCAGTCCTTGATCTTTTACCCCAAAAGCCTTGCTCCAAAAATCATTTATTCCTAAAAGCAGCTACAGCCAGCATCAGCCAACCTAAAATAAACAGCAAGCCACCCAATGGTGTAATTGGGCCAAGGGCAATCAACCAATCCCAGCCAAGAATACTCCGGCAGGATAACAAGTATAATGATCCCGAAAAGAAAAGAATACCAAAAGTAAAAAAGTAATAAGCCAGAGTTATCTGGTTGTTTTTAAAGCGCGCAAAGGTTGATAAGAAAAGCAAAGCGAATACATGATAAAAATTGTACTGTACCGCAGTGTGCCAAACTTCAAGATCAGCGGCAGATAAGCGCCCTTTTAAACCGTGAGCACCAAACGCTCCGGTAATAACGGCTAGCATACCAAAAAACGAAGCCGTGATAATTATTTGTTTGTTCATGCAGATATAAAAAGCTAAGTTAACCAATTGAAAGTATTACTTTAATGCCGCAGCGTAAAATTCTATCTTTGTAAAGCAATCCGCTATGAAACGTCTGATAGTTATCACCTTAATTTTACTTGCTGCTGCTATAGCTATAACAGTTGTTTACTTTAAAAATTTAAGTCCGCCAGGGGTACGCACCGGGCAGGTGATGCATACTATACCTGATAATGCTACCGCAGTATTTGAATTTAACAGCGAAAAAGGATTCTACGACATTTTTAAAGGCAACCAGCTATTAGGCGCCATTATTGGTAAAGATAAACTGGCCGATCTGGATACACTCCGCAAATTATTGATCACCTCACCACAACTGGAACATTTTTTCGATGGGCAAAACGTATTTATTTCGGTACATCCGTCAAATAGCAACGATATAAATCTGCTTATTACCGTGCCCACTACGAATGATTTTAAAACCGATGCCCTCACTGCCTTAAATACCCAGCCTGCCAGTGGCCTGTCTGTAGCCTCCATACGTAATGCTGTTGGGGTAACCTATGATGTATTGGTCAAGGCCATTAACAAACATTTTTACATCACCCAAAAGGAAAACAATATTTTTGCTGGTAGCTTTTCAAAAGAGCTGATAGATCAAAGTATACTATACCGGGATGATAAAAGCAAAAACGTCTTTGTTCCGCTGCCCGAACAGCAAAATTCCAACTCCCTGGCTAACCTTTATATTAATTACAGCCAGCTTATCCCCCTCTTTGACCAGGTATTTAAAAACAAGAATACCGATATTTTTAAAAGCTTTAAGCTATTACCTGCTTTAGCTGCCCTGACTTTAAATTTTAAGAACGACGCGTTGATGTTTAGTGGTTTTACTACCATACAGCATAACCATACAGCGAGCTATTTAAATCTATTCGCCGATCAGCAGCCAGTGGTGAACCATTTAAAAGATATTTTTCCGTCCACTACAGCCTATACTATCAACTTCGCTGTCTCTGATCCTACAAAATTTTCTGCTGAGCTTTCGCAATGGCATATCCAGGCAGGTATCAATAAAGACAAGGTTGATCTTTTTAGCAAGATCAAGACAGAAACCGGTGTACTTTTAAAACCAGAATTTGAGCACCTGTTGGGTAACGAGTTTGCAGTAGTAACTACCCGTTACCAGGAAAAATACGCTATCGTTTCTGTTAAAGACGGATCAAAATTACGCCCTATTATGATGAATGTGAGTACCATGACCAATGATAACATCGGGCAGTTTAATTACGATAAAATTCCCTTTTATCTATTAGGTGATGCTTTCAGCATTTTCAGGAAACCCTATTTTATGATCATTGACAACTATCTGGTACTGGCGGCAACTGCCTCTGAACTTACCAGTTACTCAGATACCTATTTTAACCGTAAGTTTATCAGTAAAACTGATCAATATAACCAGTTTGATAACCTGCTGGCCGAAAGAAGTAACATCGCTTTTTTCATCAACTTTAAAAACTCACAATCAATACTCAAACGTGATCTGAAAGATGTTTTTTATGACGCTTTTGAAAACTCCGATCTCAGTTGGAAAAGCTTTTATGCCGCTGCTTATCAGTTTAGTGCCTCTGACAAAAACTTCTACACCAACCTATGCATGCGCCTGAATAATACAGACAGCACTGCTACTCAAATTAAATAAAAAAAACATACAACCATACGCTATCAATTCCCGTTAAAAGGGGCTATTGTGTCTGAATATTTCCTTAGAGTTTAGGGAAATATTTACTACTGGTTTAAAATAAACCATTAATAAACAGAAACTTGGCAAATTGTCGTATGAATAAAAATAAGCTATTAATTCTTTTTGGGCTACTATTTTTCTCTTTATCAGTTTCTGCACAACAATTTTCGCAATACAATACGGGCACGTTGTATGATTCTTTCGAAAATCCCTCACAACGATCATTCATCCCGGATTCCAGCCGGCAATACGCCTTTAACTTTTTTATCCCGAGTTTTAATGTGAATACCTATTTAACCGGAAATGCGCAACGTACTCTTAAAAGCAAAATATTCGGCAATAATTCACAATACTTTACCGATAATTTACAAATAGGCCAGGGTAAATACAATCATTTCAACGCCAATATTAATGCTTATGCTATTATGTTTAAGCTATTTACAAGTTTTAATGGCGATGTAGAGATAGGCTTTTCGGCACAGGTTAAAGCAGAAGCCCGGGGACTTTTTTCAGACGAATCATTTGCCCTGTTAAATGGAACAAGGAACTTTCCTAACGATAATTATACTAATATATTTAATGACAATTACCGGTACCAGGCTTATCACCAGATAGGTTTTTCATATCGCGAGCGTATCAATAAAAAAATAGCCCTTGGTTTTAAAGTAAGCGCATTATTGGGTATACAGTATCAGCAATTTAACATTACTCATTCGGAAATCGATTTTGATCGAACAAACCCAAACAACCCAAGTGCCTTGCTCGGCTTAACCGGCAGGTATTATGCCAACTATATTCCCGGCCAACGCGATGCACGTGATTACTTGCCCAATCTACGCAATCCGGGTGCCGCTATTAGTTTGGGCGCCTCTTACACCACAGATGACCGCATAACCATACAGGGCAATATTAAAGATCTTGGTTTTATTCACTGGAGTAACCGGTCGGCCACTTATGACTTTAATAATAGTGGTGTGATCAACAATTTAGGATCCCAGCACTTTGCAGATACGCTTTATGACCGGGTGCATAAAATAATGCAGGACGATAATCATAAAACAGTTAAACCACTTACTACCCCCATAAACGGTCTTGCTGAATTGAGTGCTACCAAAAGCTATTGGATAGGCTACGGCAATTTATGGAAATACTCGCCAACACTTATAGCCTCAAAATCTTTATTCTATCCGGATTTTACAGGAGCATTGGTTAACCATTTTAATTATCGGGGTATTTTTACTGCAACGCTCAGTACAAGCTATAGCGACATGCATTTTTTTAATATTGGTACACAACTCATGATCAAATCTCCTAATACCGAATTTTATATAGGTACCGAAAGATTGACCAATACCGGCAAGTTGGCATTAGCGGCTGTAAACAATAACTCACAAATAAATCATGTGGGTAATTATTCGGGAGGTGATTTTTATTTAGGATTTACCCTGAAATTCGGCCGCGTAATTGAACACCCCATGAACGCCAGCATCATTCCGATGGGCGAAAAGGGCTTTTTTGGTCGCCTGTTTGGGCGATTATTCAAAACCAGCACCAATAAAGGGATCTAAATATTAAGCTATTTATAACGCTTTCTTTCCGGCTATAAAATCTTTGAGATAGTAAGGTTCAAAATAAGCTACATCTTCAAATTCCTTCTTCCCGAATTTGTCAGCGGCTTTTTGGGTAAGAAAAGTTGCCGAATTAACAAAGCCTGACAAAAATTTAGCGTTAGGGTTGTTACCTAATATAGCCTCGCACTTATCGGCCCCATCACCAAAAAACAGGATCTGCTGTTTATTGAGTTCGTCGGCAAAACTTTGCTCATCTATAATATCTGCCGAGGTTGGGCGTACTTTTTGGCCAGCAGCATCAAACAAGGCACAATATACCTCCATGCGCCGTGCATCTATCATGGGACATAAAAGTGCATTCTGATCAACTATAAAGTCATCTTTATGAATAATACCATAAGCCATAGCTTCCAGTGTTTCGATAGCGATGAGTGGTTTATCCAGGGCAAAACAAAGCCCCTTAGCCGTCGAAACCCCAATCCTTAAACCAGTATAGGAACCAGGACCACTGCTTACAGCAATAGCATCAAGCTCGGCATAAGTTAAATTTGCAGAAGTCACCAACTCATCAATAAAAAGCGTAATCACCTCTGCATGTATGTTACGTTCGTTGATCTGTTTAAAGGCAACAACTTTGCCATCAACAGCCAGGGCTACTGAACAGGAAGTGGTTGCGGTTTCTATTTGTAAAATAACGCTCATTTTTTTCAGTTCATTAGTTCAATGGTTCATTTGTTTATTGGTTGCAATGTCAGTTATATCCGTTAGTACAGTATATCACACTACAAATACTAATGAACCATTGAACTAATGAACAAATACCAATCACGGTACCGGATCATGGCCGTGCCCTCCCCACGGATGACAGCTGGCAATGCGTTTCAAAGTTAACCATCCGCCCTTAAAAGCGCCGTGTTTTTTGATAGCTTCTACGCCGTATTGCGAACAGGTTGGTGTATACCGGCATGAAGCACCTGTAAGCGGGGAAATAAAATATTGATATATTTTGATCAACAGTATAAAAATACCACCAACAATTGCCTTCAATATCCTGATCAGCCCCTTCATATCATTTCACCGGGATGTTATTTGCAGTCGTTAATTGCTCTCCAAGCTGGTTTAGCATCTTCAGCATCTTTTTTTCAATAACACTATAGGGCACGATTTCCTTTCCGATATACCCCACCGACAGCACAATAGTTTTATCGGCCGCCACTAGTAAATTATACAAAGATTCCTGCTTGTGCAGCCTGTACGACTCGCGCATGCATCTTTTTATTAAATTACGGTCGACAGCGTGCTTATAACGCTTTTTTGAAACCGAAAATAAAATCTGGGCGGGGAATAGTTGTGGTTCGGAATGAAATAACCACGAAGCTTTGAAGGGATAACACAAAAAAGAAGAACCGTTATGAAAAAGCTTATCAATAAGCCTTTTGTTACATAATCGTTCTTCTTTTTTAAAAGTATACATAGTTGCCATAATTGAACCGGAGTTTGAGCATATAAACGGTCCATGTCCCTTATGAAAGGACCAAGCAACCAGGTTTATGCTTTATGACGACCTTCGTCAGAAACTGTTAATCTTTTTCTGCCTTTAGCTCTTCTGGCTGCTAATATTCTTCTACCGTTAGCAGTTGACATGCGCTCACGGAAACCGTGTTTGTTTCTTCTTTTTCTTTGAGAAGGCTGGAAAGTTCTTTTCATGACTGTATATTTTTATTCTATTTCGATCTTTTTAAAAACAAGAGCGCAAATGTAGTAATTTTTCAAAACATTTCAAATACTATTTTTCTTATTTGTTGCTCTATGTTTCTTACTGTAAATTAAGCGTTTTAAAACCGTAATATGAAATCACTGCTTATCCTGCTCTTAATAGCTTTACCATCAATTGTTTTAGGGCAGGGTGCATCGCCTTCTCATTACAAAATATATAGCACGACCGAACAAAAACTGGTAACAATTACTGATATTATTCAGCAAACCGACAAAATTGACGTACTATTTTTTGGCGAAGAACACAATGACTCAACAGCTCATTCACTGGAATATGCCATATTTAAAGGCTTAACAGAAAAATATCCTGGGCGCACGGCTCTATCCATGGAGATGTTTCAAACCGATTGTCAATTGATGTTAAATGAATATCTTAATGACTTCATCCGCGAAAAGAACCTGCTAACCGATGCCCGTGCCTGGCCAAACTATAAAGATTACCGCCCGCTGGTTGAATTAGCCAAAGTCAATCATTTACCAGTGGTGGCCGCCAATGCGCCATCGCGTTATACCAATATGGTAACACGTAATGGTCTCGGCAGCCTGGAACAACTCAGCAAACAAGCCAAAGGCTACCTGGCGCCCCTTCCTATTGATACCGCTACCGGTGCATATTATGATAAATTTATAAAGATCATGGGTGGGCACGAAGCCATGGCCGGCATACAGATCTATCAATCACAAAATTTGTGGGATGCTACCATGGCCTGGTCGATAGCGCAATTTTTTAAAACCCATAGCGGATTTAAAATATTACAGCTTAATGGCGGTTTTCACAGTGAAGAAAGGTTGGGCGCAGTAGCTCAACTCAAGAAATATGCTCCAAAAGCAAGGATACTAACCATAGCCTCTTACAGCGGAGAAAATTTTGACAATCCCGATTGGACAAAATTTAAATCCCTGGCAGATTACGTTATTCTAACAGATACAAAATTAAGTAAAGAATAAAGAAGATTAAGGACAAAAGGATCAAGGATTAAAGACAAAAAGCATCTCCATCCATGATCCTTTGATATATTTTCTTGTCTTTGATCCAGTTAAGCTTTTTTAGCTAACAGGTCACGTATCTCGGTAAGTAAAGTTTCTTCTTTTGTTGGTGCCGGTTCTGCAGCAGGAGCTTCCTCTACAGGTTTTTTAAGCGAGTTGATAGCCTTTACAACCATAAAAATACAAAAGGCAACAATCAGAAACTCGATCACGGTATTGATGAAATTACCATAATTGATAGCAACCTCCGCCACTTTATTTGCCGGGTCAGCTGGTTTTAAAAGCACTTTCAAATTTTTAAAATCAATGCCACCGGTTAAATAGCCAATTGGTGGCATGATAACATCATTTACCAGGGAGGTAACGATCTTACCAAAAGCTGCACCAATGATAACACCCACTGCCAGGTCAACAACGTTGCCGCGCATGGCGAACTCTTTAAACTCTTTGATTATTGCCATATTGATAGATTTTAGTTAATAATTAGTTCAGGTAACGGTATAAATAGGTTTTAGTTTTAACTAATGTAACGAATAAATTTTAATGCCGTTCAAACAAATTATATTTTCTGGTATTTAATACCAGCGTCCATATGCCATAAGATATTTTAAAGTTAATGGTAATTGATGTATTTTTGGGCTCATCTTAATTATGCTTAAACAGAATCTTCAACAAAAACTCTTACAAAAGCTTTCACCGCAGCAAATACAATTTATAAAATTGCTGCAGGTTCCTACAGTTTCTCTGGATACTCGTATTAAAGAGGAACTGGAAGAAAATCCAGCGCTTGAAGATCTGAGCTTAACAAATTTAAACGAACCCGAAGAGCAATATCCAGATCGGGATCCAGACGAAGACACTTTTAATAGTGACGAAGAAAAGGGCGAAATGGATGAGTTTAATATTGATGATTACCTGCAGGATGATAGCGTAAACGATTACGGTTCACGTTATGATCAAAACGGTGATGATGAAGATGAACGCAAGGAGATCCCAATAGCGGTACAAAATTCTTTTTTTGAAAGCCTGCAATTACAGCTCGATCTGCTACCGCTAAGTGATAAAGATTTCAAGATCGGTCAACAAATTATCGGCAGCCTGGATGATGACGGCTATTTACGCCGCCCCATCATGTCACTTACCGACGACCTGGCATTTTCACAAAATGTAATGGCCGAAGATGAAGAGGTAGAAGATATGCTGCGGGTGATACAAGGATTTGACCCGGCTGGTGTTGGTGCCCGGAGCTTACAGGAATGTCTTTTAATACAATTGCGTAAAAAAGACCCTAACGATCCCATCATCGCGAAAGCCATTATTGTGGTTGAACAATACCTTGACGAGTTTACCCGTAAACATTACGATAAACTGGAGAAATCATTAAACATGAACTCCGACGAATTACGTGGTGTAGTGAACGAAATACTCAAGCTTAATCCCAAACCAGGCGATTCCAACGAGATCAATACCAAGCAAATGCAGGTGATACCCGATTTTCATATCACCAATAATGATGGTACGCTGATATTAACCCTAAACTCTAAGAATGCTCCGGAACTAAGGGTAAGCCGCTCCTATCAGGAAATGTTTCAGCATTACGATAAAGCAGCGCAAAAAGATAAAAAACTCAAAGAAGCAGTACAATTTGTAAAACAGAAGCTCGATTCGGCCAAATGGTTCATTGATGCTATCAAACAGCGTCAGCAAACTTTGCTAAAAACCATGAACGCCATTATGCAGTATCAATATGAGTTTTTCCTGACAGGAGATGATAAAAATCTGAAACCGATGATCCTGAAAGATATTGCCGACAGGATAAATATGGATATCTCCACTGTGTCACGTGTGGCTAACTCCAAATACGTACAAACCGAATTTGGCACTTTTCTGCTCAAATCGTTCTTCTCCGAAGCTATCCAGACCGAAAGCGGCGAAGAAGTATCTAACAAAGAAGTAAAAAAGATCCTGGAAGAGCATATAGGCAAAGAAGACAAGCGCCATCCTCTGGCCGATGAAAAATTAACCGATATCCTGAAAGACGCCGGCTATAACATCGCCCGCCGAACAGTGGCCAAATACCGCGAACAAATGAATATCCCGGTTGCAAGGCTCAGAAGGGAGCTATAAGCCCCCCCAGCCCCCTAAAGGGGGAGCAAAATACAGGAACACTAAAAAGTAAAGCCCGGTTTAAATAAAACCGGGCTTTACTTTTTATACCGCTTGCAAATCAAAGTTCCCCCTTTAGGGGGCTAGGGGGCCTAAAACGTATGCTGTGCGCTACTTACTTTGTAACGGTTATTAAGTAATATGCCTATCACAATTTCATGTGTACCATTACTTACCGTATTCAGGGCTGATGTGGTGACATCATAGGAATAACCAATATTTACAAACGAGCTCAGATTAAGCCCAACCAGTCCTGCATAAGAATCGCTATGACGGTATGAACCACCTATCCAAAGCTTATCTGCAAAGGATAATTTCATATTAAAATCATAACTTGTTGGTAACGGTCTTATATACTTCAGCATAACCGATGGAATAAGCGTAACCTCATCCGACAGAAACAATTTAACCCCGCCCGTTAAAAAATAATTAGGTACAGTTTTGTTCTGATATTGGTTTGCTTTGCTAATTACATACAAATTCTGCGGCAATATCTGCTGAGCCGAAACACCTATAAAATAATCAGAAGCATAGGCCCAGACACCTATCCCCAAATCAGGTTTCCATTGATTATTATTCAAACTGCTTAATATAGGATCCGAGGGATCCGAGGTGCTCAGCGCCGACAGGTTTAGCACATTATGACTAAAGCCAGCTGATACCCCAACTGCCAGATTTAGCTTGCTGGATAATCCAAGGTGATAGGCATAACTAGCATCGATATTGGTTTGCGTAAAAGGACCTGCTTTATCTGATACCACCGTTAACCCAACGCCGTGATGTGGCTCTGCAGCCTGGTATTGCTGTGTATACAACCTACTAGCCGGATTAAGGCCCCCGCTGGCCGGGAAAGCATTGGCATCGCCTTGTATAAATTTTTGGCCAATGGGCATATTTACTGACAGGTAAGCCGTTACGGGCGCACCATCCAGGCCTGTCCATTGGCTGCGGTAACCTGTTTTTACATCCGTATAATTCTCGATACCTGATAAAGCAGGATTTAAGAGGTAACTGTTAAAAATGTATTGGGTATATTGTGGCCGTTGCTGCGCCACAACACACTGAATAAAAAGAACAAAAATAAAGGCTATGAATAAGGACCTTTTCATCAATTAAACGTTTATAGCCGGCACAATTTAGCCTTATTTCAAGGTCAAACAGCCCTAAATGTGCGCTATAAACTAAGATAACCTTTATAAATAATATTGTATAGAGCCGTGGAACCGGTGGATTACCGAAAAGCTTTCGACAGGGTTTCCAGTTCCATGTTTGCTATCTGCAATTTGTAGGTGAGGTCTTTATTTTCTTTTCGCAGGTTATAAATTTCGATGGCATTTTGGATATGGATCCTGAGTTCATCATTTTGCCATGGCTTTACCAGGTATTTGTAAACCTGCCCGCGATTAATGGCATCAATAACAGCATTGATGTCTGAAAAACCGGTTAATAATATCCTGATCGTATCGGGGTTGGTTTGCAAAACCGATTCCAGAAATTCAATACCTGTAGTAACGGGCATGCGCTGATCTGTTATAATCACCCCCACCTCATTTCCATCCAGTATCCTCCGACCTTCGGCAGCAGAACTGGCCGTATATATATTAAAATCACGCCTGAAGGCCGCTTTAAAACTATTCAGGTTATTAATTTCATCATCAACATACAACACTCCTACGGCCATAGCAAAACACTTTAGTGAACGGGTAATATCTTCAAATAGGCTTACAAAAGTAAATTTATGCAAAGTTTAACTTATTGCACATTTTTATTATAATTATTGTTCTGTATATATGTAACAATTATATCATGAAAAAAATATTACTAATCGGGTATCTCATGCTAGTTGGGCTTGCAGCTTTTGCCTACTCAACTGATACTTTGGTTATTAATAATGATCAATCAATCTTGTTAACCAACAGATACTTCTATGAACTTGACGCTCCTGATAATAATTTAACCATTGCCCAGGTTTTAAACAGTTCTAAGTTCCATCGCATTAAGCAAACACTTCCGGCTTTAAAATTCTCTAAATCTATCACATGGATAAAATTTATTTTAAAAAATAACAGTAAGGAACCGATGGTGACCATTGGCATAAATGCCAGCGTTATTGATGAATTTGATCTTTATTATACCGAAAATACAAACACGGCACCACAACACTTAAGTCCTGACCACACTCAAAATCTCGCTTTTATAGATTATCCACTATTACCTGGAGCCACAGGCACCGTGTACTTACGAATAAGAAGTAATGCTGCTGCTATTATTCCGGTAAAAATTTACAGCACATCCACTTTTTTAGAAAGTCGTAATCTTGAAAATATAACCAATGGGGTTATAGCGGGTATTTTTATCGTAATGACACTATATAACTTATTGTTGTTTTTTATAGTTGCCGACAATAGTTACCTGTACTATGTAAATTATATCATCTTTTTGGGCTTATCGCAATTACTTAAACGTGGCTATGGAACCGATTTATTTACAACAGACATAATCACCTTAAATAACTATGTAATCCCCGTGGTTAGGGTACTGCTTGGGTTTTCTATTTTGCTTTTTATGAGCACGTTTTTACAGCTCAAGCAACACTTAAAACAATGGTATAAGTATTACCTGCTGCTCTATTTATTGTTCTTCGTAATTCTTATTGTGATTGCGACTGGTATGACTGCTATTGCCTATAATTTAATTACCATTAGCACTACTATCACCGCCATTAGTTTACTTATTATAGGTGCCTACGTTTACCATAAAAGTAATTTCAAGCCGGCCAAATTCTTTTTACTGGGTTGGGGGCTGTTCTTAATAAGCCTATTAATATCTGTTGCACGCAATAAAGGACTTATTCCATACAGTAATATCACAGCTAACATTGTTATTTATAGTTCTGTGTTAGAACTGATCCTGTTTTCGGCAGCTTTGGCCGAGAAGATTAACTTTTACCGGTATCAAAAAAACGAATCGCAAAGCTTTGCCCTTACCATTGCCCGGGAAAATGAACGACTAATAACACAGCAAAACATCCTGCTGGAAAGCAAGGTAAAAGAACGTACCGAGGAATTAATTAAGATCAATAAAAGTCTTTCCTTATCCATAGATAATCTTACAGCCACACAAAAGCAGCTCATCGATAATGAAAAAATGGCTTCGCTGGGACAGCTTACAGCCGGCGTAGCACATGAAATTAATAACCCCATTAATTTTGTAAGCTCCAATATAGCCCCCTTACGACTTGATTTTGATGAGCTTTTGATTTTATTGGACAAATATGAAGATGCTTTGAACAACCCGGACCAAGTTCCTTTTTTAAAGGCGCTTGATGATTATAAACAAAAGATCGATCTTAATTTCATAAAGGATGAAATAACTATCTTATTGAATGGAATAGAGGATGGCGCTAACAGGACAGCAGAAATAGTAAACAGTTTGCGCACTTTTAGCAGCACCGATGAGCAGGTATTAAAAACGGCAGATATCAATAAATCGATCCTGAATAACCTGCTGATCTTAAGAAGCACCATTCCGTATTACATCGAGATCAGACCTGTTTTTGACAAGCTGGAGCCTTTAAACTGTTATCCTGGTAAAATTAACCAGCTCATTATTAATCTGGTCAACAATAGCATATATGCCATAAAAAGTAAGCATCATCATAGTGATGAGTGTATCATGATCATCACCAGGGATCATCCAGACCATATTTCTATTGAAGTAACCGATACCGGCATAGGCATGAGCGAAGAAACCAAACAACGCATTTTCGAACCTTTTTTTACCACTAAAGGTATTGGTGAAGGTACAGGTCTGGGGCTTTCCATCGTATTTGGTATCATCGAGAAACACCGCGGCAGTATCGAAGTAATATCCTCGCCCGATAAAGGTGCTACGTTTAAGGTATCGATCCCTAAAAGCTTAGCTTAGTAAACCCTAAAAGGCGGCAGATTTGGTTAAAAAAGTGGGTTTACATGGTTTACACTTTTCAGGGTTTACATCAATATATATAATTGAAAATCAATGATATAAATTAAATTTATGCTGAAAAAGTGGATTTACATGTAAACCCACTTTTTCAGCATAAAGAATCCCCAATGGACTAACCCAACCTTCCGTCTTAACTAAAAGAACTTCTCGGGATTAGGTACCAGGTTAAGGAACGATTCAAAATTCTGTTCGTAATGTGATTGATCAAGCCTGTAATAAAAAGCGCCTTTCTTTGACGACAGTTTATCCTTTTCGGGCAGTTTTACAAGCAAGCCGGTTGATAATAGCTTACGGCTAAAGTTACGATCGTCAAACTTGGTTTCATAAACACCTTCATAAAGCGCCTGCAATTGCGGAATGGTGAATTTTTCGGGCAACAGCTGAAACAGGATTGGGTGCAGCGCGGCCTTATAGCGCAGCTGGCGCAAGGCAAGCCTTACCATTTCTGTGTGGTCAAATATAAGCTCGGGCATCTCATTCAGTAAAAACCACTCGGGATGGTACTCTTCACTCAGCTGTTTTTCATACTGATGAATATCTATAAGTGCGAAATAAGCTATAGACAAGGTTCTTTCCACCGGGTCGCGATCAGGCGCTCCAAATACATGAAATTGCTCCATGTACACGTTTTTAAGCCCGGTGCGTAATTCTAATATGCGATTGGCAGCATCATCAGGCGACTCCGAAGGCTGTATAAAGCCGCCCATCAGGCTCCATTTATTTTTCTCGGGTTCAAGACCACGCTGTACAAGCAATAATTTGATATTAAATCCGTCGAATCCAAAAATGATACAATCTGTCGCAGCTAAAATGCGTGTCTCGCCGGTATACTTATGCATAATTTGGTTAAAGTTTATTTACAAGTGTAAAAATAATTATGCAAATATTTAGTGTCGATACTACAACTATTTTATTCGGGACGGCATTTTTTATTTTTCAACTTAGGTCTCAATAAAAATTGTCATTCTGAGGAACGAAGAATCTATTTACCAGTACACAAAGCCTGTTAACAGATCCTTCACACCGTTCAGGATGACAAAATCAGCATATTAACTCTATTCTATACTGTGGAAGTTTTATGTCAAAACGATGTTTTGCCGAAATATTTTGCCGCAAATTTCTTAGCTAACCCTTTTCCCCTGCAGCAACATATCCATGGCATCATTCAACGAGCCTGCACGTGATACTTCGCCTGAGTTAACAAAGAATATCTCATCGGCATTTTCAATAGTATTCAGTCGATGGGCTATAATTACCCTGGTGGTGGTATCCGGTAATTTGTTCAATATATCACTCAATAGCTGTTCGGTTATCGTATCAATATTTGCTGTAGCCTCATCCAATATCAGTATCTGCGGGTTACGCAATACTGCCCGCATAAAAGCGATCAGTTGTTTTTGACCAAGACTGATACTATCACCGGAAGAAAGCACCTGCGTATCTAACCCACTCTCAAAAATAGCCAGCAGGCTACCCAGGTTGGCATCAACGATCACTTTTTCCAGTTGTTCATTGGTATGATCCTTATACAAATCATTACCGTACAAAATATTGTCTTTAACTGTACCGGTAAATAAAAACGGTTCCTGCAAAATAAACCCTATTTTTTGCGTACGCTCTTCCGCGCTGTAAGTTCTGATGTCGCGGCCATCCAGCATCACCAACCCTTTTGAGGGATCATATAACCGGGCAATCAGTGATGCCGTTGTGGTTTTGCCTCCGCCGGTTGGCCCAACCAACGCGTAGGTTTTGCCCTGTTCCAGCTTAAGGCAAACATTGTGCAGTATTTCCTGATCTTCGTTATAACCAAAATACACGTTTCTGAATTCCAGCAGAGCTACATTGGATTCGGCTATGCCATTTTCAATAACGGGCAGATCTGTCTCCAGTGATAATATTTGCGATATCCTGTCCCAACCCGCCATAGCCAGCTGAAAGTTTGTCCATAATGCAGCCAATTGCCTTAGCGGGTTGTAAAAGTTGGTAGAGTATGATAAATAACTCACCAGCAACCCAATACTAAACTGCCCGATAGTGATCAAATAAATACCGAAGGCTAATACAATCAATTGTGCTATGCTGGCAAACAAGCCATAAACAGGTACAAATACACTATTGGCCAAACCCGACCCGATGGCGGTTTTGTAATTATCGCGATTGGCCGTATCAAAGCGTTTGCGGAAATAATCGCGGCGATTAAAGGCGATGATCACTTTAAAATTATGCAAGCTTTCCTGTATCTCCGAACTCATCCCCCCTACACTTTTCAGGTTCCGGGCGTTTTTGCGTTTTATCCATGGCGACAAAGCCAGCGTCAGTATCAATATAAGTACAGCCGGAGCAAGCGTAGCCGCGCCCAATTCAAACTTGATCAATAATAAAAACACACCCGCGCCAACCATGATAGAGATATTGCCGATAAACTGCATCAGCGATTGGGAAAAAAACTGGTTCAACTTGTCAGTATCATTGTTTACCCTCGATATCAGGTCACCGGCTTTATTTTGATTAAAAAAGCTTACCGGCAGTTGCTGCAATTTGTTGAATATAGAGTTACGAAGGGTAAACAACATACGTTGACTTACACCTCCCATTAACTTGGTTTGATTATAACTTGTAAACAAGGCCAGCAAATACATGCATAACAATATAACAGCGTTATGTATAACCCCACTATAATCCTTATGCTGCACATACTTATCAATTGTATGTCCAATAACAAGAGGCCCCAATAAGTTGAGCGAGGAATTGGTTAATATAGCCAAAAGAGCCAGTAAAAGCACCTTCTTTTCGTGCGCAATTAACTGCAACAGTTTTCTAAGCCCGGCAAGGGTTGAAGTTTTCTGCTGCGTTTGGCTAAGTTTATTCAGATCGTAATTCATGAATAATTATTGAATTAGTGATTTATTGAATTAGTGATTTCATCTTTTCGTGAGTGTCCAATAAACTTCATTTGCACATCTGCATATTCACACATCCGCACATTTGAAATTTATACATCTGCACATCTATTTTTAGTGAGCAACACCGTGTTCGTAATTACTGGTGCTTTGCTGCGAGTTAAATATTTGTACATAATCGGGGCTGGATCGCATTAATTCCTCATGCACGCCACGGGCAACAATTTCGCCCTGGGTAAGTAGCAGTATCTGGTCGTAATGCTCCACCGATGCTATTTTCTGGGTAACAGATATCAGCGTTAATCCGGGATAATTTTTCTGAATATTGGTCAATATCTTTTTCTCGGTATTGGTATCAACCCGGGCAGTAAAATCGTCCAATAATAAAACTTTGGGGTTAACCGCCAGGGCCCGGGCCAGCATGATACGTTGTTTTTGCCCGCCAGAAAGGCTCGATCCTCGTTCGGAAACGACGGTATTCAGCTTATCGGGCAGGCCATCGATAAAGTCCCGCAATTCGGCCGTTTCAATGGCTTTTTCCAACGATTCATCAGTAACCGTATCACTAAAAGCAATGTTTTCGCGTATACTCATGTTAAAAATGATGCTATCCTGAAAAACAAAACCTACCTGGCTATGGAACGATTCGCTGTCATAACTATCTATGCTGCGCCCGTCATAATGCACATATCCGGATGTTGGCTTGATGAGGTTGGTAAGCAAATAGAGCAGCTGCGTTTTACCCGCGGCTGTAGGGCCGATGATGGCTATTTTTGAACCAGCTGCTACCGAAAGCGATACATTTTTGAGCGCCGGCTTTTGACCATAAATCAGTGATACATCACCAAGTTCCACATCACCACGCAATGTTTCCTTTAAAGTTCCGCCATCAACAATATCCGGAGCATCCAATACCACACTGATACGGGTAAATGAGGCCGAAGCCTGCGCAATAAGGTTACTCATAAAACCCAGTACAAAAATGGGAAATATAAGTAACGATAGATAACTGTTAAAGGCCGCAAAACTACCCAAGCTCATACTGCCATTGATCACAAAATGACCACCCATCATTAAAATGGTTAATGCCGCCATATTGGCCGTGAAGGTTACAATAGGGATCAGTCCGGCAAAAAAGCTCAGTATCTTCAGGCCGTATCGCTTTGCCTCGGTGTTGGCCTCTAAAAACTTATGATACTCCAACTGCTGGGAGTTGATCACACGAACAAGCGCGGCACCCAGAATACTTTCATTAATTACTTTGTTCAGCTGGTCAATCACTCCCCTGCTTTTTATAAACAGCGCCCGCACATTCTTCAATACATAAAAAAATGTACCACCTATGATCGGGATAATCATGACCACGGCCAGGGCCAGTTTCCAGTTAATAGTAAACAGCAATATGCTTGCACCAATGATGATGAACAATGACGACACGATGGATACCAATGCCTGCGATACAAACAATTTAATAGAATCTACATCGGCGGTTAAATTGGTGAGCAGCTTGGCCGGGTTTGCCTTTTCAATAAAAGCGTGGCTTTGTCTTGATATCTTATCGGCCAGCTTTTGCCGCAGATCGCGGGCTACGCGCTCCGATGCATAGGTTTGAATAATAGTTTGCAGATAGCCAAAAATAAAAATAATCAGAACGGCCAGGGAGAATTTCTTAATAATATCACCAAACACAAAGTGCTGTTTAGTATAATCATCTATCCCGTTGGCTATGATCTTGGGCAACCAAAGATTTACACCGTTACTAAGCAAAGCAAATAACAAAAGCAGCGAAACCAATCCCATGTAAGGCTTTAGTAAGCTAAAAACGCCAGGTGGTTTTTTATCAGGTTTTTGAGTATCAGTTTTCATATTTTCAGAAATTCATCTACTAAAAGATGTTTTAAAGTTTAAGGCTTAATAAAAGTACGCCTTTATACTGATGACGATTGTTAAAGTAAAACATTTTGTCGCGGTATAAATATTTCCGGCCCTTTATAATATTACGATACAGGAATATCAATGCAAATATATTCCTATTATGGAATAATTAAAACGTTTTGGAAATAGTTTTTTAATTTTACATCTAAACAGCACTAATATGAAACCAGTTGTACAGCTAATAGAAGAATGGAGCGCTTTTGAGGAAACCAGCGAGGAGCATTCGGTAGAAGCGTTTTGCCGGTATTATCTTCAAAAACAGCAGCCTAAATCCAAACATTCGGATAAGCATATCATGAATGGGGTGAATTTGCTTAAAACCATTGGGCGCATTTTGAAATCCTACTCCCTATATTTCCGTTCGGCAGTTAGCCATGCGGAGATGCCTACTCCCGAAAACTTTTATTACCTACACAGTCTGAATCAATTGGGTGAAGTAAAAAAAAGTGATTTGATTAACGATATGTTTGCCGAAACAACCACCGGCATGGAGATCATTAATAAACTCATCCGGGAGAAAAAGATAACAGAACGCACTTCGCCCGACGATAAGCGCGCCAAACTGATCAAGATAACCGAAAAAGGCATAATTACACTTAGCGAGTATTATAAAATATCAGCCACAGCCACAGCGATGATGTTTAAAGGTATGAGCGATGACGTTTTAATTGATTGTAATGAGATGCTTGAACATTGCGCGCAACACAACTCGGCATTAGCCGTTGAATTAAAAAACAAACCATTTCCGCAGATGTACGCGCGGGTTATGGAGCAATAAAGCCCTGGATTTACAAAACACTTCTATATTTGATGTGTTAGGTTAAATGCTTTACCGTTATGAGTTCAAAATTTTCGCCAGAGGCTGATTATATTTTAGAAGACGACTGGTTGCTGATCAAACCATTAAACGCCGACGATTATCAGAATTTATTGCCATTTGCCTTGTATGAGCCTAACATCTGGAGCTATTCGCAAGTAAGTGCAAAAGGCGCCGACGGTATGCGTAATTATATCGACCAGGCACTTAAAGCCAGGCTTGAGGGAAAAGAATATCCTTTTATTATATACGATAAAAAGACAGGCGAATATGCGGGCAGTAGCCGTTTTTATGATATACAAACCGGCAATCAGGCACTTGAAATAGGCTATACCTGGTATGGCGAAAAATTCAGGGGTACAGGCCTTAACAAACACTGTAAGTTTCTATTGCTGCAACTGGCCTTTGAACAACTAAATATGAAACGGGTAGGTTTTCGTGCCGATGCCCGGAATGAGCGCAGCATCGCGGCTATGAAAAGTATAGGTTGTACGGTAGAAGGCATTATCCGTAGCCACATGCCACTTCCCGACGGTACCCGGCGCCATTCTATTCTGTTAAGCATTTTACAACACGAATGGTTTGATAGCGTGAAAGAAATGCTGAAAGCTAAGTTATAATTGTATTTTTAAAGTCATTTAATAAAACCACATCCGCTTTTATATTGCAAACGGCATGATTCATGGATATTTATGCAAACCGGCGGGGTAACAATTGATAGCCCGCTGCATCTATATCATAAAAAACACACCGTTTGGAAACTATACTCAATATTGCAGATCTGGGCAAAACCTACCAAAGCGCAGGGCGTACGCTTACCGTGCTTCATAATATTAATTTCAGCATTGCCGCCGGCTCCACCAATGCTATTGTAGGACCTTCGGGCAGTGGTAAAACTACTTTGCTGGGCTTATGTGCCGGCCTTGATCGTTCCAGTGCAGGCGCGGTAGAACTCAACGGCATTAACCTCGGAAATTTAACAGAAGACCAACGCGCGCAGGTACGCAACCAGTATGTGGGATTTATATTCCAGAATTTTCAACTATTGCCTACGCTAACTGCCCTGGAGAATGTAATGGTTCCTTTAGAGCTTCGTAATGAAAAAAATATACGGGCAAGAGCATTGGATCTGCTGGATAAAGTAGGCCTGGCTGATCGCGGGCATCACTACCCTAATCAATTATCGGGTGGTGAGCAGCAGCGTGTTTCGCTGGCACGCGCCTTTTCCAACTCGCCCAAAATACTCTTTGCCGATGAGCCCACAGGCAACCTGGATGCTGAAACCAGCGAAAAGGTGGTAAAACTTCTTTTTGACCTGAATAAAGAAGCCGGAACCACACTGGTATTGGTAACCCACGACCTTGATTTAGCCGCGAAAACACAGCGCATCATCCGGATAAAAGGTGGCCAGCTGATAGCTGATGAAAAAACAATTAACGGTTAGGCTTTATGGAAACCAATCCCGTTAATTACCACCGAAAAATGAATATCCCCTGGCTGTTTAATATGGCCTGGCGCGATAGCCGTAAAAACCGCTCAAGGTTATTCCTATTCATATCCGCCATCGTATTCGGGATAGCTGCATTAGTAGCTATTTACGCGTTCAAGTACAATGTTCAAAACGACATCAACGGACAGGCGGCAACATTGATCGGTGCCGATCTTTCCGTATCAGGTAATAAACCTGCAGATGTGCATCTGAAAAAATTATTGGATTCGTTAGGTGATGAACGCTCACAGGAACGCAGCTTTGCCTCCATGGCCTATTTCCCAAAAAGTAAAGGCACAAGACTGGTACAAGTGCGAGCACTACAGGGCAACTTCCCCTATTACGGGGCCATTGAAACCACACCCGAACAAGCGGGCACAACTTTCAGAAAAGGCCAGATGGCGGTGGTTGATAAAACACTGATGCTGCAATTCAACGCGCATGTGGGCGATTCGATCAAGATCGGTAACAGCCTCTTTTTAATAACAGGCATTTTAAACCGGGCTCCCGGACAGGCGGGTGCATTAGCGGGAATAGCGCCGGTGGTTTATATCCCCATGCAATATCTGGAGCAAACCGGCCTGGTTAAAATTGGCAGCCGGGTAAACTATAGCTTTTACTATAAATTCACTAAACCGGTAAACCTAGATAAACTCACCAAAAAGCTCGATCCCATGCTGGATAAAGCTGGCATGCGGTATGAAACTATTGAAGGAAGGAAGGAAAACACCGGCCGTAATTTTGGCGATCTAAGTCGTTTTTTATCCCTGGTGGGCTTTGTTGCCTTATTATTGGGTTGTGTGGGTGTGGCCAGTGCCGTTCATATTTATGTACGTGAGAAGATCGCGTCTATTGCCATCATGCGCTGTCTGGGTGTAAAAGCATCGGAGGCATTTCTGATCTATCTCATCCAGATTGTAGGCATTGGTCTCATCGGCTCTGTTATTGGGGCTGCTTTGGGTACGGCGATACAGCATTTGCTGCCTGTAGTATTTAAAGATTTCATCCCCTTTACCATATCCGTTCAAATTTCGTGGATGGCTATTGGTCAGGGTATTTTGTTGGGGGTGATCATTTCCCTGCTTTTTGCTTTGTTGCCGTTGATATCCGTTCGTAATGTATCTCCTTTAAATACTTTACGATTATCGTTTGATGACGCGGTATTGTCCCGTGATCCTTTGCGTTGGCTGGTATACCTGCTGATCCTGCTGTTCATTGTCACTTTTACTTATTTACAATTGGATAGCTGGTTGGGGAGCCTGTTCTTTACGCTGGGCATATTGGGTGCTTTTATCATATTATCAGGGGTAGCGTGGCTATTGATGCGCTTCACAAAATTGCTGATCAATGGGTCATGGAGTTATTTATGGCGGCAAGGTTTTGCCAATTTATACCGGCCCAACAACCAAACGCTTATCCTCATGGTGTCCATAGGTTTAAGTACCATGTTCATTTGTATATTGTTTCTTGTACAGAATTTACTCATTGGCCAGGTTACCTTGTCGAGTAGCGGCAATCAATCCAACATGATCCTGTTTGATATACAGAACAGTCAGAAAGATTCCGTGGCCCGTTTAACCCGCCAGCAGGGATTGCCGGTATTACAGCAGGTGCCTATTGTGACTTTGCGGATAGAACAGATCAATGGCAAAACAGCCGCTGACCTGCAAAAAGATTCGACCATAAAAATTCCGCATGGGGTATTTGCCTATGAATATCGCGTTACTTTTCGCGATTCCCTTTCCGACTCTGAAAAGCTGACCGATGGTACGTGGATAGGCAAAGCAACACCCGGAAAAGACATTCCAGTTTCTGTAGAAGAAAATCTGTCGCACCGGGCAAACCTTAAAATTGGCGACAAAATAGTTTTTAACGTTCAGGGGGTAGAAATGCCTGCTTATGTAGCCAGCATCCGTAAAGTAAACTGGGGTAAAGTACAAACCAACTTCCAGGTAGTTTTCCCAACGGGTATTTTGGAAGATGCCCCGCAGTTTCAGGTATTGCTGACGCATGTGCCCTCCAATAAGGTGTCTGCTTTATTTCAACGGGCCATTGTAAGCAGCTTTCCCAATGTTTCTATTATTGACCTCGGTTTGGTTTTAAGCGTATTGGATGAGCTGCTGAATAAAATAAGCTATGTAATTCGTTTTATGAGTGCATTCAGTATTATAACCGGCGTGGTGGTATTGGTAGCTTCGGTGCGTATCAGCAAATATCAACGCATACAGGAGAGCGTATTGTTACGTACATTAGGTGCAAGCCGTAAGCAAATTTTTGCCATTACCGCGCTGGAGTACTGGTTCCTGGGTTCATTATCGGCCCTTACCGGTATCGTGATCGCTTTTGGTGGTACCTGGTTACTGGCTAAATACAGTTTTGAGATTCCCTACACGGTTAACTTTCTGCCGGCGTTGATATTATTTTTCATTATATCCATACTAACCGTTATTATTGGTTTGTTAAATAGCAGGGGCGTTTTAAATAAACCGCCGCTCGAAATATTACGCAATAACGCTTAGTACCATGTACAAATTCAAATTAACGTTCCTGTTACTTACCGCGCTGATTTTTGCTGCGTGTGATCAAAATAAAAAACCTACTGCCGACGAAAGTACAAAAAGCAGTACAGCAGCACAGCCTGATGCCGCGGCTGCATCAAAAACCGTTTTGTTTTTTGGCGACAGCTTGACCGCCGGTTATGGATTGGACGATCCATCTGAGGCTTTCCCGGGGGTGATCAAGGATAAGATCGATTCGCTGAAACTACCCTATAAAGTAGTTAACGCGGGTTTAAGCGGCGAGACTACGGCAGGCGGCAACGCGCGTTTAGACTGGCTGCTGAAACAAAAGGTGGATGTTTTTATACTGGAACTTGGTGCAAATGATGGCCTGCGCGGTATCCCTGTAAATGAAACCCATAAAAATCTACAGAGCATTATTGACAAGGTAAAAGCTAAGTATCCGGAGGTAAAGATCGTATTGTTAGGCATGCAGGTTCCGCCTAATATGGGTGCCGATTATGCCAGCAAATTTAAAGCTGTTTTCCCCGATCTGGCAACTAAAAATCATACCCAACTGGTGCCCTTCTTTTTACAAGGCGTAGCTGGTATACCGACGTTAAACCAGGCGGATGGTATCCACCCTACCCCACAGGGGGCAAAAATAGCCGCCAATAATGTTTGGGAAGTTTTAAAAGGTATTTTGTAAAAAATCAATCGACTAAAGCCTGGTAAACCAGTGCGCGAAATTTATCCTGTATAGCATTATGCGGCAATGGCCAGTTCTGTATAAAGAGCAGACAAACCAAATGTTCTTTCGGATCTACCCAATACAAAGTACCGTAAAATCCGCCCCATGCAAATGAGCCCGGACTTACACCTAATTTGGCCGAACTTGTTGGGGTAGTAATACCAAAGCCTAAACCAAATTTGTCTTTATCCGGGTTGATATACAGATCGCCTATCTGGTTTTCGGTCATCATTTCAACCGTATGCCGGGCAAGTAAACGCTGACCGTTGTAGACGCCTCCATTCAGCATCATTTGTAAAAAAATAGCATAATCCTTAATAGTCGAGCTTAAACCGGCACCGCCAGAAAAATATGTACCTGCTGTCTTTGGATAATCAAAATCTATCCCTGGAAGTGTGGAAGCGCTCCACTTTACAAGATGTCCTTGTTTATCGGGTGTATAAACGGCTACTAACCTGTTTTGCTTAGCAGCTGGTATATAAAAATAAGTATCTTTCATGCCCAGCGGATCAAATATGCGTTCCTTAAAAAACTGATCCAGGGTTTTGCCCGAAACTTTTTCAACCAGGTACCCCAGTACATCTATATTTAATCCGTAGGTCCACTTTTCACCAGGCTGATGGGTTAATGGCAATTTGCCTAATCTGTCCATGGCGTCGGCCAAACGTATTTTATCGGCCACAAATCCTCCGGGTATTTTTGATTTGGCATAAATGGCATTCATTCTTGGAGAACCGATCTGCGCGTATTCGATACCCGAGGTATGTGTAAGCAGATCGCGGATGGTTATTTCCCGTTTGGCTGGAACGGTGGTGTAAGTAGTATCCTTTTCGTTATACAAATCAATCACTTTAGGGTGCGCGAAAGCAGGAATATACTTAGAGATAGGTTCATCCAGTAAAAACTTCCCTTCCTCAAACAACATCATGACCGCGACACTGGTAATGGCCTTGGTTTGCGAAGCTATACGGAATATATTATCATTTTCCATCAGTTTTTTTTGCTCCACATCGGCAATACCGAATGACTTATTGTATACAATTTTACCATTGCGGGCAATAAGGGCAACCGCTCCGTTAATGTACCCAGAGTCGATATTACTTTCTATCAGATGATCAATACGCTGTAACCTTTCAACAGAAAACTTTTCTGATACCGGGTTGCCAACCTGCAAGGTAACCCCCTGCGCATAGATACCTAAGCCAGCACCAAGGAGTAATAAAAGCAGCGATATCTTCTTCATCATCAATAATTAAATAGCAGCTTTGATCTGATTGAGGATGTGCATTATTTAGTAGATTTTCTGACTCTCAGATCGGTTGTTAGTATCACTTGTTGCTTTACACCGTTCTCTACCGAAGTATTGAGCCTGTTGAGCAACAATGTGATCACCTTATCGGCAATGGCATCAATAGGTTGCGCTATCGCCGTTACAGGAGGGTTACAAAGTTCAAAAACTTCATAATCATCAAAACATATCAGGGCAACGTCTTCCGGTATCTTTTTATCCAAATTCCGCAGCACTTTAAGTCCGCAGGTTCCCAAATGATTATTACCAAATAATATCGCGTCGATTTCGTGATGTTCATTCAGAAAAGCCTGTATCGGCTCGGTCATCAGTTTTTCATCCTGGTAAAAATCAACTTCTTTGATATTGGTTTTAAGGTTACTTTGGGTAATGGCTTTTTTATAGCCATTCAACCTGTCGGCCATCTGCGTTTGCTGATTATTAAAACTGATAAAAGCAATATTTTTATACCCCTTATCAATAAGGTACCTTGTTGCATTGTAGGTACTGAACAAATTATCAACTACTACATAATCAGTTTCTACCCCAGGCAGGTACCTGTCAAACAACACCACAGGTAGTCCATCCTTAATCAGACTGCTAATATCCTCCTCAATACCCTCAGGCGGAACAATGATATATCCATCAACATGCCTGTCGCGAAACATAGCTATCAGTTCCTGGGTTTTTTGGGTATCGTTATCGGTACTGCTGTAAATAATTTTATACCCGTTTTTGTATGCCCTATCCTCAATTTGGCGGGCTATAGTAGCAAAAAAGTTATTGGATATATCCTGCACCAATAAACCTATAATATTTGATTTGCCGGTGCGCAGGCTTTTGGCCAGTGAGTTTGGTTTATAGCCAACTTCCTTTACATATTTTAAAACACGTTCAACCAGTTCTTCGCTTATCCGTTTTTCGCGTGCCCTGCCATTTAAAATAAAGGATACAGTGGTTTTAGATATGTTCAGGCTGTTGGCAATATCAACGATAGATAATTTCTTCTTCAAATTTTTTAGTGTTGTTTATCCAAATATATAACATAAATAATAACACAAAAGAGCCTTTGGCCTGATAAGTTAGCTATAGGCACAAATAAATGCTAAATCGAGTTATTTCTGGTAGTTCTTTTATCTTGCTACCCCCCAAACAAAAAGGATCACCTGTAACAGGTGATCCTTTTATTAATATATATATCGGGATATTAAATCTATAAACTGGCTATTTTAGTGACGTCCATAACCTCTGTTTTCGGCAAAGCGTTGCCCCCAGTTCCCTCCACGGTTACCTCCGTCGCCTCGGTTTTCAGAACGTTGACCACCCCAATTACCACGGTTACGGTTATCATTGTTGTTATCCCTGTTGCCCCAGTTGCCACGGTCCTGGTTACCTCTGTTCCATCCCCGGTTATAATTACCACCCCAATTACCCCGACCATAATCCCCACGGCCCCATCCGCGGTTATCGCGGCTTGAGTATGCATAACCACCGTTGTAGCGATTATCAAAACGACGGCCCCAATTGGCACGACCACCGGCATAACCACCCCACCTTGACCTGTAAAAATCATGATGCATGTATGGTCTTGGAGCACGTACCTCATATCTTACAGCAGTGCGCCAGTTATAGTTACGGTAAGCACCTGGCAAATAAGCTGCGGTTACCCATGAACTGCCATCGTTATAGTAATAACAATGCCTTGGTACGGAATAATAGGCTTCAACCTCGGGCAGATAATAGTAGTCATCATCATAACTTGCAGGTATGTTATCGTCGTCATAAACAGGCTCATCTTGCACAACAACAGGTTGAGGAGCGGGTACATAAACGTGGCGCACCGGGATATTAATACCCAGATGGATGGATACTTGCGCATCGGCGGCTTTAGTATAAAATAATCCGCTTGCTGCTATTGCTGATAATATGATAAGCTTCTTCATAATTGTTAAATTTTATACAGTTAGGACGATAGCTAATGGAAATGGTTTAACAGAGCAACTATTTTTGGAACAAGAAGTAAGGATCGGAAGTCCTTGCTCTTTGTTCCTTACTCCAAAATCGGCTGATTTTGTCATGATATTAAACAAAACAGATTTCTATATTCCCCGTATATTTATTTAATTTGATAACCATTAATCAAAGCCATGAAGAACAGAAAATCACTTTCCGTATTGCTGCCTGTTGCGGCAATAGTGGGGTTCATATTATTTAATGCCTGTAAAAGCGGCGAACCCGCCAATAACAGCAAAGATTCCGTCACGACTACCACCCCAATTACTGATGGAGGAGCCGGATTGAAATTACCAGAAGGTTTTAACGCGGCTATTGTTGCCGATAAATTGGGGGGCACCCGTGAAATTGCGGTAACCCCACAGGGCGATATTTATGTAAAACTTAATCGCGCAAAAAACGGTAAAGGCATTTTGTTTTTACACCAGGAAGGCGATAAAGCTACCGTAAAAACCGGTTTTGGAACCTTTGGAGGTACCGGTGTTTATGTTAAAAACGGATATTTGTACGCATCATCTGATGAAGAAGTCTTCCGTTATAAACTGAACGCTCAAAACGAAGTGATCAACTCTGACCAACCCGAGAAAATTGTGACCGGCTTGCTGAACCGCCGTGAGCATGAAGCCAAAGCCATTACCCTTGATAATGATGGCAATCTGTACGTAAACATCGGCGCGTACTCCAACGCCTGCCAGGTAGATGACCGCAAAAAAGGGTCAGCCGGCCAAAAAGGATGCCCTATTTTAGATTCTGCAGGCGGTATATGGCAGTTTAAAGCCGACAAGCTTAACCAGCATTATGGCGACGGCGTACGTTACGCTACAGGCCTTCGTAATGTGGTAGGTTTCGACTGGAACCAGCAAAACAACCAATTATATGTAATGCAGCATGGCCGCGATCAGTTGCATGATCTTTTCCCGGATATGTTTACTACCCAGCAATCGGCCGTATTACCTGCCGAATGTATGTATGCCCTTAAAAAAGGAGATAACGCCGGCTGGCCTTATATGTATTATGATCAGGAACAGCATAAAAAGATATTAATGCCCGAGTATGGCGGTGATGGCAAAAAAGAAGGCGGCCAGGATGCTATTGATCCGGTTGCAGCTTTCCCGGGTCACCTTGCGCCTAACGGCTTATTATTTTATACCGGCAACCAATTTCCGGAGAAATATAAGAATGGCGCTTTCATCGCTTTTCATGGTTCCTGGAACCGGGCCCCCGAACCACAGGCAGGCTACTTTGTCGTATTTCAGCCGTTTAAAGATGGCAAGCCAAGCGGCGAGTGGGAAGTATTTGCCGATGGCTTTGCAGGTACCGCCGCACAAACAGCATCTGGTCGTGCAGAACACCGCCCATGCGGGTTAGCCCAAGGCCCCGATGGCTCGCTTTATGTAACTGATGATAACCAGGGAACTATTTACAAAATAACTTATAAAAAATAATGGACTTTAAAAAAGCCCCGCTAATCCTATTCGCATCCCTATTATTCGCCGTAACAGGTTTGCAGGCTCAAACCAAACATAAGGCCAAGCCGCCCGTAAAACGTACTACAGGCGGCTTAAAAGCCTCCATAGATGCAGGTCAAAAAGTATTTACCCAGTATTGTGTATCATGCCACCAGGCTGATGCCCTGGGTGTGCCGCACATGAACCCGCCGCTGGTAAAAACAACTTATGTTTTGGGCGATAAAACCAGGCTCATCAAAATTGTGCTGAATGGCTTTAACGAAGATGTAGAGATCAATGGCGAAACCTACTCCAACAGTATGGCTTCGCACGATTTCCTGAAAGACCAGGAAATTGCCGATGTACTCACTTTTGTACGTAACAGCTTCGGCAACAAAGCCCCAGCTATTACCGCCGCCCAGGTAAAAACCGTACGGGCGACTAACAAAAAGAGCTAAAGGCTAAAGACTAAAGGCTAAAGGCTAAAGGCTAAAGGCTAAAACAACAAAAGCGAGGGCATGCCTTGGCTTTTGTTGTTTTAGCTTTCTTAAAGTGCTCTCCTTTGGAGAGGATAGGTGAGGCTCTTTACTCCGTTATCTGATAAGTATAAGCCAACGTTTGTTTCATTTTTGACTGTACGCGTTTTATACTCAGTTCAATATCCGACTTTTCCTTATTTTCGGTTACTTCCATGAAAGCTTTCTGATAAGCGTCCAGTGCCTTTGCCCATTGCTTATTCTTTTCATAGAATAAACCCAGCAAATCATAGATGCCTGCCGTGTCGGCCCCCTGTGTATTTAGGGCTTTGGTTGAGATAACGCTCACCTGTTTTTCCATGTTCAGAAAAACCAACAGATCAAGATAATGGATATAGTTATCCGGGAAGGCTGGTTCCAGCTCCATGCAGGTTTTAAAATGGTAACCTGCTGTTTGGTAATCCTTAATCTCGTAATAATATATCATCCCCAACTGGTGATGGGCACGTGCATATAATGGGTCGTTGCTGATTATCTCGTTCAGTAATTTAAGGGCTTTGGGCGTTTTCCCATATGATATTTTATCGATGGCCTGCAGATACTTCTCCTCGATAGTATAGTAAGTGTTCATAAATTTTAAAATTGCAAAAGCTCACTTTTGGCAAGCATAATTGAATAAATAATGATGTAATAAATTCTGTCCGTGGTGATGATATTTTTCTAAAACGGACTGGAGAAGAGTATCATTGATGCACAACCCTTCTGCCGGGCCACCATAGGCCACATCATATTTTTAAAGCAGAACGAATTATTAAACAGCATCATTTATTTTTTTACAAATTTACGCTTATTGATTGGAATTGCAAAATGGAGGGTGAATACCGTAAGGGAGACGCAAATATGCGTCTCTACATAAAAAAGAAAACGTGGAGACGCATATTTGCGTCTCCAAATTTAAAGAGCTTAAGCAGCTATAGCAGCTTTAACACCTTCGATCAAAAAATTGTTCTTTAATTCCTTTTCGGAAATGATCACGCTGAAATCATCATATTTTACGCCATGCTCCAAAGGATACAAGGTGTATCCTCTTTTTAAAGCATCGTATACGCCCAGTTCAAATATTTCGTCTTGTTTTTTTCCTTTTATCTTGGCGCCGCTCACTAACTGGTAAGCGTCGAGTATGGGTTCAAAGTTATTAGTCTTCATAGTGCACAACACTATACAATTACTTTGCCATTTTTTTAGCCGAACCAGTCGAAAAGGTCATTTTGCTTTAAATCTGACTTTTGTTTGTTGTTCAGATCGCGCAATACCAGCCCTTCGCTCATTTGTATGATCCGTGTGCCATAATTGTAGGCGTCTTTAAGATTATGGGTGATCAGTATGGCAGTCAGTTTAAAATCTGCGATCAGTTTATCAGCCGTACGCATCACAACCTCTGCCGATCGAGGATCAAGCGCAGCAGTAGGCTCGTCCAGTAACAGTACCTTGCAGCTATCCATCACACTCATCAGCAAGGTTAAAGCCTGGCGCTGGCCTCCCGATAGTGTCCCCATGGATTGCTCTACTTTATTTTCCAGGCCCATGCCCAGCGAGGCTATTTTTTCTTTAACCTCCTGCTTGAACTTATTGTTGATACCGACAGATAAACCTTTGGCTTTTGTGCGTATAGCAGCCAGCCTAAAATTATCCAGAATACTCAGATCAGATGCCGTACCACTCACCGGGTTCTGGAAAACACGCGCGATCCATTGGCTACGGCGGTAATCAGGTAGTTTACTTACATTGTTTTCATCAATGCTGATGCTACCTGCATCCGGGAATACGCTCCCGGCTACGAGGTTAAGCAAAGTGGTTTTACCAGACCCGTTAGAGCCTACGATCACCAGGAATTCTCCTTCTGCAATGGTTAGTGTGATTCCATTAACAGCGTTAACCTGGTTGGCCTTACCTTTATTAAAAGTCTTATGTATATCGTTTATCGTTATCATGATGATCGGAGTGATGATAAACGGGGTAAACTAACTATCAACAATACGAAAACAGCGGTAACTATTTTGAGCATATTCGGATCGACGCCGATGGCCAGGGTAACCGCCAGCACCAGTTGAAATACCACGGCCCCGGCCAACACCAAAATTAAACTGAGCCAAACACTGGTAATCCGTAACCAATTAATGATTGACTCGGCAATAATAACCGAGCCCAGGCCAACGATCACAATACCTATACCCATATTGATATCGGCAAAGTCCTGCGATTGTACAAAAAAGTAGCCGCTCAGGGCTGTTAGAGCGTTGGCTAAGGCCAAACCGGTGATCTTCATCCGGTCGGTATTAACCCCCAGTGCCCTGATCATAGACTCGCTGTTGCCTGTTGCCCGCATGGCTATGCCAAAATCTGTTTTGAGCAAGTAACCGATCAAAAAAGTGATCAGAATAACAAATACCAATAATATCCAAAAGGTATTCTGGTTAGCATCCGTCACTATCTGTATCGACGAAAACAGCGAAACCAGGTTACTCAAAGGTATATTGGAGCGACCCATAATAGTGAGATTTACCGAATACAGGGCAGTCATAACCAAAATACCGGCCAGCAAAGCGTTTATTTTAAGCTTGGTATGGATCAGGCCTGTTAATGCACCAGCTATCCCGCCGGCAATGATCACCGCCGGCAAAATAATATATGGCGACTGGTGGTGTGTAAGCATCACAGCCGTAACAGCGCCACCCAGCGTATAACTGCCATCGGTAGTAATGTCCGGGATATTAAATATCTTCATAGAGATAAAAATACCCAGCGCCAAAGCCGCGTAGCAAAATCCCAGTGTTACCGTGGTGAGATAAAAATCCATTTATTTAACAGCCTCAAAATCTGAGGGTACAGTAATGTTATATTTTTTGGCAGCGGCAGGATTATACACCCGTTTCCTGATCTTCACCATCTGCGGCGCCAGGCCATCAGTTTTATGATTTTTCAGGAAGTAAGCAGCCTGTTCGCCCGCCTGGTAACCCCATTGATAAATATCGGCACCAAAAGCAGCTACCGCACCGCGTTGTACTAAACCGGCCTCGCTGGTAAATATGGGCACATTTTTTTGGTTGCAGCTTTTCAAAATGGTCTCAAAAGCAGCGAAAACAGTATTGTCTGGGTTGGCAAAAAAGGCATCAATATTCTTATTCAACAGTGATTGTGTAACTAATTGAGCATCTGCAGAAGAATTTAAGGGTAAGGCAACAATGGTTACATTTTGCTTTTCGGCCAGTGATTTGATACGGTTCAGCGCATCGGTAGATTGTGGTTCCGATTGATTATAGATCATCCCGATCACCAGCTTTGCTCCTTTGGGTTTTAGTAATTTAGGGATGATGGCGAATGAGGTATCTATATAATTCAGGTCCTCTACCGCACCAAAAAGATTGGCTGGGGCTTTGCCACTGCCATCAAGTACTTTCATACGTTCGGGCACCGGCGATACCATAGCAAAAATGGGTATGGCTTTGGTTTTTTGAATCGCGGTAACTGTCGATAAAGTGGTACAGGTAGCCAGCAGATCAACATTTTCAGAAACAAAATGGTTTACGATCTGGGTTAGCGTAGGGATATTGCCTTGCGCATTGCTGTATTCTATCTGTACTGTTTTTTTAGCCTCGCTAAAACCTTCTTTCTTTAAGGCATCTGTAAAACCGGTGCGAGCCTGTGCTATAGTGGCATCTTCAAAGGCATCCACAAAACCCACTACAGGGACAGCCGTCGACTTGGGTTTGGGTTTGCACGATACAATCGCGATCAATAAAAATGCTATGGGTAGATATTTAAAAAACTTCATTTTACTAAGTTATGTAATTGCCTATAAAAGTAACAGCAGAACGGCAAAAGGTGAAATTAGTTTGACCAATATCCCCACATTTGGTGATGCCTGCTATTGTGCCTTGCTCAACTCATCTATTAGTGCTGTCTGCGCCGGATTTATCTTCACCTTGGCTGTATCGATATCAAACCATGCGGCTCTGTCCACCTCGGGGAACGATTGTT
Source organism: Mucilaginibacter sp. 22184 (assembly GCF_052045695.1). Lineage (NCBI taxonomy): Bacteria > Pseudomonadati > Bacteroidota > Sphingobacteriia > Sphingobacteriales > Sphingobacteriaceae > Mucilaginibacter > Mucilaginibacter sp. 22184. The sequence continues at coordinate 267,420 of NZ_JBQEPI010000003.1, forward strand.
GCTTGCCAGAGCGCGGTGGCCACTCTATTTCAAAGTGATTGCTTCTGATGGCCAAATGATCTATGTCGCCTTCTACGGCCCACACATATACTTTTTTGCCACCTTTTTGTGTAATTGGGCTAAGACTGATGAATTCACCGATAATCGCCTGCCCCGTTTCTTCCTCAAACTCCCGTTTGGCAGCCTCCAAGGGGTCTTCGTCATCCAAAAACTCCCCCTTGGGTACCGACCAACTGCCGTTGTCCTTATTTTTAAAGAACGGCCCGCCCGGATGCACCAAAAAAGCCTCCAAATTACCTTCGGTTTTCCGGTAGTAGTATTCCTGCGCTTTGTTTACCCATGGTTAATATTTAAAAGCAAGTTAATAAAAGGGTAAGGTATTATGATTATTTTTATAACAAACAATGCTACCGTATATGACCGATAACCCCTGGACAAGCTTTAAACTAACTGCCGATTTTAACACCAACGTCCGTCATATTTATGAGGCCTGGGCCACTCCTGCCGGACTCGAAAGCTGGTTTTTACGCCAGGCTGATTTTTATACCATAGTTGGTCGCCAGCGCGAAAAAAACGAATTCATCAGCAAAGAAGATACCTATTCCTGGTACTGGCATGGTTTTGACGACGATACCGTAGAGAACGGCCAGGTACTGGAAAACAATGGCGCCGATCTGCTCAAATTCACCTTTACCGGTGGCAGCGTAGTAACCATTGATATCCAGAACAAATACGGCCTTACCCTCATCGAACTTACCCAGGAAAATATCCCCCTGGAAGATGACCCGGCAAAAAATCTGTATGTACAATGTCAGCTTGGGTGGACTTTTTATCTCACCAATCTAAAATCGGTGATCGAAGGTGGTAAGGATCTGCGAAATAAAAGAGTAGATTTGTTTACCAGTTTTAAATAATTTGTCTGAACCTTGATTAACCAGATTAGAGGATTGAGAGGATTATTTGATTTTGTCATGCTGAACAGAGTGAAGCATCTATTACTCAATACGCATAATTCATTAATAGATCCTTCGTTTATCAGGATGACAAACTAAGATGCTTATCGTTTTTTCATTTTCCGCTGACAAAAAACATCTATAATATTTTTTAGCTTTGACACCAATCAAAAACTCCCCCTTTAGGGGGATGGGGGGCATATGTTTACAGGAATTATAGAAACTTTGGGTAAAGTGACCGATCTGCAGCAAGATCAGGGCAACTTACATATCACTATTGAATCAGCTATTTCGCACGAATTAAAGATCGACCAATCGGTGGCGCATAACGGGGTTTGTTTAACAGTAGTAGCGCTGGCCGATGGCTTGCACGTGGTTACCGCCATTGAAGAAACGCTGAACAAAAGCAGCCTGGGTCATCTGAAAGTTGGCGAACCTGTAAACCTGGAACGCTGTATGCAAATGAATGCTCGGCTTGATGGACACATTGTTCAGGGTCATGTTGATCAGACTGCTGTTTGCACCGCCTTCAAGGAGCTCGATGGAAGCTGGGAGTACACTTTTGAGTACGATTCCTCTACCGGTAATGTCACCGTCGAAAAAGGATCTGTATGTGTCAACGGCATCAGTTTAACCGTAGTTAACTCCAAAGTCAATAGTTTTTCAGTGGCTATTATCCCCTATACTTTTGAGCATACCAACCTGCACAATGTACGCGAAGGATCAGTAGTTAACCTGGAGTTTGATATCATTGGCAAGTATGTAGCCAGGCTCATGCAGCGCTAACGCGCCAGTTCGTCCAGCCGCGATTTGGAATAAGCTACATATTTCTGCTGTTTTTCGGGTGGCTTGCTGTTGGTGTATTTCTTATAATATTTTGAAGCCATTTGTTTGTTTCTCAGCCCGGTATCATAAACTGATGCCAACAGGTAATAGAGGATCGGTTTCTCTGAAAATTGCATAGCTTTTTGATACGCCCAAACCGCCTTTTGGTATTTTTTGCGCACCTCGTAACTGTCGGCCATTTCAGCATAATAATCGCCAATGTTGGATGAGATGCCCTCTTTAATGGCATTATCCAGATTTTGAATGGCTTTGGGTTGATCTTTAAGCGCTTTGTAGGCCAGGGCGGCTACGTAAAAGCTGGTTTCTGTTTGTTCCATCATATTGAGGTCGGCAAAGGTTTCCACACTGCAAGTATAGTTTTTGAGATTGTAGTAAGCCACTCCAAGCTTGGTTAATACATACCCGGAACGGTTACCTAGATCTATCAGTTTTAAACAAGTGGTTTTAGTTTCCTCGAATTTGTCCTGCGATGAAACCAGTTTGAGCAGACTTTGCAACAAAATCATATTGTCAGGATCCTTAGCAATGGCTCCATTCAATACTTTTTCGGCCACAGGGTACTGTTTCAGGTTTACATAAAGATCGCTCAAATCGGATGCTACATCTGGCTCGGCAGGATTCAATTTATTAGCTTTTTGTAAGTAATAGATCATGCTACCAAAATCAGATTTATCACCCGCTATTTTACCCAATTGTTTGTACACTATAAAGTTGCTACTGTCCTTTCGGGCTATCAATTTATAATAAGTTTCGGCTTTCAAATTATTACCCCGGCGCAGGTTAACAGTGCCCAGGCTAAATAAGGCCATGGTATTGGTTGAGTCAGCATCGTAAATACGTTGATAATACCCCTCCGCATCGGGCAGCCGACCGGCCATTTGCGATGTATAAGCCAGTTTGCCCAATACCCGGATATTGCTCACTGGTTCTGGATATGTTTTTTTAAGATAATCCGCAGCTTCGGCAAAGCGCTGGTTCTGATAATAATCAAGTAATAGGGAATCGTTTACAGCCGGTTGCTGCTGGGCCTCTACACCTGCCGAACAACAAAAAACAAGGAGAAAGAATAATATAAGGTTTTTCATATAACTAATTATTTAGTTAAACTAAACTATTAGTTATATATCAATAATCCAAATTCCAAACAATTTTTATTTCCCGGGGTTAATGAGATATACTTTAAATTAAAAAACACAACAGTATGGATAAGTTAAAGAAGTTTGAACTGATGGAGAAAATTGTCCATGAATTGGAAGACTTGAAGAATAGTCAGCAGGCCATTATTACCAAGCTGGCCAAAATTGAAGTAGACAATATAGAGCTTGGCGACAAAAGACTGGAAAAGGACCTTCCGGATATGCATCAGCGCGTAGCCGACAACCTGGATAATATCACCAGTATCCTGGAAGACTTTGCCCAGCAAACCAGTAATTTTAGCGATAACAACAACATTCAGGCGCTGAAAGAACAAGACGCCATCAACAAATTATAAAACTTGAATCCCCGGAAACGGGGATTTTTTTTTTCCTTTTCTGCCTATGGCCAATGGAGGCGCAGATCGGCGATATGGCTACTTTTTTCTATTCTCTTTAATATCCTGGTTGTATTTTTTAATGGCTTCGTAATAGTTTTTTGTTTTAGCGTATTCAAAAGCATCAGCGTTTTGCTCAACCATGGGCATTAAATTTTCAGCAGATACCTTCAATATAGGTCCATCTCCTTTTTGTATACCGACCAATGTTTCGGGCATAAATTTAGTGTTATCCTCTTCACTTAAAAGCGAATAAGCATTAATAGGCCCAGAAATTACTTTGAACATCCAACAGCTATCTTTTGCCATTCCTTTATACCATTTATCTTCAACCTCACCTTCGGCAAGATTACGTTCGAGGCTCAGGGTTTCATCAGAGTATATTTTTTTGATTTTATTGGGATCATTTTTGGGGAGGTTCCTGTCTAAAAATAAAACATAGGTTTTATGCTTTGTAGTATCTAAATATATTTTAGAATATACCTGCCTTTTTGAGCTATCAGCCATTGTTATCACATAAACATAATCAAAATTGTAACTTCTACCCCCTCCCTTCTCGCTCAAAAAACCCATGTTCATCCTGTTTTGCATTTGCATCTGCATTTGTGATTGAGTAAACTGCTTGTTCCACATATTATTAACGGCATTCATTCTCGCATTCATATTTTGTGCGGATGCCTTCTGGGCGAACAGGATTAGTATGACAAGGGCAAAACGAGTATACAGTGGTTTCATGTGATAAAGTTTAGAAGGCCTAAAGCTGCATTTTTAATCGTATATAAGCAAATTTTGTTGCATACAGCTCCGATCGGCCTCTTTTACCCATCTATGACAAAAGATAAAGTCAGCCGATTAACTTTGGCGAAAATTTCTATCTTATGAATCAGTCGATATTTATTGTTGGTAACGGAGCTATCGGAAAAGCTTTAGCTGTTTTTCTGAAACTGCAAGGCAAAAACGTGGTGATACTCCGCGGAAGCGTGGATGATGGCAGCAGCGTTATTGAAAAAATAGCTGTAGTGCTTGCCGATCAAAGTACATTGGAAGCGGATATCGAAATAACCACTTTAAGCCATTATGATAAACTGGATGGCATCGTGGTTTTAACCAATAAATCTTTTGGTAATGGCGATCTGGCCCCGGCACTGAAATCTAAAATCAACACATCACCTTTGGTTATCCTGCAAAACGGATTGGGCGTGGAGCAGGTATTTACCGATCACGAGTTTCCCGGGGTTTATCGGTGTGTGCTTTTTGTAACCAGTCAGGTGGGTACGGATGGCCGGGTGAGCTTTAAACCTGCATTCGAGTGTCCTATCGGTGGCATCAGTGGCGATACTACTCCTCTTCATGATATTGTTGCTGAACTAAGCACCCCACAGTTCTTGTTTCGTGCCGAAGAAAATATTCAACAGCTGATCTGGAAAAAAGCAATCATCAACAGTGTTTACAATTCGGTATGCCCATTGTTAAATATTGATAATGGCATATATCACCGGAATGAGCAGGCGCAGGCGATAGCCCGTGAGGTAGTTATGGAATGTGTACAGATAGCCCGAGAGACCGGTGTACTGCTGGAACCCAATGAAGTGATGACCAACTTACTGGCTATTAGCAAAGCTTCGGACGGTCAGCTGATATCTACCCTGCAGGATATTAACCGCAAACGACCAACAGAAATAGAAACATTGAATTTCGCGATCGTAAAAATTGCTGAAAAGTTTGGCAAAGCGCATTTGGTTGAACGTACAAAGTTACTTGGTGAGCTTGTTAAGCTGAAATCTGATATCAACCGCTAAATAATAACTGTTATTGCTGCCACGGGTTGATCTCGTATGGTTTAACAACGAGTGTTATGGATAATCATCGTCGAACCGTAGTGTATAGGAGGACTCTGCCCACAGGTCTCCGACAAGCAGTATCTATTACAAAATAGATACCCCCTACATTCTACATAACAATGGAATTTAATAACTTAGTAAAACCAATTATAAACCAATCTTAAAACTATTCAATGATGAAAAAGCTAACCTTTCTGTTTACCTTTATGGTAATGGTTTTCGCCTGCACAACGGTATACGCGCAGGCTACAAACGACCAAATAGTTGCCGAATGGCAGCGCGCCAAAAACTACACTAAAGCCTATCTGGATGCGATGCCCGATGATGGTTACGGCTTAAAACCAACCCCCGAAATGCGGTCGTTTGCCGGGCAAATGCTGCACCTGGCTGATGACAACTATTTTTTCACTTGCTGGGTAAGCGGCAAAACCAATCCACTCGGAAAAACATCCCTCGAAAAAACAGTTGGCCCCACCAAAGCGGCAACTATTAAAGCAGTAATGGATAGTTATGATTTCGCAATCGGTACTATACAGGGTATGACACCGGCACAACTACAGGAAACGATGAAGGTGAGTGGAAAGGAATTTTCCAAATTTATTGTTCTAAATAAAGGCTTTGAACATCAGACCCATCACCGCGGGCAAGCCACTGTTTACCTGCGCTTAAAAGGCGTAACGCCACCACAGGAAATGCTGTTTTAGAAGAGAAGAAACAAGAAGTAAGAGTCAAGAATCAGGACATACAAAATGTCATCTCGAACGGGGTACGAGGAGAGATCTTTACAAGCGACTTCATCGCGCGCAAAAGATCTCTCACTATCGTTCGAGATGACATTTTCGGTATAATTCCCTACTGGTATTGTATATAAATAGGCGCAGGTTTCAAACTCAAAACCTCTTTGGGGGTAAGCATGCGGTGAGGTGCGTTCTTGATATCGTTTTTATAGAATAACTTAAAACCTGTAAACTGCACGGGCTCCTGTGAAATGAAATATTTGTAGGTACCTTTCTTGAGATCAGGTCCGCCCCAACCATCCATGTCCATAACTACCTGCACTTCGTTGCGTAGTTTTATATCCTTATAATTGGTTACCATGCGTTTGGTAAAGCGGTGTATCACAAATATTTTGGGTGGCAGATTGTTCTTTTTCACCAATCCACTTAAATAGCCTGTTACATAGTTAATATCATCAGCATCAAAAGTACCTATGCGTTTGCCCGGTACACTCCCCTCTTTCATGGAAAATTCCGGATCGATGCCCAGGTGAACGTTTGGCATTTTCATATATTTCTCCAACAAAGGCAATTCGGTTTGTACCGTACTGAAGCCTACCTGAATATCCAGGAACACGATAGCGTTGATCTGTTTGGCCATATCCAGCACTTTATCAATCTCTCTGAAAGGCATCCGTAAATTATGCAAACCATTTCTGCCGGCATCGGCCTGAGCAGTAACACAAATGTAGTGCAGCGCAGGTACCACTGGTGTAAGGGTATCGGCTTTTTCCCATACTTTCACCTCGCCTTTAAGCTTGGCCAGCATGTCTTTTGGCGCGTATTCGCCCAATACACCCATATTTTTGGAGTACATGTTACCATAGTATGCCACAATGCGGCTGAAAGGCAAAATAGCACCAGGCAATGGATATGGTGCTTTTTTCACAGGCCATCTGCCGGTTTGGTCGCCGTTGGCCAGCCGCTTCATCAGCGAATCATATTGCAGGGTATCCAGCGTGGTGGCGCTTTTTAACGTGGTGTCTTTATATAAACGCAACGAATTTATCGCGTGAGCTTTATCAAATGAGCCTGCTAAACAAACAGCCGCGATGGCTAACAATACGAATACCCTGGTAATTATCTTCAAACTGATATAATTTATTTATGATGTATATGTAGAGCCAAGAATTAAGAAACCCATGAAAACATGCTGACATGATATTAAGCAACAACTTTTCGTGCTTCTTTCTTGATTCCTGCTTCTAATAAAATGTCTATTATTCAATACTCTTACCCTTCATGGCGGTGCTGATGGCCTGATCCATCAGGCGCTCGGCAAATGGCCGGGTAAATTCATTGATCTCGTCAATACGTTTCAGGATCAGGTCCTTATCACCAGACGTCAGCGATTCTCTCAGGGCCACCAGGTGTTTGTGTGTTTCGGCAGATTCTGTAACCGTAACGTAATCGCCGTTCTTTTGCAAAAAGCGTTCCACAGTGTATAGCATCTGCTCGCCCTCGGTACGGGCTTCTATCAACATACGCTGGCTCACATCGTCTTTAGCGTGGGTTATACTGTCCATCAACATTTGCTCCACCTGCTCATCGGTAATGCCGTAAGTAGGTTTTACTTCGATCTCCTGTTTTACGCCCGAACGCAGTTCAATAGCCTGTATGGTGAGTATGCCATCGGCATTCAGTAAAAAGTTGATATCTACCTTCGGGAAGCCTGCTGGCATAGATGGGATACCTTTGAGATTAAACTCAGCCAGTTTCCGGTTCTCTTTGATCAGGTCTCGCTCTCCCTGGTAAACGGCTATCTTCATATTCACCTGCCCGTCGATGGATGTAGTATATTGACGACCACCTTTAGTTGGTACTTTAGAGTTACGGGGGATGATCACATCCATCAGGCCGCCCATGGTTTCGATACCTAAAGACAGCGGGGTAACATCCAGCAATAAAATATCTTTACGGTTACCGGCCAAAATATCGGCCTGTATAGCGGCGCCAAGCGCTACTACTTCGTCCGGATTCAATTCGGCATGCACCTCGCGGCCAAAAAATTCGGCCACCATTTTTTTAACCAGCGCGGTACGGGTAGATCCACCAACCATCACCACTTCATCTATCTCTTTGATGGTTAGTTTAGCATCTTTCAATGCATTCTGGCAGGCGGTAATAGTTTGCTGCACTTTAGGCGCAATCAGTTCCTCAAACATAGTACGATCAAGCGTGCACCAAATCTCCCCTATTTTATCATTAAACAGGCTTTGGTGCGCAAAGGATTTTTTAGCTTCCTCGGCTTTTAAACGTAACTGCTGCGCCAGCTCGTTATTGGCAACAACATCGGCTTTGTTCAGCTGGTTCTTTTCTATCCAGTAATCAACAATCAGGCGGTCAAAATCGTCACCTCCTAAAAAAGTATCGCCATTGGTAGCCAGCACTTCAAAAATGCCATTCTGTATTTGCAGTATGGATACATCAAAAGTACCACCACCTAAATCATATACAGCAATGGTTTTGGTTTCCTCCGGATTTAAGCCGATACCATAGGCCAGACTCGCGGCTGTTGGCTCGTTCACGATGCGCAATACATCCAATCCGGCCAGTTTACCGGCATCACGGGTAGCCTGGCGCTGCGAATCGTTAAAATAGGCCGGCACGGTGATCACCGCACGGTTTACCGGTGTCTTTAGCGCATGTTCGGCGCGGGCTTTTAATTCTTTTAATATCAGGGCCGATAATTCTATCGGTGTATAAAATTTATCGCCAACCTTAATTTTTACCAGGCTTTCGGTATCGTCATCGATAACCTTGTACGAGAAAAAATCCTTATAATTTTCAATATCATGATAACTGCGGCCGAGCAGGCGTTTTACCGAGAAAACGGTATTCTGCGGATCGGTGATCAGAAACTCTTTGGCTTCATTACCCACCAAAACATCGCCGCTTGGCCCAAAATGCACTACAGATGGCACCAACACACCTTTACCAGTATCATTGATAACCAACGGATTTTTATCGGGGTTGATGAACGCCACTAAGGAATTGGTGGTACCCAGATCGATACCCACAATAATATCTTCTTTTTGTATGGAACCCGTTGCCAGGTTGATAGAAACTTTAGCCATGGTAGTCAATTAACAAGCCGCAAATGTACTTAGTTTTGGGCGATGATGTGTCTTTTGAATGTGTAATTTTGTCTGAATCAGAATTTACAGAATTTTTTAATTAACAGAATTAAAGGAAATTTAATTCTGGAAATTCTTTAATTCTGTAAATTCTGATTCAGAACATCTACACCGCTACAGACTCCGTCGATCTTACCCTCCCCTCCAGTACGATCAGCGATACCAGCAGGATCAACCCCATGGCAAAAAAGCCGTCGAGCATCAGTGCCGAGTCGCGCATTTCATGGGTCACAGATTCTACAAAACCGAATGCGAACAGGCCTACTACGATAGACAGCTTTTCGGTAACATCATAAAAGCTAAAATAAGACGCCGTATCAGGGATGTTTGCTGGAATATATTTAGAAAAAGTTGATCGTGATAATGATTGTACGCCCCCCATAACCAGTCCCACCACTACCGCGGCAGCATAAAACTGGTGCGCGTTGGCCACAAAATAAACACTACCACATATCAGGCACCAGATACCTACTATGCCTGCCAGCACCTTGGTGTTGCCGTATTTAGCAGATAATTTCGCGGTTATAGCAGCGCCGATGATCGCTACTATTTGTATCAACAAAATAATAACGATCAGGTCTTCTTCAGGCATCTTGAGTTCTTTGGCCCCGAAATTGGCCGCCACCAGTAAAATGGTTTGCACTCCTACCGAATAAAAGAAAAAGGCAGGCAGAAACCGTTTTAATAAAGGCAGCTGTTTTACTTTTCGCCAAACTTTGCCCAGCTCTTTAAAGCCGCCGGTTAATACATTATATTCATGCGAACCTGAATTCGGCTGTCCTTTAGGCAGCATATAAAAGGCAATGAACGAAAAACCTATCCACCAGATACCTACAATCAGGAACGACAAACGTGCCGCCACATCATCGGTAATGCCAAACGTTTTGGGCGATAATACAAACACGAAGCAAAGCACCTGTACTACAATGCTACCGGCGAAGCCATAAATAAAACCTTTTGCACTCACGGCGTCCTGCTGATCGAGCGTGGCTATTTGCGGCAGGTACGAATTATAAAACACAAATCCACCACAATAACCTATAGATGCCAAACCATAACAAACCATGCTAAACGTAAAAGTATGCATGGTAAAAAAGAACATACCCGCACAGGCCAGGCTCCCCATCCAGGTAAACAACTGCATGTATAGCTTTTTATGCCCCTTATAATCGGCAATGGAGGTAAGTATCGGCAACAGGAATACGATAATGAGATATGACAAACCCAGCACATAAGTTGATAGCACCGTATTAATATACCTGTGGCCAAAAAAGGTAACCATGCCACCCGGATTGTTATCCTGCGTAATAGCCACGTAATATGCCGGGAATATAGTTGACAGGATCACCATGTTATAAGCCTGGTTGGCCCAATCAAACATGGCCCAGGCCCAGATGGTTTTTTTATTGTTTTTTACTGCTTCCACAATGAAGTTGATTGGTTGATTATGTGATTGGTTGATTGAGTTAATTGGATGCCGGTAACTAACCATTCACTTAATCAACTCAATCAACCAATCAACTTTACTTTATTCCGTAATGATCATTCATCAATTTTACAAATAACGAGCCCGGCAATATGGCTTTAAGCGTAGGTACAATGGTTTGCCCCAATGCCCCTACCAGGTAGTTATGCGCCGGTTTTGATTTGGCTACAATTTTACAAACCTGGTCAGCCACTTTGCTGGCTTCGCCGCCAATGCTTTCGTCTTTTTCCATACTGGCTACCGCTGCTTCAAACTCTTTTTTCAGTTGCTCGTTAGCTAATGTAAAAGGCACCTTTTCACGACTGCCGGTAAAATCGGTTTTAAAATCGCCTGGATTTACTACTGCAACTTTAACGCCTGTATTTTGCAGTTCCATACGCAAGCTTTGCGAGTATCCTTCAATAGCAAATTTTGAAGCAGCGTACAGTCCCTGGTAAGGCAATCCAAACAAGCCAGCCAATGAGCTGATGTTGATAACCAAACCTTGTTTCTTTTCGATCATACCGGGCAGCACAGCGCTGTTTACCCGCACCACCCCAAAAAAGTTTACCTCAAATTGCTTTTTGGCATCTTCAACCCGCACGGTATATAGGGGTGCAGCTATTCCATTACCAGCGTTATTCACTACCACATCAATACGCCCTTCGGCTTTGATAATTTTTTCAATCCCTGCGCTAACAGATGCATCATCGGTAACATCAAGCTGCAGCGGAGTAAACGGTACATCTTTAATACGGTTTATATCGCGGCTGGTGCCATATACTGTATGTCCCTGAGCTGATAGTGCGTTGGCCGTAGCTAAGCCTAAACCAGATGATGCTCCGGTTACAAGTATTACTTTTTTCATTTTTGTTGGTGTGGGTTGATATAGTGTTTTAAGTGTTTAAATATCGGGTAAAACGTTAAATTATCAATAGGGTAAAAATGCCGGCCGTAAAGTTAGTATAAAAGCCGCATAAACTTAAAGCTAAACTATACCCAAATAAGGTGATTTATACCTATCTCTAATCCATTTATTCTGACGCAGCTCACTCTTTTTTTTAACAAAATTTCCTTATTTAAAATATATACTCTACCTTTATCATCAGATGATATGATGATGACCGTTATACATAAAAGATCACTTGCCGAGGAAGTTGCTGATCAATTGCGAAAAGCTATTGCCGAAGGAAAGTACAAAACAGGTGAACAGCTGCCTATCGAACCCGAACTGATGAAGCAGTTTGGCGTCGGGCGGTCATCCGTACGCGAGGCTATCCGTATTCTGGCCAATTCAGGTTTACTGCGGGTACAGCAGGGCGTGGGCACTTTTATAGAAGCTCCGGCCGGCATCAACGAGCCCTTTCATCAGCGTTTAAAACGTGCCGATGCACATGACCTTGACGAGGTGCGGCAGTTGCTTGAAATGAAGATAGCCGAAAAAGCCGCCGCCAACCGCACCGAAAAAGACTTGGAAAACATCAAGGCAAAATTGGATAAACGTACGGCTATGGCTTACGGCGGAACCATGGAGGAATGTATCAATGCCGATATCGAGTTCCACATGAGTATTGCGGAAGCGGCGCGTAACCCCATCCTGGCCGATCTGTACCAATCATTTTGCATCCAGCTCAAAGGCTGGTTTTTGAAACTATATCCCGATACTACCATATTCCAGGATACGCTTCACGAAGAACTTTATGAAAGCATCAAAAACCGCGATGAGAAAAAAGCGTGGAATTGTATCACCCAAATAATCATGAGATAATTTTTTTACTATATAACATCAGATGATATGACGAATGAATCTTTAGCAGAACCTTTGGACCAAACCAAAACCATAGCCGAAAAAACGGTTTACTCCATTCTTTTTACCATAAGCCTGTCGCATTTGCTCAACGATATGCTGCAGTCGGTTATTCCATCTATTTACCCACTCGTCAAAACCAGCTATCATCTGAGTTTTAGTGACATTGGTCTGGTGACGCTAACTTACCAGCTATCGGCCTCGCTACTCCAGCCTTTTGTGGGGATGTATACCGATAAAAGACCCAAACCTTATTCGCTACCTGTGGGTATGGCGTTCACTTTAACCGGTTTGGCATGCCTTGCATTTGCACCGGGTTTTTATTTTATACTGCTGGCAGTGGCACTAATAGGTGTTGGCTCCTCCATATTTCACCCGGAATCATCAAGGGTTGCACACATGGCATCGGGTGGTAAACGCGGGCTGGCACAATCTATTTTTCAATTAGGCGGTAATGCAGGCAGCGCGCTTGGGCCATTACTGGCAGCCTTAATTGTGGTACCGTTTGGCCAAAGCAGCGTAATGTGGTTTTCGCTGGTCGCTTTATTAGCCATTATCATTTTAATTTACATTGGTAACTGGTATAAAGCATTTGCCTTACCCAAAACTAAATCAGCTCATACAGCTGTGGCACACCATAAGCTATCATCCAGGCGTATTGGCTTTTCGCTGGCTATTCTTATTGTACTTATTTTTTCCAAATACTTTTATCTGGCCAGCATCACCAGCTATTATACATTCTTCCTGATCGATAAATTCCATCTGGGCGTGCAAAGCTCTCAGCTTTATTTGTTTATATTCCTGGCAGCGGTGGCAGCAGGTACCCTTTTAGGTGGCCCACTGGGTGATCGTTTCGGCCGTAAATACATCATCTGGATCTCGATACTGGGAGTAGCACCGTTTACCCTGATGCTACCTTACGCCAATTTATTCTGGACAAGCATCCTATCCGTAATTATCGGTGTGATCATATCATCAGCATTCTCGGCCATTTTGGTTTATGCCCAGGAACTGATGCCAGGTAAAGTGGGGATGATAGCCGGTTTATTTTTTGGCTTCGCATTTGGTATGGGAGGGTTGGGGTCAGCCATATTGGGTAAACTGGCCGATAGTACTAGCATAAGCTATGTTTTCCATGTATGCGCTTATCTGCCACTAATCGGTATACTTACGGCATTTTTACCTAACCTGGAAACGAGAAAGAAAAAAGTTGCGCTTAAAGCTTAAAATTAATTTAAGTAGATTTTAAAACAACAGATCCCCGGGTATATACCCGGGGATCATGTTTTGTAAGTACTGCAAACAGTAATCAGGTTTAAGATGTAGGGCTAAACTATTTCCTTAATGTAAGGATGATCAGAGCCGTATTCAACAACAGCAAAGCCGGTTGGGCAATGGTTGTAATGTTTTGTAACTTCTCATTACGTATTGCGCGTCTGTTTTGTTCCACATAAATGATATCCTGGTTCTGAATAATCGTTTCGGGATTTGTTAAAGATGCTACATCATCCAGATCAACGTCAATAATCTGCTTGGTTTGCAGTCCTCCGCCCCTCACTATTCTTACCTTTTTTTCATTGCCTTTTTCGGTCAGTCCACCGGCTTCGCCCAATATTTCCATGAGCGTGGTTTCGTCTTTAAGTAATGGATAATTACCCGGCCTTTTTACCTCTCCTACCAATGTAGCCTTTAAATTGATCACTTTCACCTCCATAATGGGGTTTTTAAGTACATTTTTCTTGTACAGGTCATCCAGTTTTTTTGAAGTTTCCAATCTCGATAAACCAACTACCTCTACCCTTCCAATTACGGGTAAAGCAATAGTGCCGTCACTTTCAACCTGGTAATCCAATGCCTGTGAACCGCCACCTGCTGATGCCTGATCGGTAGTATTGGTTGTGCTGGCCTCATCCGTGATCAACTTAATGCTTTGCAAATTCCTTATCCGTAAAATATCACCGGCCTTAATCTTATAGTCCGATATCTTATAATCGTCCATTTTCACCGGAGCGGCCTGAGACTTGGAGTTTTGTTCAAAATAGGCCTGGTTTTGCTTATATGAACATGAACCTAAAAGCATAGCAAGGGCGCTTACCGTAAAAAGTAACGGTAAATAACTTATTAATCTATTAATTCGCATTGATCTATAAATTTTCTAAAAGGAATGATACTTCAGGATTAACTGTTTTGGGTTGATAAGCTTTTCCGCGTTCGGCCAGAATAGATTCAAAATGTTCGGCATATTGATCTATGATCCTGTCGCAAGTGTAAAGCTCCATTATTTTTTGTTTGTTATTCTCCATTAGTTGGGTATATCGGCTCTCGTTTTTATTACCCGTAAGCAGGTGAAAAACAACATCATCAGCATCACTAAAATACAAAGCGTCGTTTTCCAGGATAGCCCTGTTAAATTTATTATCATTTGAGCAAATAAGGCTGTTGGATGCCATGGCTTCCAACAATGAAGGATTGGTACCACCTACGGTATGGCCATGAAAGTATAAATTGGAGTAATATCTCAAATTATTGAGTTTATTCATATTATATATGCCACCACAGAACTTAATATTAGGATAATAAGCAAATTTTGCACTTAAATAAGTACCAAAATCGTTATCTGTACTACCTACTACTAAAAACTCGCGGTTAGTATCTGCTTTAACCACACCATCTAAAATAGTTTCGACACTATTTTCCGGCTCCATGCGGGCAATCAGCATATCATACTGATATGGCTCCAGCTTAAATTCACTAAGCAACGCCGGATCGGGCTGGTCAAAAATATCGGCGCCGTAAGCTATATAGGTTGATTTCTTGTTGTACTTGTGCTCCAGATACCTTTGTATCTCTACCGAGTCGGCTATTAAATGATCACTATAGCGTACAGCCAGCTTTTCGGCAAATTTCAAAAATGACTGAACAGGTTTGGAATATTTAGATCTTTTCCATTCCAATCCGTCCATATTGGTAGTTACTATGGTATTCCTGGGTAAAAGCCAACCCCAAACAGAACTGCTGGTATATCCCAGTTGAAGAATGATATCGAATTTCTTTTTCTTTAAATCTTTTATGCAATTATAGTCGTATAAGAATTGTCCTGCCGTTCCCAGTTTGAACTCAGGGTCATAGCAATGGCATATCTCAACAGAGTTCCAGGTTTTTTCCTGGTATGGGTGGTTATGAGAGTTATAAACAACTACCTCATAACCTTTTTTGACTAAGCCTGCGGCCAGGTACTCAGCGCACTGTTCAAAACCTCCGTAATGGTTCGGAATACCCCTGGTTCCAATGATAGCTATACGCATAATAATATATATTTAATATTTTAATCAATAATTGATCAATATTTTAGGGCTCTGGTCATCAGTTATATCCTCTGATCGAACCATGTATAATTATACGTAGAAACACAGGTAAA
The DNA here is from genome assembly GCF_052045695.1 of Mucilaginibacter sp. 22184. NCBI lineage: Bacteria > Pseudomonadati > Bacteroidota > Sphingobacteriia > Sphingobacteriales > Sphingobacteriaceae > Mucilaginibacter > Mucilaginibacter sp. 22184. The sequence continues at coordinate 283,194 of NZ_JBQEPI010000003.1, forward strand.
AGCTTCGTTTAAAGACTATGTGAACAAACAGACCGTAAAAATCATGAGTGAACAAAATAAACAAGAAAGTAAAGGTGATTATGGAAAAACATTGTATTTTTCCATTGAAAATTATTATACTTATATGTATTACGTCCCCAAAATAATAATTTAACAATGATCAAAGTTTTCAAATTCCTGAGCAGGATCAATTTAAAGAGCATCATTTTTAATTTCAGATATTTCCCTTTTAAAACAGCTATTAAGTTCCCGGTTCTAATATCAAGTAATGTGTTTCTGCACAAAACAAAAGGCAGGGTAATTATCAATGCGCCTATCAGAACAGCCTTAATACAAATTGGTTATGGTGCTATTGGAATTACCGATTTTAAAAGATCAAGGGCTGTGTGGGAAGTGGATGGGGATGTTGTGTTTAACGGCAGGGCATTTATTATGCACGGCTGCAAGATCAACGTTTTTAAAAACGCCGAACTTATTTTTGGCGATGATTTCAATATGAGCACCGAATGCGCCATTGTTGCTGCTAAAAAGATAGTAATTGGTGATCACAGCGGCATATCATGGGAATCATTAGTAATGGATACCGATTTTCATCATATAGCCGACCAAACTACCGGCGAAGTTTTTAACCATCCGAAAGAGATCATCATTGGCGATAATGTTTGGGTAGGCTGCAAATGCACCATACTCAAAGGGGCCATTATACCATCTGGTAGTGTGGTAGCTGCCAACTCCATGGTAACTAAAAAGCTGGATGGTGAAAACTCTATTTTTGGAGGTAATCCTATGCGGGTATTAAAAACAGGAATTAAATGGTGGTATTAAATAATGGGTAAAACCGCATCGCTCAAATCATAATTAAGGTTTTCATTGCGCTTGGCTATAGGTTTGGCGGGTACTCCACCAACTACGGTGTAGGGCTGCACATTGCGGGTAACTACCGCGCCGGCAGCAACAACCGCTCCTTTCCCAATGGTTACGCCTGGCAAAATAACGGTACGGGAGCATAACCAAACGTAATCTTCAATAATTACTGGCTGGCCTGTCTGCGCAAAATCGGGACTGTTATAATCATGATGCAAAGTCCAGATCATGACCTCGTTACTGATGTTCACATTATTACCAATACTTAATCCCATGCGTGCATCCAGCAGGGCGTTGTGCCCAACAATGGTACCGTGGCCAATACTTAATTTCCACGGACTCCTTACTTCAAATCCCCTGTACAACCCCACACGCCAGTTTATTTTTGCTTTTAACATCCGCAGTAAAAAAATACGTAAAGTATGAAATGGCAGCCAGCCTATGATACTACATATCATGTAAAGTACCGAACCTTTGAGTTTTGCCATATTATTTGCGGGCATAATTTTGATTTAGAATTTATTGATCTTATACCGGTACTTCCTGACTAAGCAATTCGCCCCGTTTCTTTAAAATTTTAGCGGGTACTCCGGCTACTACCGAATGCGGTGCAACAGTTTTAGTAACAATGCTGCCGGCGGCAATTACACACCCCTCGCCTATAGTTACGCCAGCCAATATGGTTACCCCGGCACCTATCCAGCAGTTATCATGAATAAATACGCCGTTACGGGTTACGCCCTGATCTTTAATATTGATGTTAAAGTCGGCAAAGTTGTGGTTCTCTGAGAATATTTTAACCCCTGGGCCAATGATCACATTATCGCCAATTTCAATACCACCCTGCCCCCCCAGATAAGTACCCGCGTTAATACCACTGCAATTACCCACAATGATCCCTTTACCTTTTTGCGCGATAACACCTGTACAGATCAGGGTGCAATTACGGGCAATGGAAACATTATTTTTAATCCGGATACCATCAGATGATAAAGCATTGATGTAAACATGATCTTCAATAATAAGGTTTTTACCCGCCGAAAACAGGTAAGAATGCTTGATATTGACGTGCGAGCCTATAAACACCAAACCTTCTGACCTTTTAAAAAACATCCGTTTCCATACACCACGGGATAATTGCCGGCACCTGCCCCACAAAATAACCGACAACTCCCGCAAACTATAATCGTTCTCAAATTTATAGTCGGGGTTATTTTTAAGCCTGCGTATTACCCTTTCAATTAATGTATGCATCACCTATTAATTTTAATATTCCATTTGCCGATACCTGCCATGAAAATTTCCGGGCATGATCAATCCCTTCCGACACCTTTTTCTGATACAATACGGTATCATTCAGTAAAAAATTGATCTTTTCGGCAATATCTTCAGGATGGTCAGGATTAATATACATCGCCGCGTCGCCGCAAACCTCGGGCATTGCTGTGCGCTGCGATACGACAACCGGCACTCCGCACTGCATGGCCTCCAATGGTGGCAAGCCAAAACCTTCAGCGTATGACGGGAAGCAAAAAACTGTAGCATTGGCATAAATCAGGTACAGATCTTCCTCGGGTACATGCCCGGTAAATATCACCCGGTGCGAAACACCTTCGGCCCGGATATGATCTTTCAGTAAATTAATGTCACTGCCTAACTCACCAGCAACAACCAATTTAATGGCTTTGTCATCCAACTGGTTTAATGAGCTAACCAAATGAAATATATTTTTGCGGATATTAACACGCCCTACGTACAGCAGATACCTGGCAGGCAGGTTATACCTTTGCATAAAACCGCTTACATTATCGTCGGTATAATTTGCCAAGGTCTTGAACGCGTTATTGATCCCATGATAAACTACCGCTATTCTATCTTCACTAGCCACATTATTTTTGATCAATCGATCTTTCTCTGAATGGGATATAGTAATGATCATATCCGCCTTAGTTGCCAAACGCTTCATTTTAGTAAAATATGCCAGTTCAGATGCTGTGTAATATTGTGGATAATCCAAAAACAAGACATCATGTATATAAACTATCTTGCGCAATTTATTGGGCCACAAACTGCTAAAGTTTTGAAAAAGCACCGCCTGCAAACCATATATCCGGGCTATTAGGGGCACCAACAGCATATTGGATAACATATTGGGAATAACCGGTAAAAAGATAAGTTTTACCGATGATGGAAAGTACGCTAGTGCTTGTTTCTTACAATCGCGGGTGATGAGCAGGTAAAGCTGAAACTGATCGTTGGGATTATTCACCATCTCGTTTACCAGGTTTTTTACTACCATGTTGCCACTCGGCGGTCCTTTGAAAAACCACTTGGCATCAATACCTAATTTGATTGTTTTATGTTGACCGTCAGCAAGCATATCAGGCAGTTAATGTGGTTAATTTGGGTGATGAATTATAACGTCTTTCGCGCAATTGGATAGCCTCGTCATACACATTGTTTAACTGAACAAGTCGCTTATCCCAGCCATGATCAGCAGCACAGACTATGGTAGTTTGGGCCAGATCAACCAATTTATGTGGATTGGTGAGTACATCTTGCAGCACAGCGCTCATATCATATACAATGCTGGCATAGGTGCCTAGTTTTATTTTGATGCCGCATTGGTTACTGATCACATTACCCATACCACAATGATCTATGGTTAAAGTAGGTACACCATAAGTTAAGGCTTCAAATATCACCGCCGGATTATCCTCAGCTATACTGGTGATGATGTGCAGATGCGCGCCTGACATTACACGGATAGCATCTGGTCGGGGTATATGCCCATGCCATACCAGGTGATCGGTTAGGTTTAACTCAGCAGCTTTTTGCTGTAATTTTTCTTTCAGCGGACCATTACCCAATACATGCAGCTTCCAGTTATTTTGTTTAACCTTTGCCAGCACATCAAGGCACATACTGAAGTTTTTACGCTCAATAAGTGAACCCGACCATACCAGCTGAACTTGTTGGTTGATGTGATCAAATTTTGATTCGTCCAAAAAAGCTTGACTAACAATGCCTTGTTCAGACAGATAATAACTATCCACACCAAACTTTTCGCGAATGGTTTGCTGCCCTGCAGATGTAGCCGCCACCAGCACATCGGCCTGCAAAAACGCTTCCCTGATACGTTTTGAATAATTTAGCTGGATATGGTTGATCGCATTTTTCACTCTGAATTTCAGCTTAGTTGAAAAAGGCTTCCCTTTCAATAACTCCGGGTTGATGATATTCATACCACCTATTGGGCCCCAAACGGTAGGTTTATTCAATTTCCACAAAAAGCCCGGCTCCCGGTAACCGATAGGCCCTAACTGGTGCACTACATCAATATCAACGGTTCTTAAAACTTCACGGGCAACTCTCAAGGCCTTTTTTTGCCATAAATAATAGGCAAAATAGAAAAACCAACCCAGGCCCGCTTTATCTAATAACGTGATCGCTTTTGCCAACCGCCCGGGCTGTACTTCAATAAAATGAACAGGGGCTAAAGGATTATCCTGTACATATTTTCTCATGGTTTGGGTATCGCCCATGAAATTATCAGACATGCCATAAAGTACCCATACCTCATGCTGACTGGCCAGGTGAGTTACCGTATTCCAGGCAGCACCATACTCAGACCCCCTAAAAGGGGATATTGCATAAGCCGATATGAGTATCTTTTTTTTCATGACAGGGGTATTAGGTTTTTAGCTTATCTCAATTTAACTGCGTTCTAAGCGGATCTTTATAAAAATATTTCCAGCGCAGGCGGTTTAAATAATTAAACAGCCAGGAGTTAAAATAATTGAGACCCTTTAAGTGCCTGCGCATTACGGCGAGTTCTTCATGGTGCATTTTCACAGTATCATTGCTTACACCATCCATACGCATATAAGCCACTGTTGCGTCGATGTAAGCGATTTCAAAACCGTTATATTTTATCCGCAGGAACATATCAAAATCCATCGCTATTTTAAGGCTGATATCGTATTTACCCGTTTTTTGGTAAACCTCTTTGCGGATAAAGCAAGTGGGATGCATAATGTACATGCCAAAGTTTAACCAACCAACTTTACTCTTTTTTTCACGCTCAAACCCGTTTTTCCCTATCAGCATAATGTTGCCGCAGCGCACATCATCTATGGCTGAACCATTGTTCATCATTATCTCTACCGCATCTAAAGCATACCAGTCATCAGCATTGATCATCCCTATCCAGTCGCCGGTAGCCATAGCAATACCTTTGTTAAAGCCATCGGCTATGCCTTTATCGGGCTCACTGATAAAGCGGGTTATCCGCTCCAGATACATATTGATCACCTTTAAAGTACCATCGGTTGAGCCCCCATCAACAATAATATATTCGATATTGCTGTAGGTTTGATTGATAACACTCAGAATGGTGTCTTCAATAGTAGCAACCGCATTATATACAACCGTAATAATGGTAACTTTAGGGGTATTTAAATGTGTTTCCATTTTCATATCCATTAGGCCGCTTCAAATTGATAGGCCTGCACTTTTTCTTTTTCACGTTGCTCTTGTTTAAAAACCAGCGCGTTAAAATTGAGATAACTATAGCCCAGGGTTATCATCACAATACACATCTCGGCATTAAACAAAGCGGTAACAATATAATTGGTAAGCAGCAGGCTAAATATGCAACCAATACTTAAAGCAGCAAACAACCTGATAGCAGGTTTAGCCGTACTATCAGCATACTTCCGCCAGTTTTTGATAATCAATCCAAAAAATATCACAATGTAGGTGAGCACACCAGCTATACCCATTTTTACCAGCAGGTACAACCAACCATTATGCAAAACCGGGATAAACTGAAAATCAGTATCCTCACCCAGGCGCACAAAGGTTTTCAGGTCGACAGTTTTACCCAAACCACCAAATATCCAGTCTTTGGTATCACCCTCCATATAACTCTTCAATGCCATAAACGATTCATACCCGCGGTATTTCATATTGATATCCTGCTCGGTATTATAATCACCCATTTTTAACTCGTTAAATGAGCCCAGCAATTTGCTCATAAAGGTTTCGGAGGAGGTTGCCTGGAAAATATCAGTAGGTACCAGCGCGAAGATCACCACCAGGAAAAATACAGTGGGAATTATCCATATCCTTTTAACCTTATCAGCCACCATGAGCAAGGCAAAACATACCATAATAATAAAGTAAGTACGGGAGGCACACATATAAATACCAAAAGCGTTTACTGCCATAAACAGCTTAAACCAATGGGGCTTAAACAACCGGATATTAAACTTCCAGGTAAATAATAAACAGGCCAGGCCCATTGGCGGACCGGGTGCTCCTACTATACCCATAGCATAATGAGCCGAGTACGGATCAAACAAAGCGCTGACGCCCATGTAGGATACCGATATAGCTGTTACCAATACTGATGTGATCAGGCCCGCATAAACCAGGGTTTTCAGGAATTTCTCAATATCGAGGCGACAGGCCAGTACAATACCCGATAGTATAAATAGCACAGGTATACAGAAGTAATAGAAATCTTTGAGGATAAGATAATTGTCATTCTGATAACCAACTATCAAGGCAAATAGCACAGGCAGCAATAAAATGGCAAAAACACGGGCAACCTTTATAGCGGCTAAACGATGTTTCAAAGGCATAAAAATGATCAACAGGGCAATAGCTATCACAATGGCCTGCATGTGAAAAAACGATGCCACAATGAGTATCAGCAATAAAAGTGGAAATACACGATTGATCATTTTTTTTAATTATTTAAGTCGTTGTTGCATAAACAAAGTTGTCACGTACATAGCGGGCTGGGTTTCCTGCCCAAACCTGCTCGTCGGGTACGTCCTCAAACACCACAGAGCCTGCTCCTACTATTGAATTTTTGCCAATGGTTACCCCTTTTAAAATAGTGCTGTGCCCGCCTATAAAAGCGCCATCACGAATAGTAACCGGTTTTGTTTTTACGCCATCCAACCTTTCGGGGTAACTGTTCCTCATCCGGGCATCAAGCGAGTGGAAGTCGGTATCATAAATAACCGTATTGATGCCTATTTTTACATGATTACCAATGCTTATTTTATTATGACAAATAATGGCTATCGACGTAACACCTACATGGTCACCAATGGTTAATTCGCCACCTTTTGCCACCACAAAATAGCATTGCTGCTGCCGCCCGCCCATGGCATGATATTTACCACTATTGAACCAAAATTTTTTACCAATAGAAAAACTCCCCTGCAGGTTAATGTCTAATATGGGTATGCCGAAGCCAACAAAATCGCGGTGATATTTTACATTGTTTAAGTAAAATTTAAAACTGCTGATCAGCCACGAGTATCGGCGTGCCATTTGATAGTACAGCACCCGTAACAACCTGTAAAATTTTCTGATATAATACATGATCAACCTGATAATTATATTCCCCCCGGGCTCTTGTTAAGCATTAAAAATGCCTGTAGCCGTTTTATTGATTATTCTTTTTGTTTGTATGGAAAAAAGCACTCCCATAATGATAAATAAAATAACATTTGATAATGTTACCCCCGCTACTCCTATCTGTTTGCCTAAAAAAACGGATAAGGGTACATTTACAATAGAACCTATAATACCTACATATAGCTGCAGTTTTATTTTACCTATCCCGTTCAAAAGCTGAACATGTATGGCCTGCCATATAATGGTTATAGTATACAAACACATGGCAATGGACAGCATAACCGGTACCGTTATGGTTTTACCCAACCAAAGCCGATATAACCAGGGCGATACAATGAGCAGGCAAATAGCGCAAACACTAAGGGCCACCCATAATTTATTTATTTTGGCCACCGCGTTTTTGATCCATTCCAGGTCGTTTTTGGTGTAGGCTTCGGTAAAAGCGCTCCAAAATGGTGTAATCACAATAACAAAGAACATCAGGATAATCGAAAACAGCTTATAAGCCACATTAAAAGTAGTTACCTCTTTGGGGCCAAATAGCTGGGTGATCACGATATTATCAGTTTCGTAAAGTACAAGGGCGTTTATTTGGATAATGAAAAATCCTCCGCCTACACCCAACAGCTCTTTAGCGTGTTTTAAATTGATAGATCCGAAACCAGGCGCAAGCTCTTTATAGCTTCCGTTGTAGTACCAGATACTGCCTGCAACCAATACTATTAAAGGTAAACCCGCTATAATAACTACCACATCAAGCAATTCGCCCTGTTTAACCCTCATTAGAAACAATACCGCTAATAGCGACAATATTTGCCCCAGCAGGTTTAAAAAAGCGGTTTTGGCAGGAGCCTGATTGGCTGTTAAAACATTATTGATCAGCTGGATTACAAACTGAAAACAAAAAAATGCGAACACGATCAATACAATCATGCTCAGATAGCCTGCCGGTGTGTTATGCGCGTTTAATATTTGCTGCCACTGGATGTAAGGGTTAACAAAATAAAAAACCACAAACATGATGCTTGATATGATGAGCAACAGTGCGTAGGTTGAGCTCACATAACTTTTTGCCGCCGAAACATCGCCCAATGATATCATGGCCGCCAGCTTATTCCGCAGCCCGTTTCCAAGCCCCATATCAAATAAACCTGCCCAGGTTATGATGGAGCTTAGGGTGAGCCAGATACCGTATTGAGTTGGGTTGATATACTTGATGGTAAGCGGAATGAGCAATAACGAAATAGCAACACTCCCCCCTTTCAGTAAAACCGACTGGATGATGTTTTTTTTGGTTTTCAAAGAACGCTCGTGTCCCTTTGTAAAAAAGCGCTGAACATGAGTTTGTATAGCCTGCAGCATAAATTATTGACTACTATTTTATGAGGTAGGTTCTTTTGTTTTATTAAAGATGGAGGCTAATCCGTTACTTTTTTCTTCGATGCCTTCATAACCGTAACCATAGTTACCATAACCATGCCCGTAACCGGTAATGCTATTCTTTTTAAGCTCAATATCATTTACGATGAGGTAAAGATGTTTAGCCTTTTTTGACTTGTGCAAATCGTTCACGATACCCAGTTGTGATTTATAGGTATAATTTTGACGCACTACATAGCAGGTGATATCTACAAACTCTTCAATGATCAGGGCATCAGAAACCAGGCCTACCGGCGCGCTATCGATGATCACATAATCAAACCTGGTACGCAGTTCCTCGATCAAAGTTTTTAACCTGTCGTGCATTAACAGTTCGGTTGGGTTAGGCGGGATCGGCCCTGAGGATATGAAAAAGAAGTTTTCATTAAAAGTAGAAGGCTTGATCAAATTATCGATACTCTCCTCTTCGCTTGAAATTACATAGTTGGTAAAACCATGATCATTCTCCACACCAATATTTTTCAGCAACCTGGGTTTACGCAAATCCAACTCAAGCAATACTACTTTTTTGCCAGACATAGCAATAGAATTACCCAGGTTAAGGGATATAAATGATTTACCCTCACCGCTCATGCTCGAAGTAAACAAAATCACGTTCGATTTCCCTTTCTCCGTAACATATTTCAGATTGGTACGCACCGCCCTGATCTCTTCCGAAACTATAGAACGGAAATCGTTATATATTAAAAGTTTGTTACGGTTGGTATTCCGGCTTATCTCGCCCAGTAAAGGCACACTGGTATGTTTTTCAATATCGGCCTTACTGTTGATACGGATATTGAGCATCTCTTTTATGCTTAAGCCGGTGGCCGGTAAAAATATACCCGCGAATAATGCGATAAGGTATATCAACGATTGTTTCGGCGCGAATGGTTTTTCGCTGCTCTCGGCATTATCCAATATACGCACGCTTGACATGGTAGCGTTTTGCGAGATGGCCGTTTCTTCTTTTTTCTGCAGTAGGAATAAATAAAGATCCTGTTTTAAGCTTTGCTGCCGCGAATAATCAAGGTATATCCTTTCTTTTACCGGGGCATCGGATATTTTGTTTTCAATAGTTGAATTTTGCTTTCTGAAAGCCAGTTGTGAAACCTCTAAACTATTGCGATAGTTTTTGATACTGGCCATCAATGATCTGCGGGCCAGTTCAATCTGCTGATTAAGGTTTTGGATAATGGTGCTGTTATCGGTAAGGTTTAACTTCAACTGCTCCTTACGTAAAAGCATTTCATTATAGGCATTTATGGCCGTACCAAAGGCAACGTCCTTAGTTATCAATGAGCTGGGTACAACCTGAGGGTTATTGGCATCATTTACGTATTTGTACAGGTCATTTACCACTGCTAATTGTACGGAGTTATCGTTCAGTTTGCTTTGGTACTGGTTAGCTCCTTCAATAAGCGCTTTTGATTGCGCGTTGATATCTGAAATCTTATTCTGAACTTTATATTGCTCCAGGTTTTTTTCAACCTTACCCAGCTCATCACCCACAACCAACAAGCGGGCATTGATGAATTTCATGGTACTATCGGCCTTACGGATCTTGTTTGATAAGTTACTTTGCAGATACATCTGCATCAGCGTTTGTAAAATCAACTCGCCATGATCCGGGTTCTCATAACTCAGCTGCAGGTTTATCACTGTAGCCTGTTTATCATCAAGCCCGGCAGCCAGATTATCATTCAGATCCTTTGCCGCTTGTTTTTTTGACTGGATATTTAACTTGTAATATCCGGAAGGTTTAAACTTATCCGTTTTGTTTATGGTAAGGTTGTATTGACTAAGCTGGATTGGCTTTCCAAACTCACCGGTTACGTCCAGATCCTCTTTACTGTTCTTGATCCGGAAAGTGGTGTTGCTAAGGATAGCAATTTTAAACTTGCTTAAGCGGATATCCTTCTTTTTATAATCAACAAATACGGCAATTGGCGAATTCTCATATATTTCATAGCTTTTCCAGCCATTGTTGTCCAGGATATGAACATTCAAGTTGAGCGTGGTAACAGTACGGTTTATTAAACTTGTTGATTTTAATATTTTAACCTCATTATCGGCATTACTTTTTACATCAAACAGGGAAGCCAGATCGGCATTAAGTCCATTGGTCAGCGCTTTTTCGGGGGTACCTTGCTCGTCCTCAACAATAACCTTACCCAATATACTCCATTGATTCGGGCTGTATTGAATATAAACGAATCCGGCTATTAGGCAGGCAATAATACTTAATGCAAATACATACCAATAATTAAGGCACAAAGCGATCAACCCTCTTACATCGCTGGGCCCCTCTTCTTTTTTGTATGTAAAATCAAGTTTTTCGGCCAAAATGTCTGTGTTATCCATTTGTCTATTTTAATATAAGTACAAGGTGTTTAAGGTGTTCCTTTTTATTTGTTAAAGCCCCGGAATTATTGATCCGGAGGCAGGTATCAAATTGTAAAGTAATACGGGTTTAGCTATAGGAAAGTTAAGTCCAAAATGCTGGCTTAAAGGGGAAACTATCAGAATGAACAATGTGAACAATTATATAATAATGAACAAAATAAACAAATCTCATATATGGGCATTATACATAACTATGTATACGCTACAAGCCCCCACAAGCGAATTAAACCTAAAAAACGACTTATGATGTACAACATTATAAACGATAAGACCGCGGCACTTACCGTGATCTTAGCTGTCATAGCGGGCATCTATGGCTTTGTGAAACTCAAAAAACTAAGTATTAAAGCACCAGGAAAGCTATTGACAGACGAACAGTCGGATCTGTTGGTGATAGGTATTTTTCATGTATTGATCTGCGCCGTGTCTATTTTTTCGCTTCTGTAATAAACAGCGCGTTCAGCAATAAATTAACCTATAAGTAACTTACCCTCCAATCAACACAATGCCCATACTCCCCCTAAACAAGAAAACAGAAAAATTAAAAGCAGGGATAATTGTTCATTTAATCAAATAAATGAACAAAACCAACGAAAACATTCATTTCGTTCATTAAGAGCGAGAATAAAATGTAAGGTCATAAAATTACATACATTCATAAACTTATAATTAACCTACTAGTCAACTAAAACTTATAATGCAGCCTTATGGTGCTTAATTATCAATAAAGCAGTCATTAAAAGCCATATACCTGATATTTTTTAATAACATGACAGCCTTTTCATCACAGCTATTTGAATTATTAAAATCATATGTTTTAGAAATATCACACCTTAACCGTATCCAGGCAAGTGATTGTAAAATACTTTCAGCGCGCATAAGCGATAAAACCAATCATACAGTAAGTGAAACTACATTAAAACGGATATATGGCTTTGCGTTGAGTAAGTTTAAACCATCATTGTTTACCATTGATGTGTTATCAAATTATTGCGGATATAACGGGTGGGATGACTTTTGCAAAAAACAGGACAAACAGCATACTAACAATAAACATAAAAATGCAGATTGGGACTCTCTCAGTCAAAAAGCGGCCAAAATCACCAATTTTACATTACAGGCCCTAAAAAACAAATCTGGTATTCCGTTTAATCAAAGTATCAAAAGGAATTTTCTTGAGAAACATTTTGATGATTTTCTAAAAGGCGATTACGCGGCTACCGTTTTAGTCGCTCCCCCATCTTATGGCAAAACGATTGCCCTATGCCATTGGATAGATGAACAACAGGCCCTAAACATTACATCTGGCAGCAATGATATTATCTTGTTTTTTAGCAGCAATGCGCTAATGAACGTTTTGATCAGTGGCAAGGATTTTAATGATTGGCTATTGGCCCTGTTGGGTTATACCACTGAAGAAGACATCCTTTCACTGCTGGATAGTAGTAAGCCAAAAGAAGGCAATTTTTACCTGGTTATTGATGGCCTGGATGAACATATGTTTAAAAATAACTGGTTCCAGTTATTGCTTGACCAGTTAATGGATATTTTTTCATTTTATCAATCGAACAAATGGTTTAAAATGGTTTTAACGATGCGATCGGCCAACTGGATCAATAACCGGTATGTACTGGATCATGATCACCCAAAATGGTTTACAGGAGCTATTACCGATCAGCAATTATACAGCAATGTACCTTTATTTAATTTACAGGAGATAAAAGACCTATGCCTTAACATCAATCCGGAAGTGTTGACACCAATACCTGTAGATGTTGCCAACAGCTTTAATCATCCACTGTACTTTCAATTTTATTATAAACAATACAAAGATAATTTTTCTCTTAGTAACGTTGATCATACTTCTATTTACGATCTGATCTCCAATTTTATATTCAATAAAATTTATATGGGGCATCATGCCGCTGACAAAACGCTGTTACTAAAAGGCCTTATTGAAAATATGGATTTTAAAAAGCGTGAGTATGATGTGGCCAAATTAAAAGTAAATGATCTGTTTAGCCAATATAACCAGGCTTACAAAGAATTATTAAGTATTGGTTTTTTAAAAGAAACCAATACAAGCAACGATGCTCAATTTAATACACACGTACAATTCGGGAATAATAACTTTTTAGAACTGGCAATAGCACAAAAATTATTATACGACAATAACAACATCTTTGACGAAAACCTGGTTAAAGCCCTTAACCTATTATTTTCAAACAACGAGCTTAAAGTTGCCGTTATGAAGTGGTGCGTTATGCATGCCATGAAAAATGGGCAGCAGGAAAATTTTTCGGCACTTTCCGGGGTCGATCTTAATCCCAGAGAAAAGTCAGATCTGATTGTTTTTTTAGGTGATCTGCTACATAAAGCTTATTCGGGTCAAAGTAGTGCAGGTGCTATGACCAATTATTTTAAGCAGGATTGCAACGACGGGTTGTTTTATTATTTTTTGGGGCTTGAACTGATAACCACCGATTATAAAAAAGCTTTACAATCATTGTTAAAATTCGAGTTATCTAATTATAAAAAGATATTAACCTACAGTACATTAGCTATTATATCGGTACTCCAACTAGACCTACCCTCGTTAGAGGCATACCTGGTAAAGCTCAGCGCTTTTTCGCACGAGGATTATCAGGAGTTTACTATAAGCCCCTTAGAGTGCCTTAATACGGTGTATTATTTTTTCAAATACGGCATTATAAAAAAGGACTTTTTTGTAACCATTACCCGGTTCTATTTTAACCCACCAAAACAAACCGGTAGCCAGCCTTATAGTCAACGGAATGATCTTACTTATTTACTGGCAGGCTTTACCCTTGTGATATGCCAGAAACCCCGGAAAATGATCAGGTATATCAACGCGCTCCAAAAAATACATTCAACGGAAGCTGTTGGTTATAATTTCTTTTTAAAAATATTAATGGCCGACTCGTACTTTTTATTAGGCAGGGTAAAAGAGTTTAAAGCTATTAACGATCACATTTCTGAGTTGTTTAAAACTAAAGAGAGCTTGTTTACGCCATATATGAAACAAGCCTTTTATAGCCTCAAGATTAAAAAAGCTATTCTTAACAATGAATACAATACCATTCCCGGGTACTTCAAATATCTGAACCAGGCAACAGAAAAATCAGGGAACAAGTTTTCAAAGATATTTACGATAAACTTATTGATCAATAACCCCGCAATTGTAAACCAGGATGAAGCTTTTTATAAACAACTGGCTTATAACAACTCCAAAGCTTTGCGCGAATGCGGATTGAGCCCTGAAATATTCTCAAACCACGATTTTTCCAATTAGGCTAATAGGGTTCAAGATGAACCTAATTGGAAATTACTTTTAAACAAAAACGTTTAAGTATTTAGTGTAAATGATAAATCAATTAATTAAAATCTATTTTTAATCCATTGTAACGGTTACTTCTTTAACTATTACGTTGCAAACCAATAATAAACTTACTGAATTTATAAGCTTCAACTACAGGCAATAAAACCTATTTATTACCTTATTAAAGTTGTTTAAACTGATATTAAACTAATTTTAATAATTAGTTTTTCCCATATAACCAATTTATGGCTCAACTAATCTATTTTAAGTATTAAAACACTAAAAATCAATAAATTAATACAAAAAATATAACTAATTAACCAAATCACTAACCTTAACCTAAAGAAAAAAGCTAATGTTCACTTGATGATTTCCTAACATGCGCATCATTCCTTTGCAGCGGAAAAATGCGATTCCTGAGTTTAGTTAAATTAATTGTCCCAAACACACATTATGAAAAAAATTTACCACTGTTTTTTCCAGAAAACACATCACTTATCCAGGCATGCCTTGCTCATTGCCTGCGCAATATTATTGACCGCATTACAAGCTTTTTCACAAACTGGCCGGCTTGTGAAAGGAACCGTAACCGACGAAACCAACGCTCCCTTACCAGGGGTTGTTGTAACTGTTAAAAGCACAGGCAAAGCCACAACCACTAATGGCAATGGTGGCTATTCGGTTACCGTTAGCGGGCCAGATGATGTTTTAAAATTCACATTTCTGGGTTCGGTACCTAAAGAGGTTACGACAGGCGATAAAGCCGCAATTAACGTTACGCTTGTAACTGATACCAAACAGTTGAAAGATGTGGTAGTTATTGGTTACGGTACAGCCAGCCGCAAGGACGTTACCGGTGCCATAACCTCGGTAAAAGCCGAAGATTTTAACGCGGGTGTATTAACCACCCCTGCCGAGTTGTTACAGGGTAAGGTAGCCGGCTTAAACATTACCAAAAGCGGCGACCCCAACAAACAACCATCAACTATATTAAGAGGGCCATCAACTTTACGCGAAGGCGCTGCTCAGCAGCCATTTTATGTGATTGATGGTGTACCTGGGGCATCCATTGACCTTTTAGCTCCTGCTGATATCGAAAGTATCGACGTATTGAAAGATGCATCTTCAACGGCTATTTATGGTTCGCGCGCAGCTAATGGTGTAATCATCGTTACTACACGTAAGGCTAAGGCTGGCCAAACCCGCTTAACATACAGCGCTTATGCAGCCGTTGAAAATGTATCAAAAAATATTGATGTACTTACAGGCGACGAATTACGTAAATATTTAGCTGACAATAAAGTATCTCCCTTATTAAAACCAATAGATGACGATGGATCAAACACCAACTGGCAAAAATTAGCCGAAAAAACCGGCTATTCTCAAAACCACAACCTTTCTTATGGTGGCGCAGGTACCAATTCTGAGTATGGTGCAAGTGTAAATTATATGAAAAACAATGGTATATTAAAAAATACCAGCCTTGAACGCACTATTTACAAGGGTTATATCAATCAGCGCTTTTTTAACGATCGTTTAAAACTGGGCATCACCCTAACCAATAGCGTTACTAAGAATAACGATATATTTCAAAGCCAGGTATTACCAGGTATATTATTCTATTTACCAACAGTAAGCCCTTTTAATCCAGACGGCACTTATAAAGAAAATCTAAAGAGGACCGGAAGTGGCCCATTAAACCCATTGTCGTTAATAGATAATAACTTTACCAGAACAGAAAATAACAAAACCCTGATCAATGGTTTTGCCTCGGTTGATATCATAAACGGTTTAAAGTTTACCATAACAGGATCAACCCAAAAAGAACAAAACAACGTTAACACCTATTCTAACAGCCAATCGGCCATATACGTTAACCAAAATGGTGTAGCCGTGCGCAGTGCTTATACCAATACCAGTAACGTTGTAGAAGCTTATTTTAATTACGATCGTACTTTTGGCCAGCATTCATTGAAGTTATTAGGCGGTTATTCTTATCAACAAAATCGTGATAATGATGGCTTTGGTGTACAAACCCAAAATTTCTCTAATGACGCCCTGGCTTATAATTATTTAGCATTCTCCAACCCAACTCAACTTTCACAGATTATTTTTAACCCTAATTATAATGTTAACGGTACTACACCGCCAACTTATATATCTACATTACGCTTAATATCCTTTTATACACGTGCACAATACCAATTCTCAGATAAATATCTTTTACAAGCGTCGATCCGTGAAGATGGTTCATCAGCATTTGGTATTAATCAACGCCATGGTTATTTCCCTGCGGTTTCTGCCGGATGGAAGATCACCAGCGAAGATTTCATGAAATCAGTTCCGGTTATCAGTGATTTGAAATTAAGAGCTGGTTACGGTGTATCGGGTAATAGTTTAGGATTCGACGCCTTTACTGCCCAGTTAATTTACGGTGTGCCTCCAGGTGGCGGTAAATTTTTAAGCAACGGTAATATTGTTAACCCTATAGGTCCAGTGCGTAATGATAACCCAGACTTGAAATGGGAAAGTACCGCTACTACCAACATTGGTTTGGATTTTGGTATACTCAACAATCGCATTACCGGTTCTGTTGATTATTATATAAAAAAAACATCCGATTTGATCTATACATACCCCGTATCAACCACAAAATATTTTTACCCATTTTATACGGCCAACGTAGGCAAAATAAAAAACAGTGGCATCGAGGTTGTTCTAAACGCTATCCCTGTAAAATCACAAAGCTTTACCTGGCGCACGTCATTAAACTTTTCACATAACAAAAACGTTGTACAGAGTATATCAAACAGTAATTTCGGGCTAAACTTTATTCAAACCGCCCAATTAGGTGGTCAAGGGCAATCTGGTAACTATAGCCAGATCATTCAGCCAGGTTATGCTATTGGCACATTTGACCTGTGGCATTATATGGGCAAAAACGCCAATGGTGTGAGTACTTTTCAAACTGCCAATGGCTCGGTTATAGCTGCCCAACCATCTACCAACGATCAGTTTATTAAATACGATGCACAGCCTAAGCTAATTTATGGTTGGAGCAACAGCTTTTTTTATAAAAACTTTGATCTTAATTTTTTAGTTCGTGGTGTATACGGTAATAAAATTTTAAACGCGACGCTTGCGGGTTTGAATAACCCTGCCGCCACTAAACTGCAAAATATCCCAAGATTTACCTTAGGCGAATCCTTCAATGATGTTAATGCTTACCTGATCTCGGATCGTTTCCTGGAAAGCGGCTCCTATCTGCGTTTGGATAATGCTACTTTGGGTTATACCATTAAACCACACATTCAGGCTATTAAGAGCTTACGTTTTTATGCCTCAGGTAATAACATTTTCATCATCACCAAATATCGCGGTGTTGACCCGGAAATTGATATGGGTGGTTTAACCCCGGGTATCGATAACAAGAACTTTTATCCTAAAACACGCACCTTTAGCTTAGGTATAAACGCATCATTTTAATAACAGTTAAACAAACAAAAATGAAAAAGATATTCATATTATGTGCCGCGATAGTTGTGACGATGGGCACATTCTCCTGTACAAAACTAAATGTACCTGTTGAATCGCAGTACGTAAAATCAAACTTCCCGGTAACCGATGCAGATTATATCGCGTTATTGGGTACTATTTACTCCAACCTGTCATCAAGTTATGCAGTGCCGTACTGGCGCATGCAAGACATGGCAACAGACGAGGCTATTTTACCGGCCCGTGATGGTAACTTTGACGATGGCGGTCAATACAGGCAGTTACATTACCATACCTGGACCTTTGACCATCCAAATGTAATAGGAGTATGGCAATGGGGTTTTGGTGGTATCAACACTTGTAACCGTATCATTAGCGTTATTAACTCATCTCCGTCATCTGAGGCAAAAAAACAATCATCAATTGCCGAGGTTAAAGCGATGCGTGCCCTGTACCTGTATTTCATGATGGACCTGTACGGTAATGTACCTATCATTACTGATTTCCCGGTGACCACACAGCCAGCAACACAACCACGTGCCAAAGTATACGCCTTTATTGAAAGCGAGTTAAAAGCTGTTTTACCTTTATTACCAGCCAAAAGCAGTAACGCGGCAACAAACGTATCACAATACGGCCGCCCAACAAAAGGGATGGTATTTGCCTTATTGGCAAAAATGTACCTGAACTCCGGGGTATATGTAGGCACTAACCGCTACCAGGAAACCGTAACCATGTGCGATAGCGTACAGGCTAACACCAATTACTTTCTGGATGCTAAATACAGGGATATATTTTTACCAACCAACGGCCCTGCGATCAACGAAACCATATTTGCTGTTCCTTATGACCAGCAAATACCAGGTAACCAGTTTACCCGTTTTGGTTTCTTTTACTACCTGGTACAGGCATACGGTTTCAATGTAAATTTAAGTATTGCCATGAGCACTACACCTGAGTTTTACAACCGCTTTAACATCCCTGGAGATGACCGTACCAAAACCTGGCTGGCAGGTCCACAATTTTACCCTGACGGTAATGGCGGCTTTACTAATCAGCCAGTTTACTATCCTGCAGGAACTGTAGGAGTTCCCGCAAATACACAAATTAACATTATACCTACACTAACCCTTACCGGAAAGAAACCTATGGATTTGGGTAACGACGTGCTTACCTCACAAGCCGAAGGCGTAAGATCTATTAAATATTATCCGGATGTTAATATCATCCAGGCAACACGTTTAAACAGTAACGACGTACCGGTATTCCGTTTAGCGGATATTTACCTGATGAAAGCTGAGGCCTTATTGCGCGGTGCTGCACCAACCAACATCAATGGCGAAACACAAACTCCATTAACCCTGGTAAACAAGCTACGCCTGCGTGCCCACGCGCAAACCGCTTCATCAATTGATCTGGATGGATTGCTGGATGAGCGTGCTCGTGAGCTTTCATGGGAAGCATGGCGCCGTAATGACCTGATCCGCTACGGCTTGTTCGAGAAAGAATATCCGCTGCCGGTAATGGGTGGAAAAACGGACGATCTGAAAATGAACACAGATCCAACCCGCAGGTTATACCCTGTCCCTTCAACCGAACTAAAAACCAATCCTAACCTGGTTCAAAACCCTGGTTATTAATTCTTAGAGCAAGGATGAGGGGAGCAAAGAACAAGGATTCCCTCTTCCTGATACATAATTTTAGAACAAGGAGCAAGGATAAAAAATCTTTGCTCCTTGTTCTTTTTTGTACCTACCCTTTATCCCAGAGTCCCCAATCCAAAAGTCCTTATTCCTTGATCCAAAAACCTTTGCTCCCAAAGTCTTTGCTCTTTGATCCAAAAATCCTTGTCCCTTAAGAAACATTAATAAAAAATTTGTTAACCATATGCTAATATTTACAACATATTTAAAAGGTACCTTCGGGCAACAAAACAATTAATGATGCAAGCAGCAAGCTTTTGCCTAAAGCACCTGAAATTATTGTTCGTAACACTCCTGGTATTTACTGCCTTTAATGCCTACTCCCAAAATGTCCCGCTCGCCAATGCCTTTGCCCATAATGATTACTGGCACAAACGCCCTTTGTACGATGCTTTGGACAACGGATATACCCATATTGAAGCTGATATATATTTAAGGCGCGGAAAGCTCGTTGTAGCTCATTTGCTCCCGTTTTTTAAAAGACACCGTACATTGGAACGTCTTTATCTCGATCCGCTGGCCAGCTGCATCAACGGCTCAAACGAACAGGAATCACGTATTGTTTACCCCATTACGCTGATGATCGATATTAAATCAAACGCAGTTAAAACATACCAAGCCCTGTCGGCCGTGCTCGAAAAATACAAAAACATACTTTCGGGTTACGAGGATGGTGTATTTGTTCAGCGCCAGATCACGATAGTAATAACCGGACACAAACCTTTGGAGATCCTTAAAAACCAACAAAACCGTTTGGCCTTTATTGACGAAGATCTGATGAAGGTTCAGCAGGATACCTCATCGGCCAATATCTACCGCACCGCAAGCTGTAAATACTCCCGGCTGGTTAATTGGAATGGCAGTGGAGCTTTCCCGGTTTTACAAAAGCAACGTTTGTGCAAATATGTGAGCCTGGCACACCGGTACGGTAAAAAAGTAAGGCTTTGGGCTTCGCCCGAAAATCCGGCGGTTTGGAACGAATTGCTCGACTGCGGCGTCGACCTGATCAATACAGATAAACTTCCCGAACTTAAAAACTTTTTAACCAGGCGGGTAGCTTTTTCGGCAAATGCCAAATAAACTTAAATCATTAGTATATAATGCGTTAAGTTAAAATTAAGCTAATGCACAATTAACTATTTCATAACTTTAAATTAGCATTTAATAAAAGTAACAGCCATACTTTTAATCCATTGCGATGGTTTTAATATTTAGTGTATAATTTATTATAATATTTTATATCCATAAAGTTAAGCATACCAGAACATACAACATTTGCCTTAACAATTAGTGATCAAACTATAAATGCAGAAAATACTGTTCATTACCGGTTCTGTAAACCAAACATCACAAATGCACCAGATAGCAAACGAACTGCCCGAGTTTGATTGCTGGTTTAGTCAGCTATTTACAGATAGCTATATATTAAATTTATTGATCAATCATACTTCATTACTTAACGGCACCATACTTTCAAATTATTACCGTACCAATTCCGAAAAATATCTTCATCAACACGGATTGCAAATTGATTATGGTGCGCGGTTAAACCAATACGACCTGGTAGTTTTTTGCTCGGACATACTGGTACCCCACCGCATGCGCAAAACCAAAACAGTATGGGTACAGGAAGGCATGGTTGATAAATATACCCTGCTGAGTAAAATAGTAAAAACCTTGAAGCTGCCTACTTTTCTATGCGGTAACACCTCATTAAACGGCTCAGCAAATGTTTGCGACATTTATTGTTCTGCCTCATCCGGCTACCGCCAATACTTTATTAAAAACGGCACGGATAGTCATAAAATAGCGGTTACCGGCATGCCTAATTACGATAACCTGGAGCAATTTCGGGATAACGACTTTCCGCACCATGATTACGTAATGGTAGCAACTACCGATATGCGTGAAACCTATCGTTTCGAGAACCGGCCGGCTTTTATCAAAAGTGCGGTTGAAATAGCAAACGGTCGGCCACTGCTGTTTAAACTACACCCAAACGAAGACGCAGAACGCGCCGAAAAAGAGATCAGGAAATATGCACCGGCAGGTACCATGATTTTCAAAGCAGGTAATACCAACCATATGATAGCCAATTGCTGCGAACTCATCACCCAATACTCAACCGTAGTGTATACCGGTATAGCTTTAGGCAAAAAGGTACACTCCTGGTTTGATGTGGATGAGCTTAAAAGACTCGCTCCCGTTCAAAATGGAGGTATATCGGCAAATAAAATAGCCCAGTTATGCCGGGCATATATCAGCCATAAAGGCGCACAGGAAAATTTTGATGTACAAAAGGCTTTAAATACACAAGGTATCCCTTTTTACACCGAGCAACTGGTAGTTAATTATTAAGGGAACAAGGACTTTGGGAGCAAAGAGCAAGGATTTTGGGAACAAAGGCTTTTGGATCAAAGACAAATTCAATAAATCACTAATTCGCTAACTCACTAATTCAATAATTAAAAAATGGTGATCATCGTACAGGCCCGAATGGCATCGACCCGTTTACCCGGGAAGGTGATGTTACCTGTTTTGGGTAAAACCATATTGGCTATGATGATAGAGCGCCTGCAGATGATACAGCATAAGGCCACAGTGGTAATAGCTACATCTGTTAACCCGGAGGATGATATTATTGAGCAGGAAGCCCACTCGCTGAACATCCTCTGTTACCGGGGCGATCAGAACAACCTGCTCGATCGTCATTACCAGGCGGCCTTGCAACACAACGCCGATGTTGTATTAAAAATCCCTTCAGATTGCCCGCTGATAGATCCACAGGCCATTGACCGCGTGCTTACTTACTTTTTTGATCAAACCGTTACACCCGACTATGTAAGCAACCTGCACCCCGCTACCTGGCCCGATGGCAACGATGTGGAGATCATGACTATGGCCTGCTTAAAACAAGCCTGGGAAAACGCGGAGAAAAACCTGGAGTTGGAACATACCACCCCTTATATCTGGGAAAACCCGCAACTGTTCAATATTGGTAATGTTACCTGGGAAACGGGTTTGGATTATTCCATGTCGCATCGTTTTACGATCGACTATCAGGAGGATTATCTGTTTATCAAAAGGGTGTTTGAGGAGCTTTACCCGATAAACAAAAATTTCTCCTGTGACGACATACTGGACCTGTTGGAACGCAAACCCCAGATCTACCAGATCAATGCCGGTTATGCTGGTGTAAACTGGTACCGCAACCATTTAAACGAGTTAAAAACTATACAACCGGAGCAAACCAAACAAGCGCCGGTTAGCCAATAAAATATTTAATTTATAACCATTACCCCGTGGAAAACACAAAACATAGCGAGCAGGAATTACAGGCCATAGCGCTAAAAGTGCGCGAACATATTGTGCGTATGTCAACCGCAGGCGGCTGCTTTACCGGCGCCTCCTTATCGGCAGTTGACATGATTGTTTACCTGTATGGCGAATTCCTGAACCTGACGCCCTCGAACTTAAAAGACGTTAACCGAGATTACCTGTTCCTTTCCAAAGGCCACGATGTGCCTGCTTTATACGGCACATTGGTTGAACTGGGCTTCCTGGAAAAAGAGCGGCTGGAAAATCATCTTTCTTTGAACGATCATATTTACTGGCACCCCAATACCCATATCCCGGGAGTTGAATTCCATTCAGGCTCATTGGGCCATCTACCCTCGGTAGCTATCGGTGTGGCTCTGGATCTGAAGATCAGCGGCAGCGATAACAAAGTGATCTGCATTATGGGTGATGGCGAACTTAACGAAGGCACCTGCTGGGAAGCTGTATTGGTAGCCAATGCTTACAATTTGGATAACCTGATCTTTGTGATCGACCGTAACCATTTCCAGGCTAATATGCGCACCGAGGATCTGATACCGCTGGAGCCTTTGGCACAAAAATTTGAAGCATTTGGCGCGGCGGTGAAACGCATCAACGGCCATAGCTATACAGAATTACATGATGCCTTTAGCGCCTATCCTTTTCAGCAAGGAAAGCTCAATGTGGTTATAGCCGATACCGTAAGAGGTAAAGGCCTGCCCAGCATACAGGAGCGCGCCGATCGCTGGTTCTGTAACTTCTCGGCAGATGAAGTTGAGCAGCTTTTATTGGAATTGCATGGTGAACATACCACCTCATTAACATCAGAAACTTTAATTGTCAGATAACCCCATGACCTACGAAGAATTATTAACCGAAACGGCCCTGAACGATGAACAGGTAATAGTGATGACAGCCGAGAACCGGGCACTGGTGCGTAACCTGCCCGCGGTTTTGGGTAAACGTTTTATTGATACCGGCATTACCGAGCAAACGATGATCGGCGCGGCGGCTGGCCTGGCCCTGCGTGGCCGCAAACCTGTAGTACATGCCCTGGCCGCTTTTTTAACCATGCGCGCCTTTGAATTTGTACGTACCGATTTGGGGATTGCCAATTTACCGGCAAAGCTAAGCGGTTTTATTCCCGGCTTTTTATCAGATGCCAATGGCCCTACCCACCAGGCTATCGAAGATATTTCTATTATGCGGGGCATCCCCAACCTAACCGTGTTTGCCCCGGCGGATGAGGACGACCTGGTAAAAATGCTGCCGGAGATCTGGAAATCGCCAAACCCGGCCTATACACGTATCAATACCCGCAAAACCAGCCATGTGCATGAGCCTTTTGAACTGGGCAAAGCCGAAGTGATCAGTTCGGGAAGCGATTTAACCATTTTAACCTATGGCTTGATGTTTGAGCAGGCACTTATCGCAGTTGAAGTATTACAGAACGAAGGTTTATCCGTTGGCCTGGTGAACATGCGCAGCCTTAAACCGGTTGACGAAGCCATCATTCTACAGGTAGCCGCCAGCAGCAATCTCATTGTTACCCTCGAAGACCATTTCCTGACCGGCGGCCTGTATACTATTGTTGCGGAGGTTTTGCTGCAATACCAAACAACCGCTAAAGTTATGCCTATCGCCCTGAAAGAAAGATGGTTCAAACCAGCATTATTACCCGATGTATTACAAAACGAAGGTTTCTCGGGCAAACAAATAGCCGAAAGGATCTTAGGCTATCAAACCGGGTACTCACAACCATCCATATTAACCCCAGAGTTTTCAGAATAAAAAAGATTTCACCATGGCTAATAAAATACAGTTAAGCAACAACTATCCCGACATCACCGAGTCGGACAAAATATATGAGCGCGCTTTAAAAGTTCAAAAACCGGTAACCCAAACCCTGGCTAAAGGTCCGGGTCAGTTTAGCAAAGGCGTAGCGCCTAAATACCTGGTAAAAGGCAAAGGCTCGCACGTTTGGGATGTTGATGGCAATGAATTTATCGATTATAACTCGGCTATTGGCCCTATTTCGTTGGGTTACGCCTACCCTGCTGTTGATGATGCCATCCGCGAGCAATTGAATGATGGCATCACCTTCTCGCTGATGCACCCACTGGAAGTGGAACTATCCGAACT
The DNA here is from genome assembly GCF_052045695.1 of Mucilaginibacter sp. 22184. Taxonomy (NCBI): domain Bacteria; kingdom Pseudomonadati; phylum Bacteroidota; class Sphingobacteriia; order Sphingobacteriales; family Sphingobacteriaceae; genus Mucilaginibacter; species Mucilaginibacter sp. 22184. The sequence continues at coordinate 308,319 of NZ_JBQEPI010000003.1, forward strand.
GGTACAACAAGTGATCCCAAATGCTGAGGCTGTTAAGATAGCCAAAACAGGCGCTGATGTGTGCTCGGCAGCCATCCGTGTTGCCCGTGCATTTACCGGCAGGGATAAAGTATTTTGCTGTGGTTACCATGGCTGGCATGACTGGTACATCGGTATCACCAGTCGTAACGCAGGTATCCCCGGAGCTATTCAGGATCTTACCTATACTTTTGAATACAACGACATCGATTCGATAAAAGCAGCTTTAGACGAGAGCGTGGCTGCCCTAATATTAGAGCCTTTTATTTTTGAAGCTCCTAAACCCGGCTTTTTACAGGAACTGGCCGAGGCCTGTCGCGAAAACGGCACCCTGCTCATTTTTGATGAAATGTGGACAGGCTTCCGCATTGCTTTAGGCGGTGCGCAGGAATATTTTAACGTAAAGGCCGATTTTGCCGTATTCTCCAAGGCATGTGCCAATGGCATGCCGATAGCCATGCTCACAGGCAGAGCGGATGTGATGGAGCTTTTTAATTCCGAAGTATTCAGTTATACCACCTTTGGCGGTGAGGCTTTATCATTAGCAGCCTGTATAGCTACCATCAACGAGCTGCGCGACAAGAACGTACCGCAATACCTTGATCAGCATGGTGCTTTGCTAAAAGATGGCTATAACCAGATCGCCATATCATTAGGTATGGATCAGTATACCCGCTGTATTGGTTACAACTGCCGCAGCATGGTAACTTTTACCCCCGAAGCAGGCAACGCACTGGAACTGAAAACCCTGATGCAGCAGGAAATGATCAAACGCGGTATCCTTTGGGCCGGTTTCCATAACATGTGTTTCAGCCATACCTCTGAGGATATCGACTACACCCTTTTAGCCTACCGCGACGTATTGCAGGTAGTTAAAGAAGCCATTTTAAGCGGTGATGTAAAAAGCTATTTAAAAGGCGAAGTACTGGAAGCAGTTTTCCGCAAGGTGAGCAATTATAACATTAAGCCAAAAACAGCGGCACTATAAATAAGAGGAGAGAATCAAGATAGTAAGAATCAAGAGCCAGGAATTAAAAAAACTAAGAATGATAAAAGGTATCCAACAAAGGTTTTGTCTTGATTCTTGCTTCGTACTATCCTGACTCTTATTATCTTGATTCTCCTATAAAAATATATGGAACTATTTTCATTACAGGGAAAAACGGCTATCGTGACCGGGGCACTGGGGCTTATCGGGCAAAAGCATTGCGAAGCATTGGCCATGGCCGGCGCCAATGTGGTAGCTGCCGACATAGACGAAAAAAAGGTAGAAGCCTTTGCCGCCAATCTGGGCGAACAGCATGGCGGCCTGAAGATCGACGTAACCAATAAACATTCCCTGGAAGCTGCCCGCGATCAAATACTGACCCGCTATGGCAGCATCGATATACTGGTGAACAATGCCGCCATTAACGATATGTTCGAGAGCCCCGCTATGGCTAAAGAGCTTTCGGCATTTGAAAATTACCCGCTTACGGCCTTTCAGCAATCACTCAATGTAAACGTAACGGGGGTGTTCCTTTGCTCGCAGGTATTTGGTACGGTGATGGCCGAACAGCATTCGGGTAGTATCATCAACGTAGCTTCTACCTACGGTATGGTAGGACCCGATCAGTCTATATACAAAAACCCTCAGGGCGAGCAGGATTTTTATAAATCTGCCGCCTACCCGGTAACCAAAGGTGCGGTCATCAACTTTACCCGTTTTTTGGCTGCCTATTGGGGTAATAAAGGGGTTCGGGTAAACACTCTTTCGCCGGGTGGTGTAGAGAATAACCAGAATGATTTTTTTGTTGAGAACTATTCGGCCAAAACATTATTGGGCCGTATGGCCAAAGCAAACGATTACCAGGGCGCGCTGATATTTTTAGCCAGCGAAGCATCCGCATACATGACTGGCGCCAATCTCGTGGTTGACGGCGGCTGGACAGCGATATAGTTTACTTTAGCATCAAGTAGTTAGTATCAAGTATCGAGACTTTTGAAAACCGTCTATAAACGATATCCTGGTACTTGATACTTGATACTAACTACTTGATACAAACTAAAAAATGCCACAGGAAAAACTACTTACTGTTACAACCACTATACTGGTTTTGTGGATCATATTCATCATTGCCTGGGAACGGATATCGCCCTATCGCAAGGGATTAAAATTTTTCAGGGAAGGTTTTTGGATCGACCTGGTTTGGTATACGCTGATACAAAGCTATTTCTTAAAGATCCTGATATTTGATTACATCATCGCCCCTGTTCAACATCATTTTGATTGGTCTTCCTTTCAATTTGTAACGCATTGGCCAATAGCTGTGCAGGTATTGTTTTTCCTGGTGACGCACGATCTGTACATCTACCTGTTCCATCGCTTACAGCATCGCAGCAAGTTCCTTTGGCGTACACATGAGGCCCATCATTCGGGCAAAGAAGTTGATTTTCTGTCGGGATCTCGCTCGCACATCATCGAGATCATCATCAACCAAACCATTGAATTCGCACCTATCATTTTATTAGGTGCCGATCCGGCAGTAATTCCCATCAAAGCCCTGTTGGATGCCATGTTTGGTATGTTCATCCATGCCAATGTGAATGTAAAACTGGGCAAGCTCAAATACATCCTCAACACTCCTGAATTGCATTTATGGCACCATGCCAATTACATCGAAGTTTTCCATGCCAATTTCGCTACCAAATTTGCCATCTGGGATCACTTGTTTGGCAGCGCTTATGACCCGGGGCATGCACCCGGCAACGAGCGCGAAAACTGGGGCCTTGGCTACGAATATCCCCGTGACTATTTTATGCAGCACGCCTTTTCGGTGAAGCGCTTCGACGAAAAAAAACTATTGAAATACAAATGGTTTGAGCGCTACTATAATCTGCGACCGAATATTTTATCGATATTGCTGTCACCATTTAATAAAAAAGACTCAAAAGCAACTACCAATATAACGGCACAAGCTATCAACACCACCATAACCACTCACCCGCAAGAAGAGATTTTGCAATAATCCCATAACCTTTGGCCTGGATATATATCATCATAGCAGCAGTATTTGAAACCGCGTGGACGTTCTCGGTAAAATACTTTAAACTAAGCGATTTGAAACTGCTTACCTGGCACAACTTTTACCGCGTTGATGTAAGCTTCCCGTTATTGGCACCATTGCTGGGCTATATCCTGTTTGGAGTGTGTAATGTATATTTCTTCTCGTTGGCTATCAAAGAGCTATCTACAGCCACTGCATACGCCATCTGGACGGCCGCTACCCTCGTGTTCATCAAAATAGCCGAAATGGCTTTCTTTAATAAAACCATTACCTGGATGGAAGTTTTCTTTATCTCCCTCATCATGATCGGCATCATGGGACTAAAATTCTCCGTATCACATATTAACCAGGTACCGTAACGGCGAGATTTTTGGAGCAAGGAATAAAAATAAAAAATATGTCATTGCGAACTTAGTGAAGCAACCTACCCGCGTTTATACATGCCACGAGATTATTAATATTTTGTTTGGTTTTAAAGGTATTAAATAAGCGCCCTCCGGTCGGTTGTCTTCGTCGTTCCTCCTCGCAATTGACATGGTGTTTTTTGACTATGGTCAATGAACTATTTATTGTCTATGAATCATGGACCATCGTCTATAGACCATCGGCCATGGTCAAAAACTATTTTTCCCTAAAACAATCCTCCGCAAATTCTCCAATAAGTGCGGACATGGCTTCGGGTTGATCAAGCTCGATACAGTGCCCGGCATCGCTGATCCTGAAGATCTGGTCTCGCCATTTAGGCAAAATAGTACGGTTCAGGTAATCAGCCTGTACTATGCCTTCCTGCTCACCATAAACTACAGCTACCGGTATCCCGGCCGATGTAATATTGGCTACCTTATCAATTGCCGGGGGGTTGCCCAATGATTGCCCCAGGTAGCCCCGCATATCCGGATCGGTTTGTTTAAATACCGTTTTATAGTGCTTTTTAACTTCATCGCCTGCCAGGTAAATAAACCTGTCTATCAGGTAATCGATCTCTTCTTCGGATGGATGAGCCTGAAATGCTGCCGTTACCCCGATATTGGGCTGTATCATATCTTTAACCGTAATGTTTTTGGACGATAGCATAGCGGCCGATAATAAAGCGCCCTTACACGATGCCGGGAACGGATTCAGTTCGCTGATAATGCTGGTGCCTAATGAGGTGCCTATCAAGATGTATTTTTTATCGGCATAATGCTTTAAAAAAGCATTCAGGTGCGCTGCAAGCCCTTTTGCTGTATAATCCTCTTCAGGATTGGTACTGCGAAAAGACGAGCCATGTCCGGGCAGGTCAACCGCTACTTTGGTGTACTTTTGTAACACAGGCTGGGCTATCACATTATCCCAGGTATGTAAAGATTGGGAGTTTCCGTGTACAAATATCAGGAAATGCCCACCATTCCCTGTTGTTTCACTATATAAGTTCATATGTTGGGGTTTTGGTAAATGTTTACGGCAAGTATAAAGTATACCGTTGAAATAGCCTATCACCAAATGTGGGGAGGGGCAAGCCAATCACCAGCTATTGCCTATGGACCATCGACTAAAAACTATTTCGTCAGTTCCGTTTCGTAAATCACCTTACCAACCTGGTTAATGGCTTTTACATTGAGCTTGCTGGAATTTACCGAGAACGCCATAAAGCCGTGTTCAGATGCCTGGAACTTGCTGTAGGATACCCCGGCAGTTACAGGCGTGAGCTCCGAGCCTGCGCCCGAGATAAACTGGTGAGTAAAACCTTCCGGTTTCAGGTGTTGCAGGGAATGATCGTGGCCCGACAGGTAAACATCAACCTTGTGCTCCTCAAATATCTGCGGTAATATTTTCCGCACAGTTAAAGTATCAAAATTGCTTATACGCGGCCCAACCGTATAATACGGGTGGTGGCCGATCACTATTTTCCATTTCACATCTGCAGATGCTTCTTTCAATGTTTTGCGCAACCACTGCATCTGTGTATCCACATAATCTTTCAGATGCTCATGCAACATAGGATCGGTATCGATCATTATCAGCAAAGCGCTACCTTTATCTTTCCCTAAGGAAACCTCTTTAGTGTAGTAACGCGCAGGCATGTTCCATCGGCGGCTTACCTTGCTATAGCGAATCTGCGCGTCGGGATCGGTCAGGTAATCGTGGTTGCCTAAAATGGGATACCAGTCGCACTGTAAGGAGTGCGCGGTATAGATATTTTCAAAAGAGTAATGTATCTGCGGATCCATTTCGCTGATGATGCCTTTGGGATAAAAATTATCACCTACCGATACCACAAAATCATTGGGATGCGTGGTGGCCCATTGCCCCATTTGTTTGGCTACTTCGGCCTGGTCATATTCGCCGTTCCGGCCCCAGTCGCCAACGACCAAAAAGTGCAGCTTAAATTCATCGGCCAGCGCTGCCCGGGGCGATACGTCGTCGCTGTCCAGATGCGTAACCCGTTCTTCAGCAAAAGCCTCTAAGGGACCAATCAGCGATGCGCCAAGGGCGGTAAGCGTAGCGTTTTTTACAAAATCTCTGCGTTTCATATATCGGGCAAAACCGTTGCTTAAATACCGGTTTTAAGGAGCCTAAGATATTAAAGAAAGCGGATTGTAAAAGGATAACAAATGTTTAATAAATTGTAAAATCAAATGAAGTAGGATATCGACTCACCCGTCTGCGCTTCGCGCATAGAGGGGGAAAAGATTTGTCATGCTGAACGGAGTGAAGCATCTATTATTGAACTTTTCAATTGCAGAGTAGATCCTTCGTTCCTCAGGATGACAAAAAATAAGAGAAAGTGTGCCCTCTTTGCGGCAAAGCCGGAGAGAGGGCGGTCCAGCGCAGCGTAGACCGGGTGAGTTGGCTATACACCCGGTTAGTAATGTTCTGTCATACCTTGCCAATTTCCTGCGCTACCCGCTGCGCCGAGCGGATGCACGACTCCATCCCACGGCTCATATTATCGGCATAAGTACCTGCAAAATAGATGTGTCCTTCGGGCAGCATTACCTGCGGCCAGAATTTGCGCATGGTGCCTATCGGGAAAGGCTGCATTTCGCAGGCCGGGGCAAAGCGGTCTTTTGTCCAGTCGAAAGTTAAGGCTTGTTCTATCGTATCATGTTTGCCCGGGTAAACGGACCTGAAAGCAGCCAGGACACGCTCGGGCGAAATACCGCCCGGGCCAAAAGCTTTCAGGATCACGCGCTGAGTATCTACCTCGTTGGTTTCTTCCCATATGGAGGAAATATCCGGATGCTCAAACTCCATATTGATGGTTTTGAACCCATCTTCGAGCCAGAATTTGGAACTGGCCTCGAACACATAAAAAGGGTGCGAAGAATAACCCATACGGTTAACCACATACTGCTTAGCCGGCGACAATGGAGGGCTAACCGGGATATTTTTAAAAATAGGCAGCGTGATACAATTCACCAGGAAATCGGCCTTCATTTCCTGCACTTGTGTCATACCATAAGCTTTGTAGGATACTGTTACCCCTGTACTATCATGCTTAATGGCCGTAACCGGATGATTCAATTTAACCCTTGCACCCAGGCGTTTGGCAAAAGCGATGGGCAATTGTTCATTGCCATCTTTTAAATGATAAGTATCACCTTCGGATGCCGGTATACCCCGAAATTTCATAATAGCCGACCGCCAAAGCACATACAGGGCATTGGTTGTACTGCCACCCAAAAACCGCAGCGCACCCGGCGAAGCGCCTTCTTTTTTATAGATCTGGCTTATGGCTATCTGGTCGTAATCATCATAACCAACGCCAAATGGCTGATATGGATCGGTAAATTTATCCAGGTACGGTTTCAGGTAGAAATCGTTCAGAGCATACATGGGATTTTGCGACAGAAATTTGATCTCCTTTTCATTAAACCCGAATTTGGCCAACACCGCTGGATCTTTCATCATTTCGGGTGTATAAAATTTACCATCAATCATTTTCAGGGTATGATTATCCGGCGCGGCCTCAGAGCCCTCGGCATGCGGGTATGGGATGGCCTTGAGCTTAAATTCATCCACATATTCAAAAAAACGTTCATAGCCGGGCTTGGTAATATGGTCGGCCCCGAAGTCGGCATACAGGCCATCAGACAAACCATCGCGCCCGGTAAATATATGCCCGCCATACCGGCCGCTGGCTTCCAATACCACCACCTCGTGCCCTGCTTTCATCAGCTCATAAGCACAGCAAAGGCCCGTTATCCCCGCACCCGCGACGATTACTTTTTTACCGCTTGCCATGATTGATCTGTCGGCAGATTTTATGCTTATACGCTCTTCTGCCGCCCTCATGATCTGCGGGCCTAAAACAGTACCTGCACCGGCCAGCAGGGTGCCTTTGATAAATACCCTTCGTTTGATATGAGCCATTACCTTTTTTTTAATCTGATTGAGGATAAAGTTAAACAACGTGAATTCGGAAAGAACAAGTCATGTCATTTCGACAAACAGAGATGGACAAGGCGTTGGGGTGCGGAGAAATCTTTTGCGCCAGGCTTATCGTGCGCAAAAGATTTCTCCTCGTACCTCGTTCGAAATGACAATCTGTAGATATTGGACATCCATTTCTTATTGCGAACTCACGTTAAATATACTATACAAAGGCTTTATAACACAATATTTACAAGATGAAACGCAATTACTTACGTTTTGGCTTTCGTTGCCATACCACACAGGTAGCTGCTTATCCTATCTTTATACCGCAAATTAATTCCATGAAATATCTTAAATATAGCCTCATCATTACCGCCTGCCTGTTATGCGCTGTAGTGTGCGTAAAAAATCGCCATAAAAAAATCATCCGTGTACTTATTGTAGATGGTTTCAGCAACCACGACTGGAAACAGACCACCAAAATGGTTAAGCAGATACTGGAAGGACCGGGTCTGTTTCAAATAACAGTTTCCACCATACCCATAAACCTGCAGGATACTACTGTGCAATCCAACTGGGAACCCAACTTTAAAAAATATGATGTAGTTATTCAAAATACCAACAATATCCAGAACCCCAAGCTAAAATGGCCCTTACGCGTACAGCGTGAACTGGAAAACTATGTTAAAAATGGCGGCGGCTTATATATCCTGCATTCCGCTAATAACGCTTACCCCGATTGGCCCGGGTATAACCAAATGATAGGCTTAGGCTGGCGGTCAAAAAACTTTGGCTACGCGCTCCGGGTTGATTCCTTAGGTAAAATAGACAGCATACCTCCCGGCCAGGGCCAGGATACCTATCATAACGACCGGAGCAACCTGCTGATCTGCGTATTGAATGAGCACCCCATAAATGCAGCCTACCCTAAACAATGGCTTACCCCCGATGTTGAGCTGTACCGATTTGCACGCGGACCAGCACAAAACCTCAAGGTACTCTCCTACGCCAACGATCCGCTCACGGGCATCAACTGGCCTGTGGAATGGATAGTGAAATATGGCAAGGGAAAGGTTTATGTATCCAGCATGGGCCATTTATGGAAAGGTGATACTTATCCGCCCGGCTATCGCTGCGTAGGTTTTCAAACCACCATGATCAGGGCCGTGGAATGGCTTGGAACCGGCAAAGTGACTTTTCCCCTACCAAAAAACTTCCCGACAAGTACAGCGGTGAGCATGGTGCCGCCTGAGGTGAAATAAATTAACCAGGTTGAGCTAAATTAGCTTACTGTTCGTACTTTTAAATAAACATGCAGGAATTAATAGGATTTGTTATCGGGCTTTTTTATCTCAGGCTATGTGCTTACGCGGGATCTAAACGCTTAATGGGTGCCTTTAATGGAATCATGTATGGCATGCTCTTTTCATTTTTAGGAATCCTGTTTATCCTATCCTTCAAACGACTGGACGATCGTAAAGCTGATATTTAGCGTATAATTGGCTAATGCTGACGCACGTGTCACGTGCACCAGCGAGGGGTTGTCATACTTCGACTGAGCTCCATGGCATCCATCAAAAGAGCGAAAGCTTTGTGCGATTCCTTCCCTCGGGAAGGGGAGGAAGGGGTTTATGGAACAAGGATAATCATCGCGCGTAGAAACCCCTCCCTCCCATTACACCTACCCTACGCACCCCTCCCGTGGGGAGGAAATTAAAAATGACTTCCATCCCCATGGTATCATCTTCGGGATACCCTGAGTGGACAAAAACAACAAAAACATTTATTCATATTCGATATGAATATCATATTTCATTTAAAACCGAAGTGTAATGTTTTTGAGGGAGGTATCTTTGTGTTGTAAACTAATAGTTACAAATCATGGCAGATACGGCGGTAAACAAAGGACACCAAACAAAATCACCATTTATTTTTATAGTAGGCACCACCAGTCTGGCCTTTGTGGTATCGCAGCTGGATGTATCCATCGTGAATATCGCGCTACCGCAGATCTCAGCCTCGTTCAAAGCAGATATCAGCGAGTTGCAGTGGATAGTTGATGCCTATACCATCGCTTTTGCGGTGCTGATGCTATCGGCAGGAGGAATGAGCGATCTGCTGGGTTCAAAACGCCTTTTCCAGTTTGGCCTGTTGGTGTTTGGTATCGCATCTGCGGGTTGCGGCTTTGCCTGGAATCCTTTTAGTTTGATTGCTTTCCGTGTGTTGCAGGGCATAGGGGCAGCAGCCATGATCCCCAGCTCCTTATCTATCCTAAACCAGAGCTTTGCCCACGAGGCCACCCAGCGCAGCAAAGCCGTTGCCTGGTGGACAGCCGCCGGTGGCGTATCCATTGCCGCCGGACCGATCCTGGGCGGATTGCTGATGCATGTGAGCAACTGGCGCATGATATTTTTTGTGAACGTACCTATCTGCCTTGTCGGCATCTTACTAAGCATAAAGCTACAGGAAAGCGAGAAGCACGAAAACAAAGGTTTTGATATTCCTGGTCAGTTTACCTGGATGCTGGCCCTTACCGCGCTTATAGCCGCTATTATTGAATTACACCACCTCGGTTTTAACAATCCCATCATCTATGGCGCGTTGATTTTCAGCGCTATTATGTTCATCATTTTTCTGCGGATAGAAAAGAAAGCCAAAGCCCCCATCCTACCGCTTGACCTGTTTAAGTCGCCCGTTTTTAATGTATTGGTATTACAAGGCATTGTATTAAATGCTACCTATTACGGTACCGTATTTGTGCTGAGCCTGTACTTGCAAAATGTACTGCACTATCCTTCGCTCACCGCGGGCATGGCCTTTTTGCCGCTTACCGCCGGATTTATCATCTCCAACCTCATCAGTGCTAAATTGATGGCCAAATATGGCACACGCGTACCCATCATCACCGGGCTTACCATTGGCGCTATCGGTTATGCGGGACTGCTCATCGCTCATGCCCATACGCCTTACTGGCAGCTGTTCTTTCCCTTTATTATTATCCCCCTGGGTATGGGCCTTGCCGTACCCGCCATGACCACAGGCATCTTATCCACGGTGGCCAAAACACGATCAGGCACGGCATCAGCAGTACTAAATACCACCCGGCAGGCTGCAGGAGCCATGGGCGTAGCCGTATTTGGCGCCATGACCAACGGCGGCCCCGAAGCCATAGTACACGCCATAACCATAAGCTCCCTTATTTCGGCAGCAGGTATAGTTTGTATCCTTTTGCTGATCTATAGGTATTTGAAGATAGGTAAGTGAGATTAGAGGATCATTGGACGAAGGACGAGAGGAGCACATAGGAGTCATCCTGAACTTGTTTCAGGATCCCACAGGACGAGTTAACCAGCATATTGAATATCTTACCCGTGGGGTGCCGAAACAAGTTCGGCATGACTGAATTTTATGGATATTCCAACCAAATTTTAGTATCTTTATTTCAATCAACAGCCCGGATGTCTTTCAGCAGACATCCGGGCTGTTTTGTTAAGGAATAACCCCAGACAAAAAAGCCGACCGCTTAGCATTTAGTTATTTTATAATTAACTCTTTAATACTCTTTAATACTTTTTAAAGTTTAAAAAACGCATCAAAACGGACTTGAAATTTGTTAAAATCAATGATTTTGAATAATTTTTAAACTGTTTTTGCCCCTGTTTCGACTAAAAAAATGTTAAAATTTAAGGTTTAAAAAGTTTTTTTGGCCATATTGATCCCATCACCAAAACAGACCAAACAACCATGCCCGATAAAAGAGTAGTTTTTGATTTTGATATTTCTTTCACCAATGGCGGCGGCATCCAGGGCCAGGATTTTCGCCTGGATATTGCCGGCGATACCATCAGCGACCAGGAACTGGCCGACTATATTGTAAACGATATGCAACTGCTTATGGTTGGTAAGGTTGCCATTCTGAACAAATACTACATCGAAGAAAAACACAAGCGCCAGGCGGTTAACCTCGTACCTGATGAAAAATATATCGACCTGAGTCACACCATTTTTAATGGCCTGGTAACTTATAAAGGCTTACCCGCGCCTATCATTTGCGATTACCTGAGTCGGGAGCAATCCAAAGCCAACTATGAACCGGGAACAGAGTTTCAGATCGGAAAAATTGAAATGGTAACCAATACCGGTACTTATATCGACTGCCCTTTCCACCGCTTTGCCCATGGTAAAGATTTGTCAGAAATAGAACTGGAGCGCTTTGCCGATCTGGATGCTATCACCATTAACGCCCAAAATGCAACCGAAATTGGCAAGAGCTATTTTACCGGTAAAGAGATCAGGAATAAAGCCGTATTAGTTTATACGGGCTGGGCAAAACACTGGAACACACCGCAGTATTTTGAAGGCCACCCATACCTTACTGCCGAAGCAGCTGAATATCTGAAGGAATGTAACGTAAAACTGGTAGGCATTGATAGCCATAACATTGATGATACCAAGGGCAAAAGTCGCCCGGTACATACTATTTTACTGGGCGCCGAAATACTGATAACAGAGCACTTATGCAACCTGGACAAATTACCCGAGAGTGGTTATAAGTTCAATGCCGTACCACCCAAATTTAAAGGCGTGGGCACATTCCCGGTAAGGGCATACGCCAGTTTTTAATTGTTGAAAGCTTATATAGTCTGAAGGATCTGCTCTTGTTTTGCGGATCTTTTGCTGATGATGATCTCGGCAATGATCAAATTAGGTACCCAGCACAACCAGGATACTATACGGTAAGCGGGTATAAAATCGTGGAAAACAAAAGCAGATAATAAAGGCAACCAAATGCGTAAAGTAACCGCGGCCAAAGTGAGCGCGTAATTGCGTATCATCCAGTTTTCATGCCGGTATACATCCCTTTTCAGGATGCTGGTATAAGCATTAAACACACTTATAAACCATAACATAGCTAATATGCCAAAGCCCAGCACATTACCAATGCCCCCGGTTGCAAAAAAAGCGATAAATAAACCACTGATGCTACTCAGCGTAACGGCAATAACATAAATTTTGCCAACCAGGCGATGCGTGCTCAAATATTTTTGGCGCAGTTTGTTGCTAAACTGGCTCCAACCGGTTAGCAGGGCAATACCACCAAAGGTAATATGCGTATAAAACGCTGCATACCATACGGAATTACTTAATAATTCGCGGGGTTTGGTGCTGAGCAAGCCGTTGGTCTTTATATCCGTAAAGTAATAGGCAAGCGGGTAAAGGCCTATTACGATGGCAAAAATAACAATGGAAATCCAGGATATTTTTTTCAGCTTCATGCAGTTTAGTATGGTGATTGCCTTTACTTTAACGCTTAGATGATGTATGCCAAAAATTTGTTACAGCCCGGCAAAAATTAACATGACCCGCTACCCTATTTGAAACTGCGAAACCGTTCAATTATAGCATCTTCGAATCCTGATAAGGCGGTAAGATCGGCATCCCAAAGCTCGGTATTAGTCAGTATCTGATGTATGGCTACATTGGTTTCAGAATTTGCCCAAACCGTGGCAAAGTATTCGGCAAAGCTATCGGTAACCCGATACTCCAGCCCGTTCATTTTCCCGGTGTAATGGCCATCGTTACTTAATTTGATCTGCATGAACCTGATGTAGGCAGCAAAACCAAGCACCATATGTTCGGGGATCGAACTGTTTAGCTTATAGTAGTTTAATAATAAAGGGACCACCCTCATTTTGATCTTAGTAGTGTATTGTACTGAAATACTCAACCATTCATGCCTGATGTAGGGATTACGGAACCTGTCGAGCACCTTACCTGCAAAATCTGTTGCTATATTTTCATCGATTTTATAGGGGATGGCGGGCAATATCTCCTCATACATCAAGGGCGTGATAAAATTGATAAAGGTTTCATTGCTCATGGCTTCCTTTACCGTGGCAAAACCCTGCAAAATGGCCCAGGCACAGCTTAAAGTATGTGTACCATTTAGTAAACGTAATTTAAGCTCCCTGAATAATTCAATATCAGAAGTTATAACAACACTTTCATCAACCTCATGAAATGATAACACCAACCTGATATGATCGTCTCCTTCAATGGCCCATAGGCTATAGGGCTCTGCTATGATACTTAGATTATCTGTATAGCCACTTTTTGCTTCCAGCTCATCATTCAATACCTTATCTGGCCTGCCTGGAACAATACGGTCAACCAGGGAATTACAAAAATGGTTATGACTTTCCAACCAATCCATAAAAGCGGGTTCCAACTTGTTCAGATGCGCCAGTTCAAGTACTATGGACTCTAACTTTTTACCATTATCCGTTATTAGCTCCGTGGGAATAATAACCAGCCCGCTATCAGCACTACCATTAAAAGCCTGATATCGTTTATACAATACAGCCAGTAATTTTCCAGGATAGGATTCCGGGGGATGCTTGCTGATGTCTTCTTTTACCAATTTAATACCAACCTCTGTAGTATTGGAGATGATCACCTGCAAATGAGGGCTCTGAGCCACCTCCAGGATAGCAGCCCAGTCGATTGTAGCAGATAATACACGACTGATGGCCGAGCATATAACCTGCTCATTTATTTCCTGACCATTTGCAATACCTTTTGTATAAATAGTATATAAACCATCCTGTTTATCAAAATCACTTGCCGAACCTGTATCGGTTGATTTCACCACTACTATCCTACCATTAAAAACACCATTACTATTGGCTTTATCAATAAAATAATCGGGTAAGCCGCGTAAAAGTACCCCGGTACCAAATTGTAATACCTTTTCAGGAAGTTCAAATATTTGTGTATCCGGCAGGCCTGATACCGGCAAACTGATTTTGTTTAAATTATATCTGGATAAGATCATGTATTCAATAAAAAGATGAATTTATCGATTATAGTTGGTTTATTGCTATTGGTATACTGAGCATTTCCTATTAACAGTAAAGCTCAATTACTAAACAAGATTAAGTACAAGTAGCTAATAAAAAAAAGATATGCGGTATTAAAACCGTGCAAACGTTCCCGGAAACGTTTGCACGGTTTAGTGAATTCAAATGTATCTGAATTGACACGAGAGATCTGTAATTTTACACTAACTTAGCCAATTAACAGTGTACCCTTATTGTAAACCAACACTAAGCTGGCCTCTTGAAATACCAGTAAGCTAAATTATGTTTGAATCTTATACCATAAAAGATATAGCCAAGGCGCTGGGCCTGTCGACATCAACAGTATCAAGAGCATTGAACGGGAGCTATGAAATAGGTGCCGAAACCAAAAAACTGGTACTGGAATATGCCGAAAAAGTTAATTACCGGCCAAATCCTATAGCGCTTAGTTTAAAAGAACAAAAGAGTCACTCTATTGGTGTTGTGGTACCCGAAGTGGCCAATACCTATTTTTCGCAGGCTATTAATGGTATTGAGTCAATCGCTTATAACCGTGGCTATCATGTTACCATTACACAAACCCATGAATCGTTCGACAGGGAGTGCACCAATGTGAAGCACCTGTTGTCCAGGCATGTGGATGGTCTGCTGGTTTCCTTATCTGCCGAATCAACTGATACTTCCCAGTACAAATATCTGCATGAAAAAGGATTCCCCATTGTATTTTTCGACCGGGTTGCGGCTGATGTTGACACCCATAAAGTAATAGCCAACAACTTTCAGGGATCCTTTGATGCTGCCGAACTCCTGATCAATATGGGTTTCAGAAAAATAGCTCACATAACCAGCTCCAACAACCTACTCATCAGCAAAGAAAGATTCAATGGTTTTAAGGCAGCCCTCGACAAGTATAATCTTGATTTTAAACCTGGTTATTTAAAACACTGTAATCATGGAGGCATGATACAAGATGAGGTAGAATTGGCCATTAAAGAGCTCTTAAACCTGAACGAGCCCCCGGAAGCCATTTTCATCGGCAGCGACCGTCTTACCATCAGCTGCATGCATATACTCAAAAAGCTGGGTGTTAAAGTTCCTGACGATATAGCCATCGCCGGCTTCACCAACTCCGACGTGGCCGAGCTTTTTGATCCGCCGCTAACTGTAGTACGTCAACCGGCATTTCAAATAGGGCAATTGGCTACCGAAATGCTGATCAAGACCATTGAAAGTAAATGGCCTGTTGAGGAGTTTACTACAGAACTGGTAGAAACCGAACTGATTGCCCGGGCATCATCGCAAAAGCGGAGATAATATTAACACCGTCTTTCTAATCCCCTCAACAGAGTAATAGCCCATGATTAGACATTTGCCAAGAAAGGCTGTCATGCTGAGCTCCGTCGAAGCATAGTGGGCAGGCCTCTGCACTCAACCCTTCGACGGGGGCTCAGGGTGACAGCCCCCCTTTTTGTGATATTATTAATGTATATGTCTATTACTCTCAACAGACCTCAATCATTTAAAAAACATTCATAACCAATTGCAATGCCCCGTATTTATGCTCCGGACTAAACATTGCCGTAGCCGAAATTGGCAGGTGATAGTTAAAAAGTACCAGTTCCTTATTCAGCGTTAAACCGGCATTAACAATATTGGGCTTTGATCCGTAAAAATTTTGGTCACGGCCAAAAGCAAATGCGCCTGCCGCAAAAATATGCAGATCGGAGGTTCCTTCTTTCCATAGCCTGTAATCCAGTATCACGTAATTGGAGTAGGCATTGCCTAAATCGCCGTTGCTTTTAACATAGGTATCCCGGCCCTGCACGATAGTGCTCCAGTTAATACTCAAAGGAAACGAATCCTTAAACTGGTAACCTACCGTAACATCAATAAAGTGCGATGTGCTGGCTTTGTTATAGTTAAACAGATCGGCATTGGGGTAATTGGTAAAGTTGTTGATATCCCATACCGAAGCGCTAAAGCCCGATTTATGATTATACTTCACATAATAGTCAAACTCCTTGTAATCGCCTGTAAAACCGGCACCGCCCCATAGGCCAACGGCAAAACTACCATCACGGGTGGTGTAGTGCATATCTACGTCTGTAATAGGCGCATTTGATACTTTAAACCCGCGCCATATATATAACGACCTTACCTGTAAGTTAACATCAAACGGACGGTATTTTTTTACAACAACTGAGTCTTTTTTCCTTGCTGTGGTATCCTGGGCCCTGCTTTGAAGACAAAGGCATAGCCCAAGTATGGCCAAAAGGCCACCTTTATAAATCGTTTTCATAAAACTCTGGTTTTAAAAAGAAATAATAATTGGTTTATATATTAATGCCCTATAGCCAGGCTGGTATATAAAAAAGCAGCTATCGCGGCACCAATTACAGGACCTATAACAGGTATCCAGGCATACGCCCAGTCGCTGGTACCCTTGCTTTTGATGGGTAAGATAGCATGCATGATGCGTGGCCCAAGGTCGCGGGCAGGGTTAATAGCATAGCCCGTTGTACCACCCAGCGATAAGCCAATTACCCAAACCAATAAGGCTACAGGTATGGCACCCACCGATCCTAAGCCGACGGGTGTTTTGCTTGGGGTGATCTCGGCCCCGGAGATATAAAAAATGGTGAATAGCAGTACAAATGCGCCGATGATCTCGCTGGCTATGTTTGATTTATAATTACGCACAGCAGGTCCGGTACAAAAAACGGCTAATATCCCGCCTGGGTTATTGGTGCGCTGAAAATGGTCGTAGTACATCAACCACACTAAAAAAGCGCCCAAACATGCTCCTAAAAGCTGTGCAGCTATATAAGTTGGCACACTTGCCCAGGCAAATTTACCGGCAATGGCCAACGCAATGGTAACCGCGGGATTTAAATGCGCCCCGCTATATGGCCCGGCTACAACCACACCTACAAAAACAGCCAGCCCCCAGGCAGTGGTAATAACTATCCAACCGCTATTATTCCCTTTGGTATCATTTAAAACAACGTTGGCAACTACGCCATCGCCTAAAAGTATAAGCAACATGGTGCCCAACAACTCAGCTATGAATGGTGACATATTGATATTAAAATTAATGGTGAATAATCAAGTTAATTAAGCCTCAGGCAGTTCATCGGTCCAGGATTGCGCGGCATGAATCGCTTTTTTCCAACCCTTGATACCCTTTTTGATCTCAGAAAGATCAGCCTCCGGCGTAAATTCTTTTTCTGATTTCCATAGCTGTTGTATCTCCTCTACGCTCTCCCAATATCCAACCGCTAAACCTGCCAGGTATGCAGCACCCAGGGCTGTCGTTTCAACTACATTTGGCCTGATCACCTTACAATTCAACAGGTTCGATTGAAACTGCATCAGCAGGTCATTCGCTGTAGCGCCACCATCAACCCTTAATTCTTTAATTTCCATCCCACTATCAGCCTCCATCGCTTTGAGTACGTCCATAGTTTGATAAGCTATAGATTCCAATGCTGCACGGGCAATGTGCGACGCCGTAGTTCCGCGACTCAAACCGACTATAGTTCCGCGCACATCAGGCTTCCAGTAGGGTGCCCCCAAACCAGCAAAGGCTGGTACAAAGTATACGCCCTGTGTATCTTCAACAGCTAAAGCCAGTTTTTCTACATCTGCCGATGTTTTGATGATACCCAATCCATCACGCAGCCATTGCACTACTGCCCCACCGATAAATATGCTGCCCTCAAAAGCGTATTGTATTTTCCCGTTAATTTTCCAGGCGATGGTGGTTAACAGGTTATTTTTTGATTCGATAAACTGATCGCCGATATTCATCAGCATAAAACAGCCTGTTCCGTAGGTATTTTTAACCATGGCTTTTTCGATACACATTTGCCCAAAGAGCGCGGCATGCTGATCGCCGGCAATACCCGCGATCGGAACTTTAGAAGCAAAAATAGTGGTTGCTGTTTCGCCGTATATCTCGCTGGATTGTTTCACTTCCGGCAGCATGCTTTTAGGTATATCCAATAAAGCTATCAATTCATCATCCCATTCCTGGGTCTGGATATTGAACAGCATGGTACGGCAGGCATTGGTAACATCGGTAATGTGTACATGTCCGCGGGTAAATTTCCATACCAGCCAGCTATCTACGGTACCAAAAGCCAGTTCGCCTTTCTCTGCTTTGGCACGGGCGCCTTCTACATTGTCCAGTATCCACCTGATCTTTGAGCCGGAAAAATAGGCATCGATTACCAGTCCTGTTTTGGAACGGATCATATCTTCGTGACCATCATGTTTTAATTTATCGCAAAAAGCAGCGGTGCGCCGATCCTGCCAAACGATGGCATTGTACACCGGCTCACCTGTATTTCTATCCCAAACAATAGTCGTTTCGCGTTGGTTGGTGATGCCAATAGCTTTCAGATTGGTACCGTTTATGCCCATCTTAACGGTGGCTTCTGCTGCTACACTGGCCTGTGTCGACCAGATCTCGTTCGGGTCATGCTCAACCCAACCCGATTGCGGGAATATCTGTTTAAATTCTTTTTGAGCAACAGATTTAATTTGCCCCTTGTGATCAAATACTATAGCTCTTGAGCTGGTAGTTCCCTGGTCTAATGCTAAAATGTAATCTTCCATAATTTACGTTTTTCATTGGTTTTATAATTAATAATTGATTTAGCCTCACTCTGCCCTCTCCATCCCGATAGCTATCGGGAGAGAGGATTTTATTACATGAGGGCTTCGCCGTTTAGGTGAGGCTTGATTTATTTATACTTTTTTGGCCTGATAAGGCTCCAGCAGGTAGCCGTTGGCTAAAACGGTGAAAGATGCTACCTGCTCCTTCTCCCAGGCGGCGTCTTTATCGAGTTCTTTAGCTATCAAACTGGCTACAATTGGGGCCATATCAATAGCGGCACGGGCATTCAGGAATAATGATCGAACACGACGAGCCAGGATATCTTCCACATTGCGGGCCATTTCATGCCTTACCCCCCATACCACTTCGGCCTGTATGTAAGGCATATCCGGGTGCATTTTTTTACCCCATTCGGCATTTTCATTTACCAAGGCCAGCAGTTGAGCTTCGTCGCTGCCGTACACATATAAATGATCGTTCCTGTCAACATTGAGTTTACTGCCGTGTATCGACAAGTCTTTGGTAACACTTGGCTTCGGATCCAATTTACCTACCTCAATCGCTTTATCAATGGTATCTTGCCCCATCCTGCGGTAGGTTGTCCATTTACCACCGGTAATAGTGATCAGGCCAGAATCGGAAACCAATAATTTGTGACTACGGGAGATTTCCTTTGTTTTGGATGAATCGCCATCCGGAGCGGCCAATGGACGTAAACCGGCGAATACGCTGAGCACATCATGGCGGGTTGGGGCTTTAGACAGATATTTTTCGGCCGTACGGATAATAAAGTCGATCTCTTCTTCCAAGGCTCGTGGTTCCAGGCTATGTTCATTCAGCGGAGTATCTGTTGTACCTACTACCAGTTTATCATGCCACGGAACGGCAAAAAGCACCCTACCGTCTTCTGTTTTAGGGATCATGATGGCATCTTCACCGGGCATAAACGACCGGTCGAGCACCAGGTGTACGCCCTGGCTTGGCCTAACCATGGGCTTTTTGCCGGGTTTATCCATCTGCAGCAGGTCATCAACAAATACACCTGTAGCGTTAATAACGGTTTTACATTTAATGGTATAGGTTTGGTCGGTTTCCATATCGGTAGTAATTACCCCCGATATTTTCTGCTGATCGTTTTTGATCAGGCTAACTACACGGAAATAGTTCAATACGGTAGCTCCTTGTTCCAATGCGGTTTGCGCCAGGTTTACCGCAAGCCGGGAGTCATCAAACTGGCCATCATGATAAACTACTCCACCACGTAAACCTTTTTGATTGATGGTTGGCAGCTTACTAATCACTTCTTTTTTGGAGATATGCTTTGCCCGTCCAAACCCAAGCTTACCCGCCAACAAATCATACATGGTTAGGCCGATAGTGTAAAAAGCTCCACCCCACCATTCATAGTTTGGAATAACAAACGACTCGTTTTTTACCAGGTGCGGTGCATTTTTAAGCAACAGACCACGTTCATACAACGCTTCGCGTACCAGGCCAATATCACCCTGTGCAAGATAGCGCACACCACCATGCACCAGTTTAGTACTTCGGCTTGAGGTGCCTTTCGCAAAATCGGCTTGCTCCAATAGCAATGTTTTATAGCCCCTGGCGGCGGCATCAACTGCGGCACCTAAACCGGTGGCTCCGCCGCCTACTATAACCACATCCCAAATTTTATTAGAGTCTGTTATAGATTGTACAATATCGCTTCTGTTAATTGCAGTCATGATCTTTATCGTTATTTTGTCAATCAGTTTCGATTCACATATCAAAATTATAAATAATAACAATTAGAAACAAAACAAAACTTATTAATAATTAATTTTTCACGAAAAGAGAACAAAGAATTCCATTTTCAATAAAATTCGCACCAAAACAACACAAATCGAAACACAATTAAAATAAAACGAAACAAAAAAAGAATACACACATGAAATTCATTTCATAAAAAAGGAACCGTGCCACAGCTTTCTCTTGGCGCTGAACTAAACTTTAACCCACTACATGTATACAAAAAGTGGGTTTACACTTTTTGCACGAAAAAATACACAATAAATTGATTATCAATAATATAATAACATGTTAACCCTAAATTATGTAAACCATGTAAACCCACTTTCAGAATCAATTCTACCCAAAAGTATACATCACTTAAACATCTGAATAAAAAAAAGAGGCTGTATCATAAAATATGATACAGCCTCTTTTTTAAACATTGTTTTTTTTATATAAACTTTAACTCCTTGATTAAAAGTTGGATTTGTTGACATCCCACCAAACCCTTGTACCACCGTTATCCGGTCCACCAAGTAGTGTAACGGCCTTTTGAACTTCGGCTCCGTTTTTAGTATACTCATCCCGGGGATAAGCCAATCTGCGGATCTGCGTCTGCGTATCAATTGTTCCGCCACTATTGTTATTTACAACAGTAAACAATTTAGGATAGCCGGTACGTCTAAATTCGGTCCACGCCTCCTGACCTTCCGGGAACATGGCCAGCCATTTCTGAGTAATGATCCGCTCCAGTTTTTGCTCATCGGTAGCACCTGCGTTCCAGGCAATCGTAATATTAGAAACCGCAGTGGCGTTATTAGCCGAATTCACAGGATCTTTATAATCACTTGGTTTACTGGCAGCATCATTAACATAAGCGGCATTTGAAACACCCCATTGCGCTAATGATGTATTGATACCAGTTTCATAGTTTGTTTTCGCATCACCGGCACCTGTCCAGCCACGCAGTGCAGCTTCTGCTTTCAGAAACCAGGCTTCGGCAGCAGTCATCATTAACATAGGCGATCCTGATGCAACAACGGTATTTGGATTTAAAGTAGAAAAACTATTATAACCCGGTTTTGCTGTAACAGCCGATCCAATACGGATACCTATATACTGCCCGGCATAGCTTGCCGGCAGCGAGCCTGACACTTTAGGATCTGTAACTACGGGACTTAAATACTTAGCCAATCGTGGATCTTTATAACCTACCAGGTATGATTGTAATGAAGCTCCCGCCGCGATATCAGTCCAGCCGGTGGTGATTACATTAAGAGGATTGTGGTACCCCGAGCCAGAAATACCTGCGTTATCATCGCTGGTAGTCATTAACCCTCCGGGAGCTATTAGTGCTTTTTCTCCCTGAGCCCTGGCTGTTACAAGATCTACCTTGGTAAGATGCATTGCTAAACGCAATCTTAATGAGTTGGCAAATTTGAGCCATTTGGTATAATCGCCACCAAAAACCCTGTCATAGGTTGCAAATGGCGTTTTACCCGGATTAGCAGCTATAAAAGTATTTAAATTAGCCGTAGCGGTGTCCAGTTCCATAAAAAAGCGATTATAAACACTTTGCTGACTATCATAAGGCGTAGTCAATATGGAAGTTGCGGCCTTACTATAGGAGATTGGTCCAAATTTATCGGTTACCCGATCCATAATCTCCACCTTTAAAATCAAAGCTATTGCCCAGAAATCGGGGAGATTCGCCTTTGCCCCTGTTTTGGCAATGCCATTTATTGCAAATAATGACGTAGTGTAAGAGTCAATAAAAATCTGCTGGTTCCAGCCATCAACCAAACTATAGTTCAGGTTGTTAATATTTCCCCTGAATGGATTCGGCGACATCATATAACCCGCATAACAGTCAGCATTCAGGTTCTGATCAAGCTGATAACCTCCCTCTTCATTAAAAACAGAGTATTGCAACCCGGGAAATATTAAACCAGATGAAAATTTGGATACACCAGTATTATCTGTATTATACTTTTCGAAATTCTTTTTACAACTGGTAAAAGTAAGTATTACCATTGCAAACAGCCCGACTATCCCATAGTTAAAGCCTGAGCGTGCAATTAATTTATAATGTGTTTTCATTACTTTCATTTTTAAATTGAATATTTTATAAAGTAACATTCAGGTTAAAACCAATATTACGTGTTGCCGGCTGGTTAAAGGTATCCACACCAGAAAGGCTATTACCTGTAGACATGGTAACCTCCGGATCATAGGGCGCTTTTTTGTGGAAGTACAATATATTCCTGCCCGTTAACGCAAGTCTTAAACTTTTAAATACACTACCGGTAAGCGGCAAGGTATAACCTATTGAAGCTTCACGCAAACGTACCACGGTAGCACTGTATATGTATTGACTTGAGATACCATCACGGCCACCAATTGTAGTGTACCACAATTTCGGATCAACACTGCTTACTGCTTTACCTGTTGGATCAACACCATTAATTGGCACGCTGCCTGCATTACGCGCATCACCTGTTACTTTCGAAACACCATACTTATCCATTACAGCCTGTGTCAATGACAATACTTGCCCGCCAAATTTGCCATCAACCAGGAAACTCAAAGTGAATTTTTTATAGTTGAAAGTATTGTTCCATCCTAATTGAAATTTAGGATTTGGATTGCCGATATAATTAAACCCATCTTCTGTTATTGGCTTTCCATCGGTGCCAACCATAATACGGCCCTGCGCGTCGTGCTTTAAAGTAACACCATAAATATCGCCATATGAGCCCCCTTTGGCCAATATAGACTCATAGGAGTTATTGGCACTTGTGGTTAGGATAAACTGATCGATACCATCTTTTGAATCAACATCAATCACTTTATTATTAAAGGTAGATCCATTGAAGGCAGTATTCCAGGTAAAGGAACTGTTTTTGATTATATCATAAGCCACCATAAACTCAACACCCGAGTTTTGAATATTACCAGCGTTAACATAACCCAATGAATAAGTAGTTACCCTGGAGGGTGAGATACTAAAAAATTGATTTCTTGTATTGGATTTGTAATAAGTAAAATTAACCGTTAAGGCATCCTCAAAAAAGCGCGAATCAAAGCCCAATTCAAACGATTTTGTGCGTTCGGGTTTCAACTCCGGAAAAGGAGCCACAGAATTCAGAATTACACCACCTGGGCTGATATGTGTTAACGGATTAGTTACATATGGAGGTACAGTATTACCAACTTCTGCATAGGTACCCCTGATTTTGGCGTAAGAAATAGCTTTAGGCAATTCAAACATTTGGTTTAAGATAAACGATAAACCTGCCGAGGGATAAAAATATGAGCTATTAGGCGTAAATGCCAGGTTTGATGACCAGTCGTTTCTGCCGGTAAGCGTTAAAAAAGCCCAGTTTTTATAAGATATATTAGCGTTAGCAAATAGCGATTGTATTTGATTATGATTTGCCTGAAGCGTATTAACAGGCGGGGCTCCTTCAGCAGAGGTAAGGTTTTCTGGTAAAAACACATTCGGTATTAAAAGCCCCGGATCATTATATGTATTTAACGAATTGGGCCCTATAATTGTGCCGGATGTTCTGGAATCGGTGATACTTGCACCCAAAATACCATCAACCTTAAAATCAGATTTACCAGGCACAGTAAAAGTTAACAATGCATCGCCATATTTTTGCTCAGTAGTTTGATTGGTTAACAAAAACTGCCCGTTTGCCTTTGCATAAACAGGATTAGTACCTGCATACAGATCCTGTTCATAAACATCATTAAAACGATCAAGATTTCCTCTAACCTGCAGGCTCAACCATTTGGTGAAATCATATTTAACACTACCGTTTATCAGGATGCGGTTACGCTGTGCCGTATTTGGATCCCTTTGGGTTGTCCACCACGGATTTTGCTGGATATCTTCATTAAAAGGCCAGTTTTGGGTTGGCGCACCATTACCCACATTTGCTACCGGCGGCAATTCAAATTGATTTTTATAGGGAAGGATGTCGCGCCCGCGCGGGAATAGATACAAGCCGGTTAAAGGATTTAAATACAAACCCAGACCTGGTGAATTGTTTATTTTCTGGTCAACGTAGGTAATATTTCCGTCAACAGTTAATTTATTATCTAAAAAGTGACCAGTTTCGCGGAAGTTAAGGTTGTTACGAACCAGCTTATTCCCCGGCTCAACACCTCGGGCGGTTGTATTTGCATACGAAAAGTAAGTTTGCGCTATTTCGGAACCACCAGAAAGATTTATGGAATTAGTAAAATTAGTACCGTTCTGATAAAACTCTGAAAGATTATCATGACCACCTGATATTTTTGCACCCCAGCTATCAGCGCCCCCGGGAGTTTGTCCGTATGAGTTTTGAAAGTCTGGCTTATAAGCAATATGATCAACCGAGGCCGACGAAGTGAAGCTAATAGATGTTTTTCCGGCCTTACCTTTTTTGGTGGTGATCAGAATAACACCATTTTGTGCCTGGCTACCATATAATGCAGAAGCAGAAGCTCCTTTTAATATGGTAATATTTTCGATATCATCTGGATTCAGGTTTGATATACCATCGCCGCCATCCTGATTGGTAGACGCCGCTGATGCCATACCGCCTTGTCCAATACTGGTTCCAAAAGTATTATTGGGTTGTCCATTCGCGTTGGAACCATTGGAGATAGGTATACCATCAATTACATATAAAGGCTGGTTATTACCCGCGGCCGATTTATTACCACGTAAAATAACCTTAGCCGAACCACCTACACCAGAAGCACTTGGAGAAATGGTAACGCCCGAAATTTTACCATTCAGGGAGTTCATCAGGTTATCACTTTTTACCCGGGTAAGTTCGCTGCCGCCAATTTGTTGCGATGCGTAAGTAATTGATTTTTCGGATTTTTTGATACCTAAAGCCGTTACCACAACTTCGCCCAGTGTTTTGGAATCTTCAGCGAGTACGATATTGAGAACTACTCCCGGGCCTGCTACGGTTACTTCTTTTTTTGCGTAGCCTATATAACTGATAACTAATATTTCGCCTGTGCTGGCTTGAACGGTAAATGCACCGTTTACATCGGTTTGGGTACCACGATTGGTTCCTTTTACCTGTACATTAACGCCTATAAGCGGTTGTCCGCTGGCGTCTTTCACGGTTCCTTTAATAGCGTCGATCGCGTTTAAGGCTCCGGTATTATTTTTAACAATATGCAGATAATCTGCTGCCCTAACACCTGCCATTGAGCGGGTGTTGACTCCAATAGCCAAGCAAGGCATTATTAATGCGAGTAATGTTTTTTTCATGATTAAGCGGTTATAGTAATTTTGAATTTTTGGGGTTGTTTTTTCTTAGCTTGTTTTATCCATAGGCTGTTGATTAAAATGTGTAGTTAAAATATGATCGTCTAAATATTCTATCACCAGAGCGGCGGCTCCTAAAAGTTCAGCATCAAAACCGAGCGATGAAATGAGCAACTCCGTCTTTGCCGCCAAACGCGGAATGCAATATTTATTTAATGCCTGCTGTATAGGAGCCAGCATTATTTTAGCAGCTTTTGTACCCCGTCCGCTTAAAACTATAGCGCGTGGGTTCATAATATGTATCAGTATGGCCAGCGCCTTTCCTATTTTATAGCCAGCGTCTGAAAGCAGATCTATAACATACTGATCACCGATGTTGATTGCATCAAATATGGCCTTCGCAATCACTTCCAGGGGCTCGTTAATGAATGATTTTAAGGAAGATAATTTGCCCTGTTTAATCCCCTCTATCGCTTTTTTGGTTACAACCAGCATGGATGCTTCGGCTTCCAGACACCCTTGTTTTCCGCAAAGACACAACGTTCCATCTTCAGATATGGGAATGTGGCTAAATTCTCCGGCAAAGCCATCGCTCCCTCTGAAAATGCCACCATTAACTATCATTCCAAGACCAATACCCCACCCTAGGTTAATAACCATCGCCTGATCTCTTGATTGCGCTGCACCAAACTTTTGTTCGGCGAGGGCAATTAAACTCGAATCGTTATCAATATATACCGGTAAACCAACTGCGTTTTGAATATGCTCGGTCAATTTTTCACCACCGGTATCCAGGTAAGAGTAGTTCATACCATCAGAAACACTCACAAATCCCGGCATGCCAATTCCAATACCTAATATTTTAGCTTTATCGAGCCCGCTTTTTATGATGCAATCATTAATGTGACCGATCAATTGAGACAACGCATCGGGATTGGCATTTAACGACAATGCTATCATTTCAACTTCCGTTACCGGGTCATTATGCATATCCACAATTAGCATACGCGTAGAAAACTGATCCATCGCTATAGCCATGATATACATGGCATCCGGTTTTACGGCATACATCAAAGGCCTTCTTCCTCCACTTGATGCAGCATAACCAATCTCGGCTACAAGCCCTTCTTTAATTAATTGATTTATTATTTTATTTATTACAGGAATGCTTTTGTTATAAATGGCGCTTAATTCGCTATATAAAAGCGATTTTTTAAAATACAATTGTTTTAAGATATCACTCTTTAATTGGGCACTTTTAATTTGCTTATGCCTATCTTCCATAAATAATTGCTTATTATTCAAACATAATTAATTAATTTTGAATTTTTAAGCAATCTTTTTTATTTTTTTTAATAAGTATTTGAACAAATGAAATAATTTTCAAATTTGATTGATATAAATAATACTTTCCAATAAAAATTTCGATAATTATCAGCAGCAATTATAATACTTACAATAATTAAGCTTATTTAGCAAAAAGATAAGCTATATACTCATTTTTATAGAAAAGGCTAGCCGAATAAATGTAAAGGGTAACATTGGTACAGCGAAAATCCCAGAGTAATATATCACGCACATTTTACTACATTTATACTTAAATAATTTAAACCTATGGATCTTATTATTAAGGGAGTTATTGGCCTGGTAGCCTTTATTCATTGTTATATACTGTGGCTGGAAATGTTTGCCTGGACAACCCGTGGACCTAAAGCCTTCAATAAACCTCTTGCAGAACTGGAAAAGAGCAAAGTTTTAGCCGCTAATCAAGGTTTATACAACGGATTTTTGGCAGCAGGCTTGATTTGGACATTCTTTATCAGTGATTTACAGTGGCATAACAATATTGCCCTGTTTTTTCTGATTTGTGTAGCCGTAGCCGGTATCTATGGAGCACTTACTGTAACCAAAAAGATATTCTTTATTCAGGCGGTGCCGGCATTGCTGGCCATCGTTCTTATCCTGATCAGCTGAGGAGAACTTTTTAAACGTTAAATTTTAACACTTTTTTAGTTAAAAACAGGGTAAAAACGCTTGCTTTTTGGCCACTTTAACTAAACTTTAACGCCATTTTAACACTTTTTAACAAATTTTTGATGGGTTTTGAAAAGTTTAAAAAGTATTTTTTGGAACCAGGACTTTGGGAACAAAAATTAAAGAACTCAATAAAAACATAAATGAAAGTAGCCTTTGCTCTTTACACCTTTTATCTTTATTCCAAAAGTCCTTGCTCCTTGTTCCCCGAATCCTTACTCCTAAAATTACCTGATCTGCACCCAGGTGTAGCTTTCGGGTTTTATGGTAAAAGTGGTGGTTATTTTATAGTCACGGCTCAGCGTGTATTTTTTAGCAGGACCTTCCTGTTCCTGAACTATAGCCACTGTTGTTAGCCCGGTATAGTACAGCGGAATGGTAATGGTTCGGGTAATGGTCTGCTTCAAGGGGTTGTATAACATCAGCACGCCTTTGGTTGGTAAGTTAGGATTTACGTGCAGTATCCCGTCCCAATCGCGGCCATCGGCGCGGCGCAGGTGGATGATCTGCGAGTTGAGGATGTCGCGGTATTTTTTGTACCAGTTAATCACTTTGATAACGGTTTGTTTCGTGGCTTCGGTATCATACAACCGTGGACCGCGATAGCAGGCCTGTACCCCTGCGCCATAATACTGGGCCATCAGTTGTTCATAATCTTTGAGGTGATCTTTCAAGGGTTCTAAGACCGCTTCCGGACCACCGCCCTGGTATTTGGTGAGGGGTACAAATCCCCAGCTCATGGATGGCGTTTTTTCCCAGGTGCCGTCAAAAATATTCTGCCGGTTCAGGATCATCTGATTTTCGCGAGGCAGCGAGAAATTCACTTCGCGGTAGCCGATGCCTATTTTGTTGGTACCATCTAAAAAGTACCAGTCGGGCGCGTTGATGTATACCCCTTTTTGATGCAGGGAATGATACAGTTCCTTCTGGATCTCCATTTGCCGCCATTGCGAATCGTCCAAACCTTTATGTCCGGGATGGGTATTCGACGCGCATACGTCGCCGGGATAAGGGCCATCATTTTCCCAGATATCGAAATCGGTTTGCGCATAAAAAGTTTTGATCTTATCGCGATAAGCCAATCCCCATTTACTGCCAAAACAAGGCGCATTGCTAAAAAAAGCGCCACCCGGTTTACCCGTTTTCGGGTCGATCACATCATCCTCATCACTTATCCTGCGCGAACTGAACAGGGAGTATCCGCCTATAAACACTTTTTTGCTGTGCGCGTAAACGGCCAGCTGTTTCCATCTTTTGATATTCGAGGCAGAAGTATCCTCCATATTGCAATGGCTGCCAAAGCTCAGGATCACGGCTTCGTAGCCCGTTGCCGCGCACTGGTCAATCGCGGTGCGCACTTCCTCATCATTGCGGCTCACCAGGTGCATAAATATGGGGTTGGCGGTTGTCCATGGCGCTACGGTATTGTACATGGTACGGATGGCCAGACCCCGCCGCTCCCGGTCGTAGCTATCCATCAGCAGTTCATTGGTGCGTACGGAGTTAAAAACCTCGCCACTTTGCAGATCGATGCCGGGTGCCTTATCCGGATAGATCTCCAGCAGGCATGGCGTCTGGTAGTCAAAATTTACCTGCGAGGTATAGGTCGAATCGGCCTTCCAGTGCGTGGTCTGGTCGCTCAGATCGTACCGCATGGCGTTGTTAAAGGCATAATTCGTTTCAAAATATATGCCCTGTAGTTTGGCCATATTGGAGGGGGTGCCTACTACCGCGCTTTGTTCTTCCACCATACCTAATATCTCATTAACCACCCGGTTGATCTTAAATGAGCGGTCGCCTTTATTATTGATGCTAAGCGATTTGACGATCAGGGGCAAACCATCATACAGTTCATAGCTTACGGTAACTTCCAGCCCGGCCAGCTCAGGTGCGCTGGACTGGTAATAAAAATCAATCTGCCGACCGCCGGGCTGTTGGTGGTTACTTGCCCAGAATTTACTTTTCCAGTTAAGCCTCGGCATCAGCGCTTTGATCTCGAAACGTTTGAACTGGAAATCATTTTTACCGGCTCTGAAATTATCTATCCATTCAGGCAAAAGGTAGGCGTTCTCTTTCTGG
This sequence comes from Mucilaginibacter sp. 22184, assembly GCF_052045695.1. Classification (NCBI taxonomy): domain Bacteria; kingdom Pseudomonadati; phylum Bacteroidota; class Sphingobacteriia; order Sphingobacteriales; family Sphingobacteriaceae; genus Mucilaginibacter; species Mucilaginibacter sp. 22184. The sequence continues at coordinate 338,388 of NZ_JBQEPI010000003.1, forward strand.
CCGATCAATCCGCCTACATTATAATTTTTGCCGTTGATGGTTAAACGGGCCTCGGGTTTAACCGACCGTAACAGTTGCTGCCCGTTAACCAGGTTGGTATAATCGGTACAAACCAAATTAGGATTCAATCTGAAAGTTCTTTTAACTAAACCATTATTCAACGTGATTTCTTTACCCGAAGCCGAGGGTTTGATCACCGCTTTATAGGCTATCGGGTTCAACAGCCAGTCGGACTGTGGTTGGGTTTGAGCGTTAGCTGTTAAACATAGCCCGATCAGCATAAAACAACTGATGATGGCAGTGGGTACGCGTTTCAGATTACAGGAGTATATCATCATGGCGGTCATTTATTTAGCGGTAAGCTTAGTTGAATTTACGGATAAGGCTTTTAATAATCCGGTCTTTGCCTGCCGGTATTTTTTTACAGATGTGTTGTAATCATTATAGCTGGTAAAAGTCTGCGCGATGATACCTGCCGCGGCTGTGCTGTCCGTACTTTGCAGCATCCGCAAGAGTTCATAATCTTCAACACCAATCCGGTGCGATTCAAAACGCTGCGACGACAATGGCCCGTCCGCACCGGGATAAATAATATGGGTATCCCCCGGCGGCAGTTCATTATTGAGTGCCGCGCCCGGTGCAAAATGGTGCACCACGCTTTGCTGCAAAGGATCGGGAACATGGTACTGATTCAATCCCCAGTGCAGAAAGCCTAAAGTATGGTATTTGGCGGCCGCCCAGCCAAAGTATACCTGCCGCAGTCTTTCCTCATCGAGCGTGCGGTTGAGCCATTTGCCGCCGGGGGTTAAACAGGTATAAACCAATACGTTTTCGTTGTGCTTTTTCCGTTCATCAAAAAACGACTGATTTTCCTGATAATCATCAATAGTGGGACACCACAGGTCCACACTGCCTGCCAGGCTGTCCCTATCGTTTGTGGCTTCTATTATTTTTATAGTTGGATATATGGATCGTATCTGTGCCACTATCTCGCGGTAGCATTTGGCCTGTACCTGTTTGGGTTCGTCGGAGATATGTTGCAGCCAGCTGTGTTCCAGATTATTTTTAACGCAAAAGTTTTTGATCAGATGCACCATGGTATCCACATCCAGTTTGGCTTCGGGCGTATGGTACCTTCTTTTGGTGAGGAAAACTTTCAATTCCGGATCGTTCCAGTCGTCATTATCGCCGCGGTACATGATGTGTGGCGATTCAAAATATTTAAAACCATATTTCCGGAAAACAGCTATAAAATCCAGTAAGCGTTTTTCGTCAAGGGTGATGTGGTTATTTTGATAGCTCAACAGTTCATCCGGAATATTGATACAATTCTGGCGACCATGAGCCATCAAGCGCGCGTATTTATCGAGCATGGCAAACCAGTCTTTCGTCCAGCGTTCCACATGCTGCCGTTTTTCCATTTGTACGATGTTGAACCAATTGGTATAGAAAAATTGCTGATCGGCCACAGCTGGTAGCTTTACGGGGTAAACTTTGATGGTGAACACAGCCTTACGCTGCCAGCCTTTTCCCTTAACCAGGATGTGACAGGGATACTCGCCTGCTTTGGATATCAGCGACCGGTCTACGCTTAATCTTAACGCGGTAAACTTATTGCTGCTTACTACCTGATTTTGTTTAAGCGGCTGTATGGCCTCGTAAATACGGAAAGGTGCACGACGGATAACATACGGGTCGATCTGGTGATTGTAGATCTCCGTACGGCCGGTTAAACCGGTATTCCGTTCTACAGGAACATCGAGCAGCTGGCACCAGGCCGATAGCGGCACAGGACGCTTATTGATATCAGCAGATACAGATATCTGACTTCCCGGGGCAGTTTCGATCAGTAGATGAACATCGGCATTGGTGTTCAGGGGGAAATCCTCGCGATAATTGGCGCTATATTGTTCTACGTGGTTGGTATCGGGATATATGGGCTCTAAAGGGTCGACTAATTTGATATTTTGCGCCTGAAGAGCTGTTAGGCCTCCGAGTAGGAAAAAGGATAAGGTGGCAGTAATTCTTTTGATCATGGTATTCTTCTAATTGTATTTAGGCTAAGCGCTTATTTGTCGTTTGCGATCTCCTGATCGGATAATACCCTGTTCCAGATTTGCAGGTCGTCTATTTTACCGTGGAAGCCGCCTATCTGCTGCAGAGGAAAAAACAGGGTCTCAACCTTGCGCATCTTGGTTTTTTCTTTATCGGTAAACTGGATCCAATTGTCGTACAATTTCTTTTGCAGCTGACCATTAATATACAGGCTGGTGCCTTTATTGGTACCGGAGATGACCACGTGCGTCCAAACATTTTCAGGAAGGGTATAATCAAAATCAAGGTTATAACCATCCCGGGAGAAACCTAATTTACCGGTATTCCCCTGTTTTAATTTCACAACCGAGTTAGGACCTTTAAACAGCGTAACATCGCCGGAAGGGTTACCAGCGGGATTGATCCAAAAAGATATGGTATAATTATAACCGATCTCTGGATACGGTAACGTAGCCCAGCTTTTGTCGCCCAAAAAAGCCAGGGCCTGCCCTTTTATACCTTGGGTATAAGTAGCGCCGTGGAGCTGTACTTTAGGGTCGGGTTTGTTGAATGTAAAACGGGTTGTAAAGGTGGTGTCAGCGCTTATCCGGCCCCTGATATTTACAGCCGGGCCTTCGCCAATTTGTTTACTTGCTGTCGCGAAACCTGCATAATCATTTTCGGTATGATTTCCATCCCACATTTTTTGCGATAAAACCTGCATCGCCGGGAATACCCGATCGTTCACATCTTTTTCGCTGATGCCATTGCCCACGATATCGTTCCATGCGGCAAAGGAACCGCCGATGATGGTGGGGTCACCTGCCGGGAAGCGCACATCACCGATCATGGATGGTGTCCAGTTATCGTATATATTCTTACAATCCAGGTAATCAAAATAATAGCCCGCGGCAGGCACAATGTATAGCCAGCCATCGGGTGTACTGATCTGCCTGTAACCCAGCTTTTTCATGTCGACGGGATTGGCGTAACCATTATACCAGGTATTCATGGTGACATTTTTGACAGTCACGGGCGTGGTACCTTTCGCGTGCGTCAACGCGCCCCAAACCCGCACATCTTTACCAAAGCCCTGTACATATTTGATAAAATGATCGGTAAAGGCGCGAAAAGCTTCCGCCTCCTGTTTGGCGTATTCATCGGTACCGATATGAAACTCTTTACCCGTAAATACCGGGTGATCGCCGCCCAGGTATTCTTTCAGTACATTTTCAATAACGGTATAGGTAAGTGGACTGTGCAGATCGAGGTGATCCATGCCGTATTGTTTACTTCCTATCGCGGGCACTACTTTGGTGAAGGCGAGGGCATGCGCGGGCACATCTATTTCGGGAATGATGCGTACGACATAATCGTCGGCCAATTGCTGTAAGTCGATAAATTCTTTTTTGGTGTACGAGCCATCTTTGGCGGTAAGCCCGGGATAGGTAGTATTCTCCAACCGAAAGGCCGAATACGTGCTATCCCAACTGTTATTAAAATATTTTTTAAAGCCATTATCATTCAAGTGGATCTGAAAATCGTTCAGTTTGTAGTAGGACATCAGCTTTACATAGCCCCTCAAAAATTGCAGACTAAAAAACTTACGACCATCATCCAATACAAAACCCCGTACTTTAAATTCGGGATAATCGCGGGCTATGCCTTTGGGAATGCTGGTTTGATGTTCCAGTAATTGCAATAAGGTACGCGTACCCCAAAACAAGCCCTGATACCGGAGCGCGCTGATGGTGATATATTGATCGACCTTAAAATAATAACCTTCTTCGCCAATACTTTTATCGGGCTCCTGCAGCGTTAAAAAAATATCTCCATTTTCGGGTTTGCCGCTTATGATGGCTAAGCTTAGTCCCGTTTGTTCTTTGATCTCTCTTTTTAAAATGGAGGCCACTTTTTGCAAAGCCGTTTTGTTAACCATATTGACTACGATCCTACTTGAGGCTGTTAACGCGTAGTTTCCCACACCGCCGTGCCATTCGCGCAGGGCAGGAATAACAAAAGGTTGTGAATTGGTACCCTTATCCGCAAATTTCCCGGGAACGGTTACCTGTTTAGAAACATCGTATTTAAGTGTATCTATTTGGTTGCTGATGAGTTGAAAATACAGATTTACCTTGCTCTCCACCAAAGGAGTAGTAATGGCGCCTGTACTATCAATGATAGGTGAACGGTCGCTACCCTTAAACAGCAGGTGATAACCTTCGGGAGCTTGCGGAGCAAAGATCCTTTTATCGCCGGGCTGTATAACGCGAACCTCGGGCACCGGCGGGGCGGTTTTAGTGTTTGTTTGGGCAAAGCCCAGTTGCCCCATAAGGAGGATTGCGGGTAACAGCGCTTTGGAAAGATGTGATCGTTTTGGTATGGACCTACTATTGTTTAATGTTTGGAAATTACTTTGCTTGATAAAGTCCCTGCATGGGATAAGTCTGTTTTTCATAGCTCTCAAATAGGTTATCACAGCTTAAACCGTAACGATTTAAACCGGGCATTGGCGTTGCCTAATATCCAAATTATGAGCCGGATAAATCAGATTCAAACAAACGTTTGCGTGATCATCAACCAGCCGTTTAGACTACCAATCGTATTTTTTCGAGTTCATGATAAAGCTTCATCGCCTGGTGCAGGCATTGCGGTATGGGCGCGGCATCCGGTTCGGAAAAAACGGTATCGGGCCTTTTGGAATGATAACGGCTTCTTTCTTCCATGGTCGCTATATCCTGTGGGTCAAGAGTTATATGGCTGAAAGTGGCTATCTTTTTAATCATGGGCATAGGGCCTTCGCTGTAATTAAGCAGCAGGAACTTACTATCAGTCGCTATGATCTCCAGGTATCGTTGCAAATATTTTTCGAGCACTTGGGCGATGTACAGGTCCTGAGCCTGCGGGACATCTTCCCTGTCAAACCCAAATACTTCGGGTTCGATCAGCCCTGGTACTGATTGTAATGCCGGAACCCGCCTGAGTGAGCCGAATACCTCGTTGGGGTTACGGTAGATGAGCACAAAAGGCGTATCGGGGTAAAGCTGCCTTAATTGTTCATAAAAAAACAGGTGCCAGCTATCGGTCTTCACAAACAAATGCTGCTCGGTGCCCCTTCGTTTTTGCCCATAGTATTTCATGGCCGCCCTTAGTAAGCGGGAAGTTGTTTGAGCAGTAAAATCACTGAGCTGATAGGGCAAGCGCAGCAGATCATCAAAAAAAGGAACTTCCGGAAGCACAAGATGCCTGGGTGATTCCGTAAGCAATTGCGAAACCAATGTGGAACCGCAGCGCGAAATATGAAAAATAAAGGCAGATGGTTCAATAGCGCTTAGGTCATGGCTCCATTCTTCAAATAAAGAGAGATCACTTACCGATGATATACCCGCATGTTCACCGTTCAATCCTTTAAGCTTTACAATGCTTTCATCAAAAAAAGGTTCGGCAAAGGGCATTTGCTGGGCATTTAACCAGTGGCATTGCAGTTGGCCATCCAGGTTTACCAGTTTATAGGGTATCCAGTTTTTGAGGGTAAAGTCAGCCATATCCATCTAAATGACCGTATGGTTACCACTCAGTTGCTGTTCCAGTTCTGCGGCCAGTTTATGGGAAGCGGCTGTGTTTTGCAAACGCAACTCGCTGATAATTTGGGGCAGATCGTCCCGCGTATGCTCTTCTTTGCAGGATATCTTGTCCGATCCATCCACAACCCGGCTAAGCCAATCATTCACCGTGCAATCCACCACCAGGTGTATGCGGTCGGTTTGCCCTTCGTTGGATACCCGGTGCGGCAAATTGGCATTGATATACCAGGCTTCGCCTTCTTGCAAGGGCACGCGTTCATCCTCGATATAAAACAACACCTGCGGATTGGTTATCACCGGAAAATGCAAACGCGCCTCCCCTTTTTCAAAAGCCAGCTCATTATCCCGGTGCTGTTTGATCACCGCGCCAGCCTCCAGCTTTAAAAAACGTACCGCCATCACCGGGCAATCCAGGGTAGAAATGAGCTCTATAACCGAAGGAAAATGCGGCATGAGTGGCGTGTCCCTGAAGTCGGCATCGGTCATCAGATCGGGTGTAATATTGGTATGGCTCCCCCCCGGCGACCGCAGCGCCAATGCTGTCCAGGAACCTTCGTAATAAGAAGTGTTGAAATGCGCCCGCCATTGATGGCCAAGCTGTGCAATTTCGGTCTGCATGGCTTTTAAATCAAACGGCAAAAACAAACGGGCATAACGGATGATCATGATAACAGGTGGTTAGGTTTTCTTTTAAACGCAGCGCGTTACGCTAAGTTGCGAAATTTTAAGGACAGGTTTTTTATTTTTTATATCTTTGTCGCAATAAAAAACCCATACCCTCTCTATGTAATTAATAATTTCTTCCAGGACAAATAAACACAAGCGACGCATCAGCTGGCTTCAATTATTCACCTCTTAAGGAAAGGAATTATGCTTACCCTACAAAATATTACGTATATACATCCCAACAAGGATCTGTTATTTGCAGATCTGGATCTTATTGTCAATAAACATCAAAAAATTGCCCTGGTTGGCAATAACGGAACCGGAAAATCGACCCTTTTAAAAATTTTAGCCGGAGAACTGCAACCTTTGGGCGGACTGGTAAAAGCCGATCCGAAACCCTATTATGTGCCGCAGCTTTTTGGTCAGTTTAACGACCAGAGTATAGCCCAGGCACTCGCGATAGATGGCAAACTGAACGCGCTAAAAGAAATCCTGGAAGGCCAGGTAACCGACGAAAACATGGAGTTGCTGAATGATGACTGGGCTATTGAAGAACGCTGCCGGGAAGCCCTTGCCCACTGGGGATTGGGCGATCTTGATTTGACGCAAAAAATGGCGACCCAGAGCGGCGGACAAAAAACAAAGATTTTCCTGGCCGGGATAGATATACACCGACCGGAAACTGTTTTGTTGGACGAACCGAGCAATCATTTGGATACAAACGGCCGGAAACTCCTGTATGACTATATCACCTCAACATCCAATACCCTGATAGTAGTAAGCCACGACAGAACATTATTGAACCTGCTTGATACCGTTTGCGAATTGAGTAAGCGGGGCATAACCACCTATGGCGGCAATTACGATTTTTACGCGGAACAAAAATTACTGGAAAGCAACGCCCTGAACCAGGATGTAAAGAGCAAAGAAAAAGCGCTCCGCAAGGCGAAAGAAACAGCCAAAGAATCTATAGAGCGGCAGCAAAAGCTGGACGCCCGGGGCAAAAAGAAACAGGAAAAGGCCGGAGTGCCCACCATTATGATGAACACCCTGAGGAACAGCGCCGAGAACAGTACCTCAAAAATGAAAGGTATTCACGCCGAAAAGGTGGGTAATATTTCGCAGGAGCTGAGTCAGCTGCGGAAAGAGCTGCCCGGGATTGATAAAATGAAAATGGATTTTGACAATTCGGCCCTGCATACCGGGAAGATATTGATCAATGCCAGGAATATTAATTTCGGATACGATGATAAACCGCTTTGGGAACAGCCTTTAACATTTCAGATCACAAGTGGCGAGCGTTTGGTGATCCGGGGAGCCAATGGATCGGGAAAAACAACATTGGTCAGAATGATGCTGGGAGAGCTGCAGCCTACCTCGGGAACACTTGACAGAGCCACGGTAAAAACCATTTACATCGACCAGGACTATTCGCTCATCGATAATACCATCAGCGTTTACGAACAGGCACAGCAATTCAACTCGGGCGCCTTGCAAGAGCATGACATCAAGATACGCCTTAATCGTTTTTTATTTACCAAGGAATATTGGGACAAACCTTGCAAAGCTTTAAGTGGCGGCGAAAAAATGCGCCTGATGCTTTGCTCCCTAACCATCAGCATCCAGGCACCTGATGTTATGGTGCTGGACGAACCCACCAATAACCTGGATATTCAAAACATCGAAATATTAACCAACGCTATCAACGAGTACAAAGGCACACTTTTAATTATATCACACGATGAATATTTTTTAAAACAGGTAAATGCAGAACGCGCTGTTGAATTAGGCTAACTATATTATATGCTATAATTTTTTCATAATATTGGTATATGAACCAGCCTGAACCAGAAAACCCTTTAGTTAACCATCCTGTTACAGACAGACCAATTCTTCTCCAATTTGCTTACCCCGATGTAAGATCGATTTTTACACTATTTTTTGTAACCATCGGTTTTATGTTGGTTGGTGGGATATTAGGTGGCATTTTATTGGAAGCGCTTAAATATTGGGGCTTTAAATCACCCGTACTCAAATCGTTCATAGAGCTACTGTCTTATACCACGGGGTTATTATTGGCTATCCGATACGCGATCAAAAAAAGCAAAAAACAAGGGATTTCTCCTTTCCATAACAGTTTTAATAAAATACCAGGTTGGTTGGTGCCAGTATTGATCATGAGTGCGTTGGCACTAATTGTTGGATTAGAGCGGGTATCAGATCTATTACCTATGCCCGACTCCGTGGAGAAGTTTTTTGAAAATATGATCAAAAAAGATGTTTTTTCTATTATAACATTAACTATCGCGGCCCCGGTTATAGAAGAAGTACTCTGTCGCGGTGTAATTTTAAATGGTCTGTTAAAAAACTATGCACCTCAAAAAGCTATCCTGATCTCGGCCCTGTTTTTTGCGGCTATACACATGAACCCATGGCAGGCCATACCGGCTTTTTTTGGAGGATTATTCATGGGTTGGGTTTTCTACAAAACACGATCTGTTATTCCGGGAATGATCATACATGCCACAATTAACAGTACAGCAGCCGTGCTATTATTTTTGCCGAAGAGCAAGCAAGATTTCTTATCCTTACTGGGCGAGCCCTACTATATCATACTATGTGTGCTTGCAGTGCTCATTTTTATTAGCGGGTGTATGATCATCCATAAAAAAGTTTCTGCTATTTCCTACCAGCCGGAAGTCATATTGGATCAGGATAGTCTCCAAAATCCCGAGCCATCCATAGGCTAACCTAAATTTAAATGTATGCTGACTAATCGATTATGATAACATGAAAGGCGCCATTTTCAAATCGATTTTTAATAATCATTTAAAGCAGCAATTACACACAGATAAATGGCAATACAAGAGTTCTCTTGTTTATTCAGAGATCACATCGGGTATATTAAAAGGGTTTTGCTTTGACAGCTCAGCTTATGGTAATGACATATTTGATCTGACTGCCTTTGTTTGCCCGCTATATGTTCCCAAAAGTTACCTGGGTTTATCTTTTGGTGATACGCTACGCCCTCCGAACAAACGCCAGCGGTGGGATTATGACGCGGCCCAGGTTGAACAGCTTAGCCAGCAACTCGCAGCGGTAATGAACCAGGCCGAAAAGAAGTTTTTGTCCCGGATAAATAATGCTGCCGATTTTTACAAGTATTACAGATGGGATAAAAAAAATACTTTCCGCTATTTTGAAGCAGTGGCCTATTCGTTGGCTTATTCGGGATCAAAAAGAGCAGACAAAGAATTAAAAAATCTATTGGCCTATATCAGAAAAAACGAGGATCTAAGTGGCCAGCATGTAAGCCAAACCTATAACAATACCGAAAGGTTACTTTGGAGCGATGACCGAAAAGCGGTATTAGATGAGTGGGAACAATATACCCGCACTGAATTAAAAATTTAAAGGATTAGACTGCTATTATCGCGAGTGGCAAGGGAGCATTAAATTTAACCCCACCTGCAACAAAGTACAATAAATTAGTGTCATCTATACAAAACTGAATACAAAATGAACCACTCCGCATTTTGCATAAAAAAACTGCTTTTCTTTATCGCCTTTTTATTTGTTTTCTCCTTTGCACAGGCCCAAACCTTGCAGGATACGCTGGCGCAAATAGATAAAATATTCAGCGCTTGTCAGCCTCAAAACCCGGGCTACGAACTGGCTATCAGCAGGAATGGGGTGGTTATTTATTCCAAGGCATGGGGAATGGCCGATCTGGAACACCAGGTTCCCTTAACCACAACATCCGTAACCGAGGCCGGATCAGTATCTAAACAATTTACTGCAGCGGCTATTTTGCTGCTGGCGCAACAGGGTAAGCTTTCGCTTGATGATGATATCCGCAAATACCTGCCCGAAATACCCGATTACGGCACGGTGATCAGGATAAGCAACTTACTTCATCATACCAGCGGGTTGCGCGATTGGGGCTCTGTGATGGATGTGGCCGGCTGGCCACGATCGACAAAAACATACAGCAATGATGATGTATTATATATTGTATCGCATCAAAAAGCCCTGAATAATAAACCCGGTGATGAATTTATTTACAGCAATTCAAATTTTAATCTGCAGGCATTGATCGTTAAACGTATCACCGGCATGGAACTGGCTGAGTTTACCCGTAAATATATTTTCGAGCCCGCCGGGATGACCCATACTCAATGGCGCGACAATTTTAAACGCATCGTTGCTAACCGGGCCATGGCTTATCATACAACAGATATCGGCTACGAAACCGATATGCCCAATGAATATGCCTATGGCAACGGCGGCTTGTTGACTACCGCCGAAGATCTGTTAAAATGGAACGCGTATTACTGGGGAGGCAAATTTGGCAGCCCTTCCCTGCTACCACAACAAATAGCTGTTGATCATCTGAATAGTGGCGCAGAAAATGCTTACGGGATGGGCTTGTTTATACAAAAAAACCGTGGATGGGATTATATTGTGCATGATGGCGCTACGGCGGGTTACCGTTCGTTGTTGTTTCACTATCCTCAGCTGCATCTGTCGGTCGCTTTTTTAAGCAACGTGTCCAATGCCGACTTTGGTCTGGTTCGACGGGTGGAGGCTCTCTTAGTTCCGGATAATGAAAAACACGCATCGCCAAAAGCTACACCTACTAAAACCTACCCTATTTCAGCCGATCAGTTAAAAGCATTTACAGGATGGTATCAAAACTCCAAAAACGGCAGTGGTCTGCAGTTGATGCTGAAAAATGATACGTTGTGCACTGCCCGCTTTAAATTCCGGCCTGTTGGGCGCAATTCTTTTAGTGTTAATGGGGAACAGGCGATATTTAATGATAAAGGTTTTATCCACATCTCAAAAACAAAGGACACTACCATTTACAAAAAAGTAAAAGAACCAGGCAATGGTGAGGCTTATCTCAAAGCCTATACCGGCACATATTATTCGTCCGAAACAGAAAGTAGGTATGCAGTTATAATCAAAAACGATAAACTCACACTCCATATCGACCCGGTAAACGATCAATCTATTAATCCAACTTATTACGACGGCTTTAAAAGCGACGATGGAGGTGCTGATATATATTTTACAAGGGACGCCAGCGATAAAATTAACGGGTTTAAAATATCTGTTAACCGGGCAAGAAATATCACCTTTACTAAGGTACAATAGACGGATTAGCCGGAACTTCCGTCGGCCTTGAGTAATAATCGTAATGGATCTGATAAAAATTATCATCCATGGTATATATTTGTGGTGTGAAAATAGAAGATGAGATCAAACAGCAGCAATTCAATGCACCCCAGCATAGGGCGGGCATGAATATCATTTTCACCGCCAACTGGCTCCTGAATGAAATTGCCGTCGCGCTAAAGCCTATCGATCTGTCTTTACAGCAACTGAACGTGTTAACCATTTTAAAGGGCCAGCCCAATCATACCGCAAACGTAAACCTGATCAGGGAGCGATTGATTGACCGGATGCCGAACGTATCCCGGATGCTGAATAAACTGATGGACAAGGGTTTTATTCAGAAGGACAGGGCTCTTTCGGATCAGCGGGTGGTATACATCAAATTAACCCCTGATGGAGAAAAGGCAGCGGTTAAAGGCCGTGAGCTTTTTGACCAGATCCACTACGGGCTGAATGATAAAGAGGCAGATCTGCTCAATGATCTTTTAGAAAAAACAAGGAAGTAAAAAAATTTAATCAAATATAATCCATGGAATATAAATCCATGACTTATAAATTATCCCATATCATCATGAACAACAAAGCAATTATATTAAACAACCGGCCATCAGGAATGCCAACAGCAAGTGATTTTAAATTGATAACTGAACCCATACCTCAAATTGGCCATGGTGAAATTTTGCTAAAAACGGTATATGTTTCGGTAGATCCGTATCTGCGGGGCAAAATGTCGGGCACCAAAACACCACGTTTTGAATTGGGTGCTCCCCTATCGTCAAAAATTATTGCCGAGGTTATGGAATCAAAAAATGAAAATTTTTCCGTGGGTGAGCATGTGAGCCATTATCTTGATTGGAAGGAATATCTGGTATCAAACGGCGAAGGGCTTGTCAAGGTTGAACAAACCGATGCACCATTGAGCGCTTATTTAGGGGTTTTAGGGATAACAGGCTTGTCGGCCTATTTTGCTTTGCTGGATATTGGTAAACCCAAAGCCGGGGAAACCCTGGTTGTTTCGGGCGCGGCAGGCGCCGTGGGGAGTATAGCCGGGCAAATAGGCAAACTGATGGGCTGCAGGGTAATTGGCACTGCCGGAACAGACGAAAAAGTGGAGCTGTTAAAAACCAAATTCGGTTTTGATGAGGCTATCAACTATAAAACAACTCCGGATATGAAGGCTGCGATAGCTAAAGCATGCCCCAATGGTGTTGACATCTATTTTGATAATGTTGGCGGCCCTGTTTCTGATGCGGTAATTGCCCATATGAACAACTATGGCCGCATACCGGTTTGCGGTTCTATATCCAACTACAACGATACGGTAGAACCAATGAGCCCCAGCTTATTGCCGCTGGTGGTTTATAAATTCCTTACCATTCAGGGCTTTCTTATAGCCGACTATGCGCCCAGATTTCTGAAAGGTACCGCCCGGCTGTCTTCCTGGCTAAAGGAGGGAAAAATAACTTATTCAGAAACTATCCTGGAAGGCTTTGACCGCCTTCCCGAGGCTTTTATTGGTTTGTTTGAAGGCAGGAATGAAGGTAAGATGATCGTAAAGATTTAATGGTATACAGATCTAAGTCGGGCTGAAATTAGTTCTGACCCGGTTCTGTAACAAAACCCATTGATCACCATCCAATAAGCAAATCACAAAATTCTGCAATGGGTAAAAAAGAAACATTTTCCATCAGTGGCGAGGCCCTGCTGGGAAAAATAAAAGAGCTGGTTCATGAAGGTAACGTGAGCCGCATCTCTATCAATGATAAACATGGTAAAGAGCTGATGAGCTTTCCATTAAGTGTGGGCCTGCTGGGTGCTATACTGGCGCCGGTATTCGCGGCTGTAGGTACACTGGCTGCCCTGGTAACCGAATGCACCATTACCGTTGAAAGAGAGGATGACGACAATACCGAAAAAGGTGTTGAACCTACTGAATAAAGATATTAATTCCCGGGTGAACGCGCTTACTTATGACCCAGCCAGTAGCCCAGGATTAAGGCAACAACGATTAATGCCCACCAAATATATTGGCGGGTTTTATAGCTATTGACCTGCTTTTCGAGCCGGGAAATTTCAGACTGGTTGGCCAGCTTTTCGGTTTGCAGGCGCATATTTTGCTGCTGTAGTTTAACCAGCGTGCCACCAACCTCTACCGGTTTTTGTTGCTCCAACTGGTAACGTTTACTAAAGCCACCGTCTTTAAGAAACTTCTCGCCTTTTGGCTTCAGTATCAGTTTTTCGGGCAATTCATAATCGCCATGACTGCCCGATTCTTTGATCAGCCCCTCCCATGTTAATATTTGTACCATGGCAAAAGCGGTGGCCTCGTCGCCATCAAAAAGTTTGAGCAATTGCGTGCGCGTCAGGCTGTCTGGTATACCAAAGGCCTCCAGCATCGCATCCAGCATTTCGCACTCGTATTCGTTCAATTCCGTCATCACTACAAACTTCGCAATAATTTACGATTATTTTACTTTCTGTAAATAATGGAAGTTGACGTTTTACAGGAAGAGTCCTGAAAGCAAGGGTAAAATCAATGCGCCCTGCCCTGTTCACTATCGGCGCCACCGGTATCCCGTTTATGCGGCACATTGGTTAATTTACCAAAACTATAAGTAAAGGTAAGGGTTGCCACCTGTGTATCTACAAAGTTGTGGTAGGTTGCAGTAGCATCGGTAATATTGGTAATGGTGCCGCTTGGGCTAAATGTTTTTAATACATCGCGCACATTGAACTTAATAGAACCCTTGTTGTTCAGTATTTTTTTCTGAACAGCAGCATTCAGCATACCTGTGGGTATCGAAACAAACTGCCCATAAGTACCACTGCCATTAAACCAACCGCTTAGCTCGGCGCTCCATGTTTTTGATATGGTAAACTGGTTATTTCCGTTGGCGCTAAAAGTAGTTTTTGACTGATGCAGGTAGCCATTGTAAAATTGCCCCTGGTAGGTATTGTTAAATACTTCGGCATACAGGTTAACCGACCACCATTTAGTAGGCTGAAGATTACTGTTGACCGAAAAGTCCCATGTTTTTTGTTGCCCTATATTACCGGTGGTACTCACAAACACATTACCATCCTTATGAATGGTTTCATTTTGAACATCGGTGGTGTGGTTATAAGTAAGGGCTACGGTAAATAAACTCCTGAAGCTATAAGCCAGTTTATAATTATCCGTAAACTGCGGCTTCAGAAAGGGGTTACCGGAAAAGTATGTAAACTTATCTACAAAAAATGTAAATGGATTTAAACTCCCATAGCTCGGTCGGCCTATTCTGCGGCCATAAGAAGCAACCAATACGTTATGACCCGCAGTATCCAGGTTATAAGACAAATAAGCCGTTGGGAAAAGGTTAGTGTAATGCTTAACAAATGACGAATCGGGCTTTTGTGCGTTCCCCAGCTGGTGCCCATCGCCGTTGGTATTCTCTAAGCGCAGGCCGGTTTGCACCGAGAACCGGCCAAAAGTTTTATTGAAGTTAACATACCCGGCATTTATGTTCTCTTTGTATAAAAACCGGTTAGTATTATTATAGTCGATAGTGCTTACACCATCAATCACATTAAAATAATTAGCGGCATTATCTGTATTCACATAGCTGCTTTTAACACCGGCCTCCAGTTTTGCCTTGCCTTTAAGCGGATGCGTATAATCAACCTTTGCCGAGTAAATATTGATGGTAGATGGCAAATTATCGCTTATGATTTGTGTGTTGGTTAAACTGCCATCGGGTAAAAAAGTATTGTTTACAAACAGCTGGTTACTGCCTGATACGTCATGAATATAATCCAGATCGAAGGTAAGCGCTCTGCCTGTGCTATCAAACTTATGAGTAAAATTGAGGTTGATACCTTTGCTGTCGAATTTATTTTTTGATGTATTGAGAGAGTTAACAGTTGAATCCAGGCCACCGGTTTTATCATATAGCAAACTGTATACCGGACTGCTGTCATGATCGCGGGATATGTTGCCCGTAAATACAACGCCCCATGTTGTTTTTGGTGATATAAAATAATCTAAGCCTGCTTTAATATTGGTGTTGTTGCTGGATGGCCTGAAATAGGAAATATCTTTTAAAGAAGACTCAATATCGCCGCTACCATCCAAATAATTGCGGTCTATTTCGAGCCTTCTGAAGGTTTTTTGTTTGTTATAAGCAACGTTGGCAAAAAAGTTAACCTTATCTATACGGTAATTAAAGTTGATGCTTTCATCCATCCTACCGTAAAAACCCTGGGCCAGGTTTGCCGATACTACAGCATTAAATCCTCTGGTGTTATTTTTCTTTGTTTTGATGTTGATCACACCGGCATTTCCAGCGGCATCATACTTGGCGGGTGGGTTATCCATCAGCTCTATCTGATCCAGTGCCGATGATGGCAGCGAACGCAGGTAGGTGGCCAGGTTAGCGGCCGAAAGATAAGTAGGCTTATCATCTATCATCACCATTACACCGCTTTTGCCTTTAAAAGTAATATTACCATCGGCATCTATCTGCACACCGGGGCTCTTCGCCAATACCTCCAAAGCATTGGCACCGGTGTTGGATATCAGCGCTCCAACGTTAACTACCGTACGGTCAATCTTTTGCTGTACAAATGATTTTTTGGCGGTAACGTTTACTTCATCCAGTTTTTTGCCTACCGATGATAAAATAAAGGGAGACAGATTAACCGGCTTTTGCCCGCTAATTAATACCACACCGCTTTTATAATTTTTATAACCTATGTAAGTAATCTTGATGATATAACTATTGTCCTTTAAGTTTTGAAAAGCGAAACTGCCATCGGGATTGGCCAGTTTGGTACCTGCAACCACCGAGTCTTTTGCTATAAGTAAAATTACAGTAGCCCCATCAAGCGGTTTCTTAGCATCATCTAAAACGGTCCCTGAAATTTTGCCATCTTTTGTCTGAGCATTGGCAACATTGAATAGAAATAACGTGAATAAGGTTAAAAAAGACGAGTACAATAGTTTCATAGCTATAAGACAGCGATTAAACCAATATCGTTACTTGATCGCTATAGTTTCTAATATAACATTTTTGTTACATGCAAAGCCCTTTTGTCATCCAATTGCCATCATGCCAATTCTTTTAAAATCTTTTAGGAGGATGTTCGTCATAGCCGTATATGAAGACACGAATTTCTGCCATCATCCTGTTATGGCTCCTTATTGACATTTACTTTTTTTCGGCAGTTGCCACGCTTACCGTCAATACATCAGTATACCTGGCTTATTGGTTGTTTGATGCATTACTGGCAGGTACCATCATATTCAGTGCTTTTACCCGCAATACCAAATTGGTATCATGGCTTATGGCCCTGATGCTGTTATCATTTATCCCCAAGCTGGTAAGTTCCATCATATTGGTACTGGAAGATTTCACCCGCCTGTTCCGTGGCTTCCCCCCGCGCAGTTATGCCGTGAGTGAGTTGGCATTGGTTATAGCGGTTATGTTTTTCGGGATTCTGCTGTTTGGTATCACACGCGGGCGCCATTACTATAAGGTACGCCGGGAAACGCTCTTTTTTGACGATCTTCCGGAGCAATTTGATGGTTTTACGATCACACAATTATCCGACGTGCATTCAGGCAGTTTTAGCGATGCTAAGGGCGTACAAAAAGGGCTCGACCTGGTTAATGCGCAACAAAGCGATATGATATTATTTACCGGCGACCTGGTGAATAACCAGGCAACCGAAATGGATCCTTGGATACCGGCATTTGCCGGGCTGGAAGCGCCTTACGGCAAATATTCGGTATTGGGCAATCACGATTATGGCGACTATATAAGATGGGAAAATGAGGCTGATCAGCAGGCCAACCTTAACCGCCTGAAACAGGTGCACCAGGAAATCGGGTTTAAACTATTACTGAACGAAGCCACCCCTATTCAAAAAGACAACCAGGCCATCGCGCTTATTGGGGTTGAAAACTGGGGCAAGGGCGGCTTTCATAAATACGGCGATCTTAAAAAAGCAACCGCCAGTGTGCCTGACAAGGCTTTTAAGATCCTGATGTCGCATGACCCCTCGCACTGGGATGCCGTAACACTTGGTCACCACCAGCCTATCCACCTTACCTTGTCGGGTCATACGCATGGCGCGCAGTTTGGCTTTGAGCTATTTGGCTTTAAATGGAGCCCTATCAAGTATGTTTATAAACAGTGGGCGGGCCTTTATCAAAAAAGTGGGCTTTACCTTTATGTGAACCGGGGCTTTGGCTTCCTGGGATTGAAAGGCAGAATAGGCATCTGGCCCGAGATAGCTGTACTTACTTTAAAACGAAAATCATTAGTTTAACAGCATAAATGGTATAAAAAGAGCCTGCTAATTACTGATTAGCGGGCTCTTTTTTTTTAAATTTTTCGGACTAAATCAATTAGATAACCATTATCTATAAGGAAACTTATTAAACCTAAAACATACAGGAATTTTTAAACGGTAAAGTAACAATATCCCAAAAAAACCGTATAAAAAACCACTATACAAGCCCCTAAGAAACTTGATATATAAACCCTATGCATTTCACTGCGTCCTTGAAATTTCATGCATGAAAAATAAAAATCATTGGATTCGCATAATAGCCGGAGTGTTGGCTATATCGTCCTTCGCGATGTGTACTAAGAACAATGTTGAAAAACCTGTAAGCCCTTCTACAGCTGCTACTTCCTCCAACGTACAAGCTCAAGCGGTTTCTACCTTTACCTACACGGTTAAACCTTCGGATTGGATGGTCGATGGCACTAATATACCCCCAGGGGCTACTATATTTATACCTGCCGGAACAAGAGGATCGTTGCTGTTTAAAAACCTCAAAGGAACAACAGCAGCTCCTATTATTATTACCAATCAAGGCGGTAAAGCAATTATATCAACATCGGTTACGGCTTCATACGGATTTAAAACACAAAACTGCAGCAATTTTAAAGTAATTGGTCAAGGCACTGCGTCGATCAAGAACGGTTTGGTTGTAAATGGCGGCAACATCGGTATGACTATGGACGACCTGAGCACAGATTTTGAGATTGCCGGGGTTGAAGTTTGTAACAGCGGTTTTGCAGGTATTATGGCAAAAACAGATCCATCCTGTGATGCAGCAACATGGCGTGGGCATTTTACCATGAAAAATATATTTGTTCACAACAATTACGTTCATAAAACGGGTGGTGAGGGTCTTTACATAGGCAATTCTTTTTATGCCGACGGGGTATCACTCTCCTGCGGTACGGTTTTCCCTCACGATATCGTAAATGCTAAAATATACGCCAACTTTGTTGATTCTACCGGTTCTGAAGGAATCCAGGTGGGCAGCGCTGTTTCGGGGTGCGAGATCTATAATAATATGATTATTAACTCAGGCATGAGCCCTTTTTCGGCATACCAGGATAATGGCATACAAATAGGCGAAGGAACCGGGGGCAAGTGTTATAACAACCTGATCAGTAATGCGCCCGGTAACGGCATTATTGTTCTGGGCCTGGGAAACAACCAGGTGTTTAATAACTATATCCTGAATTCAAAGGGTTATGGCATTTTTGCCGATTCAAGATACACACCGGGCCCCTACTTTCAGTTTGTTAATAATGCTATTATCGCTTCTAAACTGGGTGGTATAAAACTAAATTCAGAAACTATCCCCATGAATACAGTTATCAATAACGTTATTGTACAACCGGAAGGAGCAAGCCTTGCTATCATCAAAAAGAGCAGCAGCGTTAAACTTACAGCCTCAAATAATTACATTACTACCAATGTTGCTAATATCAAATATGTAAATTATAATGGAGGTGATTTCCATCTATTATCGTCATCGCCCCTGATTAAGGCGGGACAAAACACCAGCGCTTACGGTGTAAGTTTTGATTATTTTAGCAATCCACGCCCACTTGTGAGTACTTTTGATATAGGCGCTGCCAAATATTGATATTATCTCACATAATCGTCGCTGGTTCCCTAAACAATGATTTCTGGCGCATGCTTGTAGCCTGTTATAATACGGCACGCGTGCGTCAGCAAAGGACTAAATGATTAGCGAGTCTTTTTCACCCATTCAGCACATTTCGCATAATACACTCATTTACAGAAGATCTGAAAATAGTACTCTCACCCAAAAATGAGACGATTTAACTAAACAATGATATGATCTGCGCAGGCAGCATTAAACAGGAACGTGTATTTTGGTAACACAATTATAAAGCGTACCTGATCGCTTTTCGGGATACACCTCCTAATATTTTAAAATATAGATTCGTCGGCCAGTCTGATAAAGATGGTTAATACAATAAGATATTGGATATGCAGCAGCATATGTCCGACCTATTGATCGCGCTTATAAACGTTGTTCTGCCAGGCATCATCGATCAGATTTTTGCTAATACCTATCACTCTCTCCATAAACCAATTAATGAATATCAATCTAAAAACCTATGAGAAACCAATTTACAAAAGCAGCCGGGTTGCTGACCCTCGCTGTATTGATGGCATGCAATTTTGCCGGATGCACCAAAAAAGGGGGCACATCTGCTTTACAAACAGACTCTTTAAAAAATTCCCGTGGTAAGCATACAGATGCTATTGACCAAATGAGCGGTAACCCTGTTTTACCCGTTCCAACAGCCGATCCGGATATTATTTATGCCAATGGCAAATATTACATTTACACCACCGCCACAGGGCCAAATACCAGTCAGTTTCATGCCTACTCGTCAACCGATTTATTAAACTGGACCGATGAAGGCATTGTTTTAGACCTGGCCAACGTAAGCTGGGCGCACACCGACGGCTGGGCACCATCTGTATGCGCGCGTAACGGAAAGTATTATTTTTATTTTACCGCCGCTAAAAAGATAGGTGTAGCGGTAAGTACCAGTCCAACCGGCCCGTTTGTTGATAAAGGCAGCGCCCTGGCAACGGGAGACGGTACCGACCCGATAGACCCGATGGCGTTTATAGATACCGACGGACAGGCATACCTCTACTGGGGAAACACAACCCTCAATATCCAGCAGCTCAATACCGATATGATATCTCTGGCCGGAACCAGGGGGCACAATAAACCATCTAATTATTTTGAGGCCTCATACGTAATAAAACGGAACAGCACTTATTACCTGATGTATTCTGTTAATGATTATCGCAATGATGATTATCATGTAGAATATGCCACATCATCAAGCCCAATGGGGCCATGGAACACCAAAGGCCGTATCACATCGCCCATCAACAATATAAAAGGCCCGGGGCACAACGCGGTATTGAGAAAGCCGGGCTGCAGTGATGAGTATTTTTTTGTTTATCACCGGCGCACCAGTACCAACGTAGATGAGCGCCAGGTGGCTATTGACAGATTATTTTTTGATTCGGCAGGTAATATTATGCCTATCAACATCACTACTTCGGGTGTAACACAATCATCGGGCACAACACCCTGTTATGTACCTAACCCTATACCAGATGGTCAGTATGCTATAAGGTCAAAAATAAATACCACCACAGGCGCTGGCCTATATCTTGATATTGCCGGATGCGCCACGGGTAACGCCGATGTACGAACCTGGACCCGTACCACTTGCGATGGGCAAAAATGGAACCTCACTTATCAAAACAACGGCTTTTACAAGATCATATCGCAATTGCCCACACACAAATCATTGGATCTGGATGCCTGTACCATTGACCGTGGTGCAAATATCCAGGTTTGGGATGTTTTCCCTAACGATTGCCAGCAGTGGCGCATTGAATCATTAGGCGGAGGATGGTACCGCATTATGGCTAAAGCCGGTAATAACGTACTCGATATCATTAACGGCGACCCCACCCCAGGCACCGACGTAAGGTCATGGACATGGAACGGCGCGGATCCTCAGTTTTGGAAATTTGAAGCTCCCTGAGTTTAATCAACCTATTTTCAACTAAGAGCTAAGGGAGATGGAAAAGTAAAAAAGCTCCCGGTAATATTAGAAGGCACTGAAAAAGTTCCTTAAAGTTAACGAGGTAGTTTTATTTGTAAAATGGAGGCTCTGAGAATCGCCTGTACAAAAGTACTCTCCACCATTCACCCGAGTATCCAAAAGAAAAAGAGGCTGTATCATAAATCAAATGATGCAGCCTCGGTTTTTACATATCCTCCCGGAATCGCTTTCTGGAGATACGGAGAAGAACATAACTATTTATTAATTGAAGTAAACCTTGATACTAATTATCAGAACCATGTTATAGCTGAATTTTGGTAGTTGAAGATCTTCTTCTAAATGTTATTGCATTAATTTTTTGTTTTGATCCGGTATTACACAATTCCTCCCTTTCATAGCCTGCTATTGCATCGCAAAAAAATCATTACCTTTAAGCAAATCTGCTTTTATGAATAAATTACTTTACTTGCTTTTAGCGTTAGTCTTTTTTTGTGCATGGAATAATCCCGATGATCACAAAAAAAAATTTGTTGACGTAGCCGGAATTGACTCCTTGATAAAACCTGGCGACAATTTTTTCCGCTTTGTTAACGGACGCTGGTACGACACCGCAAAAATCGCCAACGATCAGTCAGGTGTAGGTTCTTATAGTTTCCTCAACATCCCGCAAAAACAATTGTTGCAAAATATCCTGGATAGTGTTTCAAAAACCAAAAACGTGATGGGAAGCATTGGCCAAAAAGTCGGTGATTTTTATGCTTCGGGCATGGATATTGCCACCATTAACAATCGTGGATACCAGCCCATAAAGCCGATACTTACGCGCATTGATGCCATTAATAACACGCCATCGCTCATTGAGTTTGTATCAACTGAACTAAAAACAGGCAACCACTCGGTTCTTAGCTTTGGTATTTCTCCCGACAATAAGAACAGCGGCATTAACATAGCCCATGTTTACCAAACAGGTATCGGTTTGCCTGATAGGGATTATTATTTTAAAACAGATTCATCCACGCTCCATATTCAACAAGCTTATAAAAAATACATCAATACCTTATTTCAGTTAACAGGGAGTACTCCTGCCACCGCCGCGAAGAATGCGGAAATTGTTTACAGCATCGAAAAACAAATCGCGGCATCGCATAAAAACAATGTTGAGCTTAGGGACATTAATGCAAATTATCATAAAACAGCCATAACAAGCATCACCAAAATACAGCCTAATTTAAATTGGACTACCATACTTGCTAACCTGGGTGCAAAAACCGACTCTGTTGACATGGCTCAAACCGCCTATTATGATAAGTTAAACGTACTGGTTAAATCCATTGATTTAAATGACTGGAAAATTTACTTAAAAGCCAGTACCCTCGAAAACTACGCCGAAACACTTAGCAAACCATTTGTGGATGCTTCATTTGGATTTAATAAAGTGCTATCAGGCCAGACCACGCAAAGATCACGCAGACAGATCATGACTGAAAACGTCGACAATTTTTTAGGGCAGGCTTTGGGGCAACTATATGTAAAAAGGTATTTTAATGAGGACGCCAAAAAACGGGTGCTGGTATTGGTAAACAACCTCCAAAAATCATTCGAAAACAGGATCAATCATTTGGATTGGATGAGTGACAGCACCAAACAAAAAGCAAAAGAAAAGTTGTACGCCATCACCAAAAAAATAGGCTACCCCGATAAATGGCAGAATTATGATAAAGTACAGATAAACAGAACCAAATACTTTGAAAATGTACTCGCGCTTAACCAAAACGACTATCAGTTTCAATTGGCAAAATTAAACAAACCAGTTGATAAAACAGAATGGGGCACAACGCCATCAACAGTTACTGCTTACTATAATCCATCGTTTAATGAGGTTGTTTTTCCGGCCGGTATTTTGCAATTCCCTTATTTTGATTTTGCGGCAGACGATGCCATCAATTACGGCGGCATAGGGATGGTGATTGGCCACGAGATGACGCACGCCTTTGACGACCAGGGTGCACAGTTTGATAAAGATGGCAACGTAAAAAACTGGTGGACAAAGGAAGATTACCAAAAGTTCAGAGAGAAAACAAAACAGGTAGTTAACTTATATAGTTCATTTACCGTTTTGGATACCGTTCATATAAAAGGAGCCCTCACCCTGGGCGAAAACACCGCCGATAACGGTGGCGTGGCCATAGCCTACGATGCATTTAAGATGACCGAACAGGGAAAAGGTTCTGATAAAATTGATGGCTTTACACCTGATCAACGCTTTTTTCTATCTGTTGCCAGGATATGGCGGGTAAAAACCAGAGACGCGTTTCTGCGTACTTACGTGAACACCAATCCACATTCGCCAGCCATGTGGCGTGTAAATGGCCCCCTGATGAATTTCGGCCCGTTTTATAAAGCATTCAATGTACAACCCGGCGATAAAAATTATAAGTCCGAAGATCAGCGAATAAAGATCTGGTAGTAAAGGCTATTATTATGTTCGGCCTATAATAGGTATTATCACAATACAATAACATAACAAAAAAGTCCCGACAATTAATTGTCGGGACTTTTTCAGTTTTCAGCGGTGAGGGAGGGATTCGAACCCTCGGTACAGTTTCCCGTACGTCAGTTTAGCAAACTGATCCTTTCGGCCTCTCAGGCACCTCACCGTGTTCTTTTCAATATGTTCCCCGTTTTTCGGGATTGCAAATATAGTAATTCAAGCCTCCCGTCAAAAAAAAAGTTATATTTTTAATAATCTATCCGCACATGATAAATACTTCCCAGCATCCGCTTAAAAATAGTTTTGATGGTTTCAATATCTTTTAAAGTTATATTACTGTCTTTCAACTGGTTCTGATCAAGCTTATACTTCACTATCCTGTCAACCAAAATACTGATCGATTCTTCATCGGGCTCTTTTAATGAGCGCGAAGCGGCCTCCACCGAATCGGCCAGCATCAAAACACCCGCTTCTTTGGTGAAAGGAATAGGTCCCGGGTACCTGAAAATGTTCTCGTTGATGAATTTTTCGGGGAAATTTTTTAATGACGACTGGTAAAAATAATCAACCCGGGTATTACCATGGTGGGTACGTATAAAATCAATGATCACCTCGGGCAGGTTGGCCTTACGCGCCATTTCAATGCCCTTGCTTACGTGCCTGATGATGATCTGAGCGCTTTCTTCATAAGGCAGCTTATCATGTGGATTAAAGCCCGAGCTTTGGTTCTCGATAAAAAACAGCGGGTTTTCCATTTTACCAATATCATGGTACAGCGCCCCTGCCCTTACCAACAATGCATTGCCGCCAATGTTGTATATGGCATTCTCGGCCAGGTTGGCCACCTGCAATGAATGCTGAAAAGTTCCGGGAGCGTTAAAGGCCAGTTCGCGCAATAGCGGCGCGTTGGTATTGGTAAGCTCAATAAGCGTAATATCAGAGGTAAGGCCAAATATTTTTTCGAAAATGATAATAGCCGGATAAGCCAGCAGGGTGAGCGAAACACTTACCACAAATGGCAAAAAGTCCATCCAGTCGATATCAACAAAAGTCCCCTCCTTGGTAAAGGTGATACCCAAAAAAGCTATCAGGTAGGTTAAAATGATCATACCGGCCGAAATAAAGTATTGCTCGCGGCGCAGCAGGTTTTTAATACTATAGATGGATACCATACCCGCGGTTATCTCATAATAGGCAAACTCAAAGCTATTAGGCACAAAAAAACCGGCTATTAATACCACCAGCAGGTGTATATTGAGGGCCAGCCTGGTATCAAACAAAATGCGGATAATAATAGGTACTATACAGTAAGGGATATAGTATAAATTGGGCAGCTGAAGCTTAATAGCCAGCGAAAGCGCGGCCAGCATAGCCGTCATAACCAGCAATATCAGGCTTACCAGGCGGTTGTCGGCATAAATATCCTTACGGAAAAGGCGCAGGAATATCATCAGCAACGATATGGTTACCGCTACCAGTAAAAACTGACCCAGCAATACCAGTTTACGGTTGCCGTTGGTACGGGCATTATCCTCAAAGGCTTGTTTATATGATTCCAGTTTCTGAAAAACATCATCATTGATCACCGAACCTTTATATACAATGATCTCCCCCTTCTGAACCATGCCCCGGGTAATAGACAGGCCATCAACAGCCTCATTTACTAGACGCGAGGTTAGGTTATTATCATAGCTCAAATTGGTTTGCAGGCGATTTTGCAGCATATCCAACAAAAAGGCTTTATCCAGATCGGTATATTTACTTAGTGTTTTATCGCAATAGGCCAGCGCTTTTTCTTTGGTAAAAAGCTCGTTGGTATTTTTAGCCGAGGCCACATTTTTGTTTAAAACCGTAAGCGGGTAGTTTTCTGAACTTACCTGGTATTGCGGGTTAAGTTTCAAAATACCAGTTTCATATATTTCCTGTAACAGGTCGGCACCCGTATTGATATACCTGGGCTTCAATTTATCGCTTATACCTGAGTTATGCCATTTTATTTCTATATCGCTTTTAAAACCCTCCAGCTGCTGGTTTTCAACAGCGGCATCTAACTGATAAATGGGTGGGATACTCTCGCGGGCCGTTTTTTGGTCATTTTTAATTTCCTGCTGTGTTTTCAGAATGGCGAAGTTATAGGGCGATGCCAGGTCCTTCTGATTCCAGATACGTCCCTTTTCGTATTCATAGCTAAATTTTGCCTGCTTGGGTAAAAAAAACACAATAAGGCCAATACTCATCAGCATCATTAAAAACTTAACATTGCGGGAGTATTTACGCATTAATGCCTTTTGGCGCGAAGTGGATAGTTTTGCCATTTAATTAAATAACCGCTCAAAAATAATATAAGTTTCTGTTATCTATAGTATCAAGTAGCTAGTATCAAGTATCACGACAACTCAAACGTGGCATCCGGCATTGCAAAATCTTGATACTTGATACTCGCTACTTGATACTAAATTTGCATTTATCATTTTAAATTTGATATCTTTATGATATCATTTTAAAATCATCTTATCATGCAATCAGAAAAAATTATCAATCCGCCATCAGGCTTCACCGCGTTTGCGCTGTTCCTGGTCTTATTAGTTGTTGCCGCTGTTTTATTTTCCTTTGAACAGGTATTTTTAGCACCTATCCTGATCGTGGTCGACTTTATATTTGTGCTTCCCGGCTTAATCATCGTCAACCCGAATGAATCAAAAGTACTCACGCTTTTTGGACAGTATACCGGCAGTGTGAAAAAAGACGGCTTTTTTTGGGTGAATCCGTTCACCGCCAAAAAGAAAGTATCATTAAGGGCCTTTAACCTTAACGGCCAGCAACTCAAGGTAAATGACAGTATAGGTAACCCCATTGAAATTGCCGCGGTAATTGTATGGCAGATCAAAGATACCGCCGCAGCTGTGTTCGCAGTTGAAAACTATATTCAATACGTAAATATCCAGAGTGAAGCTGCTGTACGCCACCTGGCCAACTCCTTTCCCTATGATAACCTGGAAGATGAAAACGCTACCATTACCCTGCGCGGCGGCGCCGAGCAGGTAAGCCAGATGCTGGAGAAAGAACTGAACGAAAGATTGGAGCGTGCTGGTATTGAAGTACTGGAGGCGCGTATATCGCACCTGGCCTATGCGCCCGAAATAGCGCACTCTATGTTGCAGGTTCAGCAGGCATCGGCCATTATAGCTGCCCGTAAGCTCATTGTAGAAGGCGCCGTGGGCATGGTTGAAATGGCCCTGAACAAACTATCAGAAAAAAATATTGTGGAGCTGGATGAAGAGCGTAAAGCCGCTATGGTAAGCAACCTGCTGGTAGTGCTTTGCGGCGACAAAGCCGTTAACCCGGTAGTGAACACAGGTACATTATATCATTGATCATATGAACGATTACAGAAGCTTTGATCAGCTGCGTACTAATGAGCTATCGGTAATACGGCATGGGTTCTGGCGTCCCTGGTTTGAACTCAGCGATGGTCTGTTTTGCTATGGTAAACTGAGGTATGAAGGCGTGTGGAAGCCCGCCATGATTCTGGAGGCGGATAAAAAAACATGGATCATCAAACGCAAGGGCTTATTTAGCCGGGTAATGCTCATCTATGATACCGATGGAATGGAAGCGGGCACAGTAATACCCGAAGTGTGGTCGGGCAAAATAAAACTGAGTTTGAACAATGGGTTCGAGGCTGTTTATTTAAATAAAAAGCTCTTTACGCGTACCTTTAGTTTAATCAGTTCACAGGGTACCGACTTGCTGAATATCAAAGCAGAAGTATGGAAATTAAAAACACTTTTTAAAGTATTTATTGAACCCGATGCATTAAAACGCACAGACGACCTGCCACTGTTAACTTTATTAGGTATAAACCTGATTTTGCTAAGGCGGAAACAGGCAGCGGCAGCAGCAGGAGGAGGTTGATATGGCCGAAAAGAAAGCATTTATATTACGCATTAATCCGGATATGTTGAAGGAGATAGAAACCTGGGCGGCCGAGGAATTCCGGAGCACTAATGGACAGGTAGAATATCTGCTGCAACAAGCCCTGCTTGTGCGCAAAAAAAACGCAAAGAAAAAAAAGGATTCTCCTGAGTAATCATTTTGGAAACAAAGGGCAAGGATTTTCTGGCTCAACAATTGAACTTATGCGAAAAGTAATAGAATAATGGAGTTTCAGAAAATTGGTCAAACAACAGGTACATTATACTTAATTAAAGAAAGTCTGTTTGATCCGGAATATCTTTTAACTGATCATACAGCTAACTTCGGAAAACTTATTTATGATAGCCTGGAGCTGGAAATGGGTACCGCTTATATAGCGGGTAAAAGCTGGAAATTTGATTATGATTTTGAGCCCATCGGCAAAAGAGAGGTGCTGATATATGATGAAAGCAATAACCTATTAGGCAATGTTATTAGAGGTTACGGCTATTTATCAAATCCTCCGGTACTGATAATGACCAATGGACTTAAAGCCACATTTTCTGATGTGGCTGCGTTTTCAAGCGAATGTGAATGGATATCGGCTGAATTAGGCCGCTTAATTCATATAAAAAGTCCAGTGTTTTCTTTAACCGATACCATCACCATTATCAGGAAGGACATGCCTGCAGACACCATCGCCTTATTATGTTTTCTGGCAGAACACATGCTGATATTGCTAAGAAGAAATTCCCGAACCCATTCTTTTTAAGTTCACATCGTTCATTCTCTTCCATTTAAGCCTCCTTCGCACGAACTGGTGTAGTTTGCATAAATAAGAAAACCCCTACTCCCTGTTCTAAAAATCAATACGCTAAAAATATCCCTTAATTTAACATCCCGACCTATTATAAATTATTATGCATGCATAGCTTTTCCCTTTCGTCAAAATAATTAAATTTGCCACACCAATTTAATGAGGGACACATGAAAGAAGTAGTAATAGTAGCTGCCACACGCACGCCTATCGGCAGTTTCGGAGGTAGTTTAGCCGCCTTAAGCGCCACGCAACTGGGTGCTTTAGCCATCAAATCAGCAATCGAAAAATCGGGCCTCAAGCCCGACCAGATACAGGAAGTTTATATGGGTAATGTTATGTCGGCCAATTTGGGGCAGGCACCAGCTACCCAGGCAGCTATATTTGCCGGGTTGCCCTATTTACCCGCTACTACCGTAAATAAAGTATGCGCATCGGGCATGAAAGCTATTATGCTGGCCGCGCAAAGCATCGCCATAGGTCAAAATGATATCGTGGTTGCCGGCGGTATGGAAAGCATGAGCAATGCACCCTATTACCTGGATAAAGCCCGCAATGGCTATCGCCTGGGCAATGGCCAAATTACCGACGGACTGGTAAAAGATGGCCTGTGGGATGTTTACAATGATTACCACATGGGCTCAGCGGCCGAACTGTGTGCTGTTGACTGCAACATCAGTCGCGTGGAGCAGGATGCCTTCGCCATTGAATCCTACAATCGTGCCCAAAAAGCACAAGCTGCAGGCAAATTCTACGATGAAATAACTCCCGTTGAACTTAAAGATAAAAAAGGCGATACCACTTCATTTGCCGAAGACGAAGAACCCAAAGCAGTAAAGTTTGAAAAAATACCAACATTAAAACCTGTATTCAAAAAAGATGGCACCGTAACGGCCGCCAATGCATCTACCTTAAATGATGGCGCAGCCGCTTTAGTGCTTATGAGCAAAGAAAAAGCAGATGAACTGGGCATTAAGCCATTAGCCAAAATTATAGCCCATGCCGATGCACAGCAAGCCCCGGAATGGTTTACCACTGCCCCATCTAAAGCTATCCCACTGGCTTTACACCGCGCGGGCTTATCAGCAGATCAGATAGACTTTTTTGAGATTAATGAAGCATTCTCTGTAGTATCCATAGCCAACAACCAGCTTTTAAAGCTCGATCCGGCTAAGGTTAATGTTAATGGTGGCGCGGTTTCATTGGGTCACCCACTGGGTGCTTCAGGAGCTCGCATCATAGTTACCTTACTTTCTGTTTTACAGCAAAATAAAGGCAAATACGGCGCTGCCGGAATTTGTAATGGTGGCGGTGGCGCCAGCGCAATGGTTATTGAAAATTTACGTTAAATTAAACAAACCGGCTGTTCAACTATAAGTTACAACGGCTATTAGGATAAATTATTTAATTTAGCGGCAACATCATGTTAATTTTTAAATACCCGGTATGGTAGCCAGGCGCATGTTTCTGTTCGTAACCTCCCTACTTATTTGCGGCCATGTTTTTGGGCAGGCAGACGAGGGTTCACGCATAAAACAATTACATATTTACCAGGATAGCCTTGCCTCGCTGGGTAAAAAAATGGTAAATGATGAAAACGACCTGGAACGCAAAAATGCCAATTACCAGTTTATCAAAACTCTGGTAAGTGCACTCAAGATCAATAATTCGTTCCTTTTTCCTTTTGATTCGGTTAAAAGCATAAGCATCCTCAATTCGCCCGATAATCGTTTCCGGATCATGAGCTGGCATGTGATGAACCAGGATGGCAGTTACCGCTTCTATGGCACTATTCAGCTTAATAGCGGCGGGCCGCTTAAAATGTTCCCGTTAGAGGATTACTCCCCCCTGCTTAAAAACCCGGAGGACTCGGTAACCG
This sequence comes from Mucilaginibacter sp. 22184, assembly GCF_052045695.1. NCBI lineage: Bacteria > Pseudomonadati > Bacteroidota > Sphingobacteriia > Sphingobacteriales > Sphingobacteriaceae > Mucilaginibacter > Mucilaginibacter sp. 22184. The sequence continues at coordinate 368,875 of NZ_JBQEPI010000003.1, forward strand.
ATAACCGCAAATGGTATGGAGCACAGTATTATAAAATCATCCCGGTGTACGCGCAAAAACCATATTATGTGTTACTGGGCTGGAAGGGCAATACCGTAAAATCAACTAAAAAAGTTTTGGAGGTATTGTCATTTAATAATGGCGAAAAGCCTTCATTTGGTATGCCCGTTTTTGAGGGTAATGGAAAAAGCCGCAAAAGGGTAATATTTGAATATGCCCGCCAGGTATCTATGCTGTTGCGATATGTATCTGATCAAAACCTCATCGTGTTTGACCACCTGGCTCCGCCTGATAAAAAGATGAAAGACCAACCCGAAACTTTTGGCCCCGACCTCACCTACGATGGCTATAAGCTAAAAGATGGCCACTGGGCGTATGTAGAAAATCTGGATATGCGCAACATCCCCAGTAATAGTGATGCAGAATACGTAGACCCTAAAAAACAGGCCGCGAAAGACAAGACTTTGATACACTCCAACTAATAATTTATATATCGAAATAATTAACCCATCATTTGTAACACTTTTAAGTATAAAATTCTGATTTACAATATTTATACTATTTTTAACAAAACATAATAATGCAAGAAAGCCCAGCCGTAAAGGCTACTCCAAAATCAAGATTTCCCAAGAGCGTTCCCTATATTATCGGGAACGAAGCTGCGGAGCGTTTCAGCTTCTATGGCATGCGTTCCGTATTGACGCTTTTTTTGGTAAACCAATTTTTTAATCCCAACCATATCGACACTTTAAACGACGTGGCCAACGCTAAAGCCAATAAGCTTCACCACCTGTTTGTGATGGTAGCCTATGCTTTGCCGTTTGTAGGCGGTATGATAGCCGACTGGTTTACCGGCAAATATAAATTGATATTATATGTATCGATGATCTACTGTTTGGGGCATTTAATGCTGGCCATGTTTGATGGTGGCCTTGGCGGCTTTGAATTAGGCTTACTTGTGGTAGCCATCGGCGCCGGCGGTATTAAGTCATGCGTGTCTGCTAACGTGGGCGATCAGTTTGATGCTACCAACCAGGATCTGCTTTCGAAAGTTTACGGCTGGTTTTATTTCAGTATCAATGCCGGTTCAATGATTTCAACCGTTGCCATCCCATGGACTTATGAGCACTTTGGCCCCAGGTGGGCTTTTGGTATCCCCGGTTTGCTTATGGCGCTGGCTACCATCATATTTTTTTCGGGCCGTAAAAAATACGTAAAGGTTCCTCCACAAGGCGTTAATCGCAATAACCTGGTATTTATAACCTGGTATGCCCTAACGCATTTAGGTCAGCGCAAACCTGGTCAATCCATGCTTGATGTTGCCAAAGATTCCTATGATCCCGAACGCGTTGAAGGTGTGAAGGCAGTATACCGGGTGATGTCGGTATTCTTTTTCGCACTGGCATTTTGGGCTGTTTGGGATCAATGCTTATCTGAGTGGACCTTATATGCCGATAGAATGGACCGTGTAATTAACCTGGGTTTTACCTCATTCACAGTACTGCCTGGTCAGTTATCAACTGTTAATACAGTATTCCTGCTGCTGTTCATTCCATTTTTCAACTATGTAGTATATCCATGGTTCGACAAGATCGGCCTGAAAACAACCCCGCTTCGCAGACTTGGTGTCGGCCTTATTTTAACCGCTTTATCATTCGTGGTAATCGGCGTAATACACACCAGTCTGGATCATGGCGGTAAACCTACCATCTGGTGGCAAGTGTTTGCGTTTATGATACTTTCGGCAGCCGAAGTCCTCGTATCTATCACCGGTCTGGAATATGCTTATACACACTCGCCAAAATCAATGAAAAGTACCATGACCGGTATCTGGTTCCTGGTCGTATCGTTCGGTAATTTGATTACCGCGCTTGTTAATGGCTTAATAGAAGACGGCGGCTGGTGGGCACGTAACCTTAAAGGCGCAAACTATGAATGGTTCTTTGTTATTTTCATTGGCGTATTTATCCTGGTATTTCTTTTTGTTGCACCACGGTTAAAAGAGCGCAACTACATTACAGATCCTTATGTAGATAATCAGGTTATTGCTGATAGTACTAACTTATAATTTTTAACCATATGATAAAGCAGTTAAGTAACAATATTATTTAACTGCTTTATTTATTTTAAAACCGGGTTTAAATCAATTATTTTTGCCTTTTGTTTACCTGATATTTTTTAAGTGCCGGATAGCATTGTTATAATACCCACCTATAATGAAAAGGAAAATATTGAGCGAATGATTCGCAAAGTGTTTTCCCTGCCTCATGATTTTCATTTACTTATTATTGATGATGGATCACCAGATGGTACCAACCTCATCGTTAAGGAATTAATGAACTCCTTCCCCGAGCGTCTTTTTATAGAAGAACGAGCGGGTAAACAAGGCCTTGGCACAGCCTATATACATGGCTTTAAGTGGGCCATCGCGCGCCATTACGACTATATTTTTGAAATGGATGCCGATTTTTCGCATAATCCCGAAGATCTGCTCAAACTTCGTCAGGCCTGTATCGACGGTGCGGATGCTGCTATCGGTTCGCGATACAGTAATGGTGTAAACGTGGTGAACTGGCCTATGAGCCGCGTACTGATGAGCTATTTCGCATCGGTATATGTACGATTCATCACAGGTATTGACGTACGCGATTCTACAGCCGGCTTTATGTGTTATAAACGTAAAGTGCTGGAAACCGTACGCCTTGATAAGATCAAATTTGTAGGTTACGCTTTCCAGATAGAGATGAAATATACCAGTATTAAACACGGATTTAAACTGGTTGAAGTCCCCATCATCTTCACCGATCGCACCGCAGGCACTTCCAAAATGTCGACCGGCATATTTAAAGAAGCGTTTTTTGGGGTGATCCAAATGAAGATCAACAGTATTTTCAGGAAGTACCCTGAAGGATGATATTGATTTTGGAATTGGGATGTTCGATTTCGGATTTATTTTGATCTACTATTTTCAATTTTGATCGCCACATCATTATAAGTCCAACCATATAATGGCACTGTAACAATCCCGATAAAAATTCTTTAAATCCGAAATCGAAAATCCGAATTCCGAAATAAAAAAGCTAATTTCGTTGGCAATGAACGAGCATCTTGACCCCGGAGCAGAAAGATTAACCAATACCGAGCGCGATATTGAGCGGGTATTGCGTCCGCAGCAATTTGAGGATTTTACCGGTCAGCATAAAATATTAGCCAATTTAAAAGTTTTTGTACAGGCCGCCCGCCAGCGCGGCGAGGCGCTTGACCATGTTTTATTACATGGCCCTCCGGGTTTAGGCAAAACTACCCTATCACATATCATCGCCAACGAAATGAGCGTGGGCATAAAGATCACCTCGGGCCCCGTACTGGACAAACCCGGCGATCTTGCCGGATTGCTGACCAACCTGGAAACCGGCGATATCCTGTTTATTGACGAAATACATCGTTTAAGTCCGTTGGTTGAGGAGTATTTATACTCGGCCATGGAGGATTTTAAAATCGATATTATGCTGGAGAGCGGCCCTAATGCCCGTTCGGTGCAGATATCGCTCAATCCATTTACTCTCGTGGGTGCTACCACACGTTCGGGTTTGCTTACTGCACCACTAAGGGCCAGGTTTGGCATTAATTCGCGTTTGGAATATTATGATGCCAAGCTGCTTACAACTATTGTATTGCGCTCTGCATCTATCCTCAAAACCCCTATTACAGACGAGGGCGCTTACGAAATTGCCCGCCGCAGCCGTGGCACCCCGCGTATTGCCAATGCTTTGCTACGCCGCACACGTGATTTTGCCCAGATCAAAGGCACCGGCAATATCGATACCGATATAGCACAATATGCCCTGAACGCCCTGAATGTAGATGAACATGGTTTGGATGAGATGGATAACAAGATACTCGTTACCATTATTGATAAGTTTAAAGGAGGCCCGGTAGGTTTAAAAACCATTGCTACGGCCGTTGGCGAAGATGAAGGCACTATTGAAGAAGTATACGAACCTTTTTTGATACAGGAAGGCTTTTTGATGCGTACCGCCCGCGGGCGCGAAGCTACAGAAAGTGCCTATAAACATTTAGGCAAAATAAAACTGGGCGGCAACCCGTCATTATTTTAGTAAACCACCAAATTACCATATTAAACCATGAGAACACAACCCAAACAAAGCTTTAGTTTTCATTGCAAAATGCTTTTAGCAATTATTGTTATTTGCACACTTTACTCCTTTAATACCCAAGCCCAGACTACCCAAGCCGACTCTCTGGCTAAAATCAAAGCAGCAGATAGCCTTGCCACGCGGCGAATAGCTACCGGCACCAAAGTGGGTATTGCCGGATTGAATCATGACCATATACACCTGATATTAAATGAGTACCGCCATGGCAATGTGAACATTGTGGGCATAGCCGAACCTGATAAAAAGCTTTGGCAAAAATTTGGTAAAATATATAACCTGCCAGATTCATTATTTTTTGAGGACCTGAAAACCATGTGCCAGAAACGTAAACCAACCATTGTGCTGGGTTACAACGCCGTTGGCAAACATATTGACGTTGTGGAAACCTGCGCACCACTGGGTATCTCCGTAATGGTCGAAAAACCCTTGGCAGCTACCTTGGATCAAGCCAAACGCATGGAATTTTTGGCACTTAAATATTATATCAACCTGCTCACCAATTATGAAACCACCTGGTACCCGTCGGTACAAAGTGCTTATAACACGGTAAAAACCGATAGCATAGGCGTTATCCGTAAAATGGTTTTCCATGATGGTCACCAGGGCCCTCGGGAGATTGGTTGTAGTGAGGATTTTTTAAGCTGGCTAACCGATCCTGAGCTTAACGGAGCAGGCGCACTAAACGATTTTGGGTGCTACGGCGCCGACATGATGACCTGGTTCATGCAGGGTCAGCGCCCCATCGCGGTTACGGCCATAGCCCGCCATTACAAGCCATCGGTATATCCAAAAGTTGAGGATGATGCCACTATTATAGTAGAATATGCCAATGCAACCGGCATGATCGAAGCATCATGGAACTGGCCATTCAGCATTAAGGATATGGAAATATTCGGGGCTAAAGGTTACATCCATACCTTTGATCCGGATAAGGTTCAGGTACGTATTAACAACGATGTAAAAGAATTTAAAGCGCCGCCGCTTGCCTTAATGGAGAGTGCACCTGTACCCTACTTTACCGCAGCGCTTAAAAACCCTATCAAGGTACGCAATGACCGCTCATCATTAAAATATAACATGATCGTGATGCAGATATTGGATGCCGCCAAAAGATCCATTAAAGAAGGTAAAAGGATAGTTTTGTAATAGCTGGTTAAATAATTTATTTATAAAATTGCAAACCTGCACATTTATAATATTAATTTCGCCGTTAGTTATAATCTAAAATCATTACTGTCATATGTTAAAAAAAGCTTTTGTGTGGTTAACCGTTTGTGCATTAGGCGCAATGTCATGCCAGTCTAAACCTACCGATAAAACAGCTGCGGCTGCTGATAAAAACGTAAGTAATCCTACCGCTCCAATCGGCGGTAAAATTGATAACGCCGCAATTATGGCCCGCAAACAGGTGCCTGTTGTTTGCTATCACCAGATACGCGACTGGAAAGCGACTGATTCAAAAAATGCCAAGGATTATATTGTACAAATAGCTGCTTTTAAAGAACACATCAAAATGCTGGCCGACAGTGGGTACCATACTATCCTGCCCGATCAGTTGTACGCCTACCTGACAACCGGTGCCCCCTTGCCTAAAAAACCTATTATGTTGACGTTTGATGATACCGATCTGGACCAGTTCACTATCGCCAACCCAACACTAAAAAAATACGGGTTTAAGGCAGTTTATTTTGTGATGACGGTATCTATCGGTCGCCCGCATTATATGACTGCCGATATGGTTAAAAAGCTTTCTGATGAAGGTAATGTGATCGGTTCACATACCTGGGATCATCACCGGGTTGATAAATACTCTCATAACTCAACCCTGAAGATCATCGGTAAAAATGGTAAAGTAACTACCCGTCCGGTTGACGATTGGGTTACCCAGATAGACAAGCCTACCAAAAAACTGGAAGAAATTACCGGTAAAAAAATAGATTATTTCGCCTATCCTTTCGGTATCTGGAAAAAACCGGTTTTACCAGAGATCCAGAAAAAAGGCTTCAAAATAGCATTCCAATTGGCCGATAAACGCGATCCGGATTATCCGTTGATGACCGTTAGACGTATATTAGACAGCGGCTACTGGACCACTAAAACTTTCAGCAATAGCGTAAGAAATAGCTTTTAGTCGCCCTGCCCTAAACCAACCTTATCAACATGTTATTAAAACCCCTGTTTCTGCTACTTGCTTCGGGCATTATAGCATGTCAGTCAAACTCAACTCATAAAGCTGCGGTAGTTCTACAGTCGGCTGCAAAACCAGCAGTATCAACAGGCACACCACCTGTTGATACTGCTGCTATTATGAAACGCAAGCAGATCCCCGTTTTATGCTATCACCAGATAAGGGATTGGCGCTCTACAGATTCTAAAAGCGCAAAAGATGATATTGTACAAATAGCGGCATTTAAAGAGCATATCAAGATGCTGGCCGACCAGGGATATCACAGTATCCTGCCCGATCAGTTATATGATTATCTCACCACAGGTGCGCCGCTGCCATCTAAACCCATTATGTTCACTTTTGACGATACCGACCTTGATCAGTTCACTATAGCTGCACCTGAGCTGAAGAAATACGGTTTCAAGGCTGTATATTTTATCATGACGGTATCTATCGGCCGGCCGCATTATATGACCAAGGCCCAGATCAAACAATTATCTGATGAAGGCAATATTATAGGAAGCCACACCTGGGATCATCATCCGTTTACCAAACTTAGCGGTAAAGACTGGGAGATTCAGTTGGATAAGCCTACAAAAAAACTAGAGGAAATAACAGGCAAACCGGTTAAGTATTTTGCCTACCCTTTTGGATTATGGGATAAAAAAGGGCTGCCAGAACTGCATAAAAGAGGGTTTAAGGCTGCTTTTCAACTCTCCACGAAACGTTATCCCGGCGATCCTCTAATGACCATCAGGAGGATCATTGATAGCGGGCATTGGAATGCTAAAAATCTGATGGGTAATATAAATCGTGATTTTTAATAGACAGTTTTTCAACTGATCTCCTTAAAAAAAAGGTATTGATTTAAGGCTAAAGACTTTTATATTGACGCTATTTCCCCGTAACCCATTTCACCGCCTCATCCAGCTGTTCTAAGGAGTAGCCTTTATATTGGCCCGGAATAATGTATTTAAACAGGTGGCTGAATTCTTTCACTCCTTTTTGATCGGTTACTATGGCCAATCTGTTCCACCGCATAAAAAATTTAAGGCCTATCTGCACATTGCCACACCAGGCCCCAGCCGTAAAATTCTGAATATTGGTTTCCAGAACTAATAAAAAATTGATCTTCCCAGTTTTTTTCACCTGCTCCTGAAGCAGTGGTAAAAGGGCCTTCTGATAATCGTTAATAGTTACGTCGCCAACTGCATGCATGCCTAACACATGTGAAGGCAGATAATTCATGTGTTCAAGCATCTATTTGTAATATTTTATAACGATTAGTTACAAATACCACACCAATAATTAAAAAAACTACACTTTTTATTAAAAATGCGATAAGCATCTGTCTCTGATGCTGAATAGATGGGTAAATCCTTGCTGATTTATGAATTTTATTTTATAGTATCTTTGCATCAAATGACACAAAACAGGACAACATATAGTCAACTGATTAAAAGCGAAGCACAAAAGCTTGGCTTTCTGTTTTGTGGTATTTCCAAAGCTGAATTTCTTGAAGAGGAAGCTCCCCGCTTAGAAACCTGGTTAAAAAAGAACATGCATGGCGAAATGCAATACATGGAAAACCATTTTGATAAGCGGCTCGACCCGCGTTTGCTGGTCGACGGAGCCAAATCGGTGATATCATTAGGAGTTAATTATTATACCGATAATAAACAACAAGATCCCAACGCTCCCAAAATATCCAAATACGCTTATGGTTTGGATTACCATACCATCATCAAAGACAAATTACGCCAGCTTTTACAGATCATCAACGAAAAGATAGGCGAAGTTGGCGGGCGTGTATTTGTTGATTCGGCCCCGGTTTTAGACCGGGCATGGGCCAAAAAGGCAGGCATGGGCTGGATAGGCAAAAATTCCAACTTGTTGAATAAGAAAGTTGGCTCGTTCTTTTTCCTGGCAGAGCTGATCATCGACCTGGAACTGGAATATGATATAGCCCCGACGATGGATCATTGCGGTACCTGTACCAATTGTATCGATGCCTGCCCTACTGATGCCATTGTTGGCCCATATGTGGTTGATGGCAGCCGCTGCATCTCATACCTCACTATTGAGCTAAAGAATGAGATACCGGCCGAATTTAAAGGCAAAATGGATAACTGGATGTTTGGTTGTGATATTTGCCAGGATGTATGCCCCTGGAACAGGTTCTCGATATTGAACAATGAGCCAGCCTTTACCCCTCACCCCGAACTATTGCACCTTAAAGCCGATGACTGGCAGGAAATAACCCAGGACGTTTTTCAAAAAGTATTTAAAAACTCAGCTGTAAAGCGTACCAAGTTCACCGGACTCAAACGAAATATTGATTTTTTGAGTAAATAGTAATTTGTCTGAATCAGGATTCACAGAATTATAAAACATATTGAATGTGACAAAAAAAGTCTCCTATAAATTAAATTTGTAGGAGACTTCTGTATTTCTAATTCTGAAAATCCTCTAATTCTGTGAATTCTGATTCAGACAGCTTATCCCTTTTTAAACTTCAAAGCTAATTGCTGCAGCATATCGTCATCAACGGGCTTAGCGGGTTCCTCCTTCTTTTTAAAAGGTTTAGGAGGATATTGTGTACGGGTATGATCGGGCTTGGTAAATTCTTTTTTAGGGTAATCGGTTCTTGGGGTATCCGCTTTAGGGGTTTGTTGCTCTGATTTTGGCTGATTTGCCGCTTTAGCCTGGCGTTCCGCCGCTTTTTTACCATTCCAACGGGTATAAATCTCCTCGAGTTTGCGTTTGGTGTACAGCGGAAAATCGCCCTGCATCATCCAGGAATAATAGCTTGGTTCTACATTAAATACGTCCTCAACGCGTTTACCTTTGTGTTTACCAAAGTTGATCAACTCTTCGCCCTGGTCATTAAAAACCATACGACCAGCAAAATCAACCGGTTTGCTTAAATTGGTAAAATTATGCAGCGCCTCTACATTACCCACAACCGGTACAGTAACATTTCCTTTTTTATCCTCCCACTGAACATTTTCATAACGCTCTATTTGTGCCAGTAATACCTCCATGGTGGCGCGGGTATCCGCTTCGGCAGAGTGAGCATTCTCAATAACTTTATTACAGTAAAACTGATAGGCGGCCTTTAATGTACGCTGCTCCATCTGGTGAAATATATTTTGCACATCTACAAAATGACGTTCATCAAGATTAAACAGTACCCCAGCACGTAAAAACTCCTCCATCAGCATGGGGATATCAAATTTATTGGAGTTATAACCCGCCAGATCGCTGTCGCCAATAAATTCAGCTACGGCCTGCCCTATCTCTTTAAATAACAATTCATCCTTGATGTGCTCATCATAGATACCATGTACCAGCGACGACTCCAGGGGAATAGGCATTCCAGGGTTAACGCGCCAGGTTTTTACCTCCTCGCTCCCATCCGGGTTTAGTTTTATTACAGAGATTTCAACTATACGGTCGGCGCCAATATTGGTACCCGTTGTTTCCAGGTCGAAAAAAGCAAGAGGGCGTTTTAAATTTAATTTCATTTTAAAAGTATCAATGGTAGATAGTACAAAGGTCGCAAATGTCCTAAAAAGAATTAGCAGAATAAATTTTTTAATTTATTTAATATAAACGTTTTATTTTTAATTTAATACCTTCCTATTTTATCACAATAGCACATGAAGAAACTTTTACTTATTACCCTTTTATTCATTGGTTTACAACACCTTGCTTCGGCACAAGACTTTAAAGAAGGTTTTGTACAGGAAGAAGTAGACATGCAACGGTATGATAAAGATACCGCTGCACACGCCGTGTACTTAAATGAATTTGGCAATTCGAGGATCGATATCGCCGGTGACGACCACATCAGGCTTATTTATAAATACCACGCCAAAATAAAAATACTCGACAATAAGGGTTTCTCTAATGGCACTATCGAGATCCCTATACACAATAGTGACGATGTATCCGAAGAAGTGACGGATATAACCGGTACTACTTATTATAAGGATGACAATGGACTAATGCAAAAAATTGAGCTTGACCCTAAAAAGGTATTCAAGACAAAAGACTATAAATATGGTAGTACCGTTAAATTCGCCCTGCCTGGCCTGCGTAACGGCTGTGTTATTGAGTTTAGGTATACATTGATATCGCCTTATTGGGACAGCTTCCGTAAATGGGAATTCCAGGACGAGATACCCAAGATCTACTCCCAGTACGAAGTGCATATCCCTGGTTTCTGGACGTTCAATGCCTCACTAAGAGGCCCGTATAAACTCACAAAAACCACCTCCGAACTGGAACGCGAATGCTTTACCTCGCACGGGTCAAAAAGCGATTGCTCTCACCTGACTTATGCCATGAAAGATATTCCGGCTTTTGTGGCCGAGGATTACATGACCTCGCCAAAGAATTTTTTATCGGCCATATATTTTGAATTAGTAGAGTGGACAAACCCTTATACCAGTGTTAAAACTTTGGTGAGTAAGGAATGGAAAGATATAGACCGCCAGCTTAAGATCGAAGACGCGTTTGGATCACAGCTAAAGCGAAAAGACCTGATGAAAGAGCGCATGGCAGCGGTAATAGCCGGTAAAACCACCGAAATGGACAAGGCCACAGCCATATATGCCTATCTGCAAAAATGGTATAAATGGAACGACTATTGGGGAATTTATAGTCCCGATGGTATTAAACGCGCCATGGATGCCCACACAGGCAGTATAGCTGATATCAACCTAACCTTGATCACTGCCTTAAATGCCGCTGGTGTTAATACCGAAGCCGTGCTGTTATCAACCCGCGAACATGGTAATATCAATACGCTTTATCCTGTAATAAGTGATTTTAACTATGTAATAGCTAAAGCCAATATTGATGGAAAATCCTATTATCTGGATGCTACTGATCCTCTGTTGTCTTTCGGGTTGCTTCAACTTAAATGCTTGAATGATAAAGGCCGGGTGATAAGTCTTGACAAACCATCATACTGGGTTGAACTAAGTTCGTTACAAAAAACCAGTGAGATCCACACACTCGATCTTACCTTGCTTGATAACGGGAAGATCAAAGGCACCATCACCAATTATTATAATGGCTATAATGCATATACACATCGTAAAGCGATCAAAAAATTCAACTCGGTTGATGAATATATAGAGGATCTTGACGCGAAATTGCCCAAAATCAAGATATTAAAATCAAATATCAGCAATTTGGATAGCCTTAATCAACCGCTGGGCGAAATACTTGAAGTTGAAATAGATGCTTTTGAAAATATGAACAAGGCCCGCCTGGTATTTAATCCTTTCTTTTGGGAAAAAAGAACTACCAATCCCTTTAAACTTGCCGAACGTGACTACCCGGTTGACTGGGGTATGGCGAGCGACAACAGGATGGTATTAAATATGCACCTGCCTGCGCAATATGCCATTGAAACCCCACCCCAGGTAGTGGCTTTTGCCTTACCCAATAACGGCGGTATGTTTGCCACTAATTTTGATAGCCACGATAACGAGTTTTCCTTTTCAAATATCACACGGTTTACCAAGGCTATTTATTTCCCCGAAGAATATCCTTATCTCAAAGAATTATATAACAAGATTGTCCTTACCGAGAAAACGGACATGGTTTTCAAGAAAAAATAATGAGAGCAGGTTTATTACTATTTTTTTTACTGATCATAAGCCTGGCTGCCGGGGCACAGGATAACTATGATGTTTCACTGATTTCCAAAGATCTGTTGCCCTATGCCAGCGCGGTGGTGCGTAATAACGAAGTGAACGTTGAGGTAAAGGATTATGATAATACACTTTATCACATCAAAACCGCGGTTACTATTTTAAATAAAAATGGCAATAATATAGCAGACATAGTGGTTTGGCATGATAAAACCAATATCATAAAAGGCATTAAAGGCATAGTTTACAACCAGCTTGGCAAACCGGTTAAAAAGTTTTCGGAAAGTGATTTTGAAGATGTAAACGCTCATGACGGGTTTTCGTTATTCTGGGATCTGAAGGTTAAACATTACAACCCCGCGGTAACCGATTACCCCTACACCATTGTTTATGAATATGAAGTAAAATCAAAACAATCGCTTTTCTTTGAGAGCTGGGAGCCTAACTCCACCACCGGGCAAGCCGTTGAAAAAAGTTCATACACTTTTAGCTGCAAACCCGATTTTGGTATCCGGTATAAAGAGACCAATATACCCACCAAAGTAGCCATAGGTACAAACAAGGATGGCTATAAAACCTATACCTGGCAAATCAATAACTTAAAAGCCGTTAAGGATGAACCTTATAGCCCTAATGCTGATAAATATCTAAGCAGCGTTAGGATAGCTCCCCAAAAATTCAGCTATGAAGGAGTTACCGGCGCATTCAGCAATTGGAAAGAGATGGGAAAATGGATGTATGATAAACTACTGGTTAGCCGTTTACAGGTACCTGCTACTACAGCAGCATACATGAAACAGCTCACCGATGGCATTACAGACCCTAAATTGAAAGCCAAAAAGATATACGAGTATATGCAGGATAAAACCCATTACATCAGCGTACAGGTGGGTATTGGTGGCTATCAACCCTTTTTGGCTGCCGATGTAGATCAACAAAACTATGGCGATTGCAAAGCTCTGGTAAATTATACCCAGGCCCTGCTCAAAACGGTAAACATCGACTCCTATTACTGTATTGTAAAAGCGGGCAGTACCAAAAAGAGCCCCTTAAATGATTTTGCCAGCATGGATCAGTTCAACCATGTTATTTTATGCCTGCCTTTTAAAAATGATACTACTTTTTTAGAATGTACCAGCCAGAAAATACCTTTTGGCTTCCTGAGTGATTTTACCGACGATCGTAACGTATTAGCCTGTACACCAGAGGGTGGCAAATTGTTGCATACCCCCAAATACACTGCTCAAAATAATCTGCAGGAGCGTAAAGCCTCTTTCATTTTAGATGCGCAAGGCAATTTATCGGGCCAGATGCAAACCGTTTTTAAAGGCACTCAATATGATAACCGGGAAGGTATAATTGAAGAGGCCCCCAAAGAGCGGGTAAAAAACCTGCAAAAAGAATATGCCATCAACAATATGAATATTGAAAAGGCCGATTTTAAACAAGATAAGAGCCTGCAACCCGTAACTACCGAAACCATTAAACTGAGCGCCGGTGAGTATGGTTCTGTAAATGATGGTAAAATAACCTTCCTGGCCAATGCCACCAATAGAGCCCACACCGTTCCGCGTGAGGTTCGGAACCGGCGTAACGAGGTGTACATTAACCGGGGTTATACCGACGAAGACGAGATAGTTTATGCCCTACCGGCAGGTTATCACGTAGACCTGCGGCCAACCGATGTTTCCATTAACAAGCCATTTGGCAAATTTTCGGCAACTATAACCGTAAAGGAAAACGAATTGGTTTATAAACGCCGTGTGCAGCTTATTGACGGAACTTACAGTAAGGATATTTATCAGGATCTGATAGATTTTTACCAGGCTATTGTAGAGAGTGACGATAATAATGTAACCCTGGTTAAAGGTAACTAAATATCACAATACCGAGTATAATGCCGATGATCATCACCAGGTAAAGCAAAATTTCGTTACCTGCAAAACGCTTATATTTAGTCCAGAAGGAGTAATTCTCTTTTTGATCTGACATAATGCGGCAAAATTACCAATTAAATTAAAACTACGGGATACAGATATGGTAAATGAAGAAAACGAAATAAAAAAAGAATTTCAGTTAGAGCGTGTTATACTTTTTAGCGATGCCGTATTCGCTATCATCATTACCATTATGGTTTTGGAGATAAAATTGCCCGAAGGTTTGCATCATTCCAATGCCCAACAAATAAATGAGGCTTTTAAAGAACTGGTACCCAAATTTTTAGGATACGCATTTAGTTTTGCTTTAATCGGTAATTACTGGTACAGGCATTTACAGCTATTCAGTTTTCTGAAAGATTACAATCTTAACCTCATCATCCTGAACTTGCTCTTTCTCTTTTGTGTCTCCATGTTTCCATTCGCGGTAACTTTTGTAACCGCAGGCTTTGACATTATAAAGTACAGCTGGGGGCTATTTTCCTATATCGGCATTATATTCCTGGTGAATCTCTCGCAAACCATGATCGGCTATTATCTCATTATAAATAAAGCCTCATTATGCTTAAATACCAATAATATGGAAGCTGTACTGAGATGGAAGGTACAACGTCTGAATTTTGTTATCGTGCCTTTGGGTTTTGCATGTATGGCACTCATCATCTGGCTTAAATTAGATTCGCAAATATTATTGTACTTTGTAGGTGTGTATGGCATACTGGTAGCCGGGTTGAACAGGAAATACTATCCGGATCAAAACAATTCTGCACCTATACTCTTCCGGCTCCTCAGATCCCGCAGAAAAACCGCGGCACAACCGGTTAAGAAGAAAAGCATAACCAAAAGAAAATCTTAAACCGACTGATTATTTACCCGCACTGGCGTCGGTAACGCTCGTATCTGCTATAATAGAACCCGCACGCGAAAAATATTTATACATGGAAGGATCGCGCAGGCGAACGATGATCACTCCTCGCCTGGAACTGGCATGCACTACGTATCCATTTTGCAGGTATACGCCCACATGGCTAAACTGTTTGCCATCAAAATCAAAGAAAACCAGATCTCCTTCTTTCAGATCCTCTTCGTATTTACGTTTGATCACGGTGATTTGCTTGCTGGTCATCCTCGGGATGGTAATACCATAAACCTGCTGTTCCAGTAAAAAAACAAGCCCGGAACAATCAACACCATTCTGATCCAGGCCACCAAATTTATAGGGAACCCCCATCCACTGATCAATGAATGTATATAACCTGCCATTTTGAATATCACTCCTACCCACGCCCATAATTTGTGAATACTTATCGGCCATTTCGGTCTTCGGTTTCACAATTTCGCCGGGCTGCCCTTTCATTGCTGCCTTACGCGAATGGCAGGATGTTAGTACCAGCGGCACAAAAAACATGGCAAACAGGTAAAACAGATGGCGGTGTTTAGTCATGAAGTAAAATTATACTTAACCAATAGTTATTTAATACGGATATTTTTAACATATTAACAATGGGCCTCAGATGTGCAGATATGTAAATGTGCGGGGGTGCAGATGAGGATAATTTATTGATGATTTAATTTTTCAATTTGCACATCCGCACATTTACATATCCGCACATCTCAGACCCACATCTAAAATCGGGGCTGGGGGGTTAAATACTTCCCGAACCAATCAATATAACGCTGCACCCTGTCTACCTGGTAACTCGGTATACTGATGCCATGATATTGTCCCGGGTAAAGCACCAGCTCCGTTGGTATGCCCTGCGAACGGAGTGCCTCATACATCTGCTCGCCACCAGAGGTTGGCACATTGAAATCCTTTAAACCCGACATAAACAGAGTTGGGGTCTTGATCTTATCGGCATGAAAAAACGGATACGATAGTTTAATATATTTATCGGCATTCTTCCACGGAACACCCAACTCGTTATCATACTGAACCACCCATTGGTCGCTGCCATAAATGGATAGTTGCAAGGCACTGCCCGCCCCGCTTGCCGCGGCTTTAAAACGGGGATCGGTAGCTATGGTATAATCTGTTAATATGCCCCCATAACTCCAGCCGCCTATCCCCAGTCGTTGCGGGTCGGCAATGCCTGTTTTCACCAATTCATCAACCGCACCCAGCAGATCTTTCACTTCCTTATTGCCCCAATCGGCATAAATGGCCTTGGTGTACTCCAATCCACGGCCTGTACTCCCCCTATAATTAACTGCGGCAACGGCATAACCAGAACTCGCTAATACTTGCCTGGTGGCATCAAACTCAAACTCATCCTGATCTGTTGGGCCGCCGTGTATGTATAAGATAAAAGGCAGTTTTTGGGTTACTAAACTATCCGGAGTATACAATATCCCCGATACCAGCGTACCATCGCTGCTGAACGATTGGAAACCTTTTACATAAGCCAGCTTCACCTTGCTAAGCCATTTATCCTGATGAAAAGTAAGCCGGCGGATCTTTCCGTTTTCAATAGCCACCAATTCATGCGGCATATACGGATTGGTCATCTTAGCTATCCAATTGCCCGGCGAATGCGCTATCAGAGTTTCAAAACTGCATTGGTTACCTTTATTAATTATAGTAGATTTACGGAGCAACAGATTATACTGGGCCACGTACCGGATCCGATCATTACTTACCAGGTAAATGATGTTCTTACTATCCTTACTCCAGGCATGGTTGCTCACCGGCCTGTCCAGTTGCGCGGTAAGTATCTTATTATTTTTACCATCAGCATCCATAATACAAAGCACATCATGCTGGTAAATAAAATAATCGGCATCGCTGGTTGAGCGCAGATAAGCGATATACTTACCATCGGGGCTCCATAGTGGTTTAATATCGTGCCCGGTAAAAGTGGTCAGTTGCTGGGCTTCTGCTCCGCTTTTGGCTTCAATGGTAAAAATGTCTGAGTTTTCGTTTTTATCCGGATCATCGGTATGGTTACTTACAAAAGCTATGGTTTTACCATTCGGGCTCCAAACCGGCGAATCATCATCCATATCGCGCCGGGTTAGGGTATCCAACTTTTTAGTGTCGATATCATAAACATACAGGTGCGTATGTCTGTGCTGCAGATAGCCCTCAATATCCTGCTTAAAATGATAACGGTCTATTTTGATGGGAGCGATCGTTTTGGGTTCGGGTTTACCACCATTTTCAGGATCTTTAATGGTAAGTGCCAATCTTTTACTATCCGGCGACCATACATAATCCTGCAATTCCCCTTTCATATCGGTTAGCTTATGCCCTTCGCCGCCCCTGCGATCCATTAGCCAAACTTGTCCGCCGTTTTTGGAATCTTTTTCGGATATAAAGGATACATATTTACCATCGGGGCTCCATTTTGGTGTCGAAGCCGGGTCATCGCCAAAAGTAAGCTGAATAGATTGTTTGCCATCATAACTCTGCATCCAGATGTGTGATACCCTTTTGTCCTTAGCCGAATCAACCTCGGCCAAACTATAGGCTATCCATTTACCATCGGGCGAAAGCTGCGGCTCATCCAAAGTGGGGATATGATAAAAATCGGTTGGTTTAAACGGCTTTTTAACCGTTTGGGCCAAAGCGTTGCTGCAGAGCCCAACTAAAATAAATAATAAAGTCTTCGTATTCATTATATCAACTATTCGGATACTTCAATATCGTATTGCAAATCAAAACTCTCCCTTCAGGGGGCAGGGGGACCTATTTCAAATATTTATTATACCAGTCTACATAGCGCTGCAGCCTATCTACCAGGTAGCTTGGCTTGGTAAGACCGTGAAACTGGTTAGGGTACAATATCAATTCTGTTGGTATGCCCTGCGATCTCAGCGCCTGGTACATTTGTTCGCTGCCAACGGTAGGCACATTAAAATCCCTCAAACCCGACATAAACATCACCGGCGTTTTTATTTTATCGGCATGAAAAAACGGATACGATATCTGGATCCATTTATCAGCGGTTTTCCAGGGCTGGCCAATTTCATTTTCATACTGCAATACATACTGGTCGGTTCCGTAAACCGATAGCTGCAACGCGCTGCCTGCACCACTGGCAGCCGCTTTAAAACGGGTATCAGAAGCGATGGTATAATCGGTAAGGATACCGCCATAGCTCCATCCGCCAATGCCTAAATGATCGGGATCGGCAATGCCCATTCTTTCCAGGTGATCAACAGCACCCAACAGATCTTTTACTTCTTTATTGCCCCAGTCGGCGTATATGGCTTTACAATAATCTAAACCCCTGCCATTGCTGCCGCGATAATTCACAGCGGCGACCGCGTATCCGGCCGCGGCAAGCATTTGCCGGGTGGCATCAAAGGTGTATTCATCCTGCCCTACCGGACCGCCGTGTATAAATAATATCAATGGCCATTTTTTACCGGCAACGCTATCTGGTGTAAACAATATACCTGATACCTCCGTACCATCGGCACTGCGCGATTGAAAACCGGATACATGGGCCAGCTTTACCGTATTTAACCAATTCTGATGATGAAAGGTTAAACGGCGAAGCTTTTCACCTTCTAAAGCAAATATCTCAGCGGGCGTATAGGGATCACTTTTGCTTACTACCCAATTGCCGGATAAATTGGTATTGATATCGGTAATACCGAACATTCCTTTACTTATGGTTGCTATTTTGCCATTGTTGATATTGATACTGGCCAGGTAACGCTGCCTGTCATCAGTTACTAAAAATGAGATATTTTTATTGTCCCTGGCCCAGGTTTGAGCAGAAACAGGTCGGTCGAGCTGTGCTGTCAGTACCCGGTTGTTGGAGCCGACGGCATCCATGATGCATATCACATTTTGATCATACATCATATAATCGGCATCGCTTGTGCTGCGCAGGTATGAGATATACCGGCCATCGGGGCTCCATTGTGGATTGCTATCGCGCCCTTTCCAATCTG
The DNA here is from genome assembly GCF_052045695.1 of Mucilaginibacter sp. 22184. Classification (NCBI taxonomy): domain Bacteria; kingdom Pseudomonadati; phylum Bacteroidota; class Sphingobacteriia; order Sphingobacteriales; family Sphingobacteriaceae; genus Mucilaginibacter; species Mucilaginibacter sp. 22184. The sequence continues at coordinate 387,731 of NZ_JBQEPI010000003.1, forward strand.
TTAGCTGTAACATGGTAGAATTAGGGTGAGCATCGATAGTAAAAATATCCTTATTCTGGTTTTTATCCGGATCAACGGTACGGTTACTTACGAAGGCTATTGTCCGGCTATCCGGCGACCATACCGGCGAGTTTTCATCCTTATCGCCTTTGGTGAGGGTATCTAATTTTTTAGTATTTACGTCAATCAAGTATAAATGATCATGCAATTGTTGTAAATAACCTTCCACATCCTGCTTAAAATGATAACGGTCGATCACAATTGGTTTGGGGGTTTTAGGTTCTTCCTTGCCTTTGTTTTCGGGATCGCCTATCACCATCACTATTTTCTTACTATCTGGCGACCAGGCATACTCGCCCAGGCTGCCTTTTACATCAGTGAGCTTAAAGCCTTCACCTCCCCTGCGGTCTATCAGCCAAAGCTGCGACCCATTTTTGGAATCGCGCGACGAAAGAAAAGCCAGGTATTTACCATCGGGACTCCACCTGGGTGATGAAGCGGCTTCGTCGCCATGCGTCAGCTCTATAGACTCTTTGCCATCCCAGCTTTGCATCCAAAGGTGCGATACACGTTTATCCTTAGCCGTATCAACGGTTGATACTGTATAAGCTACCCACTTGCCATCGGGAGCAAGCTGCGGATCGCTCACGGCGGGTATGCGGTAAAAATCAATGGGCTTCAGGGGCTTTTTTCCCTGTTGGGCAAACGCGCAAAAGGAAATAGACAGGGCAACAAGGGATAAGAAGGTTGTTTTCATACGGTATAGCCATATAGCGGACGTAATTTAGTAATTATGCCGAACAATTGTCTGAACCATAATTATCAGGATTTAATGATTTACATGATTCTGACCAAAGCATAATTTATCTGAACCCGAATTTATCGAATTTTTGGATTAACAGAATTATGATACGTATAAGGTAAAAGATTCCAGTAATTCAAAAATTCGATAAATTCGAGTTCAGACAACCTTATATCACTCCTGCTTTCTCCAGCTCTATCTGCATTTGTTGCTGCATACGTTGTGCTTCGGCACGGGCGGCATCGGCAAAATCTTTTCCGTTTCCGGCATAGATAATAGAGCGGGACGCATTTACCAACAAACCGCAATCCTTCGTGATACCATAACGGCAAACATCCTCCAGGCTACCGCCCTGCGCGCCAACTCCTGGCACCAGTAAAAAATTATCAGGCGCATATTTGCGGATATTGGTAAATTCTGTGCTTTTGGTGGCACCAACTACATACATGATCCTGTCGGCACCGGCCCAGGTGTTAGCTTTTTGTATCACGGTTTCGTACAGATAGCCATCGCCGGTTTGCAGATATTGAAAATCCTTGCTGCCTACAGATGAGGTAAGCGCCAGCAAAATGATCCATTTACCTTCATAAGCCAGGTACGGGGTTACGCTGTCGTTACCCATATAAGGTGTAATGGTGATGGCATCAAAGCTCATACCCGATGCTTTTTCATCAAAAAAAGCCTGCGCATATTTATCTGAGGTATTACCGATATCGCCCCGTTTGGCATCTATTATATTTAAAGTATCCGTGGGTAAATATTTCCAGGTATCAATGAGGCTCTGCAACCCTTTTATACCATAGGCCTCATAAAACGCGGCATTGGGTTTGTAGGATACGCAAAGATCTTTAGTGGCATCAATGATCCTTTTATTAAATTCCAGTATCGGATCGGGGTAATCTTTTAAAAATTCGGGGATCTTATTAATATCAGTATCCAAACCAACACATAAAAATGATTTTTTTTGTTTGATCTGTTCTATTAACCGGGCGCGTGAAATCATTAATGCTTTACTATTTTGAATGTCAAAAAAACTAAAAATTTAGCTTATATATGGTCAATTATGAGATATTTATTTCAATTAATTTGAAATTATAAATTAATTGATTACAATTGCAGCGTTTTCCTTTGAATTTTTCTTGCACTAAAGAAACAATTTAAAACCCCACGTTATTTATTACAACAATATTTACCTGGATTTGGATGTTTACTTATACAAAGTTTCAAGATAATTTCTTTTAATAATTCTTCATGTTTAACCACCAAATGCGCATGGGGCTTTATTACCGTCAAGAAAACAAATTACAACATTAAAAATCCCATTGAACTATAATTCATATCATGTCTGATAAAATAGAATTGAACGACAAACTCGTTTCTGAGTTGCGCGAAATTGCAAAAAATTTAGGTATTGCCGAGGCCGACGAGCTCAGAAAGCCACAGCTAATATCCCGCATCATTGAACAACAACAGCTTATTGAGGCTGCCCGAGCCCAACAAAACATTGTTGAGTCAAACTATACTCCTACTAACGCCCCGGCCGCCGAAACAGGAGATAAAACACGCAAAAGAACCCGTGTGTTAAAACCAAAAACACAACCACGCGTTGAGGTACCTTTAGATGACACCAACCTGTTTGATGTACAGGATGAAGAACCAGCTGAAGAAACCGAGAACGAAATACCTGCAGTAGCAGTTGCCGAGGATGCTTCACTGGTTCAGCCAGGCGAAAGTGCAACCAGAAGCGAAGAGCCCGCTACTGAAGGCCGCCCGCAAAAATTTGACAGGCGTGCCAATGGTAATGGCAATCAAACCCAGCAAAAAAGCCAGGAACCTGCCATTAACCTTGATTTTGATAATGTAATCGTTAATGAAGGCGTACTGGAAATTATGCCCGATGGTTATGGTTTCTTACGCTCGTCAGATTATAACTACCTTACCTCTCCCGATGATATTTATGTATCACAATCACAAATAAAATTATTTGGCCTTAAAACCGGAGATACTGTTCGTGGTAGCATCCGTCCGCCAAAAGAGGGCGAAAAATATTTCCCGCTGGTACGTGTAGAAGCGATTAATGGCCGTATCCCGGCCGAAGTACGTGACCGTGTGCCATTTGATCACCTTACGCCGCTTTTCCCGTCAGAAAAACTGAGCCTGTTTACAGATGCCGGCAACTATTCAACCCGCATCATGGACCTGTTTTCGCCAATTGGTAAAGGTCAGCGCGGTTTAATTGTGGCCCAGCCAAAAACCGGTAAAACCATGTTGTTAAAAGATGTGGCAAACGCTATAGCTAAAAATCACCCAGAAGTTTACCTGATCATATTACTGATAGATGAACGCCCTGAGGAGGTAACCGATATGGCCCGCAGCGTACGCGCCGAAGTGGTTTCATCAACTTTTGATGAACCTGCCGAGCGTCACGTAAAAATTGCCAACATCGTATTGGAAAAAGCAAAACGCATGGTAGAGTGCGGTCATGATGTGGTGATCCTGCTTGATTCTATCACCCGTTTAGCGCGTGCTTATAACACCGTTGCTCCTGCATCCGGTAAAATATTATCTGGTGGTGTTGATGCCAATGCGCTACACAAACCTAAACGCTTTTTTGGTGCCGCCCGTAACATCGAGGATGGCGGTTCATTAACCATCATTGCTACAGCACTTACCGAAACCGGTTCAAAAATGGATGAGGTTATCTTTGAAGAGTTTAAAGGTACAGGCAACATGGAGTTACAACTGGATCGTAAGCTTTCAAACAAACGTATATTCCCGGCTATCGATATTACCGCGTCAAGCACACGCCGCGACGACTTGCTGCTTGATCGTGAAACCCTGCAACGCATCTGGATACTACGTAACCACCTTGCCGATATGAATTCACAGGAATCAATGGAGTTTTTACAGGCCCAGATAAAAGGCACCAAAACCAACGAAGAGTTTTTGATTTCCATGAACTCGTAATATTTTAGCATTTATGAAGTTATAGATATGGACGGTATCAAGTAGTTAGTATCAAGTATCAAGACAGTTTCCCGAAAGGCGATAATGATTTAAAAAATCTTGATACTTGATACTAACTACTTGATACTTGATTCCGCAAATAAAATTATTATCTGTAACTTCATAAATACTTAATAAAATCCTGATAACTTCATGGCCTGATAATGAAGAAGCGCGTTAAGAAACATCTCCCCAATGCCATTACCTGTGCCAACCTGTTTAGCGGCTGTATAGGAATAGTATTTGCTTTTCAGGGCAACCTCATCATAGCTGCCTACGCTATCTTTCTTTCTTCTATATTCGATTTTTTTGACGGACTGGCTTCGAGGGTTCTTAACTCCTATTCATTTATAGGAAAAGATCTGGATTCACTTGCCGATATGGTAAGCTTTGGTTTTTTACCATCGGCCATATTATATGAGTTATATTTAAAAGCACCGCAAATTGACCACATAAGCCCTTATTTGTGTTATGTCGCATTTTTAATAACGGTATTTTCGGCTTTACGCCTGGCTAAATTCAACAATGATACCCGCCAGTCTGATAGTTTTATTGGCCTGCCAACACCAGCCAATGCTATATTTATTGCGTCGTTGCCATTAATTATGCAGCAATATCACGGTTTGGATGTTTATATACTGAACCCTTACGTGCTTACTGTTTTAGTAGTAGTAATGTGTGTATTGCTGGTATCCGAAATACCGCTGATGTCGCTTAAATTCAAGAATCGCGACTTTAATAAAAACATTTTCCGTTATTTACTGCTCTTGTTTTCGGCAATACTGATTCTATTTTTTAAATTTGTGGCAGTTCCGGTGGTGATATTTATATACATCACTTTATCTTTAATTCAATTTAAATTCACAAATGACAAAGTTCCAGGCTGAAATAGACGTAATGCCCAAAAAAGAAATTCTTGATCCTCAAGGAAAAGCAGTAACCGGAAGCATGAAAAATCTTGGTTTAGCCGAAATACAAAATGTACGCATCGGTAAACACATTACCCTCGAAATTGAAGCCGACAGCGCCGAAACAGCACACGCCAAAGTAGATCAGGCCTGCAAAAATCTGCTAGCCAACCTGATCATGGAAAGCTATACTTTTACTGTACAAGCAGTATAATTATCAGGTAAAAGCTGAAAGGTAAAAGGCTAAAGGTTTTTTGATCTGCACTAGGCCGACTAACTAACTTTTTATTTTGAATTCGATATTTTCAAAACAAACCTTTTACCCTTCACCTTTATCTTTTTACCTTGCTATTAAGCATTCAAAATAACCTTTTGCCTTTCGCCTCCCTTTATAGTTCCCCTTCTTTTTCGGTTTTTATTTGCTGAAGAGTTATCAGGTTGGCATTTATTAATGTCTTTACCCGGTTAAATTTCTTCATAATCTCGTCGCCGTTGGGTGCGCTTTCCTTGCAGGCTATTTCTATCTCCTGTATAATTTCCTGGCTTATGGGCATGCCAAAAAAACCCAGATTGGGCTTTAACTTATGCGCGGCTTGCCCGCTCGCGTTCCAGTCTTTGCCGGCTAAGGCACTTCCAATATCACCAAGCAATTCCGGGGTCTGCTGCAGAAACATACCTATCGACTCCACAATAAACTCTGTACTGCCATCGGCAATTTCATACAAAAAAGAAAGATCAAGATCCTGGTTTGGTGAAATATCGGCCATATTTGTTAAAAGTTGCTTTGTGAGTAGTTGATTGAGTGGTTGATTATGTTGACAGGTTTCCCATCCTAATATAAAACTTATTCAACCACTCACCTAATACTCACCTAATTTATATTTTTTTACAATCAAGTCGTCTACAAGTTCATTTTTTAGCTGTAAAATATCCTTATGCAGCACCGGGTGGACAAAAGCCGCGGCAATTTCGGCCAATGGCTCCAGTGTAAACCGCCTTTTATGTAGTTCGGGGTGCGGAATTTTCAGATCGGGTTCATCAACAATCTCATCACCATAAAATAAAATATCGATATCAATAGTACGTGCCCCCCACTTTTCTTTACGCTCACGCCCCAGCATAATTTCAATAGCCAGTATTTTTTCTAATAATTCCCTTGCTGATAATGATGTATGCAGCTGCACTACCTGGTTCAGATAGTCGGGCGCATCGGTTTTGCCCCATGATTGTGTTTCAAATACCGACGATAACTTTACAACCGGGGTGATTTCAGCTTCAATATGGTTAATCGCTTGTTTCAGAAACAATTTCCTGTCGCCAAGATTACTACCTAAAAGCAAAAAAATGTTATTCATGTTGTAACAAATATTATAGAAACGGCTCTTACCATTATCGATACCTAATTACTAAGTTTGCATAGATAAAAAGATTTATAACATTAATGAAACAATTCTTCAAATTCGTTCTGGCCACCATTGTTGGTGTAATAGTCTCCAGTATCGTCATCGTTATCATAGTAGCTGCTATCATAGGTGGTCTTATCGCTTCTGCTGGCAGTGATAAAACAGTAGATGTTGAACCCAATTCGGTGTTACATATGGCATTTACCGCACCGATAACAGAGCGTACCCCCAATAACCCACTGGCTGGCTTAGGAATTTTAGGATTAGATAAGGATAAATCAACCGGACTTAATGACATACTGGCCAACATAAAAAAGGCAAAAACCGATAGCAATATCAAAGGCATCTATCTGGACGAAAGCTATATGGTATCGGGCCAGGCTACTACCGAAGAGATCCGCAACGCGCTCATCGATTTTAAAAAGTCGGGCAAATTCATTGTCGCTTACTCAGAAATATATACGCAAGGCTTTTACTACCTGGCATCCGTGGCCGATAAGGTTTATATGAACCCCAAAGGCATATTTGAGCTCAAGGGCTTTAATTCTGAAGTTACTTTTTTAAAAGGCGCGCTTGATAAACTGGGCATCGAAGTGCAGATTATTAAAGTAGGCACCTTCAAAAGTGCTGTGGAACCTCTGTTTCTAACTAAGATGAGCGATGCCAACCGGCTGCAGGTTACCTCTTATCTGGGGTCGTTATATGATCATTTTTTAACCGGCATCAGCAAAAGCAGGGGTATCAATAAGGATTCTTTGTTTAATTACGCCAACAACGGCCTGGTACAATTACCAGAGGATGCTGTTAAATTAAAGCTGATTGACGGATTAAAATACAAAGACGAGATACTGAATGATTTGAAAGTACGCACCGGCACCCCAAATAAAAACGACCTGAACAGCGTTGAACTGGCCGACTATACCAAGAGCAGCTCTGATAAAGATAATAAAGATGATGCCGCTTCTTCTAAAAACCGTATAGCGGTTGTTTATGCCTCGGGCGAAATTTCGGGCGGCGAAGGTGATGATAACACTATCGGATCCGAAAGGATATCAAAAGCCTTGCGTAAAGTAAGGCTTGATGATAAGGTAAAAGCAGTGGTGCTTCGTGTAAACTCTCCCGGGGGTAGTTCACTGGCTTCGGATGTTATCTGGCGCGAGGTAATGCTCACCAAAAAAGTAAAACCCATCATTGTTTCGATGGGCGATGTGGCGGCCTCCGGCGGTTACTATATTTCCTGCGCGGCCGATTCTATCATAGCACAACCCAATACCATTACAGGCTCTATAGGTATTTTTGCCATTTTGCCCAACATGCAAAAACTTTTTAACGATAAGCTGGGTGTTACCTTTGATGGTGTAAAAACCGGAAAATATGCCGACCTGGGTAATATTGGCCGCCCCCTAACTCCCGAAGAAAGGCTGATATTACAAAATAATGTGAACCGGGGTTATGATGATTTTACCAAAGCAGTTGCCGAAGGTCGACACAAAACCCAGGAATATATTAACAGCATAGGCCAGGGCCGGGTATGGACAGGCGAACAAGCATTAAAAAATGGCCTGGTTGATCGTTTAGGCAATATCAATGATGCTATAGCATCAGCCGCCAAAAAAGCCAACATTAAAAACTACAACCTGGTAGCCTACCCCGAGCAAAAAAGTTTCCTGAACCAGCTCAGCGGCGATGTAACCGCCGAGGCACGCTGCCGGATATTACAATCGGAACTGGGTGATAATTACAAAGTTTACGAACAAATAAAAAGCGTTACCCAAATGATGCGCACCCCACAGGCACGCATGCCTTATAGCATCGAAATAAAATAAGTTTTCCAGTTTATATTTTAATCAAAGCTGCTTGTATGGGCAGCTTTTTTTATTCATAACTGCGTTAAACCCTCCTATTTATTATTAGTCGTATATTTTATAAATACCACAATATATTGATGAAGAAACAGTTTTAAAAACAACTATCTATCACAAATGAAAAAACCTTACCTACCTTTAAACAAGACCCTTTTTACCGTTGCCGTTTTACTACTCATCTCTTTTGCTATGTCATGCAAAAAAGAATCCACGCCAAAAAATCCGGAGACGCCCACAGACAAAATCACAGCTACTTATTCTGTCAGAAAAACAGATAGTACTTTATTTGATAACGATGATATTATTATTAATACCGTTGGCGACAGTGTTAAAATAACTTTACCCGCCACCACCGATGTTACTAAACTGATACCTGACATTAAAGCCGATGGTGCTATCATTACTCCTAAAAGCGGTGTGCGGCAAGATTTTTCTAAACCGGTTACTTTTACGGTTACAAAAGGCAGTATCACTAAAACCTACATCTTCTCGGTACGTTTAGATAAGTTAAAGAATGTTGTTTATTTTGGCGGCGAGGATAATAACTTCTACGCCCTGAATGCCAAAAAAGGCACAGTGCTTTGGAAATACGCTTCGCCGGGCAATTTCTCTTATTCAACGCCAACATTGGTAAACGGTACCATATATACTACCAATGTTGACCATAACCTATATGCGCTGAACCCGCTTTCCGGTGCTGTAAAATGGAAATTTGCAACCGGAAGCACTACCATTTCAAGCCCGGTAGTTGCCAATGGTACGGTGTATTTTGGCAGCGACGATCATTATGTATACGCGGTTGATGCCGTTTCGGGAAATTTGAAATGGAAATACCTCACCAGCCAAAATGTCGACTCAAGTCCGGTTGCCGAAAATGGTATCGTTTATATAGGCAGCGCCGATGGCTATCTTTATGCATTTGATGGTGCCACAGGGAGCATTAAATGGATGTATTACACCGGCAGCCTGATAGTTGAATCGAGCCCGGTCATATCCAATGGTGTTGTATTTGTTGGCGCCAGGAATGGAAATCTATACGCGGTAAACACCGCTAATGGCCAGTTAAAATGGAGTTTCAGTACCGGAGGAATATCGATGGAACACTCAAGACCAATAATCAATAACGGCGTTGTTTACGTAGCAAGCTGGTATGATATTGATAACGATAAGAAACCAGGCAGTCTTTACGCCATCAAAGAAAGTGATGGAAGCCAGATCTGGAAAGGTCTTAATGATCAGGGCTTCACATCGGGCCCAACATATGCTAATGGCAAATTATTTATTAATAGCGATGATGGAAACGTATATGCTGTTGATGCTGCCACAGGAGGTGCTATCTGGAAAAAACAGATCTACGCCAATGGGGCCATACCTACTGTTGCCAACGGAAACGTATTTCCGGGTGGCGGCGGCGGTCGTTTCTTTTATGCACTGGATGCCAATACAGGAAACGAAAGCTGGAAATTTCCGTTGGCAAACAGCATAACAACATCAAAACCATTAATAATTGACGAAAACGGAACTATCGCCGGCTATTAAGGCATTGATAGTTTTCAAAACTTTTCTTATCCAGTTTATATTTTAATTTCAAGCTGCTTGTATGGGCAGCTTTTTTTATTTTTAGCATAAAGAGTAAAAAGATGAAATTCCCATTAGATTTTTACACCTCATATTCCCAGTTTTATATTTATGATAAAGATTCAGAAGGGGCTACCGCTTCTGATACATTTTGGACTAACGATGCCTTTAATGACAGGTTAGCGATTGAAACAGGCGTACTTGGCGTTGGAACTGAATGCTATGGCCCGGTTAAAGCAGAACTGGAAATTTTAAACACGAGCGTAAATATTACAGATCCGGATAGCTATGATCATATTGTGGAAGCAGGTATCGAGGTCAAATCTGGTACTATTCAAATTATTAATTGCCCCGATTGGACGGTACAATTGGAGGTTGAAGTTGATCCAGGTTTTTACAGGGCGAGGATTTATTCTTCAAACCTTGCATCGGTAGAGGGTGATGAAGGAGAAGATTTTTACCGGATAGAAATTTGGCCGGATAAAAATATGACAAAAAAGGTTTTGAAAATATACACCCCATATAATTATAACTGACCGCAAACCAGGTTTCTATTTCAGGTACGGGTAGATATCTCCACTAATAATTCGTATCTTTGTATATACAACAGCCCGGTTTTTCTCCTCAAAAAGAAAAACCGGGCTGTTTAGTTAAAGAGAAATACAGAACAAAAATCAGCTCTTTGGCATATAGTTATTTGACAGTTAGCAAATTAATACTTTTTAAAGTTTTAAAAACACGGTAAAAACCACGTTAAAATTTGTTAAAAAGTGTTAAAATGAGGGTTTTAAAATATTTTTGAGCCGTTTTTAGCCCCTTTTTGAGCAAAAAAGTGTTAAAATTTAAGGTTTAAAAAGTATTGGTTCATTAGTTCAGCGGTTCATTAGTTCAGCGGTATTTTGCGGCGAGTAGCTATGGAATAAACCACTAATAAACAAATGAACTAATGAACCAGTGAACCAATATTTCCAATGGCTTTTTGTATTTTTACCATCTCAATTCTATTATGGAAAATAAACCCATAGCCCGTACGCTTCGCTTACTATCGCAACTCATGGAACTGCATGAGGGCAATCCTTTTAAAATAAAATCGGTAGCCAATGCTGCTTTTAAAGTTGATAAACTACCCTTCCCTATTGCCGGTAAAACGCTGGAGCAATTGGAAAAAGTGGATGGTATAGGTAAAAGCATCGCATCTAAGATCGTTGAACTGTTTGAAACCGGTACCATTGCCGAAATGCGGGAATTACTGGATAATACACCAGCTGGCGTGGTTGAAATGATGGGGATCAAAGGTATCGGCCCCAAAAAAGTAGCCATTATTTGGAAAGACCTGGGCATTGAAAATACGGGTGAATTGTTCTACGCCTGCAACGAGAACCGCCTTATTGAAGCCAAAGGCTTTGGCCTTAAAACCCAGGAAGAAATACGCAAGGCTATCGAATTCAGGATGGCCAGCAACGGCAAGTTCTTGTTTGCCCAGGTAGAGCAGGAAGCCAATGAGCTAATGGACGAAATAAAAGCCATTTTCCCCGATGCGCTGAAACATTTTGCCGGGGAATTTCGCCGGTTAAGTGAGATTATCACCGAAATCGTGATAGTTGTAGGGAGCATAAACCAGGAAGTTGCCTATAATGCTTTGTTAGAATCAAAGATCCTGAATAACGTTTCATTGAATGAAAACCATATAGCAGGCGAACTTCAAAATGGCTTACTGGTTGATATTGTTTGCGTTGATAAAGCCGATTATTTTAAAGAATTGTTCATCAACACGGGTACAGACGACCATGTTCAGGCCGTATTAGAACGTATTAATGTGCCCCTGGAACAACCTGAAACCGAGGAACTCATTTACACCAAAGCTGGCTTAGCCTGGATACAGCCCGAGCTGCGGGAGGGTACTACCTTTATTGAAAAGGCCGAGAAAAATGAGCTGCCTACGTTGATCATTACACATGATCTGAAAGGCAGTCTGCACAATCACAGTACCTGGAGCGACGGTGTAAACACAGTAGAAGAAATGGCGCTTTATTGCCGCGATAACCTAAAACTGGAATACCTGGGCATGTGCGATCATAGTAAAAGCGCGTTTTATGCAAAAGGCCTGAGTATTGAGCGTGTTTTGCAACAACAGGAAGAGATCGATCATTTGAATAAAAAGCTTAATGGTTTCCATATATTTAAAGGTATCGAATCGGATATTTTGTATGATGGTTCACTTGATTATCCAGACGAAATACTTCAAAAGTTTGATTTCATAGTGGCATCCGTGCATTCCATACTTAAAATGGATGAGGAAAAAGCCACTTCAAGACTGATAACAGCTATTGAAAATCCGTATACAACAATACTCGGTCACCCTACCGGCCGCTTATTATTAAGCCGTGGTGGATATCCTATCAACTATAAAAAAGTAATCGATGCCTGTGCGGCTAACAATGTGGTGATCGAAATTAATGCCAACCCGCTAAGGCTCGACCTCGACTGGCGCTGGCACCAATATGCCTTGGAAAAAGGCGTTTGGCTGTCCATCAACCCCGATGCCCATCGTGTGGATGGTTTCCTGGATATGCGTTTTGGTGTTTTAGCCGCACGCAAAGGTGGTTTGTATAAAGAAATGTGCCTCAACGCCTTATCATTACCAGAGATCACCAAGGTATTTGAGAAAAAGAGAGCGGCGGGGAACAAGTGAAAAATCAAAAGTTAAAAGTCAAAAACTCACTACTGGCAACTCACCACTCACTAATGCACTAATTAAATGAAGATACTGGTGATCCGCTTTAGCTCTATGGGGGATATTATTTATACTACCCCGGTTGTGCGCTGTCTCAAAAAGCAGATTCCTGATGCGGAGATCCATTTTTTGACCAAACCGGCTTTCCAGTACATTTATGATAATAACCCTTATGTAGATAAACTTCTGCTGCTAAAACATACATTATCAGCAACTATTGATGAAATAAAAGCTGAACGATATGATTATATCATTGATCTTCACAATAATCTGCGTACTGCTATTATCAAATTACGCACTGGTGTCAGGTCGTCAACCTATAAAAAACAGCCCCTAAAAAAATGGCTTAGCCTTAAATTTAAACTCAAGCTGATACCCCCTACTCATTTGGTGGATCGCTATCTCAAAGCGGTTAAATTCTTAGGCGTGGTTAATGACGGACAACCTATTGACTACTATATTAAGGCCGATCATCAGTTAAATAGTTTACTACCACCGTCGCATCAGGCCGGATATGTGGCATTTGTAATTGGCGCAACACATTTCACCAAACGTATGCCCAATGATAAGATCATCAGCATTTGCGGGCAACTGAGCCAACCAGTAGTATTATTAGGAGGTAATGATGTAAAAGCTAATGGCGAGATTATAACAGGCGCAATTGGCCCTAAAGTTTATAATGCCTGTGGTATTACCTCGCTTGATGAGTCCGTTTTCCTGGTATCTGAGGCTAAAAGCATCATTGGTTTTGATACCGGACTTACCCATATTGCCGAGGCTTTTAACAAACCCATCGTATCTGTTTGGGGAGGTACTGTTCCCGATCTTCTGGGTGTACAACCCTATATGGTTAAGGATGTACTGGTAGCTGGTATTGAGTTACCCTGCCGCCCATGTTCTAAATTCGGCCTGGAAAAATGTCCCCTGGGTCATTTCAAATGCATGAATGATATGCCCGAAGATGATATCATTCAATTTTCAAATAAATAATAAACACCTATTAATCAAATACTTAAAACAGCACCCGAAAGATAAAATGTTTTGGTGATTGATTAATTTATTTACATTTGTTGGTAATTATTAATCTTATCACAGTTTTATGAAAAAACTCCTACTTTCTCTGCTCTTCGCGGGTACATCTCTCGTAACCTTTGCCCAGTTACCAACATTCGGCATTAAAGGTGGTGCTAATTTTGCTAAATTCCATGCAAGCATTGATGGTATAAGTGGTTCAGGAAGCTCCGGTTCTTTAACTACTTTTAATGTTGGCGCTTTTGTCGATTTTAAATTTGGCAATTTATCCCTTCAGCCGGCCTTAAACTTTACTGGTAAAGGTGGTTCATCAAGTACAGCTATTGATGACGAAAGCGTGTCATCGGGTAAAGTGCGACTTTATTATTTACAGGTGCCTGTAAACCTTGTTTATCATGTACCGGCAGTTGTTGGCGACTTTTACTTTGGCGCAGGCCCTTATCTTGCTATGGGTATTTCGGGTAAAGCTAAGGATGACCAGGGCAATTCCGGGGACATTAAATTCGGCAGCGGCGAGGATGACCTCAAAAGAACCGATGCCGGTGTAAACGCTATTGTTGGCTTTAAATTTAAAACCGGCTTCCTGATCAATGCTAACTATGATTGGGGTTTAACCAATGTTACCAATTTAAGCGGTGTTAAACTTACAAACCGCGTATTTGGTGTTTCGATAGGCTACGCATTTTAAGCCGGTCTATCCAAAAACTGACAAAAAAGAGGGTTTATTCAGACCCTCTTTTTTATTTACAATATCAAAAACTTATTAAAGATTAGCTGTTATCTTTATATATAGACCTATACTGAAACCATGAAAAAACTAATTTTAATTCGCCATGCCAAGGCAACTCATGAAAGCGGTTATGCTGATTTTGATCGCCCACTAAAACAATCCGGAATGCAGGATGCCTTATTAATGGCCGACGTTTTAAAAGATAGAAACATTGTTCCGGAAATAGTAGTAACCAGTCCGGCCCTACGCACTTTAACTACGGCGCAAATATTTACTGAGCATTTGCAATTGCCTCCATCCCAAACCGATACAAAAATATACGAGGCGAGTGAACGTACTCTGGTAAACGTAGTCAATAATCTGCCTAATGAGCATGGCTACATAGGCTTAGTTGGCCATAACCCAGGTATAAGCCAGTTATTACATTATCTGACAGGCCAGCTACGGGATGTACCTACCTGCGCTGTCGCTTTGATCAGCTTTGATAATGATGACTGGCGCTCCATCAGCAGCGAAGACGGACATCTGTCGTTCTATGATTCGCCGAAGGGGTAGTTTAAGGAAAAAAGCTAACTTACTTTATAAGTTTTACCAGGCAAGGATTGGATATAGCCCTGCATTTCCATATTCAATAAATTCATCGCTAACATACTCATGGGCATATTGGCTTTTATGGTAAGATCATCAATGGCCAATGGTGATTGGTGTTGTTGCAAAATGTCAAATATCAAGCGTTCATCTCTCGAAAGATCAATGGGTAAAACAAACTGATCAGCGGGTTTGGCTTTATCAGCTTTTTCCCAACCCAAACTAAAGGCCAGATCAGCCATGCAGGTTAATAAAGCCGCTTTATTATTACGTATCAGGAAGTTACACCCCTCAGAATATTTATCATCCAGGCGTCCGGGGAAAGCAAATACATCCCGGTTATAGGAGTTAGCAATTTCGGCGGTTATCAATGCCCCTCCTTTTATACCAGCTTCTATCACCACGGTGGCGTCGGCAATACCCGCTACGATGCGGTTGCGTTGCGGAAAATTCTCCCTGTCGGGTATAGTCCCTGATGGATATTCGCTAAGCAAACCACCATTCTCCAGCATTTTATCGGCTGTCGCCCGGTTTTGACTGGGGTAAAGTCTGTCGAGCCCGTGCCCTAAAACACCAACTGTGGGTATGTTATTTTTCAGGCATTCTTTGTGGGCAGCTACATCAATGCCTAATGCTAAACCACTTACTATTAAAACATTATATTGTTGTAATTCCTCTATTAGCTGTTTACATAGCAACCGCCCATAATCAGTAGCATTACGGGTACCTACAATACTTATCACATACTGCGGATTTAGGTCCATATTGCCCTTTGCATATAATAATATAGGCGAATCGCCACAGTTTTTTAGTCGTTTCGGATACCTGCTATCGGTATAAAATATGGGTTCTATATTGTGTTTCTCAATATATAGCAACTCCTTTTCTGCTTGTTTAAGTGCGATATCAAAATCCCATTGGGCAACTTTTTTATCGCCGATACCGGGTATCCTGGTCATTTTCCTTGCGGAGGATCTGAATACCTCCTGCTCATTGCCTAAATAAGCGATCAAGGATTTGGCCGATACCGGCCCCAGGTTTTTCACTAATGATAAAGCGATTCTGTGTAATAATGACATATGAATAGGTTGCAAATTCCGGTTCTAAAACGATTAGATTCTCTTTTGAGGTCCGTCATTCAATTTACACCTAAAGTATAAAAATAATCCTAAAAAAATTAGCATAAATAAAAAACTATAAAAATAGTTTGCAAACTATAAAAATAGTTTATACCTTTATTTAACCCAACTATAAAAATAGTTTACCATGAATTTAAAAGAACTAACCAAGGCCGAAGAACAAGTAATGCAGATACTTTGGCAACTTAAAGAAGCGATTGTGAAAGATATTATTGAGCAAATGCCTGATCCCAAACCCGCTTATAATACGGTATCAACGGTGGTAAGGGTGTTGGAGGGAAAGGGTTTTATTGACCATAAAGCCTACGGTAACTCACATGTTTATTACCCCCTTATCACCGAAGATCAATACAAAAAGTTCACATTTGATAAGATGATGAAGAACTACTTCAGCAATTCATACCAAAGCCTGGTATCATTTATTGTTGATGAAAAAAAGCTGGGTTTAAAAGAGCTTGACGAATTAACTTCCCTGATTGATCAACTTAAAAACCAAAAATCATGAATTGGCTGCATTATCTGCTCGAAGCAAACATCTACCTTGCTGTATTTTATGCAGGGTACTGCATATTTCTGAATAAAGAAACCTATTATACACTAAACAGGATTTATCTGTTACTAAGTTGTATTATATCTTTTGTCTTGCCATTAATTCAAATAGGTAGGCTAAAGCCAGTAGAGCAAGGGTCAGTTAGCGCGGTTTATATTGTACCAAGTGGATTAAAACCAACTATAAATCAAGTATCAAGCTTTTCAGTTACTTTCCAGGATCTAATGATTTATGCCTATTGCCTTGGCGTTATTGTATTGATAACAATACTCATCTTCAAATTATATAAACTGGCGCAAATGACCCGAACAGCTAATAAAATAGCCGACGACAAGTATAAAATTGTGCCTATTGAGGATTCCAATACTGCATTTTCCTTTTTTAATTACCTGTTTATTGGTTCAAAAATGAAAGGCACCGACATCATTATCAGGCATGAAATGGTGCATATCCGTCAAAAACATACGCTGGATGTGCTGTTTCTGGAGTTCATCAAGATCATTAATTGGTTCAATCCTTTTGTTTACCTGCTTCAAAATAGCCTAAAAACGGTACATGAATACATCGCGGATGAACAAACCGCGGCTTTTGAAAGTGATACTCTTTCCTATTCTTCGTTCCTGGTAAATAATGCCTATGGCCTAAATGGCTCGTCAGTTACACATTCATTTTTCAATTATAATCTACTAAAAAAGAGGATCATTATGTTAAACCAAAAACGTTCGGGGAATTTAGCCAGGCTAAAATACCTCGTAGCAGTGCCCATCTGTACGGCGGCCCTTTGCGCCTCCACGCTGGGTTTCAGCAAAACTTATGCACTGGTTGATCTGGCACCACAGCGCTATGCTGTCGACTCATCGGCCATGGTAAAGCAATCAAAAATGCAGTATCTACCGCCGCCTATCATGGTAAAAAATGGATACGATGATCTTTTTGCTCACTTGAATAAGACTGAAAAGTACCCTAAAGCAGAGCTAAAAAACAAACAACCAGGCTTGGTTATCGTAGCATTTAATGTAGGTTCAGACCATAAAATATCCAACACACGTATCGTAAAAAGTACCGGCAACGCTTTTAGCGAAGTGGTACTAGCGTCATTCAAATCATTTAACGGTTCAGTTACCGACAAAGCCGGTGAACACAAATTTGCCATCAGCTTTTTTACCGATTATTATGCCCAAGCACCTAAATATGAAGCCGATATACAAAAATCAGGCGTCGAAATTAATACCTTCGTGATAGGGGCCCTTGGATACACCGTTCCGCCTCCCCCACCACCTGCCCCTCGATTAGGTAAAACGCCTCCGGCGGTAAAAAAACCTACTTATATAATAGATAAAAAAACACCGCCACCACCACCTGCTGCGCCTACAAAACCGGCTAAAATGGTGGATGCCAAACTTATGCCGCCACCACCGCCGCCACAAAGCCCATTTGATAGTCTGTATAAATACATCGCAAGACATGTAAGATATCCGAAAGTTGCGCATGATAATCGGATAGGAGGTCGCGTTATACTCGCAGTTACTATTAACAATGGAAAAATAGACGATGTAAAACTTGCAAGGTCGCTAACCAATGAAACTGATGCAGAAGTTATAAGAGTGCTTAAAAATTATGATGGCCCATTAGGTATAAAATCTGGATATTATAGTTTGCCTGTTGCATTTACGCTTCTTGATGAGCATGACAACCAAGTAGCGCACGCACCTGAAAACTATACGCTAAAAAACAAAGATGACTATGTTGACAAAGACCACTCGCCAAAATCATCTATGAATCAAATTGTTGTAACTGGCTATGTAACTACAAAACAATAAGCCAGCCCAGGTATATTGCACCCTTTAAACAAATTGCTGAACGGCTAAAACCGCTTCGGCATTTTTCCATGTAAAGGCATTATAGTCCTATCCCTTCACATAGATAACCTGTTTGGTTTCAAAAAACTCTTCGGTAAAATAGTCTTTAAGATGATATTGTTGCACTTTCAGGCCCGACTCCTTGATTTCCTGCAGCAGGTCACCACCTTTTAGATACAGGATTCCGTTAGGCAAAGTATTTTTTGAGTCTTTATTGAATTTACCCCTCACCCAGGGATAAAAATCTTTAAGTTGAGTAACCGCACGAGATACTACAAAATCAAACCTTTCATTCAGTTGCTCGGCCCGCAGATGCGACGCTTTCACATTGCTTAAACCCAAAGCTTTAGCTACCTCTTGTACTACTTTTATCTTTTTACCAATAGAATCAACCAAATGGAACCGGGTTCCGGGAAATAAAATAGCTAGCGGGATACCTGGGAAACCGCCTCCTGTGCCTACATCCAATACATTTTCACCCGGTAAAAAGGACATTATTTTAGCTATTCCGAGCGAGTGCAATACGTGGCGCTCATACAAAAGGTCGATATCTTTACGTGATATCACATTGATCTGGCTATTCCATAGGTTATACAACTCCGGCAATTGTTCAATTTGAGAGCATTGTCTATCGGTCAGTTCCGGAAAATATTTGAATACGATATCAGATGTCATCCCTGTTAAAACGATTAATAATGTTACCCAGTAAATACCTGGCTCTAAACAATTGTGCTTTAACTGTCCCCAGCGGCAGATCGAGTTGCTGTGCTATTTCCTCATATGATAACTCATCAAAATAACGCAGAGTGATCAGATTTCTGTAACGATGCGGTAAGCTTTCGATTAATAATTTAAGCTCCTGCGTTTGTTGTTTTTTGATCGATGTTTCCTCGGGATTCAACACATCAGCTTTTATTTGCAACGGTTTTTCATCCCCATCATCGTCTGTCATCCCGTGGATAGACTGGGTATTCAGTTTCTTTTTACGGATAAAATCGATACAGTTATTGGTAGCCACCCTAAATAACCAGGTACTAAAGGCATAATCGGGTTGGTATTTATCCAATTTTTCAAAAGCTTTGGCAAAGGTTTCAACAGTAAGATCCATAGCATCTTCCTTATTGTTAACCATTTTTAAAACCATAAAATAAATAGAGTCCTTGTACCGGTGCATCAAATCGGCATAGGCCTTTTGATCGCCTTCGCGAGCCCTAACTACCAGGTGAAAATCATTCTTCGCGTTATCGGTAAAGTTGGCGTTTATTTCCATTGGGTTGTTTTTAAAAATGTCCCGATCAGCCCAAAAACATTTAAATACATATAATATATAATATCAAAAAATGGCAAATACCATATCAAATCTTTGCCATCAAGCTTTTTAAATATCTTACTATATATAACAAGCTGCAATATCAGCCTGAAACCAAACAAACCTAGTGCCAGTAGAGGTTCATATTTAAGAACAAAAGATATTATAAGTAAAATATAAAACAGAAATCCACTCATAGCATCAAAACTGAGCATTCGCCTGTGTTTGTTTTTGTACAATTTACCTACTCCCATGTGTCGTTTTTTTTGCCTGTACCAGGAGGTTAAAGTTGTTTTCGCGCTGGTATAAGTAAACGCATCGGGGTGTATCTCAATAATCGTATTATCGGCCGTAGCATGCTGATTTACAAACAGGTCATCATCTCCGGAGATCACATGCATGTGCGAAGCAAAGCCTTTTTGACTAAAAAACAAGGTTTTAGTATAGCCCAAATTACGCCCAATGCCCATATACGGATCTCCGTTGAGTGCTCCTGATAAATAGTTTATTGCAGTTTTAATAGTCTCAAAACGCACAAACGGATTTAAGAAATTACGGGTTTTATAATAAGGAGAGTACCCTAACACGATTTGAGCCTTGGTGCTAAAATTAACCGCCATCCGTGTTATCCAGTTTTCAGAGGCGGGTTTGCAATCGGCATCTGTAAACAGCATATATTCATTTTTGGCGGCTTTTATTCCCAAAGTAAGAGCAAATTTTTTCCCGGTTTTAAAGCGATCGTGCTCGGTTATGGTTACCACTTTTAAATGTGGATACTCCCGCTGCATATCATCCAAAACATCATTTGATGAATCATAAGAGCAATCATTGATCACCACTACCTCAAAATCCGGATAGTTTTGCTTGAGTATAAAAGGCAGGTTTTCCTGCAGATTTTTGGCTTCATTTCGTGCGCTTATAATTACCGAAACAGGTATCAATACCTCGGGTAACTTATCCGCTGGTTTATATCGTGAAAGGCGGCTATGGTTACTTATCAGGTAATACAGCTGAACGATAAAACACAGCTGAAAAAGAATGAAGAGGGCGTTGTGAATATAAGTTTCCAATCAGTTTTAATATCAGGCAAATTTGTTAAAAATCGCCGGAATAAAAGTGGTCAACATAGGTTTATTTCGTGATTATTACACACACTCGCCTGTTTTTTTCCACACTGGGGCGGAGTAACGATAAAGGAACAAAGATTAAGGATTATAAACGATGAAAAAAGATAATACACATGAAACGTAAACCTGTCAAATTTTTATCTTTTGTTTGTTAATCCTTGCCTCTTTATCCTTTCGTCCTTTATCCGCTTTATTTGTTAATTTTGCAACCTCAAAATGAAATTTAATTTAACAGCACACGATTCGCTTTCGAAAGCGCGCGCAGGTGAAATTACCACCGACCACGGCACCATACAAACCCCTATATTTATGCCTGTTGGTACTGCCGGCACAGTAAAGGCAGTGCATCAGCACGAACTTAAAAATGACATAGAGGCTCAGATTATTTTAGGCAATACCTATCATTTATACCTCAGACCGGGCCTTAATACGCTTGAACAGGCAGGAGGATTGCATAAATTTAATGGCTGGGACGGACCCATTTTAACCGACAGCGGTGGTTATCAGGTATATTCTTTAACCGAAGTACGTAAAATTAAGGAGGAAGGTGTTACGTTTCGTTCGCACATTGATGGTTCAAAACACCTGTTCACACCAGAAAATGTGATGGATATTCAGCGGATTATAGGTGCTGATATCATCATGGCTTTTGATGAATGCACCCCCTATCCCTGCGATTATAATTATGCCAGGCGATCTATCGACATGACCCACCGCTGGCTAAAACGTTGCTGCGACCGCTTTGATAATACGGAGCCTAAATACGGCTATAGCCAAACACTTTTCCCTATAGTACAAGGATCTGTTTATAAAGATTTGCGCGTAAAATCGGCAGAAGTTATTGCTTCTTTTGAACGTGAGGGCAATGCTATAGGCGGACTTTCGGTAGGCGAGCCAGCCGAAGAAATGTATGCCATGACAGAAATTGTGTGTAATATATTACCAGAGCAAAAACCACGTTATCTAATGGGTGTAGGTACACCTGTTAATATATTGGAAAATATAGCCTTAGGAATTGATATGTTTGATTGCGTTATGCCTACCCGTAACGCCCGAAATGGCATGCTTTTTACTAAAAATGGTATCATTAATATCAAAAACGAGAAGTGGAAAAATGATTTTTCGGCTATTGAAAGTGATAGTGATCTCTTTGCTGATAAGAATTACACCAAAGCCTATTTACGCCATTTAATACATTCGGGCGAGATGCTTGGAGCGCAGATCGCTACCTTGCATAACCTCCATTTTTACCTTTGGCTGGTTAAAGAAGCACGTAAAAAGATCATATCCGGCGAGTTTTATAACTGGAAAAATAGCATGGTTAAGCAACTTGGCCAACGATTATAGCCGTTCACCAGTTCATCGGTTCATTTGTTTATTAGTCTTAACCACATTAATAACAGCTCACATGAAACCAATGAACCAATGAGCCAATGAACTAATAAACAAAAAATGAAGGCATTTATTCACCGGCATCTGAAAGTTATTGACAGGTTTATTATGGGTAAATACCTGGGCACTTTTGTGTTTACCATGGGTATTTTCGCAGCGGTATCTGTTGTGTTTGATGTGTCTGAAAAGTTGGATAATTTTACCAATAAACATGCGTCGCTACACGATATCATATTCCAGTACTATGCCGGATTCGTGCCCTTTTACCTGAATATGCTATCGCCTTTGATTAATTTTTTAGCCGTAATTTTCTTTACTGCTAAGATGGCAAATCAAACAGAGATTGTACCTATTTTGAGTGGTAAGGCTAGTTTTAACCGCTTTTTAAGGCCATATTTTATAGCCTCCACCATTATATTTGTGGTATCCTTTTTTGCCAATGTATACCTCATTCCGTATACCAATCACCTAAAAAACGACTTTGAGAACGCCAATGGCATAACCGATAACGACCCTACCAAAATTGAGGTACATATGCAGATAGATAAGCACACCTTTGTTTATCTGCAAAACTACGACCCCACCGTACATACTGGCTATCAGTTTATTATGGAGAAGTTTAACGGCGATACGCTTCGCGAAAAATTGATTGCCAACCAGGTTACTTATGATTCGGTTAAAAGAATCTGGTCATTAAAAAACTTCTCAGTTAAATACATAAATGGCTTAAAAGAGCAATTTTTTAATAACGTTCCGCAAAAAGATACAGTGCTTGATATGCACCCTACCGACTTTGTTGTATATGATAATGTATACGCGGCCATGTCTTTAAAAGACCTGAATAAGAATATAGATAAAGAAAAACTACGCCGGCCAGAGGTGCTAAACAACCTTTACTACGAAAAATACCACCGGTTTATATACCCTTTATCTGCCTACGTTTTAACCGTTGTGGGCGTAGCTTTGTCGTCACGTAAGGTGCGGGGCGGTGTTGGTTTACCCTTGGGAATTGGCATTATACTCTGTTTTACCTACATTATTGTAGAGCGTTTTGCTATTGTATTTTCTATAAAAGGTGGCGTTCCGCCCATCTTTACGGTCTTTATTCCTAATACTACATTTGGTTTGCTCGGCTATTATTTACTCCTAAAAGCGCCTAAATAGTGGTTACAAAAAGCAACAAAGAAAGCCTCAACAAGAACCTGCTCATACTCCATTTTACTGTTTTTATCTGGGGATTTACCGGCATTTTGGGTAATTTGATAACCATTTCTGCTGTACAATTGGTTTGGTATAGGGTGCTTATTGCTGTTATTTCGTTGTTTTTATACTTCAATTTTAGCAAAACAACCATCAGGGTTGATCGAAAAACGTTCCTGAAAATGGCATCAACAGGTGCTTTAGTGGGCGGTCATTGGGTGCTTTTTTTCGCGTCGATCAAATTATCTACGGTTCCGGTGACGCTGGTTTGCCTCTCCAGCATCACTTTATTTACGGCCATATTTGAGCCTCTATTGAATAAAACAAAGATCTCCAAACTAGAGATCCTGGCTGGATTACTGATCATAACAGGCATCGTTTTGATATTTAAATTTGAATCACATTACACTAAGGGTATCATAACGGGCCTCGCAAGCGCGGTTTGCGCAAGCCTTTTTTCGATCATTAATTCCAAATTCATAAAAAAACACGAAGCCCCGATCATTGCTTTTCATGAGCTAACCGGAGCTTTTTTTTGGATATCGATATACCTTTTATTGACTGGCGGATTCAACCAATCGCTCATTTTAAAACCTAAAGACATTGGCTATCTGATACTGCTTGGCACCATCTGCACCTCACTTGCCTACGTTGCCGGGGTATCTGTCATGCGCGAACTTTCGGCATTCAAAGTAGCCCTCATCACCAACCTCGAACCCGTTTATGGCATCCTGATGTCTTTCATTTTTTTTGGTGACATGAACAAAATGACACTTGGTTTTTGGGCCGGTGCGGTCATTATTTTGTCCACAATATTCCTATATCCAGTGGCTCAAAAGCAAATCGCCAAACGAAAAGCAAGATCTTAATTTTTTCTTTTTCACTCCCTGAGACAACATCCTTCCTGTCAATTGCCAGGTTATTTATCCCCCTATACTGTCCTCTGCATCGCGACAAAATCGTCCTCAATTCCTTCTGTTTTTGAGACAGACCTACCCCGATAGGGGATAGAAATCCCACAATTCTAAAGGCCATTTTTAAGCCCTGTAAGGCATTATTATTTTTTAACGGGTTTAGCACCGTTTAAACATCACCTCACACAACAGGCGCAAAATTCATTTTTTAGTTAGTGTACCAAATAAAAATCATAGCAATTACATGAAGTTTTTATCTTGTCCACTTTTTAGCTTTTAATTTTATCATTAAATTTTAAAAATAAAGATTAAGTAGATTTTATAATAATTTAATAATGAAATATTTATATAGTTTACCAAAAGTAAAAATTAAACAAAATTGAGCTAACTAAAACATCAAAAAACTAAAAATGTTAGTAATTAAAATTACAACCCTTAAATACAGTATACATATATTTCATATTCAGATAAATATAAAGTACTATATAAATAAATACTAAACATAATGAATTCAGAACGGGTATCTAATGATAGTGTTATGAACCTTAAAATACAGGATGAAATAAAACAGGCACATCCCTCCCACTTGTATACAAAAAACTAAATCCCATGAAATTTTTCGGACTCTCGGCTGAGCAGCGATGGTTGATTTTCGACCCAGGACTTGATAATATAAGAGGCAGAAAAAGCCAAAAAACAGAAGAACCATAACTCATGGAATGAGGCCTCCATTTGGCGATCATGAATTTCTTAAAATTGAAGTTTTCGCCCGTTCACTTTTTTTTACCAGGATTAAAATTTGGCCCCATCAAAAATCCATTTCAATCCTTCACGAAAATTAAAAATCACTTTTCCAGGAACCCTACTTTTAATCATCCGCTCCCGCCATGTTTTTCAGTTTTTACAAAGCACTAAATGAAATTGATTTTTAATAAAGATTTAAAAACCGGATATTGTATAAACTGTTAAATCAACTTATCATGAGTATTAAAACAATCACCATAATAGTCGTCACCATTTTGCTTACAGCAGCATTGGCGCAAAACACAGACAAGGTTCCGTTCGCTTTTTTATTCGCGAATTTTTATGTTTCCAAATTAATGATGATGGCGGTAGTAGCTGTCGTGGCTTTTATTTTAGGCTGGCTTGTCGGCCGACCAAAAAAAGCAAAATTTGATATCGGAGCCTATCATGACAATATCCATAAGAAAGACGATCCCAATACACTAAGCGACGAGGACAGAGAGTACATCAGCTAACATCCACCTAACAACCATGGAAAAAAAAATCGGCTTTATCGGCCTTGGTAACATCGGCATGCCCATAGCCCAAAATCTTATCCAGTCGGGTTATCACTTACAGGTTTATAATCGTACCCATTCAAAAACAGATGAGCTCGATCCTGACTACGTCACCAAATGCCAAACGCCTGCCGATGCATCCGAAGGTGCCCACATCGTGATCACCGTAGTTTCAGATGACGAAGTACTGAAAGAAATAACTTTGAGCACGCGGGGCATCCTGGAGAAGTTACCCGAGCATGCTCTCCATATTTCCATGAGTACTGTCTCGCCCGAAACCTCAGAGCAGCTTGCCCAGCTTCATGAGGAGGCGGGCAGCCACTACCTGGCAGCTCCCGTTTTTGGCCGGACTGAAGCAGCCGCTGCCCGCAAACTCTGGATCTGTGTATCGGGCGATCAGCATTCCAAGGATACGGCCAGGCCCGTACTGGATTGCCTTGGTCAGGGTGTGATAGATTTCGGAGAATCTGCAGGCGGAGCAAACGTGGTAAAAATTGCGGGCAACTTTATGATCATGGCCTCGATGGAGATGATGGCAGAGGCATATACCCTTGCCGAGAAGAACGGACTAGACAGGGAGCAGGTGGCCAACTTTTTTGGATCGACGCTATTCAACGTTCCCATTTTTCAAAACTATGGCCGGGTCATCGCCAACAAGCAATATGAGCCGGTAGGTTTCAAGTCGAAATTAGGCTATAAGGACGCGCGTCTGGCATTTAAACTATCCCAGGCAAGCCAGACACCCATGCCGATTGTAAACACCTTACACAGCCGCTTATTAAGCGCCATGGCAAAAGGCTGGAGCGAGACTGACTGGGCAGAGGCTGTTGGACGCGGCGTGAGCGAAGATGCGGGAGTGTGATTTTTTATTTCGGATTTGGGATGTTCGATTTCGGATTTGAAAATTTTACTATCGTTAAACTTATACGCTCTAAATCCGAAATCGAACATCCCAAATTCGAAATTCAACTACACATCATAAAACACTTCATTATCTGCTTCCAGATGCTGCAGATCGGGCGTTTGCTCAAATATACCAAACACCGAGGCACCGCTCCCGCTCATGCTGGCGTATATAGCACCAGCTTCGTACAAGGCCGCTTTTACGCCCCGTATCTCTGCGTGGTTTTTGAAAATTGATAGCTCGAAATCATTTTTGATATATCTTTTCCATTCGGTGATGGGCTGCTCTGCAATCAGATCAAACAGTGATTCTTTTACCAGCGCAGGTTTTACCCCCCGGTAAGCTTCGGCGGTTGATATGTGAACATCCGGCATGACCAGGGCAATTTTATATTTGGACAGATCCAATTTGATCGATTCAAACTCGTCGCCCTTCTCAAAGGCGAACACCGGTTTATTCTCGATAAAGAAAGCACAGTCGGCGCCAAGCTTGCGGGCATATCCCGTCATTTCCTCCACAGACAGCCCAAGTTCAAATTGCTGGTTCATCAGCCTGATAAAATAAGCGGCATCAGCCGAGCCTCCACCCAGACCAGCCCCTATCGGGATACTTTTATGCAGGTGGATACTCACCGGCGGTAGGTTGTGATCATTTTTCAAAAGATGATACCCCTTGATGCAAAGATTATCTTCGGCCCTGCCCGGGATATCCAAACCAGAGGATTCAAAGCTCAATTGATCACTCTCTACAACTTCAAGCGCATCTTTGATGTTGATAGGATAAAAAATGGTTTCCAGATTATGATAGCCGTCGGGCCGGCGTTCGGTAATGTTAAGGCCAATGTTTATTTTTGCGTTGGGAAAAAGGATCATAGAAAAAAAGACTAACACCGCGTGTATTTTTGCACATCGGTTAGGATGTCAAAATTAGATTATTTTTCTTTGCCTTTTAAAATTGTTCATTAGTTCACTGGTTCATGAGTTGATTAAGTTCTTCTAACTTAATCAACCCAATCCAACCACTCACCTAATCAACAAGTAACTTAATCAACCTACAAAAATGAAACAGTATCTCGATTTGATGAGCCATGTGATGGAAACCGGAGCGCAGAAGCATGACAGGACAGGAACCGGTACGGTAAGTGTGTTTGGCTACCAGATGCGTTTCAACCTTAAGGATGGTTTCCCGATGGTGACCACCAAAAAACTGCACCTCAAATCTATCATCCATGAACTGATCTGGTTTTTGAGCGGTGATACCAATATCAGCTACCTTAAACAAAACGGCGTACGCATCTGGGATGAGTGGGCCGACGCCGAAGGCAATCTCGGACCGGTGTACGGATACCAATGGCGTTCGTGGCCAAAACCAGATGGAGGTCACATTGACCAGATAACCCAGGTGGTAAACCAAATTAAAAACAATCCCGATTCGCGCCGTATGATCGTATCGGCATGGAACGTGGCCGACGTTAATCAGATGGCCTTACCGCCTTGTCATAGTTTGTTTCAGTTTTACGTGGAGCCCCCCAACCAGGACAAGGGCGAAACAAAAGGCAAACTTTCATGCCAATTGTATCAGCGCAGTGCCGATATATTTTTGGGTGTACCATTTAACATCGCATCCTATGCATTGCTCACGATGATGATGGCACAGGTTTGCGATCTGGATTATGGCGACTTCATTCATACCTTTGGCGATGCTCACCTGTACAATAACCACATGGATCAGGCCCGCCTGCAGTTGAGCCGTGAACCTCGTCCCCTGCCAACCATGAAGATCAATCCTGAAGTGAAAGACATCTTCGCCTTTAAGTTTGAAGATTTCGCTTTAGAGAATTATGATCCGTGGCCGCACATCAAGGCTGAGGTGGCAGTGTAGATTAGGGCACTGCTTGCCGTTACTTTAAAAATTTGTAAATTTGACTATGACTTCGGTTCAAATAAAAAACGAGATACAAAAGGTACTTGACCAGGTACCTGAAACTGTATTGCAGGATATTTTAGATTTTGTAAAAGAATTACAAACACAATCACCCGAACAAATCAAGCTTGCTAATAATTTAAGAAAAATCCTTTCTGAAGATAAAGGCTTATTGCAAAGACTTGCTCAATGATCGACATTCAAACAACCCTTTTAATCCACAATATTTTAATTGAAAAGTTTGGAGGCGTTAAAGGAATAAGAGACCAGGGGGGATTAGAGGCTGCTATAGCTCGCCCCAATGCAACCTTTGACGGACAGGATCTGTACCCGGAAGCCATCGACAAAGCTGCTGCTATTTTTGAAAGCATTATCATCAATCATCCTTTTCTTGATGGCAACAAAAGAACTGCTTATGCTTTACTCAGGCTAACACTTCTTGAATTTGAAATTGATCTCACTGCCACTGAAGATGAAAAGTATGATATGACAATATCAGCAAGTAAAGGAGAATTAAATTTCGACGGTATAAAATTATGGCTGACTGAAAAAGTTAAGAAAATAAATTAAGCTGCCAAGGCTAATGAACTACTGAACTAATAACACTAATGAACCAATGACTACATCCATCATAGTTGCCACAGCCAAAAACCACGCTATAGGCAAAGACAATAAATTACTTTGGTATTTGCCCAACGATCTGAAACATTTTAAAGATGTCACCACCGGGCATACCGTGATCATGGGGCGTAAAACCTATGAGTCTGTTGGCAAGCCATTACCCAAACGCCGTAACATAGTAGTAACCCAGCAGTCCATCACTATTGAAGGCTGTGAAGTTGCAGGCTCTATAGAAGATGCCCTGGAGCTTTGCGCCGGCGAGGATGAGGTATTTATTGTTGGTGGCGCCCAAATTTACCGGCAAGCTATTCCGCTTACCGATCGTATCTATTTAACCGTGATCGATCAGGATTTTGATGGGGATACTTTTTTCCCGGAGCTGGATCCGCAGGAATGGAAAGAGACAGAACGGGAAAACTTTGAGCCCGACGAAAAAAACAAGTACAGCTACTCCTTCATCACGCTGGAACGCGGCTAACATTTTTTGTCATCAAATTGTTTTAATTTAAAATTTCATGCTTGCGAAATTTTATTAGATTTGCCGTCTTATTTAAAAAAAGCTTATAAACTAATTAATTACATATTATAATTCGATGCAAGGTAAAGGGGTTATTAAATTTTTCGCCATTCTGCTGGCTGTAGTATGCTTATACCAGCTATCTTTCACGTGGGTGGCGCGCAAAGTTCAAAGTGATGCCAAGGTATATTCAAAGGGTGACCCTGCGAGAGAAACAGCGTATCTGGATTCTATGTCAACACAACCGGTATATCCGGTGTTTAAACACAATTATCAATACGTACTGCAAAGAGAACTTGCATTGGGCCTTGACCTTAAAGGCGGGATGAACGTTACCATGCAAATTTCGCTCGATGAGTTGGTGAAGAAAATTGCCAACAACAATCCTGATGTTGCGTTTAATCAAGCTTTGGCTAATGCCGACAAATTACAGGCGAACGCCCAAACCACTCAAAAGGATTTCATCACACTTTTTGTTAGTGAGTACGAGAAACTAAATCCGAACGGTAAGCTGGCCGCTATCTTTTCAACAAAGGATAACCAAGATCATTTAAAGTTTAACGCAACAAACAGCGAGGTTACAGCTTATTTGAAAGATCAGGCTAATACAGCGGTAAAACAATCATACACGGTTTTAAATACCCGTATCAACCAGTTTGGTGTTACACAACCTAACATTCAGCTTGAGCAAAGCTCAAACCGTATCTTGGTTGAGTTACCAGGTGTAAAAGAGCCGGAGCGTGTTCGTAAATTGTTACAAGGTTCTGCTAAGTTGGAATTCTATGAAACTTATGACAACACCGAAGCTTATCAATACCTGATCAATATTGACAACTTACTGGCTGCAAAAAACAAAACAGCTAAAGCTGATTCATCAAAAGCTAAAGCTACCGCAACAACAGCTGCTGCTAAAACTGATACCGCTGCCAAAGCAGGTTCGTTATTGAGCAAGGTTCAAAAAAATGCCGCTAAAGATACGTCCGCAGCAGCATTGGCTAATAAAACACAATTTACGGCGTTACACCCACTATTTTCTGTGTTATCTCCAAACATTGGCCAGGATGCCAGCGGTCAGCAGCAATTAGGTCAGGGTCCTGTTGTTGGTTATTCACCACAAAGAGATACCGCCAAAGTTAACGCTTACCTCCATAGCACCGATGTACAAGCGGTAATACCACGCAACCTGAAATTTCTTTGGGAGGTAAAGCCATTAAAAAATAACAAGGACAAAGCATTTGCTCTATACGCCATCAAATTAACAGGCGCCGACAATGGCCCGGTATTATCAGGCGACGTGATCACTGACGCCCGTGCCGATAACGATCCAAAAGGGAATCCAGAGGTTGTGATGATCATGAACTCAGAGGGTGCCCAGAAATGGCGTACTGTTACAGCCGAGGCATCGTCAGGTACCAACAAAAAAGCGGTAGCCATTGTATTGGATGATAACGTATACTCTGCTCCAAACGTACAGAACGAGATCTCTGGTGGTGTATCTTCTATCTCTGGAAACTTTACTATTGAGGATACCAAGGATTTGGCCAACGTTTTAAAAGCTGGTCGTTTACCTGCTCCTGCGCATATCATATCAGAATCGGTAGTAGGTCCGTCATTAGGTCAGGAAGCTATCAATGCCGGTGTTACTTCAAGTATATTAGGCTTGGTTGTTGTATTGATATTTATGATTGCTTATTACAATCGTGCAGGTACTGTAGCGGTAGTAGCGGTTGTCATCAACATATTTTTCCTGATGGGCGTATTAACCAGCTTAGGCGCGGTATTAACCTTGCCTGGTATTGCCGGTATCGTGCTCACATTGGGTATTGCGGTTGATGCCAACGTACTGGTTTATGAACGCGTTCGTGAAGAACTGGGCTTAGGCAAATCATTAAGAATAGCTGTAGCTGATGGTTTCAAACACGCTTTACCATCTATCCTCGATTCACAGATCAGTACATTCTTAACCGGTGTGATCCTGTTTATCTTTGGTTCGGGCCCAATCCAGGGTTTCGCTACCACATTGATGATCGGTATCATTACCTCATTGTTCTGTTCACTACTGATCTCAAGGGTTATATTTGAGTGGATGCTTGACAAAGGATGGGATATCAAATTCTCAAACCCATGGAGCTCACATACCTTCAAAAACGCAAATTTTAAATTCGTTAAAAACCGTTTCAAGTTTTACGCTTTTTCGGGCATATTCATATTAGCAGGTTTAATATCCATCTTTACACGCGGATTTAGCTACGGTGTGGATTTTGAGGGTGGCCGTAATTATATTGTTACCTTCCCTAACAAAGCTGTTACAACAGAAGCTATTCATGATGCCGTTGACGCTACATTGGGTCGTAGTACTGAGGTTAAAACATTTGGTGCCGATAAAATGAGCATCACTACCAACTTATTGATCCGGGATAACAATGCAGCTACCGACGCTAAAGTAAGGAATACATTGATCCAGGCTTTGGGTTCAAAAGAAGCCACCCGTATAACCGATAAAGATATCGTTGGTTTCTCAAAAGTAAGTGCCACTGTTGCCGATGAATTAAAAACATCAGCTATCTATACCGTATTGTTCGCCATATTTGTGATCTCGGCTTACATCCTGATTCGTTTCCGCAAATGGCAGTTCAGCTTAGGTGCGATGGTGGCTACAGCTCACGATGCCTTGCTGGTACTATCATTCTTCTCTTTATTCAGAGGATTACTTCCATTCTCCCTGGATATTGACCAGGCATTCATCGCAGCTATACTAACAGTTATCGGCTACTCTATTAACGATACGGTGGTAGTATTTGACAGGATCCGCGAGTTCCTGGAACTTCACCATGCCAAAACAGATGATCCTGAAGAAGTAATCAACCAGGCTATCAACAGTACGCTAAGCCGTACCATCATTACCGCTTTAACTGTGGTATTCGTATTGATCGTGTTGTTCATATTTGGCGGCGATGTGATCAAAGGATTCTCGTTCGCGTTATTGATCGGTGTGATCTTCGGAACATACTCATCTATCTGCGTAGCCACACCGGTTATAGTTGACTTTGGTAAAAAAGATCTGAGATAATAAACTCCATAAATTTATTTGCAAGGCCCCAAAGAACTTTTGGGGCCTTTTTTGTTATATAAAAAACACCTCACCCAAACCCTCCTCCATCGGGGGAGATTTAAAGGAGGTTAAAACACCCGTGCTATGAACTTAACAGACAGCTCAAAATTTCCACTGGTAGTTATTGTGGGCGGGGGCTTTGGCGGGCTCCAGGTAGCCAAGCATCTCAAGGATAAGCCCGTTGAGGTCTTAATGCTCGATAAACATAATTACCACACTTTTCAGCCGCTTTTATACCAGGTGGCCACAGGTAGTCTTGAATCGGAATCCATCGCTTTTTCATTACGTAAGAACTTTGCCAGCCAAAAAAACTTTAGGTTCAGGATTGCCGAGGTAACCAAGGTAAATGCGAAAAAGAACACCATTGATACCACTATTGGCCAAATAGTCTATGATTACCTGGTGATAGCCACAGGATCAACCACCAACTTTTTTGGAAATAAGGATATTGAAAAGTTTTCGATGCCCATGAAATCAGTTCCTGAGGCGCTTAACCTGCGATATGCCATTCTGCAAAATATTGAGGAAGCCTTACTAAAACCCACCAAAGAAGAACGCGACCCTTATCTCACCTTTGTTCTGGTAGGTGCCGGTCCAACCGGTGTGGAACTATCCGGAGCACTGGCCGAATTACGCAACCATATCCTGGCCAAAGATTATCCCGAACTCAAAAAAGAGGATATGAAAGTGTACCTGGTTGATTTTCTGCCCAAAGTACTCGGGCCTTTTTCTGAGGAAGCCTCTGCCGCCACCAAGGAGTTTTTAACCAAAATGGGCGTGGAAGTACTTTTAGGTGTAAAAGTAGATAGCTACGATGGCGAGGAAATCAAATTTGAAGGCGGTAAAACTATCCGCACCAAAACCGTGATCTGGAGTGCCGGCGTTATGGGTGTTGTCCCTGAAGGCATCGACCCTAATTTTATTGAGCGTGGCAACCGGATCAGGACGGATAGCGTTTGTCGTGTAATAGGAACCCAGAACATATTTGCCATCGGCGATGTAGCCGCCATGATAACTGACGAAACTCCTAAAGGACATCCTGGTGTGGCGCAGGTGGCCATACAAATGGGCCAACATGTAGCCAAAACCATCGCACAGCTGATCAACCATGAACCAACGGTACCCTTTAAATATTTCGACAAAGGCTCATTAGCTACTATCGGTCGGAACAAAGCCGTGGCCGATCTGGGTAAAATAAAATTTCAGGGATTTTTTGCCTGGCTGGTATGGCTGTTCGTCCATCTGATATCGCTTTTAGGCGGCCGCAACAAGGTTATCGTATTTATTAACTGGGTATCCAGCTATATCACTTATAACGGTGGTACAAGGCTCATAATCCGCAAGTTTGAACGCGAGGGTCTTACCGAAGATGAACATTTACCCAATACAGTTGATTGATTTATTAAGTCTTAAGCCGAAAGTCAAAAGTCTTTAAGTAGTCCCAAAGTTTCAGACTTAAAAGCTAACTTTGGACTATAGACCTCAGACTTAGCATTTGAAATGAGCATAAAAATAACCGAATGCCCCCGCGATGCCATGCAGGGCCTGCATGATTTTGTACCTACCGATATCAAAGCGGCTTATATCAACCTGCTGTTACAAGTGGGCTTTGATACCATCGACTTTGGCAGCTTTGTATCGGCAAAGGCCATACCTCAGCTCCAGGATACCGCCGAAGTATTAAAAAAGCTGGATACGAGCAACACTCAATCAAAGCTATTGGCCATCATCGCCAACTATCGCGGTGCTGAGGACGCGGTTAAACACGAGGAGATCACCTACCTGGGCTACCCTTTTTCCATATCCGAAACTTTCCAGATCCGTAATACCAATACCAAATTACCTCAGGCTTTTGAAAATGTAAAAAGGATCAACGGGTTATGCCATAACAGCGGTAAAAAGTTGTTGGTTTACCTGTCTATGGGCTTCGGCAATCCATATGGCGACGAATGGAATACCGGCATTATTGAACACTGGACAGAACAGATTGTTGATTTGGGCATCAAAAACATAGCCCTTGCAGATACCATTGGCATTGCCCAGGCAGAGCAAATCGGTAGTATTTATCCCGATTTGTGCCGTAAATTCCCGGAAACAGAGTTCGGCATCCACCTACATTCTACGCCCGATACCTGGCAGCCCAAGATAGCCGCAGCCTATGAAAGCGGCTGCAAACGCTTTGACGTTGCACTGAAAGGATATGGAGGCTGCCCAATGGCCGCAGACGACCTCACAGGCAATATCGCTACCGAAAACCTAATCAGATACCTTCAATCACAACATGAGCTCCTGGGGCTTGATTTAGCCAAATTTCAGGAGGCTATAGATTATTCAGGAAAAGTTTTTGGGTAAATGTGCAGATACTCGGATGTGCAAATGAAATGATTTAAGGATAATTTGATTTTTTAATCAGTACATCCGCACATTTGAAATCTGCACATCTGATCTTATCCACATATCTATTACGCCAAAGCCTTAGCCGCTTTGCTCATTTTGGCTTTTAAGTTTTTGTCAAAATTCTCCATTACGAGCACGGCTGCACCAATCAGTTCGGCATCAAAACCAAGTTCGGATACCAGTAGCTCGGTACCACCGGCCAATCTCGGGATACAATATTTGTGCAATGCCTGCTGTATTGGCGCCATCAGTATCTTGGCAACTTTAGCTCCTCTGCCGCTCAGCACAATATTAGCGGGGTTCATGATGTGAATAAGGATAGCCAGGGCCTTCCCTATTTTATAACCCGCGTCTGATAGCAGCTCAATGGCAAACTGATCACCATTATTAGCAGCTTCCAGTACAGCATCACCCATAAGCTTAGAATGGTCATTATCGTTACTGTTATATTTTAAACTCGTGATACGCCCCTGCTGAATGCCCGCAATGGCCTTCCGGGCTACTACCAGCATGGATGCTTCCGCTTCCAAACAGCCGCGCTTACCGCATTCGCAAAGCGCCCCATCTTCCGATAAGGGTATATGGCTTAGTTCGCCGGCAAAACCATTATAACCGCGGAACAATTTACCATTCACAATCATCCCCAAACCTATACCCCATCCCAGGTTGATCACCATAACTTCGTTTTGTGATTTAGCTATACCAAACTTCTGTTCGGCCAGGGCTATCAGGCTGGAGTCGTTATCTATATACGTAGTGATACCCGTTTTAGCGGTCAAATAAGCGGTCAGGCTTTCGCCGCCAGCATCAAGATAGGTATAATTGATCCCTTCGGTAACGTTGATAAAGCCCGGCATCCCGATACCTATTCCGGCTATCTTTTCTTTGGCTACACGCGATCCTTTAATATAGTTATTGATCTCTGCGGTTAACTTGCCCAGGGCATCAGGATTGTTCAAAAGTTTAAGTTCAAAAGTAACCATATCGGCTACCGCGTTATTCAACAGATCAAAAAGCTGGATACGTGCTGTAAGCTGATCAAGTGCTATAGCCAGAATATACATGGTATTGGCTTTTACCGAATACATCAATGGCCTGCGGCCACCGCTTGAAGGGGCATAACCATCTTCAACAACAAAACCTTCATCCATTAACTCATTTACAGCTTTGGCAATCGATGGTATACTTTTGTCAAATAATTCGCTCAGCTCCGCGCATGACATCGCCTTATTAAAGTAAAGCGTTTTAATGATCATGTTTTTTAGCCTACCGCCCTTTACACCTTTGTTCTCCAGTTCCATTAAATAATTTAAATTGGGTTTATAAAAGGCAATGCCTTAGTGTTTTGAATTGTATAAAAATATAAATAAAGTATATAACTACAACTGTTATTATTACACTTAGCGAATACCTGTATAATTGACAAAATTAATGAAACAATTGCCTACAGAAAGTAAAAAAAGTTATTGCATACAGGTATTGAGATATTGTACCAAAATTCCAGTGGGCGATTTTCATCCCATGAGTTTATACTTGGCAAAAAACTTTTTAAACCTATGATTTTAACATTTTTTTGGTCAAAAATGAGGTAAAAAGACTCGATAATTGCCCGTTTTAACAAAACTTTAAGGCCATTTTAACACTTTTTAACAAATTTTTAGCCTATTTTAAAAGGTTTAAAAAGTATCAATACATTGATTTTCAAATAACGAAATACAAAAAGATCGGTTTTTGTATTGTTTTTCTCCTTAACCAAACAGCCCGGAACTTTGACAAAGTTCCGGGCTGTTTGGTACGTAAATATATCAAAAATTCCTGATAACTAAAAATGAATTTACGTGATGATCACTCTGGTTATGATCAATAATTACTGTATTAAATACCTGTTCTACAACTGTCTGACAGACCATGGTCGGCAAGAAAAAAAAATCACAAACAGTTAAAACCAAAATCTGTTTTATGGGTTACTTTCATACTCCCTTGAAAAACTTCACTTTTTTTCCAAACAGTTAATAATTAGTACATTTATGCACTAAAATCTAAACCAAATGAAACAGAAAATTATACTCTACAGTATTTGTTTATGCCTGTTTTTTGCCTGTAAAAAGGACAAAAAGACACCCGACCCTGATACTAAGCTATACCCCATAAGCTTTAATGTATCGGGCTTTTCGCAAACCAATGTACCTACTGCAGATAAGGCAAAAACAAATTCCCTCACCATACAGGCTACGGATACCATACCTGTACAATCTTTGTATTATGCGGTATATGTGGATCGTGGGCCGCTATATGGTCATGGGCCTTTGGTGACTTACAGACGCGTTTTGAAAGGCGATCAAAACTTTGGCCAGTTTAAAGATAATCTGCCAGCGGGGACTTATCAAGCCTTGTTTTGTGGCGGATCAAATAACTTAACATTTGACATTCCTAATGTAGCCTTCTATTATAATACCCATACATGGGACGATACCTTTTATAAAGTTGTACCTTTTACGGTAACTTCCGGGCCTGTAAACCAATCGGTTGTTATACCCCGGAGAACTGCAAAATTATCTTTAGTAATAAAAGATGCCATACCAACCGGAACCTCAAAAATAGTGGTACATTTTTCTGATTCATCTTCAATAAAGCCCTATTATCCACCCGCTTCTTTAGTTACCAATCAAACCACCCAGGTTATTAATGCGACAGATGCGGGTAAAACAAATTATACTTTTAGCATGAATACCCTAAATGATACCAGGCCATTTGATGTAACAGTTGATTATTACGGCCCCAACCCAGTTGGGCCCCTGGGTACAAAAATCATCAAAAACGTGGTATGTAAACCCAATACCAGAACCATACTTTCCGGATACTTATTTACCCAGGATAATGGCCAGTTTACGATAACGGTTAATCAGGATTGGAATCCACCTGTAAATGTTAATTTTTAATTGTCTTAAATCTAATCCAAATGAAAAGAGCTTTAATTTGCTTCACTTTAATAAGCATAGCACTATTATCGTGTAAAAAAGACCATCATACTCAAACAACTGAGCCTACAGGTAAACTGTATCCGGTTTCCTTTAATATTTCAAGCTTTAGTCAGGTAAACGTTCCTGACAACCAAAACAGCAAAATCAAAATAAATGCTGTTGATCCTTCGGCAACCAGTATCGTTAAACTGGTTTATAAATTATTCGATTCTAACAACGTACTTAAAAAAACAGTATTCATCAAAAAGGGCGCTCCCAATTTTGGAACATTTACAGACAGTATCCCTGCCGGTAGTTATAAAGCAGTATTTCTTGGGCTAAAGGACTCCGCCAATTACATAGGTACTTACGCGGGTGACCCAACCCGTTTTTCTTATTATTATGCTACTGGCATTGCATTTCCGGAAACATTTTACAGCAATGCCAGCTTCACTGTTGGTAATGCCCCTGTACAGCAGAGTATTGTTTTGCAAAGATTAAATTCAGAAGTATTAGTTATCATTAAGGATGCTATCCCTCCTAAAACAGCCAGCATTACAATAGATATCACCGGAAATTTTGTATGCTCTTATCTTGATGGAAAATCGTCAGGTTCCATATCAGCAGGGATTGCCACAGTTGCTATTACCAGTAGCAATATAGGCACAACTAATTTCCAGTTAGGCCCAAGGAGCGTATTTAATAATACTACACCCGTTACAGTTTCAATTACGGCTAAAGCAGCTGATGGTACCATCATGGTGCAAAAAACAATTGGCAATGTAACACTTCAGCCAAATACCAGAACTATATTAACCGGTAACGTATTTACTAATAGCGCTGGCACCGGAGGACTTGCCGTAACATTCAATCCAGATTACAATACCACTGATATTAATCAGAGTTTTTAAATGAACGGCTATCAATTCATAAAATATTCAAAACCCAAAATTGATGAAACAGAAAATTTTACTTTGCGGCATCTGCGTTCTATTGCTTTTTGCCTGTAAAAAGGATAAAAAAGCGCCCGATACCAAACTTTACCCTATCACTTTTAAAGTATCTGGCTTTTCGCAAAGCGCAGTGCCTTTAGATAGTAAAACAAAAACAAATTCCCTCGGCACGCAGGCCACAGATACAGTGCCTGTGCAATTATTGTATTATAGCCTATACAATAGTGACGGGTTATTAGTTTCTGCCAGAAATGTTAAGAAAGGTGATGCTAACTTTGGTCAGTTTAACGAAAATGTGCCTGCAGGAAATTATAAGGCTGTATTTTGTGGGGGATCAAATAATTTACTGGCTTACAGAACATTCTTCACTTATATTACCCGACCAGATATTGAGGGAGGCCCGGCTTATTGGGATGACACTTTTTTTAAGTTGATCCCTTTTACTGTAACCAATACAGGCATAAATCAATCAGTTACACTTTCCAGGGCAACAGCGCGATTAGCTATAGTGTTGAAGGATGCCATACCAACAGGCACATCAAAAATAGTGGTAAAATTTCAAGACACATCCGCCATAGGATCCGACGGGTTACATCACTTCCAAGCCATCAATACAACTACAAAAACTATTACTACAGCAGATGTTGGCACTACAAATTATACTATTGTTATGAATACGCTAAATAATATTAAGCCTTTTGATGTAACTATAGATTATTATGGAGCTAATCCATCCGGGCCACTGGGTACAAAAACCATTAAAAATGTAGTTTGTAAAACTAATTACATCACTACACTCTCCGGAAATTTATTTACCCAGGGCAACGCTCAATTTGTATTAGCGATTGATCAGGATTGGGGGGCACCGGTAAACGTTAGTTTTTAATTTTACTTAATTCTTTCCAGATATGAAAAAGGCTTTATTTATATATTTTACCTTGCTTGGTGTTACATTGTTATCATGCAAAAAAGATAACCATACAAAAACTAACCCTACAGGTAAACTTTATCCCGTTTCTTTTAGCTTATCGGGCTTCACGTCGACAATCGACCCCATTGAGCAAAATAGTAAGATCAAGGTAAACACTGTCGATCCTTCGGCAAGTACAGTTGTTAAATTGATATATAAACTTTTTGATTCTAATAACTCACTCAAAAAAACGCTAATTATTAATAAAGGGGCACCCAACTTCGGAACAATTGCAGATAGCCTTGTAGCAGGCACTTATACGGCCGCATTTGTTGGTTTAACCGATACTATTCCTGCTGACTTCGGAGATACTGGACTCATTTTTAATTACCGTACTTATGCTTACTTTCCGGAAACATTTTATAGCAATGTTCACTTTACCGTTGGCAATACATCCGTACAACAGAATTCAGTTTTAAAACGATTAAATTCCGAGATACAGGTAGTTATTAAGGATGCCATTCCATCAGGGGTATCCCGGATTAATATAACTGTTTTAGGTGCATATCAAGCATGTACTTATTTGGATGGAAAGTCTACAGGATCAAATACCGGCGGAACATCGTCTACGCCCGTAACCAATGCTAATGTACGTACAACCAATTTTCCATTAAGTCCCGTAACACGTTTATTCAATAATACATCAACAGTGACTATCCTTATTGATGCCATATCTCCTAATGGCACAGACGTAGCTTTCAAAACGATTAATAACGTAACGCTTCAGCCAAACGTCAGGACCATATTAACCGGTAATGTATTTTCGAATGATGGTAGCCCCGGAGGGTTTGCCGTATCATTTGATTCAAATTACAGCGGCAATCTTAGCCAGGGATTCTAAATAATTTAATACGTGGAGGATGGGCAGATGGCCCCTCCACGTTTTTTTTAAACAGATGATTACTCTCCGCCAAAATCTTCTATAACCCCAAAATATTCGTCCCAATTGGGGTCATCGTCAACGCTGATGTCGATAGGTAATGGATCAAAAATTGCCAAAGCTTCGTTCAACCTTTG
Source organism: Mucilaginibacter sp. 22184 (assembly GCF_052045695.1). Taxonomy (NCBI): domain Bacteria; kingdom Pseudomonadati; phylum Bacteroidota; class Sphingobacteriia; order Sphingobacteriales; family Sphingobacteriaceae; genus Mucilaginibacter; species Mucilaginibacter sp. 22184. The sequence continues at coordinate 428,542 of NZ_JBQEPI010000003.1, forward strand.
GCCGGCCATGTTAATATCAGTGGTATAAAATGCCCACCATCTTTCGTTATCACAGGTAAAAACAAAAGCCAGTATGGTTTGGTTATCTCCCTCAAAAGCATCCACAAGCGCATCCTCAACACTGGCCATCAGATCCATATCTTTCTGCGTCGGGAGCAAAGAATCATCAAAACTTTCGTAAGTCCAGATAATGTCCATCCGACGTGGGTATAAACCCGATTCTATAAAATCCTGAAGGTTAGGCCTGTACCTGACCAATCCGGGTATTTCGTCGTCGGTTACAAAATCAATACCAACCCATGAATCATCTAATTTCATATCCCAATAATACAAAAAAGACTTCCGAAGTTTCCTAAACTTCGGAAGTCTTTTCCAGCTATTTAGCTTTAAATTTTCCGCCTTTGGCTTTAAGCCTTATTGTACTTCAAACTCTTTTTTCAGTTTAATATCCACCGATGAGCTGCCGATCATCACCTGGAATTTGCCGGGTTCAACCGTCCAGTTCATGTTTTTATCCAGTATGGCCAGGTCGTCAGGGTGCAGGGTGAATTGCACGGTTTTCTTTTCGCCGGGGGCAAGGTTTACGCGTTCAAAGCCGCGCAGATCATACTCGTAAGTGGTTACGCTGCTTACTTCGTCTTTGAGGTACAATTGTACCACCTCATCGCCCTTGCGGCTGCCTGTGTTGGTTACGTCTACGCTCACCTGTACATCGCCTTGTGAGTTTTCTTTCTCGGGCGATACCTGCAGGTTGCTGTATTCAAACTTGGTATAGCTTAAGCCATAGCCGTAAGGATACAATGCGCCGTTCACACTGGTTTTGCCCCAGCTGTTTTCGCCGCCCTGGCTGGCCTGTGAGGCTGGCTTAAACGGAAAGTTAAACTCAATTTGTCCGGTAGTTTTTGGGAAGGTTATAGGTAGTCTGCCACCTGGGTTATTATCGCCAAACAGGGTTTCGGCAACAACCTTACCGCTTTCGGGGCCGGGGAACCAGGCTTCGAGTATGGCCGGTACAAATTTATTTTCCCAGTTGATGGTGAGCGGTTGCCCGTTGATCATCACCATCACTACCGGTTTGCCGGTAGCCTGTAGTGCCTGGATCAGTTTTAACTGCCTGCCGGGTAAATTTAGTCCTGTACGGGACAGGCTCTCGCCTACCCTTTCAAAGTCTTCGCCTACCACAGCTATTACTACGTCGGCCTGTTTGGCTTGTGTTACCGCCGAATCAATACCGGCTTGCTCCTGCGCCGTAAGCGGTGTTTCAATGATCTCACTTTCGGGCCAGGTGGCATCCACTACGTTACAGCCTTTGGCATAGGTAACATTTACATCCTTACCCACATAATTTTTAATCCCGTCCAACACATTGGTAACCGGGTTGTGCGACGGGCCGTAACGGCTGGTTGCATAGTTTTTTTCGGCAGCCAGCGGACCAGTCACCAGTATGTTTTTCAATTTGCTTTTATCCAAAGGCAACAGATCGCCCTGGTTCTTCAACAATACCATCGATTCACGATTCATTTGCAACGACATAGCATTATCAGCCGCCGTATGCACTTTCTTGTCGGATGATTTTGGATCTTTTACATACGGGTCATCAAACAAACCCAGGCGGAATTTTACCCGCAGCACATCACCAACCCGGGAGTCAACTACTTTCATAGAAAGCTTGTTTTCTTTGATCAGCTCGCGCAGGGGCATAATATAAGTTTGAGGCATGGTGAAGTTGGTGCGCACGTTTAGTCCGGCTTCTACGGCCTGTCTTACTGCTTCTTTATAATCACCTGCAACGTGATGTTTGGAGTAAAGGTATTCCACCGCCTCACTGTCGGATACCACATAGCCGTTGAAGCCAAATTTCTGGCGAAGCAGCTCGGTTAAGAAGTAATAACTGCCGGTAATGGGCACGCCGTCCCAATCGTTATAACTGCTCATAACGCCCATAGGGTGCGCCTCCTGTATTACCCGGCGAAATGGGTACAGGTAGATCTGGTACATCTCGCGCGGGGCCACATGCGGATCGGTACGGGCGCTGCCGTCGCGACCACCCTTAGGCACGCTGTATACCGCGAAATGTTTCAGGGTTGAGGCTACGCCTTCCTCTTGGATACCCAGCACCATTTGTTTACCCAGTTCGGCAATGTGAAAAGGGTTTTCGCCATAACACTCCACTACACGGCCCCAGCGCTGGTCGCGGGCGGGATCAAGAATGGGTGCGTAAACATTGGTATATCCCAGTGCTTTAGCCTCACGACCTACAGTTTGGCCGGCCTGGCGCACCAGTTGTTTATCAAAGGTACTGCCTATGGATATGGGCGCAGGCAAAGGTGTGGCCCGGTCATGATTGAGGCCGTGAATCCCTTCATTGGTAAAATCAACCGGGATACCCAGCCGGGTTTCTTCTACAAACCATTTTTGGATGGTATTAATGGCCGAAGCATGTTTGCTGTAGGGGAAAGAATATTCGGTGTACGCCCTGTCGGTTGTGGAAACCAAATTGTTTAGCTCCTCGTCGATATTGGCAATCCCATCTTTCCAAACCTCGTTTTTCCATGACTCGGCTGGCATTTCTTCTTTTAAAACCCGTTTGTAGCCATAAAGGGTGGCCATTTGGCAGGTTTTCTCTTCAACGGTCATCTGGCTTAGCAAGTCCGCAACGCGTTTATCAACGGTTTGCGAGGGGTCTTCAAAAACGTCCATTTTGCCGTTCTTGTTAAAATCAACCCAGCCTTTATGGTAAATGTTTTTTTGTTGTGCCGATGCGGATAGGGCTAATCCGGCAATCAGCGCGGAAGCCATGCCTGCGCGGCACAGGGAGTACTTTTTTCTCATGCAGATATAATTGGGGTTACTACGCCAAATATATGTTTTAAGAGTTCTGCTGGCTTATACACACCTTACAGAAGTTACGAAAACGTTTTCGGAAGGATTGATTAGCCCTGCAGGCCTGTCATCCTGAGCTTGTCGAAGGACGCGCGTAAAGGCCCCGCCCACCATACTTCGACGGAGCTCAGTATGACACCCTGTTTAAAATTATCATTCCTTCAAATTCTTTACAAAAAACCCTACCGCCAAACTATCCATCTTTAAATGCACCTGGTGCCTGCTCACGGAAGCATCATCGGTAAAATAAGTTGGGGCTTCTTTTTTTACATCATCGATGGCTTCCTGCAGCATTACATAATGACCGATTTTACCCGGGTTGATGTAATACAGTGAACCTTTGATGAGCTGATGGTAACGCAGCGCATTGGTTTTTACCGGGGCCATGCTATCGCTTTGCGAACCAACAATATAAACCGGGGCGGTGATATCCTTATCCGTAACAAAGCCTGGCCCCAATGCAGGTGAAATGGCAAAGAAGGCCCTGATCCGCTTATCATACAACGGCGGGGGATTTTTGGCTACGGCCAGCAGATCTTTATCGTCAAGATATTTGCTGATACCGGGAAATTCAGGTACGTTAATTTCATTTCTTCCGATGGTTTTATAATAATTGAGCAGCGACAAGAAATCAAACTTCCCTCCGGCCAGAGCTATAGCTGTATAACCACCGAATGAAAAACCGGCCATACCAATTTTACCGGGGTCGATCATATCCTTTATATCCGGTTGGGTTAATAAACTACCGATCACAAAGCTGATATCCCGCGGGCGCTCCCAGGGTTTTAAAAATTCCAGGGCAATCTTATGGTCATAGGTATTACCCCAATGATCAACCGCGGCTACAATGAACCCTTTTTGCACCAAAGCATCGGCCAGCCATTCCAATGAAAGCCGACTGCCTCCCGTGCCATGCGAGATCATGATCAAGGGCAGCTTAGCGGTGGGCAATTTACCATCGCGCACGGTATAGGCCCGGGTAAAGGGCGAAAATGCCTTATCACTTTGTTTTAAGGTATCGGTTGTGGGGTACCAAATTTCGGTAACCAGTGGGCGGTTACGTTTTTCGTCCTTAAAATGAACAGTTCGTTCGCCAATAAGCGTTTGTGCGCAAATAGTGTGGTTGAACAGGGCAATGAGGAGCGTAATGTAAATTGAGCGGTGCATAGGATTATCTGATTGAAATACAAAACAAGCCCATATACCTTGTAAAAAGATTGACAATAGTCAATAAATCATTTTTTTGATTTAAGGCGGCTCAGTGTTTCCTGCGATATGCCCAGGTAGTCGGCAATAATTTTGTTGGGTAAACGCTGTATCAATCCGGGTTGTGTTTGCATCAGGATATTGTAACGCTCTTTGGCATCCAAGGTTATCAGGCTTTCGATACGCTCAATGGAGGCTATATAATCCAGCTCCAAACCCATGCGCATCATGGTTTCCCAACCGGGTATTTCCCGCATCAGCATTTGTGAATCCTGCCGACTGATCATCAATAGCTCAGAAGCCTCCATACTTTGTATAGCCGCCACCGATGGTTTTTGCTGTACAAAACTGGGAAAGGCAGTACCAAAATGATTTTCAAATATCAAAAAACGTGTCCATTCGCTTCCATCATCCTTGGTTAAAAAAACACGCAGGCAACCTTTCACTACAAAAAACAAGTACCGGGCTACATTTCCTTTTTCAAGCAGGATTTCCCCGCGTTTGGTAAGCCTCGGTTTATAACAGCTATTAACCAGCTGTTCCTGTTCGGTAGTGAGGGTAATTTTTCCTTCCAGTTGTTGTTGTAACGCGGGGTGCATACGCTAACATAAGCATTATTTATTAGCCCCCCAACCCCCCGGAAGGGGGTGCTTTTTGACGTGTTGCTTATTGACCGCCTATTAGTGAAGCAAATGCTTATATATCTCATAATTCTCGTCGTCAAAGCAAACAAATATCACCTGCTGTATACTACCATTTCCGGCTAAAAAATGCTTTACAGTATGGACAGCTATTTCCGCCGCCTTTTGCTTAGGGAAATGATAAATTCCGGTGCTGATATTAGGGAAAGCAATAGTTGTTACGTTGTTTTGTACGGCCTGTTTCAGGCTGTTTAAATAAGCAGATGCCAACAGTACTTCCTCGCCGCTATTCCCATTATTGTAGACAGGTCCAACGGCGTGGATCACATAGGTGGCAGGCAAATTCCCAGCTGTTGTGATCACCGCTTCACCTGTTTTACAACCACCCTGCCTGTTGCGGATTTGAACACACTCTTCTAATATAGCTTTACCTCCGGCACGGTGTATAGCGCCATCAACGCCACCGCCACCCAACAAGGAGGTATTGGCTGCATTCACAATAGCATCAGCTTTAATCCTGGTAATATCGCCTTTGACCAGTGTAATACGGCTATTATTCATGAAGCAAATATACTACTCTGCCGCTTCCTCACCTTTGGTACCCAGCTTTACAATATCGCCTTTTTGAAATAATATAGCCTGCAGGGTTTTACGCCATACCGGCTTTTTACGCAGCAGGAATTCCAGATCCATACCAAAGTGTTTAAACTCTTCCTGCTGGGCGTTTTGCATAATAGCTTTGGCCGCCTTGTCGGTTTCAACAGATATGCGTTGTTCATACCAGTTGATGGCCTCGGCCTCTTCGGTTAAGGATACGATCATCCGCGCAAAAGTCCTGGTTTGGGCGGATAGCTCGTTGGCTGGTTCGTGATATTGATCAAATGACATAATATTTTTTATTTTGAAAAGGTATAGCACTCTGCTTTTGTTTTGATATACCGATATTTAGAAAGGATACAGATTAAAACCAGGATGCTGAAACCAACGTTAACTAAGAAAACATCAGGCGTCCTTAAATCGCACATGAAACAGGAAGAACCATTACTAGCACAACCCGCCATCAGATTGGCCTGGAAAAAATATCGCCACTTATGGAAGCATGCAGAAGTTCCGGCCAGGCATCTGCTTTTAAAAGAGGGTGATATCAGTCGCAAGGCTTTTTTAATTGAAAAGGGTAGTATCCGCACCTGGTTTTATCATGATGGCAAAGAGATCAGCTTTCAGTTTTTTTTTGAGGGTGATGTGGTTTCATCCCCGCAAAGCATGCGTAAACATATACCAAGTCCGTTCAGTATCGAAACACTGGAGCCATCCACCATACGCTGGCTGGATGCAGGCGATATGGAAAAAGTGCGGAAAGATCCCGTACTATATCAGTTTATCATTGAACAAGCTGGCGATAAGCAAGCCGAATTTATGCAGCATTTCTTTTCATACTTAAAAGATAGCCCTACCCAGCGCTACGAAAACCTGCTGCGGCAAAAACCCGAAGTGATCCGGCGGGTGCCTCTGCAGCACATCGCCTCCTACCTGGGTATTACGCAGGTATCCCTGAGCCGCATCCGTAACAAAATTAAATGAGCCGGCATTATTTATCTTTTGTTAAATGATACGCGGCTAAAACTGCAGAGATTTGTTGTAATCAAATACAACAGGTTATGAGTTTGCTAAAAATAATCCCAAAGATCATTTATAAAGATGTTCAAATAGGTGTAAACCTCTTCGCCGCGCTTGGTTTTGAAACCAAATACTCCGAAGAAGGATTTTACATTATGGCGCGCGAGGGTGTTACTATTCAGTTAGTGGCCAGCGAAGAAGATTTCCATGTATATGACCGCCCCGAAATGCGAATAGATACCGACGATATTGAAGGTTATTATGCCGAGATCAGTTCCAAACATCCGGAAATATTGCACCCTAATTTAAAGGTAATCAAGAACCAGCCCTGGGGTTTGAGAGAATTCGCGGTATTGGATGAAACAACCGTTTGTATTATTATTCAACAAGCTATTTAACCATGAACAGCAACGAAGAATTACTTTCAAAAGATAGGGATTATAGCAGTATTAGCCCATCGGCGCGTGCATTACTATTGCTTAAAGGCTTTACTGATATTCCATTTGCGTTGGAAGCGGCTAAGCTGATCAGCAGGCCCGATCATTACCAACCAGATTTTAGTATTCAAGAGCTTGCTTTCTGGGGACGTGTGCTTCACTTTGAATCGCGGTATACGAGTATTGATCAGTTACTGGCAGGCTTACCTGCGCGAAATATTCTGGAGATCTCTTCCGGGTTCTCATTCCGGGGATTAAGCTCGGTAATGAACAAAGAGGTGTATTATATCGATACCGATCTGCCCGAGGTAATTACAACTAAGCAAAGTTTACTGGATGACCTGTTGCATCAGCAGATACCTAAAGGCAAACTGGAAACTTTAGCGCTCAACGCGCTTGATGAAGCTGCTTTTACAGCTACTACTGATCATTTCCCCGCAGGAGAAGTGATTGTAGTAAATGAGGGCTTGCTGGTTTACCTGGATATGGACGAAAAACGAAAACTATGCCACAACATCCGTGAGGTGCTCCGGCAACGGGGCGGCTACTGGATCACGGCCGATATCTATGTAAAATCTCCTAATCGCTTCCCGGGTTTTCAAATGAAAGATAAACTACAGGAGTTTTTCAGGGAGCATCGCATTGAGGAAAATAAATTCAACAGCTTTGAAGAGGCCGAAGCATTTTTTAACTCTGAAGGTTTTATCATCGATAAAGAAGCCGAAGCAGGGCATCGTGACTCGGGCTCGTTAAAATATCTTTTGGCAAACGCCACCCGGGAGCAGTTGGAAAATATGCGCGGTGTGGGACGCGTACGTGCAACCTGGCGTTTAAAACTGGCTGATTAATTTTTTATTATTAAACCAAATTATAAATTGCAGGTCATAACAATAATATCATATTATTGCTATAGTATGGTATTATTATTTTAACAAATCCTGCTTTATGAAAAAATTAACCCTTATCATCACTGCTATTGCCTTTATTGTTGTTTCCTGCAAAAAAGATAATAAATCGCCTGTCGTAACCAATCAACCAGATCCCAACTGGATCAGGCTGGAAATACCCAATGGTAAAGCGGCCTATGCCGTTGCCGGTAATATTGATGACACTTTATTGGTTACCACCTGGACCAAAGCTTATTTCACTGCCGATCAGGGTAAAACCTGGCAGGAATCAAAAAACTTCAACGGGCCGATACAAGGCCTGTACACCAATAAAGATACCGTAATGTCGCTATTACTTGCCGGAGGTTTGGGATTGGAAGGCACCCTGAAGGCTTCCGTAGCACAATTTTATAGCCTTGATATGGGCAAAAGCTGGAACCGGTACTTAAATTATCAACGGGCACAAAAGATCATTATGCCCATTGGTATTGTGCAATCGGCACAAAACAAAACAACCTACCAGTTAAAATATAATCCAAGCCAGCTTCGGCCAATAGTACGTCCTATATCCATGACCCTACAACCATACTCCGCGACGGTAACGCCCTCGAACTTCCGTTTAAAGTCCGGATTCGGAATTTGTATATGGACAGTAAGGACCGCTTGTATGTAGCCGCTTCGGGTGGTATTTACAATCAGGATAAAGATGCGTTTACCTTCAACGAGGGTAATACCCCTGCAGTGATTTATGTATCGCGCAAGGAATTACCATAGATACTGATAGCTGTTAGTTTCTGACTTTAACCTCCAAAGGTGTCACGTTCCTGAAAGCGTAAGGAGCAATATCGCTGATACTTACTTTCATTACTTCCTGGGTATTTTTGATGGTCACATTCAGACTGCCATCGGGGTTAAGGGGTACGCTTACGTAGTGTTTGCCATCGGCTTGTGCTGGTGTGGCGCTGCCTTTCAGCAGGTTTACGGTTAAGGCTACAGCGATAATGGTTAATACAATTTTGGTGTACAGATCTGTTTTCATAACTATATTGCTTTAAGTTTTAGATTGGGTATGTTTAAGGCAATATAATTAATAAGACGATTAAAATTTAAAAAAATGTCATTTCGAACGAGGTACGAGGAGAAACTATCTCTCGACCGAAGGGAGAAATCTTTTACGCTTTGCCTAATCGTAGAGAATATTTCAAAAAATTTCATTTTTAGCGCGTCTTGTACGATTGCCGGCGGGTTGTGGACTTGTGCTCTGTATGGTCACAAGTCAGCTTTACACACAATCTAACACACAAGACTTGCGCCAATATCTGCACGCAATATCCGATCGTGTAAGATTTCTCCTCGTACCTCGTTCGAAATGACAAATTGTGACTATCTTATTTTTCCTCGTGCTTTTTAATCTTAATAAACACCAGTTTCGATGTAGGCGTATTGCTCTTTTCTGCAACGCTGTCTATCGGTATCAGCACATTGGCTTCGGGATAATAGGTTGATGTGTTTCCTTCGGGGATATTGTACGGCACTACCACAAACAGGCGGGCTACACGCTCAACACCTCCATAATAATTAAACAGGTCAACCTTTTGGCCCGATTTGAAGCCTGCCTTAAACATGTCTTGTTCGTTCATGAATATTACCCGGCGCTCGTTATGAATGCCGCGATAACGATCATCAAGGCCGTATAAAGTGGTGTTAAACTGGTCGTGGCTGCGGATAGTACCCATGCGGTATTCATCGGCGGCTATATCATGTTTGGGTAGTTCGGTTATGGCAAAGCCTATTTTAGTACCGTTGAATTTATTTTCAAATTTACCCGTGCGTGGAGCATTGGGCAGGTAAAAACCGCCGGGGATTCGCACCCGCTGATTATAATCTTCAAAACCAGGGATCACCCGGGCAATATCATCGCGCACCGCATCATAGCTCATGGCATACTTATCCCAATTGATCACCGAGCGATTACCTAAAGTGGCTTTGGCCAGGTTACAAACAATCTGGTTCTCGTTCATCAGATCGTCGGAGATAGGCTTTAGCATCCCTTTTGACATTTGCACTACCCCCATCGAATTTTCGCAGCTGATAAACTGAGCCGCGCCATTAACCACATCCTTATCACTACGGGAGAGCGTTGGTAATATCAAAGCCTCATCCCCGTGCACCAGGTGACTGCGGTTGAGCTTGGTAGATACATGTACCGACATTTCGAGCTTGCGCATGGCTTCAGCCGTATAAAGCGTATCCGGCGTAGCCGAAAGGAAGTTCCCGCCCATGGCAAAAAATACTTTCAGCTTGCCCTCATGCATCGCCTGTATCGACTCTACCACATCATAACCATGCTCACGGGGCGGTTCAAAGCCAAACACCTCTTTCAGTTTATCCAATTGTTTAGGCGATGGTTTATCAAATATGAGCATGGTACGGTTGCCCTGTACATTGCTGTGCCCACGCACCGGGCATAAGCCGGCACCGGGTTTGCCAATGGCACCTTTTAGGGCGCAAAGATTAACGATCTCCTTAATGGTATCTACCCCATTTTTATGCTGGGTAATGCCCATGGCCCAGCACACAATAATGCGTTTTTTATCTTTGAGCATTTCGGCAGCCTGCTCAATCTGGGCTAAAGGCACACCGGCTTCCTGGGCCAGTTCATCCAGGTTGTACCGGTTTAAATTGGTTAAAAAAGCCCCATACCCTTCGGTACTATTCTGGATAAACTCATGATCAAATACCCTGCCTGGGTTTTCCAGTTCGGCCTTGTATAACAGCTTTTCGATAGCTTTAAGCAATGCCATATCGCCGTTTATTTTTACCTGCAGGTAAAGGTCGGCCAGGTGCGAATCGATCCCCAGGATACCCTTAACCGTTTGCGGGTTTTTAAAACCCATGAGTCCGGCTTCGTGCAGCGGGTTTACAGCTATGATCTTTGCACCTCGCCCTTTACCCTTTTGTAATGCGCTGAGCATCCTTGGGTGGTTGGTACCCGGATTTTGCCCCATGATCATGATCACATCAGTATCATAAAAATCATTCAGGGTAACGGTTCCTTTGCCTATACCTATGGTTTCGGTAAGGGCCACACCACTTGATTCGTGGCACATATTGGAGCAGTCGGGCAGGTTATTGGTGCCGTACTCGCGTATAAACAGTTGGTAGGTAAAAGATGCCTCATTACTGGTGCGACCCGATGTATAAAATGCCGCCTCATTGGGCGAAGCCAGACTATTGAGCTTGTCGCCTATTTTTTTAAAGGCATCCTCCCAGCTAATAGGTTGGTAATGTGTAGCCCCCTTGGGCAGATAAACAGGCTGGGCAATACGCCCCTTCTTCCCTATTTCATAATCATTCAATTTGGCCAGATCGAACACGGAATTTTGAGCAAAGAAATCGGCGGTTAGTTTTTTTGTCGTAGCTTCTTCGGCCAGGGCTTTGGCGCCGTTCTCGCAATACTCCGCAACCGGCGAACGATCGTCGTCCGGATCGGGCCAGGCACAGCCAGAACAATCGAAACCACCTTTCTTGTTCATTTTAAACAAGCCTTCCATACCCCTTACAAAACCGGCTTCCTGTATAATATCAACCATAGCGACTTTTACTGCGGGAATACCCGCCGCCCACTGTTTCTGTTCTGTTAATTTCAGATCCAGCAGCTCCTCCGGATTTTCTGCCGCGGGCTGTTCCTGCTCTTTCAATGCCTTGCTCATAACTTTTTCGCTGATAAGGGGTTGGGGTAATTATCGCTCTGATCTTCGGCCACGTTATCCAAACAGGTAAAGTCTTTCTCTACCAACAGGTGCAGGTTACCGTGCGTGCCTTCAAAACCAACCTTATCTGTATCGGCAAATTCCTGTATCAGTTGTTTAGGTACGTATACAGTAATTACATTATCTTTAAATGCGGCGGATAATTGTTCATCATCCACTACCCGCAAAGCATAAAACAGCTGCTGTGTGCCAAAATCAACCACTTCACGCAGATGACCGTCCTTTGCCAAAAGCGAAGTGTCGGTACGGGTGAGCCTGTATCTTAATGAATTGCCTTTAATACGTATCTTCATAACGGGGTATCTGTACGCGGTGTGCCGCGGTATATACATTAAAACGCTCATCGCGCAAAAAACCGATGAGGGTGATGTTAAATTCATTGGCCAACTCTACAGCCAAACTTGAGGGTGCGCCCACTGCCGCAATGATATTAATACCGGCCATAGCCGCTTTTTGCACCAGTTCAAAACTTGCCCGGCCGCTTAGCAACAGCACCGTCTGTTTCAGCGGCAGCCAGTTATAGCTTAAAGCAGCGCCTATCAGCTTATCCAACGCGTTATGCCGCCCTACATCTTCGCGCAGAAGCAATAACTCGCCCTGTGTGCTGAACAAAGCCGAGGCATGCAGTCCACCGGTATCTTCAAATACCCGCTGGTGCTTGCGGAGTATCACAGGTAATTGGTATAAAATGGGGGCCTGTATGGTATCTGTATCTTCTTGCTCACCGGCAAAACCGCTTACTGTGCGAATAGCATCGATAGAGCCTTTGCCACAAACTCCGCAGCTGGAAGTTGTATAAAAATTGCGCTCGGTATTTTGCAGATGGGGCACAACGCCAGGCGCCAGGCTTACCTGTATCACGTTTTCCTTATTCTCGGCACAGGCAATAAAACAATGCTGGGTTGAAGCGATATCTTCCGGATTTTTGATGATGCCTTCGGTAAATAAAAAGCCGGTAGCCAGCTCGGCATCATGGCCGGGTGTACGCATGGTAACAGAGATATTCTGCACCTGCCGTTGTCCTTCGGGACCATATTCCAGCCTGATCTCCAGCGGTTCCTCAATAGCAAGCGCATCTGTAGCCGAAGCTATTTCGGCAGCGTTTACCTTGATAACGCGCATATGATGTGTAGAATTGGCAGCCATACATCAAATATACAATTTACGTGGCGGCTTTGTTTCTTTTTGGGAGCAAGGATTGGGGACTTTGGGATTTGTGGCACTGGGGAGCAAGGATTTCTTTTGATCAAAGATAAGAGGACCAAAGTCTTTGCTCCAAAAATCCCAAAGTCCAAAAGTCTCCAAATCCTCACTCCACATTTCCTTTCTAAACTATTTTGCCCTAATTTTGAGATATGAAGATTAATGTGCTGGCATTTGGAGTGGCAAAGGAGATATTTGGAAATTCGCAGGTTAGCCTTGAATTGACAAACGATGCTACTATTTATAATTTAAAATACTTGCTGGAGCAGCAATATCCGCGCTTGAAACAACTGGCATCATACATGGTAGCCGTCAACAATGAATATGCCCTACCCGGCGATACCATACATGAGCGTGATGAAATTGCCATTATACCGCCGGTAAGCGGGGGTTGATTTAGGGGACTTTGGGACCATTGGATTGGGGGATTGTTGGACTTGAGGACAAAAAATCCTTAATCTTTGTTCCTTTTATCCTTACTCCACAAAAAATCCTTAATCTAATCAAACAAGCATGGTTATTAGAAAAGCTATTCTGGCCGATCATCCGGCGATATGTAAACTGTTGGAACAACTGGGCTACCCGGGAGCTGAAAGTTATTTACTTGGAAACCTGGAGGTGATGCTCAGTCAGCCCTTATCAACTGTATTGGTTTATGAACTGGATGGTGCTGTTGCCGGTTTCATCGCTTTTGATTTTATTCCGCAGCTCACCACCAGGGGGGATTATGCCCGTATAAGCTGTTTTGCCGTTGATGAAAACGCCCGGAGCAAGGGCATCGGTAATGCGCTCGAAGAGCATTTTACGCAATTAGCCACCGAAAGAAAGTGCGACCGGATAGAAGTTCACTGCCACTCACGAAGGACTGCCGCTCACCGCTTTTATGAGCGCCAGGGTTATGAAGAATCTCCAAAATATTTTGTAAAAATGCTGCATCATGAATAATACCCAGATCCTGCTTTCGGCCAAAACGCTGAACATTCAGTCTTGTATCGATTGGATCATGTCACCCGAATCTGGCGGGATTGATGTGTTTATTGGCACGGTGCGTAATGCCACCAAAGGCAAGCCGGTGCTGAAACTTGATTTTGAGGCTTATGAACCCATGGCTATCAGCGAAATGGAGAAGATATCCAGGCAAGCCTTTGAAAAATGGCCGGTACAAAAAGCACTGATCCATCATCGCACGGGCACTTTACAGGTTGGCGAAGTCCCTGTGATCATCGCCGTTTCTGCAGCCCATCGTGATGCCGCTTTTGAAGCCTGCCGCTACATCATCGATACGCTGAAACAAACCGTGCCCATCTGGAAAAAAGAAGCTTTTGAGGATGGTGAGGTTTGGGTGGCAGCGCATCCCTGAGAGATTTCGGAATTCGGATGTTCGATTTCCCAAATCATTTCCCCAAATACGCTCTCAAACCACCCTCCAACGAAAAAATATTAGCATCGGGAATCCGTTTCAGGATCATTTTTACGGCTTCTTCGCTGCGGTTGCCCGTTGCACAGTAAAGGACTTTGGCTTTGGGATCAGTAAAATAGGCCAGGTAACCTTCCAGTTCATCAAGTGGAATATGGATACCACCAATATCAAAAGCATCGCGTTCCTGCTCGGTACGTACATCTACCAGGTCGATTGAATCATCCTCCATATGTTCTTTCAATTCCAGTGCCGATATTACGGGAATAGTTATTGTTGCGGCCAGGCTCCTTACCGGTGTTTTTGAAGTGGTGCCTATTTTAATAATGCGGCTCTGCATACTTTGGGCGTCAAATATCAATATTTTCCCCACCAGCAGATCGCCTGTTTTAGTAATATATTTGATCACCTCATTGGCCTGCATACAACCAATAATACCAGCCAGCGTAGGTATTACGCCACCCTCAGTACAATTGGGTATCTGGGTAGGGTCAACTTTCGGAAAAAGGTCGCGGTAATTGGGCGACCGTGTATTTTCGTCATAAACCACGTTCCAAACAGCTACCTGTCCCTCAAACTGGTAAATTGCACCATAAACCAGGGGTTTACCGGTCATTACGCAGGCATCATTCAGCAAATAGCGGGTTTCAAAGTTATCAGTACCATCAATTACAATATCATAATGCTGTATAATGTTCAACACGTTATCAGAGTTGATCTTTTCGGCATGGGGAACCAGTTTGGCATCGGGATTTTGCTGCTGTAGACGCTTTATAGCAACGGCTACCTTATTTTGGCCCACATCGGCAGGTGAGTATAGTATTTGCCTGTGCAGGTTACTAATAGATACCACATCATAATCTGCAATGCCTAAAGTACCTATACCACTTGAAGTTAAATACTGCGCAGCGGGGCAGCCAAGTCCCCCTGCGCCTACTATCAATACCCTGGCTTGCTGCAATAGAATTTGCGCCTGCTCGCTGAAACCAGGCAGGACCATTTGGCAACTATATTTTAAAATATCGGGTGTCATTAGTTTGTAGCTGTTTTTTGGTGAAGAACCCTTTTTACTTTTTCCAATTCATCAGGTGTATTCACATTGGTTAAAGCTTCGGGATCCGGCGCGTTGAGCAAATTGATCTCGCTATTGATCAAAACCTTGCGCGGGCACGAATATCCCTGCGCCAGAAAGGACAATAGCACAGGGTAACTTTTAGGCTCCCATATGGCAACCAATGGCTCCGGAAAATTGGTTACCGGACTATGGTAAGCTGTCGCTACTGCCGAACTGTTTCGCCAGGCGGCAAGGTTACGCAGCGTGGCCTCATCCATCAACGGCAGGTCGCAGGCTATCACGAGCCAGGCATTATCAGGTCTTTCGCGAAATGCTGATAGAATAGCCCCAAATGGACCAAGACCAGTAAAGGTATCTTCTAAAACGGGGTATTCAGCTTCTGCCTCATTGTTATGTTGTCCGGGTCTGCGGGAAATAAAAACCTCGTTACAGAAAGACTTGAGCATATCGGCCATGTGAAACCGTTGCGGTTTGCCATGCCAGTTCATATTGCCCTTGTCAAAACCCATCCGCTCGCTTTTACCGCCTGCCAATACCAATCCGTTTAAAACCGGGCGCGACAGTTTCAGATTGGTTTCAAAGAAACCGATGATCCGTTCTCTATTCGATAGCCGGTAAACAGGTATATCCTGCCAATACGGAATGGCTTCCTGGATAAAATCAAAGATCTCGTCGCTGTTATCGGCCAGTAAAAACAACTGTACATTGGTTAACTGCTCCACTCTTTTTTGTAATGACGCCCTTTTGTTGATATCGATGATGACCACCTGTGCTTTGGCCAATTGATGGTTGCCGTTTACCAATACCAGATCAGCATTAGCAAATTGTTGTTTGACCTGATAGGGCCAAACCGGATTCTGAAAATTGAACTGCTGATAATTGATCTGATCGGTATAATCCAACACGGCGCCGTTAGTGAGCCTGCCGGGTACCAGGGTGATGTCATCATTATGCGACGTATCGGCATAAGCGCATTTATATACCCCGGATAGCGCCCCGATCACATCATGGGCCAGCAATTTGATCACTGTACATGGCCCACCTACAATAGACCATTCATTACGACCGTAGTTACCAGAGGCAGGTTTAGCCAGTTTAGCGTGTTTTTTATGCTCGTTTAAAGTCACGTTTACCTCCTGTTTTTGCTATCAGTTTGGTTTCTTTAATTATAATATCATGGCTCAGGGCCTTACACATATCATAAATAGTGAGTGCCGCTATAGATGCGCCAACCAGGGCCTCCATCTCGATACCGGTTTTAGCTGTAATGCTGGCGGTACAATCAATCACAATCTCCTGCTGTTCATTAACCTGAATGGTAATATTACAGTTATCCATACCCAGGGGATGGCAAAGCGGTATCAGGTCGCCAGTTTTTTTGGCTGCCATAATACCGGCTATTATAGCCGTTTGAAATACCGGGCCTTTTTTGCTCACCACATCGCCATTGGTTAAATGTTGCAATACCTCAGCAGGCAAAACAACCACACTGCGCGCCGTGGCGGTGCGGTGGGTAACCTGCTTCTCGCTTACATCAACCATGTTTGGGTTGCCTTGTTTATCTAAATGGCTTAACATTTTATAATCTCTTTTTCCTGAACCTTGATTTACCTGATTTTAAGATTTAAGGATTTTTCCTATCAGATTAGAATCAAGATAATCCCTTAATCCTATAGATCATGGTTCAGACAAATCTTAATACCCTATACACCTCCCCTGCTTTAAAATCAGTTCTTTCCAGGGGTAATTCTAAAAAGGCGTCGGTATCTGCTAAGTTAGCAAAATCACCTGAACCATTTCCTTCAATTGGCAAAGCTATCAGTTGTCCCTGCGGGTTACTTTGTAGTTTTACCTGTAAAAAATATTGTAAAGCAGGCTGAAACTGAAAATCCTTTGCTAAAACCGCGTAAACAGCTGATTGTTCTGCCAGATTTAAAGTAGCGCTTAGCCAGTTTAAAAAATATTTGTGCAGGCACATAAAGGTAGCTACAGGATTACCAGGAAAAGCGAATACAAGGCTCCCATTTCCATGTGCACCAAACCAAAAAGGCTTGCCGGGGCGCTGGGCCACTTTATGAAATATCTTCTTCACATCCAAGTCTTCAAGTGCCTGTGGTATGTAATCAAACTTACCCATAGATATGCCACCGCTCAATAGCAATACATCATAATTTTGCAGACAATGCTGTATCTGCTGCCGGGTAATTTCAGGTTCGTCCGGTATATGAATTATGTCTGGTTCCAGACCCTGTTTCTGCAATGCCCCTTTTATGGTATAACCGTTCGATTTCCGGATCTGATATGGTGCCGGGGTTTGGTCAACATCCACTAATTCATCGCCCGATGATATGATCACCACCTGTGGTGATTTTTTCACCAGCAGGTGTGTTTTACCTACAGATGCAGCCAAACCGATAATAGCAGGCGTAATTCTTCGCCCAATCGACGCCAACACATCTCCATTCCTTTTATCGGCACCTTGTAAGTGCAGGTTCTGTCCTTTTTTGATATCCTGTATTTTTACCAAAGCCCGGCCATCAGTTATCTCCACATCTTCGTAGCGGATCACTGTATCTACAGAAGCGGGCAATACTGCACCCGTCATGATCTCGATACACTCGTCAGGATAAGCAATAGCGGCCGGCTCATCCCCGGCTGCCTGGGTAGCTTTGATATTAAACGTAAGAATACCACTTATAATAGACTGATAATTAACGGCTATGCCATCCATCGTTACCCGGTTAAAAGGCGGCAGGTCACGATCGGCATGAATAGGTTCGGCCAATATGCGCCCCACCGTCTGCTCAAACGGCAAACTTTCAGCACCATAATCTCTTAATTGCGCCAGTATCAGCTTTTCAGCTTCTTCAACAGTGGTCATATATAAGTTTTTTGGTATTAAGTAGTTAGTATCAAGTATCATGACCGCGCCATTTCAAAATCTTGATACTTGATACTAGCTACTTGATACTAACTATAAATCATCCTCCAATAGTTGCCATAGATTCATGAATACCAGGATGTATAATCCTCTTGCGCTCGGCCTCCCAGCCATCTTTAGCCCGGTGATTAATGGCATTTTGTAACACAGCCTGCAATTCATCATCACCCGTACCAGCACGCATCATATCTTTCATATTCAATCCACCATCATCGTACAAACAAGTTTTCAGTTCGCCTTGCGGCGTTATCCTGATGCGGTTGCAGGTGCCGCAAAACGTACGTGAGTATGCCGCTATAATACCTACCGAACCCTGATGACCTGGTATCTGATAATTATAAGCGGTTGAATACGATGGATCAGGTAGTTTTTGTATTCGCGGATATCGGCTTTTGATCTCCTCCAATATGCGAATATAGTCCCATTGCAAACCCTTGTAAACATGACCATCGCCGTTAAAGGGCATTTCTTCTATAAAACGTACGCTTACCGGCAAATCTTTGGTCATTTGTACCAGGGGGATGATATCCTGCGTATTTTTACCATCCATCACTACAGCATTTATTTTTACTTCGATGCCATGTTTCAGCAAAGCTTCCAGGGTGGCCATTACGTGAGCAAATTCATCCCGGCGGGTAATGGTAAAAAAGCGATTAGCATCCAGGGTATCCAGGCTGAGGTTTACCGATCGTACACCTATCTCTTTCAGTTCGGCAACATGCGGCGCGGTTAATACACCGTTGGTGGTCAGGCTCAGTTCTTTCAACCCCTCCAGCCGCGATATGGCCGTGAGCAATCGCATAATATCCTTGCGTACAAAGGGTTCGCCGCCGGTGATCCGGATCTTTTCGATACCCATTTTCACCAGCAGACTACAGCCACGCAACATTTCCTCATAGCTCATCAACTCCGTACGCGAAAGCCAGTGCAAACCATCCTCGGGCATACAGTAAAAACAACGTAAATTGCATTTATCTGTTACCGCAAGACGCAGGTAATTAATCTTCCGGCCGTGATTATCTATGAGCAATGAATTATTCATATGTAAAAGTAACCCCAGAGGTCACCTCCTGTAAAAGTAAATATTACAAACCGCTGTTATGTTTTTTAATTGTATTTTTTGATCGCATAAGTGTTAGTATGAGGTACAACAACATTATTAATAACTTTGATTTATATTTACCTTAAAGTTAACCCATGGTGAACAACCAACAGGATATTGCGCAAACCGGGCTTATCATATTAGCGGCGGGCTCATCAAGTCGTTTGGGAACTCCCAAGCAAAACCTGGTTTACCGGGGGCAAACACTGCTGCAAAGAGCCATCCAAACCGCGCTTACTTCGGTATGCCATGAAAATGTGGTGGTGGTATTAGGGGCCAATGAAGGAGTAATACGTCCGGGGATATCTGATGAGTTAGTACACATTGCCTACAATACCCTCTGGCAGGAGGGTATGGCATCATCCATCCGTCTGGGCATTACCGAATTATTGAATATACAACCTTCAATAACCGGCGCCATATTAATGCTGTGCGATCAACCCTTTGTTGATCCCCTGTTGTTATATCAACTCACCGAAAAAAGGGCTGAAACAGATTTTGGGATCATTGCCTGCGCCTACCGCGAATCACTTGGTGTGCCGGTATTGTTCGATGCATCCTACTTTCCCCAGTTATTAATGCTGCAAGGCAAGGAAGGTGCAAAAAAACTGATCAAATCTTTTCCGAATGATGTAACACAAATAGCTTTTCCACTCGGGGCCATTGATATTGATACTATTGAGGATTATGAACGGCTGCATGGGCATTGATAATTTCTTATCCAATTAACTTTAACCAACAACGTCATTGCGAGCGCAGCGTGGCAATCTCCGATCAGCAGAGTCGCTCGGTAGAGTTTGGGATTGCCACGCTGCGCTCGCAATGACGCGCGGAGAAAATGATATACTTTTCTGCTTATTTCACTACAGAAAATTTATATAACGATTGTGTTTTATAGGTTTGGCCTGGTTTAAGCTCCGTTGAAGGGAACTGAGGCTGGTTTGGCGAATCAGGATAATGTTGTGTTTCCATAGCGAATGAAGTACGGAACTCATCTTTGATACCGCGTTTCATCACGTTTTTGGCCTGCATAAAGTTACCGCTGTAAAATTGCAAACCTGGCTCTTCGGTAAATACTTCCATTTTTATACCGCTTTTGTCGCCAACTACAGTTGCTATGGGCGTTTTGATATCGTGTTTGTTTAGCACAAAATTATGGTCGTACCCTTTGCCATCTTTTAACTGCACATTGTTATCATTAATGCGTTTGCCAATAGTTTCGGGCTTGGTAAAATCAAACGGTGTACCTTTTACGCTTTCAATTTTTCCCAAAGGGATCAGAGTCGAATCAACCGGCACATAATTATCGGCATCAATCTGCACTAAATGATCAAGTATGGTACCACTGCCTTCGCCATTCAGGTTAAAAAAGGCGTGGTTGGTTAGGTTAACAACCGTATTTTTATCAGTTGTAGCTTCATAAACTGCTTTAAACTCGTTGTCATTTGTTAAACTATAAGTAACTTTTACGTTCAGGTTACCAGGAAATCCTTCTTCCATATCTTTTGACAGATAGGTAAATTCTACGGTTGATGAATCGATCTGTTTACCTTCCCAAACTACACTCTGATAGCCGTTTTTACCACCATGCAAGGTATTTGGCGGATTATTGATAGATGACTGATATTCTTTACCATCAATTTTAAATTTGCCTTTGGCAATACGGTTACCATAACGACCGATAGTAGCACCATAATACGGCTCGGTTGATTTTTCAAATCCCTCCACACTCTCAAAACCCAATACTACATCGGTAAGCTTGCCGGTTTTATCCGGAACCAGCAGACTCACTATGCGACCACCATAATTGGTAAAAGTAGCGGTGATACCGTTTTTATTTTTAAGCGTGTACAAATGCGTTTGTTTTCCATCGATTGTTTTTTCGAAGGCAGAAGCTGGTGTTTGGGTGCTATCCGTCATGGTAGTTTTTTTCTTGTCAGATGATTGATTACAGGCCGCTAAAGATACACATGCCGGTAACATGATTAGTAAGAGGTTCTTTGATAAATTTCTCATAGTTTACAAGTAGTTGGTTTATATCAGTTTGTTTGGTTGGCCTAAATTAATATTTTTTGCTTATCCATTCGCTTTATAATGCACTTCGCTCAAATTCCGTAATCTATCGGCAGCAAATTCGGCGGTAATATCGCGCTGAGGGTTGGCCAGCATCTCATACCCTACCATGAATTTTTTAACCGTAGCCGAGCGTAACAGCGGCGGATAAAAGTGCATATGCCAGTGCCAGTACGGATGATCGCCCATATTTACCGGCGATTGGTGCATACCTGCCGAATACGGGAATGAGGTTTCGAACATATTATCATACCTAACCGTGAGCCGTTTAATAGCATCGGCAAGCGCGCTTTTCTCATCGTCGGTAAAGTAAAGCAAACTGGTGATATGTCTTTTGCTCACGATCATGGCTTCATAAGGCCAAACCGCCCAAAAAGGCACCAGAACCACAAAATGATCATTTTCAAAAATAATACGTTCCTGCTTTTTCAGTTCAAGCTGCAGATAATCGCCAAGCAAACTCCTGCCTTTTTGCTCGAAATAAGTTTTTTGCTGTTGAGTTTCCTTAGCCACTTCTACCGGGATACTGTTTTGCGCCCAAATCTGCCCGTGCGGGTGCGGGTTGCTGCAACCCATAATATCACCTTTATTTTCAAATATCTGGATGTGTTTTATCCACGGATAAGTGGCCAGGTCCTGATATTCGGTTTGCCAAACATCCACTACCTTCCTGATGTCGGCAGTTTCCATTTCGGGCAGCGTAAGATCGTGGCGGGGCGAAAAGCTGATCACCCGACATATTCCGCGCTGGCTGTTGGCCACCAGTAACTCATCATCATTCAAACCACCTTCTGGCGTATTTAGCAGTAATGAAGAGTAATCATTGGTAAAAACATAGCTGGCTTTGTATTCCGGATTTTCGCTGCCGTCGGCCCTTTTGTTACCGGGGCATAAATAGCAGTTAGGATCATACGGCGGCCGCTGATCGGCCTGGGTTGCCTCTACTTTACCCTGCCATGGGCGTTTGGTGCGGTGTGGCGATACCAATATCCAATCGCCGGTTAAAATATTCAAACGGCTATGCGGATGTTCTTTCAGATCAAAGTTTTCGTTGTTCATCACGTTTAATTAATTCAGGTTTTCTGAGTGCTGGGGCACCCGGCATAGGGTTAAATGCCTTTGTTGAACCAAAAGTAAAAAAACAAATGTTAAGTTTACATTTAAAAATAAAATTTATTTGTCAAATAGACATTTTTAGTATTAGATATGATACTAGGTAGGAGTAAAAGCTTTGTAGCAAAAAAATCACAAGTATTTAGCATGCCGTAGGCATGCAACCCGAGGGCAGTACCAAAGGCACTGAATTAGAATTGACTTTTTCTACAAAGCTTTAACCCCGAGGGGGGGGTTACAACTCCCCATGCTATTCGAAGTGAGAGACCTCGGATAGCAGAAAGTGAAGACGCCTAAATGAGCAAAAAAGTGGGTTAACACAAATTCACCGATTTTAAAATTAAAACATTGACAATCAACAAAATAAAGCTATTTTAACCATAAAAAGTGTAAGCCATGTAAACCCACTTTTTAAGAAATTTCTGCATGTTCAGGGAAGATACAAAAACCCCATCTTGTCATTTCGACCGCAGGGAGAAACCTTATACGATGTGTATATTTCGCGTATAAGATCTCTCCTCATATCTCGTCGAGATGACAGGATAAATAATTATGTAAGACATTAGTTTAAAAGCCCAATTCACCATACTCTACCACTGCCGAGTCGCAGATGTAGGTTGGCACTATGCCTGTGGCATTAATGCGGTTATCAGCGTCAGCAGCCTGGGTATTACCAGAGAGTACCAGCACTGTATCCAGTCCAAATTTATTACCTCCCAGGATATCGGTTTGCAGGGTATCGCCAACCATCACAATATCTTTTTTGCTGATAGGCCCCTGCTCGCGCAGCAGATCATAAGCAAACATAAACATCTGTGAGTCGGGTTTACCAAAACGGATAAACTCCTTACCAACAATCTTCTCCACCATGCTGGCCAAACCACCTATAGCTATGGATACATCATGCTTGGTTACCGGGTAGGCCTTATCGGTATTGGCCACTATAACAGGAATTGGGCGTTTACGTAATATATTGACGGTTTTGTTCAGATCCTCAAACCAGTTAAAACCCTCATCGTCCAAAAACACCAAGGCGTTTACTTTGTCAATATTAGAGGCATCTATCTGGCTAACAGGAAGCGTATGCAAGCCAGAACTATCGATGTAATGCGCCGAATCAAGCGTACCCAGGTAGGCCACTATCCCATCGTTTACCTTCAGATCAAGATAATCCTTGGTCAGCATCCCCGAGGATATGATATGATCGGGGGTGATGGTGTGCAACCCTTTGATCTGGTATGATTCGGCCAGTTGGGCCGGACTGCGTGAAGCGTCGTTCGTAACTATATAGTATTCCTTTTGCTGCTTTTCCAGGTAAGCAAATGTTCGCTCTATCCCGGGCAGCAAACCATTATAATTTTTCAGTACACCAAAAGCATCAAAAAAAACAACTTTATACCGGTCAATAATGGATTTAAAGTTATCTATTCTGTTCATTGTTAAATTATTGAATTAGTGATTTATTCAGCATCACAATTTTAAAAGCTTACACGAAAAAATCTTGATACTTGATACTATTTATTACTTCAATTTTAATGCTTCAATGATTTTTTCGGCATCAAAGTCCCTGTCAACGGATGGAAGATAAACATTAAATGCTTCGGCCTGTAATTTTTCGGCATATTGCTCGCTAAAAAAGTGCTTGCCGTCCTTAATTACATAATTCAGGATAAAAAAGCGGTAAGCTTCTTTCATAAACCGTATCTCATCAGCAGTGAGAGGATTCACTTTGTGATATTCCTTCAAAAAGATGATAAAACGGTCTTCCATCATGGTATTGATCACATAGCTGAATACTGTACGATCTCCAATATCAGATACCACGCGACTGAAAAAATAAAAATCCAGCACCCGGTAACTCATCCTGAACCAGTCATAATCCCAGCGGGAGTAAAGCTCCAGGTTCGGCGTAACCGAAAAGTTGCCGATGTTCCAATCAATAAACACCGGAATGATCTCGAACGAGCTCATATTATATTTAGAGCGGTTCTTGAGGAAGGTTTCGCAATGATATTTCAGAAAATCAGCCTGCATAGCAGTACCGAATTGCTTTTCATCCGCTTCTAATTGATGCTGTAATGCGGATATATCTGTACGCAGTGTTTTTGACGATTTTGGAAGCACATTCTTTACCCGGGAACAGGCTTTATGAAACTTACCTACCTGCTGGCCCAGCTTTTTGATATGACTTTCGTCAAGGCGGCGCGGCAGGCGCTGCAAAATACGTGTAGGATTATAAAATACTACCCAGGCATCTGTTTTACCATGTTTGTAATGATAAATATATACCCGGTTGTTTTTTAATAACGAACGGGCTAACAGATTTTCAAACGGATAAAGCAGGTTGTTGGCCAGCGTTTGAATAATACGGTGATCTTCTTTAAAATGCTCAAACTTGCCAAAGTAGGATAACTTGGCAATAATGATATCATCATCATCAAAAGTGATGCGATAAACGTGGTTGGTAGATACCATGGCGCTGATATCCTCAATATGCTTAATGGTTTTTGAAGAATCATAGCCTTCCCAGGCTTTGCGTACAATTAAAGAGAAGTCCATTCTGATGGTTTATATTTGGAATTTGCGGGTGCAATATTAAACAAATTGTATCATCTTTTATACGGGTATAAAACGGACTTATATAATCTCAAAGTATCTTTTCAATTCCCAATCGGTTACATGTTTAATGTACTGGCGATGCTCCCACAGGCGGGTTTGCGTAAAATGTTCAACAAAGCCTTCGCCAAAAAGCTCCTTGGCTATGGGTGAGTTTTGCATCATCACCGATGCATCATGTAAATTAGCTGCCAGCACACCATTCTTTTTATCCTGATAACCGTTACCAATAGTTTGTGGGATATCCAGTTTCAGTTTGTTTTTGATACCGTATAAACCCGAGGCCAGTGCAGCCGCCATAGCCAGGTAGGGATTGGTATCAGATCCAGGTATGCGGGTTTCCAGGCGAGTATAGGCAGGCGTAGTATTGATCACCCGGAGTGCTGTGGTGCGGTTCTCCACTCCCCAGGTAACCGTAGTTGGTGCCCAGGCACCTTCAACCAGGCGTTTGTAACTATTGATGGTTGGCGCATACATGGGCAGTATATGAGGCAGACAATACAATTGTCCGGCCAGATATTGCTTATGCAATTCGCTCATCTTATACTCATCGGCGGCATCATGAAATAGGTTCTGGCTTTTATCTTTCGTCCATAGACTTTGATGTATATGACCACTGCAACCTGGTAAAGTTTCGTTCCATTTGGCCATAAAGGAGGCCGTGATGCCATGTTTGTAGGCAATTTCTTTTACCGAGGTTTTAAATAATACTGCTTTATCAGCAGCACTTAAAACTTCATCATGTGCAATGGCAGCCTCGTATACCCCCGGACCTGTTTCGGTATGCAGACCTTCAATAGGTATATTGAACTGGGTAAGCAGGTTAAACAGATCATAATAAAAATCACTGTTCTCTGATGTACGCAGTATAGAGTAACCAAACATACCCGGCGTAAGGGTATTGATATTGGTAAAATTTTTATCGTTGATGGATTGCGGCGTTTCCCTGAAATTGAACCATTCAAACTCCTGTGCAAACTCGGCATGGTAGCCCATATCTACGCATTGTTTGGTAATATGTTTCAGCAGACTGCGTGGGCAGGCGGGCAGATCATTCCCCTTGGGGTTACTATAATCCGCCAAAAAGAAGGGAATATTATCCTGCCAGGGAATATTGCGTAAAGTGGACAGATCGATACGGCAAAGCTTGTCCGGATAGCCGGTGTGCCAACCGGTAAGCTGTACATTATCATAACATACATCACTGCTATCCCAGCCAAAAACCACATCGCAAAAGCCATAACCGCTTTGCAAGCCGTCTATAAATTTTTTAGTATGAATTACTTTACCCCGCAAAATGCCATCAATATCGGCAAAAGCAAATTTTATCTTCTGTATATTGTTTTCTTCTATATATGCTTTGATCTGTTCCTCGTTCATGATATAAATTGTAAAGGCAGGTTACCTTAGCAAGATAACCATTAATGATGTAAACATAAAAAAATGCCCAGTGTGTTTACACAATTTGATACGAATTTGCCCTTACCTTTGTTTGTAGTATGAAACCTAATTGTGCGCATTTATTTGTTTATGGTACCTTGCTTGACACTGGCAACCATTACGGAGCATATCTGCAGCAACACTGCACTTTACTAAAAAGCGGTAAACTTGAAGGCAGGCTTTATGACGCGGGGGAATACCCAGGTGCTATTATAGATACCAACACCAACCAATATGTTCATGGTTCTATTTACTTAATGGATGAACCCAAAAAGATACTGGCTTTTATTGATGATTACGAGGGTTTTGGGGATGATCAGGAGCAACCCAATTTATTTATCAGGAAATTAAGCACTATAGAAACCGATACAGAAACGATTGAATGCTGGGTCTATATTTACAATTTACCGGTTGATGACTTGTTGTGGATAAGATCGGGCAGGTATAAGCTTCAATGAAACTTACCTCACTCTTCATTTTTTTACAGCCCAGATATAGCCCCGCTTGCTTTTAAATTTCGCGTCGTCATGCGGGCGTCTTTCTATGGCTTCAAATACATTAAAACCTGTTTCATAAAGCAACGTTACGATATCATCTGTTTTAAAGTAGTATAAATCAATATCCACTTCCTTATCATGAGCTTTATCATAATGAAGTACTTCATCTCCTACATGAAACGAAAGTAGAAATTCTCCCCCCGTTTTTAACACCCTGTTTATTTCTCCGAAACATTTTCTGATTTCGTCATTACTAAAATGCACTATCGCATAAAATGCAAGTACGCTTCCAAGATACTCCGCCGGATAACCGACATTCAATAAGTCGCCGGTTTCAAATTTAATTTCAGGAGAAAGCTTACGGGCGGCGTTAACCATCGCCGGCGACAGATCAATGCCGACTATATCTGTTAAGCCATTGTCGTACAGAAACCTTGTTGTTTGTCCGGGTCCACAGCCAAAGTCGGCACATAGCCCCTTGTCTTTATTAGCAGCGGCAAACTCCTTCAATAACATCGTATCCAAATGTTTATTAGAAAGCTCGTCCCAGCGATCAGCCGCATAGTCGTCGGCTACTGCATTGTAACAGTGTAATACTTTTTCCTGTGAATTCATATTATTCCTGGTTTTCTAATATCAACCGAATTTTAACTTCCCCTGTCCTTACCTTTTCTATCGCCTCATTCATTTTAGAGAATGGCATAACCTCCACATCACTCTCTATATGATGCATTGCCGCAAAATCAAGCATATCTGTCATGTTCTTACAGCTACCCACATAATTTCCATAAATAGTTCGTTGAGCATAATCATATAGTAAGCCAAGGGCAATTGGCTGCTTTATCAAAGGCGAAGCCACTATGCAAAACTTTCCCTGTGGTTTAAGGAGCTTCAAAAAAGCATCCATATCGTATGGCGCATTCAACGTAGAAATAATAAAATCAAATTTCTTATTCAACGTTGATAAACTATCGGAGTTTGAGCTCAATATAAACTCCGCTCCTAACTGATTAATCATCTCTTTTTTTTGGGGAGAGTGAGAAAATGCATAAACCTGATGCCCCATTTTTTTTAAAAACCGGATTGCCAGCTGACCAAGGCCGCCAACCCCCAGAACACCAACAACAGAATTTACAGGCAACTGCGCTTTTTCAATTCCTGAATATACAGTAACACCAGATGACAGCAAAGGAACCGAGTTTACAGAGTGAAGTGCCGGCGGAAGCTTGAAGGCGAATCTGTTATCAACAACAATATGTTCGGCCAAACCGCCATAGCAATCCACACCAATTACTTTTTGCAGAGCACAGAATTGTTCGTTACCTGATTTACAGAACTCACACTCAAAACAAGCTTCTTGTTGGTACCCTATTCCAACGCGATCGCCAACTTTTAACGCAGTTACATCGGACCCGGTTTCTTCTACAATACCCACAATTTCGTGCCCTGGAACCAGCGGAAATTTTGTATCGCCCCAATCATTACTGATGATTTGAACATCTCCCCTTGCAATAGAGCAATAAATAATTTTCACGCTTACCTCATTGCTGCCAACGTTTCTTTCATAATAAAATGGCTCTGCCTTTCCACCCTCTTCTTTAATTCCGTATGCTTTGATTCTCATAACTATACTGATTATTTCATAGGTTTTTGATGTCTTTTACTACCAAATTAAGATCATTATCCGGTTGATGCACCCCTCCGCTTTTCATTTTATTAAAGATTACATCTGAAAGTTTATGCCTATACGATATAAAATGATCAAACGATACTTCTTCATCACCACAACAATGATAAATACAGGCTTTCATGTTTATTTAAAAGTAATCATAATATTTAAACACCTGAATAATTGAACATTAGTTATAAACAAACTTAGATTATCAGACTATCAGGATAATAAGCCATCAAAAAGCGTGGATACATGAAAGCAAAAAAAATCCCCAGGCTTTTTGAGCCAGGGGATCAGAATAATTAAAAGTATTTAAGAGGGGCTTAAACTTTAGCAGATTTTACTGTTTTGATGATCACTGCAGCTACTTTGTATGGATCGGCAGCTGAGTTAGGGCGACGATCTTCCAGGTAACCACTCCAGTTGTGATCAACTGCATAAAGTGGAATACGGATAGAAGCACCACGATCAGATACGCCATAGCTAAAGTCATGGATTGAAGCAGTTTCATGTTTACCGGTTAAACGTTGATCGTTATCAGCACCATAAACAGCGATACATTCTTTTACTGCCGGACGGAAAGCTTCGCAAACGGCTTCGAATTTCTCTTTACTATTTGCTGTACGTAATAATGTGTTTGAGAAGTTAGCGTGCATACCAGAACCATTCCAGTCTAACTGACCTAATGGTTTGCAATGCCAGTTGATAGCAACACCATAGCTTTCGCCAATTCTTTCTAATAAATAACGGGCAACCCAAATCTGGTCACCTGCTTCTTTAGCACCTTTAGCAAAGATCTGGAATTCCCACTGACCTGCAGCTACTTCGGCGTTGATACCTTCAACATTTAAACCAGCTTCTAAACATACGTCTAAGTGCTCTTCAACAATTTCGCGACCGAAAGCATTGTTAGCACCTACTGAACAATAGTATGGGCCTTGCGGGCCTGGGTAACCACCTTGTGGGAAACCAAGTGGTTTGTCGGTTTTAGGATCCCATAAAAAATATTCTTGCTCAAAACCAAACCAAAAATCGTTATCGTCATCCTGAATAAGCGCACGACCATTTGACTCGTGAGGTTTACCGGTTGAATCCAACACTTCGCACATTACCAGGTAAGCATCTTTTCTTTGTGGATCTGGAACGGTAAAAACTGGTTTCAGGATACAATCAGATGAGCCACCTGGTGCTTGTTCAGTTGATGAACCATCAAAGCTCCAGTTATCTAAATCTTCAACTTTACCGCTGAAGCTTTTAACAATTTTGGTTTTGCTGCGCAGGCTTTGTGTTGGTTTGTACCCATCAAGCCAAATGTACTCAAGTTTAGTTGCCATTTTTAAGTTAGTTTGTAAAATTTATGGTTCTAATAATAGTTTTATCTGTTATTCGACTAATTATGAAGGCGAATTTAAATTATTTTTATAAAAATCATTATAAAATTGTGATTTTTTTATAAATTTTTTCAACAAACCACATTTTAACAGGCCAAATACGTAAAAAAACACGCAATAAAAGTCAATTTTACCATTTTCGCATTTTCACAACCAAAAACAACTTGTTTTTTATCAAAAATGCAAAAAATCAAAAAATAGCGTATTTATACCATGAAATCACGGCATCAATCTGGGTAAAAGGCATTACAATGTAACTAATTATAAAATTAGTTATTAATAAAATAAAGTAGAAATAACGATAATGAACGGGGGCTTAATCACTGAGCTTTGGGGATACATTTCTGAGCGCAATATCAAGCTGTTCGGTAGAGTACAATAAATATTTTTTTGATTTCAAAAACTCCGCGTCTGTAATATCTTTCATCAAATCAAGTAACCCCATTATATTAGCCACGTGCTTTCGTACTTCGTGAGAATTTATAAAAGCAAGCTCTTGCTTTTGGGCAGAGTATAATAACTTTTCATAGTGCCGTTTCTGCCTGCTCGCTCTATAAAATATACCTATAACAATAACCGTTAAAACTGCCAATGCTATAATAAACCACAACCATAACTGTTCGCGTTTAAAAGCAAGCAGGTTTTTATAATACAAACCCTGTACATCTTTAACTCTAACCTGCGCCGATACATTGCCCACCTGGGTAACCTCGTCTAAATTTTGTTTGGATTGCTCCAGCGCCAGTTCAAAATTATGGGCGGCCAGTGTGGGATTATTCCTTATTTGAGCAATTTGACCTAACATTTCGTACAGACGATATTTTACTCCCGGATGATTTTGTTTTTCTTGCTCTTTTACCAATTGATCGATAATGTTTTTTGCCCGGTCTGCTGTCCGTTTTTAATATAAGCTGTAGTCAATTGCATTAAATCAAAATCGGTTTTAACGTATTTTGTATCTTTTAATAAAACATTGATAACTGATATCGTTGCAGTATAGCGATGCTCCAGTAGTAACAGATAATAACCTGTTCGCTTCTGAAAAGAGTATAACTTACGATGCTGATTTTCCGGACTGTATAACCGATTGTGATAAACTTTTAAAGAATCGTAATTCTCCAACCGAAAATAGTTTTCGGCCTTGTTAAAATTGATGATGGTATAAAATATGGGATAATCAAGCTTGTTTTCATTAATGATATGCTGTGCTTTATCTAAAGAAGATATCGACTGAATATAAAGCTCGTTCGCGCAATACAAATCAGAAATGTTTATATAAAGGGCAACTTCTAAAGATGGATCGTTCAGTTTTTGAACTTCTTGTTTAACCAGTTCATAATAGTAGCTGGCCTCAATAGGATTACCCTCATCTGTTTGTGTAAAGGCTAAATTTGTATAAAAAGCACTTAGTAAAAAATGATCCGGGGTATTCTGAGCAGCTTCAACAGCTCCAATTAGGTATTTTTTGGCCCTGTCATACCTCGAAACTCTGGCGTTGAATATGGCATCAGTAAATAAAAGAAAAGCTTTTTTATTCTCAAAATCATACTTTGAAAGAGAATCAATTACAATGTTCCGCTTTTTCGCAATTTCGGTTTGGGATGCCCCAAGCCCGTACTTGATGTACTCCATGATCTTCCGATCACGGGTTATAACATCTTTTATATGAATAAAATCAACAAGGCTATCTTTTTCTGTGTGTACCTGCGCAAAACTTTGACAGTAATAACTCCCCAACAGCAACAATAAGACCAACCGCAGTACTCGTATCATGCAAACGCTATTTTCATATAAAGTCAACCGCACTTCATAACAATTAACGCTCCTTTATTAACTGTCAAACTTTTCAAGCTGCTTTAAAAGTGTTTCAAAGTCCTTAGGATACGGAGCATGTATGGTAACCTCTGTTTCAGGATTTATCTTAAAGGTAACCTCATAGGCATGCAGAGCAAAGCGTTTCATGATAGGTTGTTCTTCCTGATCTTTACCCAGGTGGTATTTGCGTTTTATTTTCGACAGAAAAACCGGCTCGCCTTTGTACATTTCATCACCGGCAATGGATGCTCTTTGTGTAGCCAGGTGTATACGGATCTGGTGCATACGCCCGGTAACCGGCCGACATTCTACCAAAGTATAATGCTTAAAGTATTTTAACGACTGAAACCAGGTTTCAGCCCTTTTGCCATCTTGCCTGCTTATAGTCACGTTGCCTTTCCCTACATTCAAAATAGGCAGATCAACCAGCAGATTATCAAATATGTGGGTACCATCAATAATCGCATGATAAACTTTTTTTACCTGGCGCTTTTCAAACTGCATGGATACAAAGCGATAAGCTTCGGGATTTTTGGCGATAATAAGCGCTCCTGAAGTTTCCTTATCCAAACGGTGACATATCTGCGCATCATCTGAGTAAGCTTTTGCCAAGCGCAATAAATTGATCTCACCTCCCTCCCGCTCGTCAAGCGAACTCAAAAAAGGTGGCTTGTTCACCACAATCACATCATCATTCTCAAATAATATCAGGTCGGCAAATTTTGGAAACTTCATACTTTAAAATATAGCCGACAAAAATACGGTTTATAATTTAAACTGGGCTCAGGGTGTTTAGCATAAAACAGCATTTGTTAATCCACTGTAAAACAAACATTAACTATAGTGGTTACTTAATCATCTATTTAAAAAGACAACATGAGTGATAACGCAACAAAACCCAACGAAAAAGGATTTTTTGAAAAGGTTAAAGAAACAATTGAAGAATTTTGGGACAGCACCAAAGACAAAGCCGAAGAATTAAAAGATAAAGCCGAAGACCAAATAGATGCCCTGAAAGAAAAAGCCACGGACAAAAAGGCAGCCATTGCTAAAAAAACAACTGTAGCTAAGAAAGCTGTAGTCAAAAAAGCAGATAGCGCAGCTACTAAAGTAAAAACAGCAGCAACTGAGGTAAAAGCTAAAGCCGATGCAAAAGTAAAAGATGAGAAAGCTGCCGTAAAAAAGACGGTAGCGAATGTTAAAGCCAAAGTGTCGGCAAAAGCAAAGGAAGCAAGTGATACCGCCAAGGCAAAAGTTACTGATGCTAAAAAAGCAGTGGCAGCAAAAACAGCCAAAGCAGCTACTACTGTTAAGAAAAAAGCTGATAGCGCTAAATAAGGCTCATAGCAAAAGCTTTTAACTAAGGCGGTGGAAAATAATCCCATCGCCTTTTTTTGTTATGTTTTATAGCAAAATATATAACATAAATAATTAAATAGATTGTAAAATAAATTTTAACTTTAATTTGAAAATACCTAAAAATCAATCATTCATATTCAAAAAAACATCATGAGCACACCGAACGAACCAGAAGAAGAAAAAGGCTTTTTTGATAAGATCAAAGAATCTGCCGGAGAATTGTGGGAAAACGCCAAGGATAAAGTTGAAGAGGAATTTGATGAACTAAAGGAAAAAGCCTCAGATTTTACAGGCGACAAAATAAAAGGCGTGGTTGACGATTTAGAAGCCAAAGCAGGCGACAAATTGAAAGATATTACCGGCAAATTCACCGGCTAAAAAGCGAAAGTGGCCTTACAAAAAAAGCGACAAGAAGATAATCTTGTCGCTTTTTTTATTTTATTAAAACGATGTATTAAGCTTCAAACTTATAGCCTACACCTTTTACTGTGGCAACGCAGTCATCGCCTAATTTTTCACGCAGTTTGCGGATGTGTACATCTATGGTACGGTTAGTAACCACCACAGAATCTTCCCAGATATTTTTCAGGATCACCTCACGGGTATACACTTTACCAGGTTTTGAGGCTAACAGGTAAAGTAATTCAAACTCTTTTTTAGCCAATACCACCTTAACACCATTCTTGTAAACCAGGTATGCCTCACGGTCAATAACCAGGTCGCCAATTTCCAGTTTGTTATCCGGGGTATCTTCGGCAGGGGCATTGCGGCGCAGGATGGCGTTTATACGGCTTACCAAGGCTCGGGGCTTTATTGGTTTGGCTATATAATCATCAGCACCCACGTTAAAACCAGCAATTTCAGAATATTCCTCGCTACGGGCAGTTAAAAACACCATAAAAGTATTTTTAAACTCGGGCATAGTACGCATAATACGGCAAGCCTCGATGCCATCCATTTTCGGCATCATGATATCCAACACAATAAGATCAGGTAAAGATTTTTTTGCTTCTGCAACAGCTTCCTGTCCGTTGCGGGCCAAAAACACCTGATAACCTTCTTTTTTCAGATTATATTCTATCAGCTCTAAAATGTCCGGTTCATCATCAACAATAAGTATTTTCTGTTTTGAAGAGTTGCTCATGGCACGTTAAATTTTTTGTATAAAAGTATACGCTTTACAAAAGCTAAAAGTTAAGTCAATATTAACAAATTGTTAAAGGTTACCTTATATTAACGATTTATTGAGGCTTACTAAATGTTTTGTTTAAAAAAGCTTCAAGATCGGCGCCTGTGATGTTCTTTGCAACTATATTTCCCTGTGGATCAATGATAAAATTTGATGGAATAGCCTCAATATGATACAGCGCTTCTGTTGGCCCTTCAAATCCTTTCAGATCCGAGCCGTGTGCCCAGGTCAGTTTATCATCATCGATAGCCTTTTTCCAGGCCGGTGTTTCTTTATCTAAAGATACACCCAGAATGTTAAATCCTTTTGATTTAAAGGCATTGTACTGCTTTACCACATTAGGGTTTTCCTGGCGGCAGGGCATACACCATGATGCCCAAAAATCAATCATCACGTATTTACCTTTATAATCAGATAGCTTTATGGGTTTACCATCAATGCCGCCAATTGTAAAGTCGGGTGCTTTATGACCAACTGAAACAGGCTTGGCTTTTTCCATTTGTTTGATGAATTGCTGTACCCCCGGATTATCCTGAAAGCTGCCTTTAATCTCATCGGCATAAGCCACCAACTGCGGTTCATATTTATATACATCCAGAGAAGTAGCAGCGTAAAAACCAGCCAGTGACTTTTTATTGTCGTTCACAAATTTGAGCACCGCGGTACCATAGTCGGCCATATTTTTTTGAAATATGGGCATGTATACCTTCAGCAACGAATCAGATTGTTTACCCAATGCCTGCGACTTTTCCTGATATTCGGCAACTACCTTATTGTTTTTTTCGCCGTAAAAATTACTGATCTTGTTAAACTCCTTGATCTTATCAGAATCATCAGAGCCGGTAATTATATAAGAGTGAGTATTATCTTTCAGATCTGTACTAAAATCAATATCATCGCCATTTTTGGCTATCAGGTCATATATGGCATCGCTTACCCGCAGTTTATATAAATTGGAATAAAGCGTTTGGTGCTTGAACTGAAATTTACCATTTTCACTTAAAGTGGTTGAGTCGATGACTTTTACCTGCGAGCTATCGGCTTCTAACAGGTATACCATTTTCAAAGCCGCGGGATTCTTGATAACTCCCGAAATAGTAAAGGAAGATTTATCCTTACATGAAAATAAGAAAATGGCCAGTAAAAATACACCTGATGCAATGATGCGGTTCTTCATTTTATTTTGATTCTAATTCTTTTATCAACAGCTGATTTGTTTTCTGCGGATCGATCTTGCCTTTGGAGCTTTTCATGATCTCGCCCATGAACAAGCCTAAAACGCCCTTTTTTCCTTTCTGGTATTCCTTAACCTTATCCGGATACTTGGCGATGGCATCGCGTATAAAACGACTTACGTCATCGGTATCCGCGCTGATCAACAGGTTAAGTTCCTTAGCCAGATCATCAGGAGTTTTACCTGGCTCTTTGACCATAGCAGGGAATAATTTGTGCGAAGCTACAGAATTATTTATCACGCCACTGTCAACAAGTTTGATCAACCCGGCCAGGTGCTTTGCTGTAACGCCAAAGTTACTGATAGCAACATCATGATCGTTCAAGTATGATTTTACAGCCCCCATCAGCCAGTTAGCAGCGGCTTTGTAATGATCGGTATGTTTAATCAATTCTTCGAAATATAAAGCCAGGTCACGCTCGGCTGTTATTACAGAAGCATCGTAAGCCGAAAGACCCAATTCTTCAGTATATTTATGATACAACTGGTTTGGTAGTGCAGGCAAACTCCTCCGGATGTTTTCCAGGTATTCTTTGGTGAGTTTTAATGGCGGCAGATCGGGTTCAGGAAAATAACGGTAATCGTTAGCCATCTCTTTGGAGCGTAGAACAGAAGTTTCGCCGGTATCCGCATTAAAATTCAAGGTATTCTGATCAATATGGCCGCCTTGTTCAATGATATTTACCTGGCGAACAAATTCATGCTCAATGGCGCGTTGTACGTTACGTATAGAATTGAGGTTTTTCACTTCGCAACGGTTACCGTATTCGGTTGCACCATGGAGCCTTACCGAAATATTGGCATCACAACGCATACTGCCCTCTTCCATATTGCCATCGCAAATATCCAGGTAACGGAGTATCTTGCGGGTTTCGGTCAAAAACTGACCGGCCTCTTCGGCGCTACGGATGTCGGGTTGGGTTACAATTTCCAGCAAAGGAACCCCCGCCCTGTTCAGGTCGATGAGTGAGTCGGCGTGGTGCTGATCATGCATACTTTTACCGGCATCCTCTTCCATATGAATATGGTGAATGGCTATATCTTTTTGTTTGCCCTCGGCTAAGCGTACAGGCACGTATCCACCCAAACAAACCGGAGCCTGATCCTGAGTGATCTGGTAACCTTTAGGCAAATCAGCGTAAAAGTAGTTTTTACGGGCAAAGCTGTTATTTAAATTGATAGTACAATTACAGGCAAGCCCCATTTTTACGGCATAATCAACCGCCCTTTTATTCAGGAACGGCAACGTACCGGGATGCCCCAAGGATACGGCACTGATGTGATGGTTAGGTTCGGCACCAAAGGCTGCAGAATCGGCCGAGAATGCTTTACTTAAAGTGGATAATTGGGCATGTACCTCGAGGCCTACAACCAACTCGTACTTTTCACTTATCCCGTTTGCAAGAACTGTCATAAAATAAAAATTCAGCTATAAATTTTACTGATGTAAGGTCAAATATATAAAAGTTAATACAGTATAAAACATCATTTAACTTTTAAACAATGTACGTGATATATATTAGCTACGCCATTGCCACTGTATTATTTAGTAAAACTATTG
This sequence comes from Mucilaginibacter sp. 22184, assembly GCF_052045695.1. Classification (NCBI taxonomy): domain Bacteria; kingdom Pseudomonadati; phylum Bacteroidota; class Sphingobacteriia; order Sphingobacteriales; family Sphingobacteriaceae; genus Mucilaginibacter; species Mucilaginibacter sp. 22184. The sequence goes on from NZ_JBQEPI010000003.1 coordinate 465,684, forward strand.
ATTTTGTATAGTTTAAAGATGGTGTCCCCAAACTTTTTTTAACTATCTGAATTTTTAAGCCCCTCCGGATTGCAAACGACATTGACGATGAGCCAATTATTGTCATTAAAAAGTTTAAAAAATAAAAAACATAAACCAAGCCAATTACCGGTTTGTTAAAAATTATAGCCAGACCTGGCTACGTGCTAAGCAAAATATAAAACGTTTTTATATGGAAACTGAGAAATTGACCAAACTTGTATTTAAAAAAGCAGGCGACGATGATTTTTTCAAGGAACTGCATAAAGAAGTTCAAGCCCGTGTACTCATTAACAAAAACATCCAGCGCCGTATAGTTTATAAATCCATCTTTTTAATAACCCTTTACTTTGCTTTTTACACCAGTATATTGGTGTGGGGCAATAACACCCAACTGCTTTTTCTGTTTTACATTTTAACCGGCCTCACCATGATCCTGGTGTTTTTTAATGCCTTTCATGATGCCGTACATGGCGCGGTTTTCAGGACCCGGGCCAGCAATGAAAGATTGAGCTGTATACTGGAGCTTTTTGGCAGCAACAGCTTTATCTGGAAAAAACGGCATCTGTTGCTGCACCACCCCTATCCAAATATGCAACAATGGGATATTGACGTAAAACAAAGCGATATTGTACGCATTTTCCCGGGTAGCAGATGGCTCCAGTTTCACCGGTACCAGCATATTTATATGTGGTTTTTGTATTTCTTTTATACTCTTAACTGGTTGCTGATACGCGATTTTAAGGACTTCTTCGGATTGAAAGATAATTATGTGAAACGGGTGATCATAATACCTAAAATAGAATACGTCAAACTGTTTGCCGCAAAATTCTTTTATCTGTTCATGATGATCGGCATACCTGCCCTGTTACTCGAGCACCCTATCGTTAACATCATCACGGCCTTTTTAGTGATGCACTTTATTGCCAGCGCTTTTGGAGTAACGGCACTGCTCTCTACCCATGCCGATGAGGATGCTGAGTTCCCGATGCCACCCGAAAATGGGGTGATCAATACCACCTGGGCCATGTACCAGATCAGCAAAACCAAGGATTTCAGCACCCAAAACCGGTTTGCCAATTTCCTGTTTGGTGGATTTAACCACCACGTGGCTCATCATTTATTCCCTGCGGTGGCGCATACTTACTATCCATACATCACCCCTATCATCAGGCGGTATGCGCAGAAGTACCGGCTAAATTACCGTTCGTACCCATTGTTGGATGCCATAAGATCACACTTTGCCCTGCTTAAAAAAAATGGAAGCGCTGAAAATCTTTTTGTTACCGGCGATCTGTAAAAAAATCCGATTGGGCTTTAAACCTTTTAAATATTAAGCCGTCTATCAATACAAATAAGCATTTATATCCCCAATATATATTAACAATTAAAAGACCGTCTATTACGCGGTCTTTTTTTGTTATGGACAATTTTCAGCTAAGAACCCCCGCGGTCGCTCAGCCCCTGCCGAGTGACGACTATTTCCCGGCGTCCCGCCGCTTTGTTTCGTAGGCCGGAGGCCTGGTGATAACAGTCACTCGGCAGGAGCCGAGCGACTGCATCTTTATTATTTTATTCTTAGATATTTATCCAATAAAACTTTTAGCCTTTACCAAAGCTACATCCAATCCGCTTGCATCGCTACCACCAGCAGTTGCAAAGAATGGCTGACCGCCACCACCGCCTTTAATCTCTTTGGCCAATTCCCGAACAATATTGCCGGCGTTCAACCCTTTTTCTTTAACCAGGTTTTCTGCGATCATGACGGTGAGACTTGGTTTGCCGTCAAAATCAGCAGCCAGTACCAGAAACAAATCCGTTACAATATCTTTTAACTGGTAAGCTAGATTTTTAACCGCTTCGGTATTGGGCAGGGCTACTTTTTGGGCGATGAAATTGATACCGTTAATCGCTTCTACCTTTTGTGCCAGTTCATTTTTTAAACCTGATGATTTCTCCAGGATCGATTTCTCGATCTCCTTTTTCAGTTTGGCGTTCTCGTCCAACAAGCTCTCTACACTTTTAGCCAGGTCCTTTGGATTTTTGAGCAACTCCTTTAATTGATCTATCAGCTGGTTTTGGTTGGTGATATATACCTCAGCAGCCACACCGGTAATAGCCTCAATACGGCGAACACCTGCAGCTACAGCGCTTTCGGCTACAATTTTAAAGAAACCAATCTGGCCGGTAGCTTTTACATGCGTACCACCGCAAAGCTCCTTACTAAATGTATCGTCGAAAGTGATCACCCGCACATATTCGCCATATTTTTCACCAAACAGGGCGGTTACGCCGCTGGTGATGGCTTCGGCATATAATACGCTGCGTTCTTCTTTCAAGGGGATATTTTCGCGTACCTTTTGGTTTACGATGGCTTCAATCTGCGCCAGTTCCTCATCGGTTACCTTGGCGAAGTGCGAAAAGTCGAACCGCAGATAATCGGCATTCACCAATGAGCCTTTCTGATTTACATGACTGCCCAAAACCTGTTTCATAGCGGCATGCAGCAGGTGCGTAGCCGAGTGATTGCTGTTGGTTTGGCTGCGCAGGGCAGGATCAACAATAGCGGTTAAGGCATCGTCAATATCCTCGGGCAGTTTATCCACAAAATGCACAATCAGGCCATTCTCCTTTTTGGTATCGGTTACCATGATAATCTCACCATCAGGGAAAACCAGTTCACCTCTATCGCCTACCTGGCCACCGCTCTCGGCATAAAAAGGTGTTTTATCCAGTACAATCTGATATTGCTCTTTGCCTTTAGCGGTTACCTTACGGTATTTTACTACGTGGGCAACGGTTTCGGTTTCGTCGTAACCGGTAAATTCCACGCTGTCATTATCTTTTAACACTACCCAATCGCCGGTATCAATAGCGGTTGCAGCACGGGAGCGGGACTTTTGTTCTTGGAGGGCTTTTTCAAAGCCTTCCATATCAACTGTTAAGCCTTTCTCGCGAGCCATCAATTCGGTTAAGTCTATAGGGAACCCGTAAGTATCAGAAAGTAGAAATGCACTTTCTCCCGGAATCTTACCGGTTTTGTTTAAATCCCCCCAAACTAAATCCCCAACAATGTTATTTTCAAAATATGTGATTCCTTGTTGAAGTGTCCTCAAGAAAGATACTTCCTCCTCCAAAACTACCTTCTGCACAAAATCTTTCTGACTATATAAATTATCAAATACCCCCTTAAACTGATCAGCCAACAAAGGAACCAGTTGATTCAGGAATGGTTCTTTGAAACCTAAGTACTGATATGAATATCTAACCGCACGGCGTAATATCCTGCGAATCACATAACCTGCTTTATTGTTGGATGGCAGCTGTCCATCGGCAATGGCAAAGCTGATGGCACGGATATGATCGGCCAGTACGCGCATGGCTACGGCTTCGTTCCAGTCGGCATCGCCGGGTTTGGCTTTACTGTTGTACGGTTTACCACTTTTTTCGGCGATGAACTGGATCATCGGCTGGAAAACATCACTATCATAGTTGGATGTTTTGCCTTGCAGTACACGCACCAAACGCTCAAAGCCCATACCGGTATCCACGTGTTTGGCCGGTAACGGCTGCAGGGCACCACCTTTTAAGCGGTTAAACTGCATGAATACAATATTCCAGATTTCAATTACCTGGTCATGATCTGCATTAACCAAGGTGGCACCATCAACCAGCGCGCGCTCGCTATCCGGGCGACTATCATAATGGATCTCTGAACATGGGCCACATGGGCCGGTTTCGCCCATTTCCCAGAAATTATCTTTTTTATTACCACGCAGGATATGATCCTCTGCAACCAGGGATTTCCATAGTTCATGGCTTTCGGTATCTTTTTCCAGGCCTTCTTTATCATCACCTTCAAAGTAGGTGATGTACAGGCGGTCCTTAGGCAGTTTATAAACTTGAGTAAGCAGCTCCCAGCCCCAGGCAATAGCTTCTTTTTTAAAATAGTCGCCAAAGCTCCAGTTGCCCAGCATCTCAAACATAGTATGGTGATAGGTATCGATACCCACCTCTTCCAGGTCGTTATGTTTGCCACTTACGCGCAAACAGCGCTGTGTATCAGCCGCCCGGGGTGCTTTAGCGGGTGCTTCGCCTAAAAATATATCTTTAAACTGGTTCATCCCCGCGTTGGTGAACATGAGGGTGGGGTCGTTTTTTATGACGATGGGTGCAGAGGGAACAATGATGTGCCCTTTGGAAACAAAAAAATCAAGAAAAGCCTGTCGTATTTCGGTAGCTGTCATAGTTTGCAAATGTAATTATTAGTCCGGAAGTCAGAAAGCCCGGAAGTCCGAAAGTAAAAAGATCGGGATTAATTAGGGAGTACTTGCAAGCTCAAACGCTTCCAAAAAACTTTTTAAAGCTTAAATTTCAACACTTTTTTGCTCAAAAACGAGGTAAAAACTGATTAAAATATTCGAAAAAACCTCATTTTAACACTTTTTAACAATTCTGAACACTGTTTTGTGGCGTTTTTAAAACTTTAAAAAGTATTACATTATTGATATTCAAATAACTACATACAAAACAATTGATTTTTGTTCTGTTTTTCTCCTTAACAAAACAGCCCGGCTTTCCTTTTTATCAGGAAAACCGGGCTGTTTTGTTATGTACAAATATACGCAATATTGGGCAGAAATCTATCCCAATGTTTCGGTTTATTTCAGTGAGCTCAGATCCAGTTTCTTTAAAAAATCCTGTAGCTCTGAAAGGCTATAGCCTTCGCCTTGCAAAGTAACGGCATAGCGCTCCTTGTATATAAACTTAAGGGAAGAGCTTACGCCGGAAGCGCTTTTGGTATCTTCTGTAGAATAACGTACGCCATCCACATCAATGTTTTTGGATACCGTACCATTTGATTCTGATTCGGTTTGCATACTCAAGCCCATGGCCAGTAAACTAACCACGGCGCTGCCCGATTCGCCGGCACCATCTAAAATACTTACATGGATCGTCTTATTATCTTCTTTTGAGTATTCCGCGTCGGCAGCAACAATATCGGCTACGGTGCCGCCTGCGCTGTAGCTTTTTCTTTTGAAATCGCCTATAGTTTCAGGCACTACTGCTTTCAGTTCCTCGGTAGTTGCCGGTGTAAGTTTTTTAAGTTTCTCGGTTTGGTCTTTCAGTTTTTCGCCCGATTTGGCAAATTTATCCAGGTTGCTGGCGCCTTCTACTAATTTACCAAGGCCAGATTTTTCTTCGTTTTCTTTTTTAGAGGAATCGCCGCAAGATGCAAGCGTGAGAACTAGTGCTGCGGCTAAAATTGTTTTGTTTAACATAATAGATAAGATTTAAAATGTGTTGCCAAACATAATAAATTACTGATAATTAGTATATAGAATTTTGCCTCCATTGCTATTTTACGTATTTCCCGCAAGTGCTTTACCTACGGATAATACGCAACCACCGGCTTAGGCTTTTCCCTGCACTTATATTTTTACGAAGTCATAAATTCAAAATAAAATTTATCTTTGCATATGCCTTATAAAGACCGCGAAATAAGCAAGATGTATTACACCATGGGCGAGGTATCGGCCATGTTTGATGTGAATCAATCGCTTATACGTTTTTATGAAAAGGAATTCGATATACTGCAGCCCAAAAAGAACAAAAAGGGCAACCGCTATTTTACCCCCGAGGATATCGAAAACTTCAAGATCATCTTTCACCTCATCCGCGATAAAGGCTATACCCTCAATGGTGCTAAAGAGCATTTGAAGCATAACATGAGCGACACCAAAGAAAACCAACGCGTGATCGACTCGCTCGAAAACATCAAAAAATTTCTGCTCGAAGTTAGGGACGAACTATAGGGAAGATCAGTATCAAGTAGCTAGTATCAAGTATCAAGACTGGATTGTTTTTAACACTGTCTTCTAAAATCACGATATTAAGTCATCGATATTGAATCATAACGCACCTTCAAAAATCTTGATACTTGATACTAGCTACTTGATACTAAATCATATCTTTATCTATGCTCGCGAATCATAAAGGCGAAATCCCGGTTGTTCTATTGCTTGTGCCTTTTTTGCTAGGATTGGCTTTGGGGATGCAGTTTATGTCGGCTGTTTATCTGCCGGCCCTGGCTATCGCTATTGTTGGTGTAGCTGCAGCATTCATTGTGCTGAATTTAAACTATCGGCGCTGGGCTATTTATAAAGCACGGTGGATTGGTGGTTTGCTGATGGCTATGATCTTATTTTCGGCTGGCTGGATCAGCGTGATCAGTTATAACGAGCTGAATAACCGCCGGCATTTTTCGAAAATACAGTCGCAATTCCTGGCGGTAAGCATCAATAACGAGCCCCAGTTTAAAAATGGCCTGGTAAGGTTTTCGGCTACCGTTCGGCAAAGTATCAATCAACGGCAAACCGCTGAGGCCAATGGCACCCTGCTCCTCACCCTGAAAGACAGCGATGCTATATCCCTGCAATACGGCGATGAACTGCTGATCCCAGCCAGCTATACCCCCGTCGATCCCCCTTTTAACCCTGCCGAGTTTAACTATAAAAAATACCTGGCCCACCAGAATATTTACTATCAGGAATTTTTATTCCCGGGGCAATACAAATTGTTAAAGCACGATACGGGCAATCCCTTTATTGCCTATGCCTTAAAGTTGCGGCAGCAAATGGTGGTGTTATTTAAGCAAAAAATGCATGATCCAGATGCCATAGCAGTAGCATCTACCCTGATACTGGGTTACAAAACCGATCTGAGCAATGATGTTTTGCAGGCTTACTCCAAAACAGGCACCATCCATGTACTATCGGTATCGGGCGCACATGTGGCCATCATTTATCTTTTAATGCAATGGATGCTGGGCTTTTTAAACCGCTATAAATACGGCAGGCATTTAAAAATGATGGTAATGATACTGCTGATAAGCTATTATGCTATGCTAACAGGCTTTTCGCCGGCGGTTTGCCGGGCCGCGGTCATGATCGGTATGGTTATTATCGGCAATACGTTTGTAAGGCATATCAATATGCTCAACATCCTGGCTATATCGGCCCTGCTGTTATTATTGTACAATCCGTTTTTTATAACCGATGTAGGCTTTCAGCTTTCATATTTATCGGTAGCCGGTTTAATTGTGTTGCAGCCTATGGTATATCAATGGTTCCAATTCAAAAACAAATGGATCGATAAGCTTTGGGCGCTTTGTTCGGTATCTGTAGCGGCGCAGGTGATCACCTTTCCGTTAAGCGCTTATTATTTTCACCAGTTCCCGGTTTATTTTTTGTTCAGCAACCTGCTCATCATTATCCCTACCATGGTTATTATGTATAGTGGTATAGCCTATCTGCTGCTGGCCTGGGAGCCCTGGCTGTCGACTGCATTGGCCTGGGTATTGGAGCAATCGATCCTGCTGATGAATAAAGCCCTGGGCATTATTGAGCACGCCCCTTTTGCCAGCATTAATAAAATATGGTTCAGCACTGCCGAATATTTGCTCTGTTATGCTTTCATCATCGGCCTGTTTTATTTTTTGTATGATAAAAAGCCGTGGCTACTCAAATTCAGCATGGGTTGCCTGTTTTTGCTTTGTGTAAGCATCAGCGTTAAAAGATACCGTGCCGATAACAGCAGCTCCGTCGCTTTTCTGAACCTCCGCAAAAACACGGGCATAGTGTTTAAAAACGGCAATAAGGCCGTTGTGCTCACTAACCTTACCGATACTGATAAAAACTATAAATATACCATACAGCCTTACCTGGATAGCTGCAAAATAAGTAAGGCCGATGTGTATAATCTTGATCAGGGTATCAGCAAAAATTATCTGAAAAAGCAAGGTGGTCTTATCCAGTTCAACCATCAAAAAATTATGCTGTTTGACAAGCAAACGCTCCATTGGCAATTACCCCAAAAATTAAAAACCGATTATTTATATATTACCGGCAACCCATATGCCGATCTGACCCAGATCAACAAGAATTATGATTATCAAACACTTGTAATTGACGGGAGCAACAGCGGCAAGTTGATTGACCAGCTTGAACAGCAAGCCAGGGAAAAGCATATAAATTATAGCATATTAAAGCGTAACATTTCATTGATCGCTGTATCTAACTGAGAAATTAAACTAAACACTAATAAATTTGTCTTTTAATCGAAAACAAGTAAATTGGTATAAATCAAACTAACACTATGAATATTAAATTTTTTAATGTTGCCCTGGGCCTGGCTCTTACCGCAACAGCTATGACCGCCAGTGCACAAAAAAAATACACACAAGGCACCGTAAACTTCACTACCAATATGAGAGGCCAGGAAGTTAATGCCAAAGGATATTTCCGTGCCGACTCCAACGCATTTACGTTTACTGCAGGACCAGCTACCATAAAAATATTAACTGATGCTGCCGGTAAATCAATGGCCATATTGGTTGATGTACCTGTTGCCAGCATAAAAAAAGCAGCTATCGCTACGCCGGATGAGGTAGATCAGGCTATGGCTGACATGCCAACCTTTACTTTTGCGCCAAGCACCGAAACCAAGCAGATCTCGGGCTTTAACTGTAAAAAAGTAGTAGCTACCGATTCAAAAACTAAAAAGACCTATGATATCTGGATCACTAATGATGTAGAGGTTCCATTAACCGGTATTGCAAAATACTACAGAGAAATAGGTGGTTTCCCGGTACAATACACTTCATTTAGCCAGGGCCAAAGCACCGACGTTACCGTTAAAAGCATTGTTGACGAAAAAGCACCTGCCGGCACCTTCGGTATCCCTGCTGATTTTGAAAAAATATCGCTGGATGACCTGAAAGCGATGAGCGGAGGAAGATAATCAGATTAGTATCAAGCAGCGATATAAAGATTAGTATCAAGTAGCTAGTATCAAGTATCAAGACTTTTGATTAACTTGATTATAAGATCACTTTTAAAGGTCTAGATACTTGATACTAGCTACTTGATACTCCTACTCCTTCCCCTTCACTAACAATTCATTAAAGGTTTCTTAACATTGCGGGTTAAAGTATTACTTTTGTACCCCTTTATGTTAAGAAACCTTTTTAGTATAATCAGATTTTTTATATTCTGGCTGCTGTTCTTTGTAATTACGCGGCTTACGTTTGAATTATACTTTTTTTATAAAATTCGCGGCGCCGGTTTCGGCGAAATCTTACAGACCTTCTTTTACGGCTTTAGGCTGGATGCTTCGGCCGCGGCCTATATTTGTACCATCCCTTTGCTGGTTTTTATTGTTAACTGGTGCATTCCTTCCTGGCATACCAAACCCATCTGGCTTAAAATTTATGTGGGGCTCATCCTGTTCTGCATCTCCTTAAATACCATACTCAATTTTAATATTTTCAGAGAATGGGGCACCAAGGTTACCTTCCGGGTATTCAGTTCGTTTTATCATGCACCTTCGGAAGCACTGGCATCGTCGGGTTCATCGCCGGTGGGCAAATGTATCTTCATAGGTATACTATTACTGAGCTCCGGTGCTTTATTATCCAGGTACGTTATTGATTATAGGTTCAGGAAGCCTGCGGCTAAACCTAGTCTTAAAATAGCCTTGATCTGTTTGCTGGTGTTCGTCAACTTCCTGTTTATGCGGGGTGGTTTGCAAACAGAGCCCATCAACCAAAACGCGGCTTATTTTTCTGATAAGGAGATCCTGAACCAATCGGCACTGAATACTGAGTGGAACCTGTTCAATAATATATTTGAGAATTTCCGGAAGCCTTACAACCCCTATACTTTTATGGAGCCCGCCGATGCCGAAAAGCTGGTGCGTGATTCCTATACGGCTAAATCCGACTCATCGTTAAAAATCCTCACAACTGATAGGCCGAATGTGGTTATTATTCAGCTGGAAAGTTATACGGCAAGTATCATCGAATCCTTAGGTGGCGATAAAGGAGTTGCGCCCAATTTTGAAGAATTCATCAGCCAGGGTGTCTTGTTCAACAACATTTACTCCTCTGCCGACCGTACCGATAAAGGCATTATATCTATTATGAGCGGTTTCCCGTCGCAGGCTATCCGCACCATTATTGCTGATACTTTGAAGCAGCGGAAATTGCCGGCCCTATCCGTGGTATTTAAAAACGCGGGGTATCATACCTCCTATTTTTATGGCGGTAAAAGCAGTTACATGGATTTTAATATCTTCATGAACAGCCATGCCATTGAGCAGATCACGGATGAGAACGCCTTCGCCCCTGCGCAGGTACAAACCAAATGGGGAGTTTATGATGATGTGTTGCTCAACAAACATTTACAATTTGCGCAGCAGCAAAAACAGCCCTTCTTTTCATATCTGCAAACATCAACCAATCATGAGCCTTTTGTATTGCCGGTAAAAGCGCATTTTCCGGCTGATGAGGACGGCGATGCCAGCAATCAATTCAGGAGTACGGCTTACTTTACCGACTCATGCCTGAACGCGTATTTTGAACAGGCAAAAAAACAAGCCTGGTATAAAAACACCTTGTTTATTTTGGTAGCCGATCATGGGCACCGCCTCCCCCGCAACGTTGCCGAAGCTTATGACCCGGTTAAATACCACATCCCGCTGTTGTTTTTTGGCGATGTAATTAAACCGCAATATCGTGGCACCAAGATCAATAAATTAGGCGGACAAACGGATATCGCGGCTACGCTGCTAAGCCAACTGGGTATAGCGCACAAGCAGTTTACCTGGTCGAAAGATCTGCTCGATCCGGGCAGTAAGGATTTTGCCTTTTTTACCTGGGATAACGGCTTTGGCTTTATGACACCGCAACAAAGCATCTCTTATGATAATTCTGGTCGCAGGATAGTTTATAAAGACAATAAAAACGCCAGTGAGGCTACTACCGATAAAGCCCTCCAGCAGGGCAAAGCCTTTTTGCAGGTGGTGTATACGGAGTATATGAGCTATTGACCGTTGATTGATTTGATTTCGGTGATTTCGCTGATTAAAAACCCCTTGTCATTCTGAGCGTAGCGAAGAATCTATTCTGCGATATGAATAGTTCAATAATAGATCCTTCACTCCGTTCAGGATGACAGGGTGGGTGTTTTTGATTTTTGAATTTTAACTTTTGACTTAACCCAACGATTTTCCCAGTTGCTCCACCCACTGGTTAAACAGTTTGGTTTCAAACTCCACGGCCTTGTTGGCGTGGCGTTCCCAATCGGGCGAGAATTTGTGCAGTTGGTTCAGCATTTCTTCCAGGTGACCTTCTTCTTCCAGGATGATGGACTTTACGTTTACCTTGCTGCCGGCTTCGTCAAGCGCGTCCTGATAAATAGGATACAATTCATCGGCACGAACCTCAATCGCATAGGTAACCAGCAGGTAGGCCGCAAAGCGCAGTTCGCCTCCGCTTAAGTCTAATTCTTTTTTCAGGTAACGGCATACGTCAACATCCAGCTGGTTCAGGTAGTATTTGCTTGAACCAGGTGCCAGCAGATATTCGGCAGCATAGGTTGGCAGTTCCACACCTGTTTTTTCCAGTTGTTTTTTGAGGTAAAACGCATGGCGATGCTCTTCGGCTGCGTGTTTGAGTATGATATAGGTAACGGTATGCGGATCTTCGCTGGCTGATATTTTACGCGCGCCGGTGTTTTCCATCAGCGACAGCGTGTTTAACCAGCGGGAGTGCAATTCGTTATCAGCAATTATTTGTGGTAGTAGTGTATTCAGCATAGTTATATTTCTTCAAGTGCCTGCTCAATTTTGCTGTAAACATAACCGAGTTCGGCATCAGTAATGCAATATGGGGGTAAAATATAAATAACATTGCCCAGCGGCCGCAATATAATGCCTTGGGCCAAAAAATACTGGTACAATTTATCGCGCAGCGAGCTAAAATAGGAGGTATTATCGCCGGTCTCCCATTCCATCGCTATAATGGTACCGGTTTGCCTTATGGCCTTTATTTTAGGATGGTGTTTTATTTTGGCGGCAAAAGCGGCGTGCGATGTTTCGATACGCTGTATGTTGGCTGTTGTGGCCGGTTCCAGGAAAAGATCCAGACTGGCCAGGGCCGATGCTATGGCTATAGGATTAGCGGTAAAGGAATGCCCATGAAAGAGGGTTTTCAATTTATCGTCGGATAAAAAAGCATCGTAGATCTGCTGCGTACAAGTGGTTAGGCCCAATGCCATAGTACCGCCTGTAAGCCCTTTAGAGAAACACATGATATCTGGCTGCACCTGCACATGATCGCAGGCAAAACGTTTCCCTGTGCGACCAAAACCGGTAAATACCTCATCATCTATCATCAGCACGTTTTCCTGTTTACAATGGGCCATCAGCTGGTTCAGGTATTCAGCCTCGTACATGATCATTCCGGCCGATCCTTGTACCAAGGGCTCGAATATAAAGCAAGCCAGTTCAGATTTGAGCTGTGAGATCTGGGCTTTGAGATCTTCTATGTTATCTTTATTGGGCAGATCGATAAATTCTACTTCAAACAGCAAACTGTCAAACGCGGCGGTGAACGCGCTGCGGCCGCTTACAGCCATGGCGCCAAAAGTATCACCGTGGTAAGCATTTTTAAACGCCATAATTTTGGTACGCTGATCACCCTTATTGAGCCAGTATTGCAGGCACATTTTGATGGCCACCTCAATAGCGGTTGATCCGTTGTCTGAGTAAAATGCTTTCTGCTGGTTATTGGGTAAAATGGCCAACAAGCGCTCTGCCAGTTCAACGGCGCCTTCGTGGGTAAAGCCTGCGAATATCACATGCTCCAGCTTGTGTAACTGCTCAGATACTTTTTTAGCGATGTATGGGTGCGCATGCCCGTGGATGTTTACCCACCAGGAAGATACCGCGTCGATATATTTTTTTCCTTGTTCATCAAACAAGCCTGCTCCCTCTCCGCGTACAATGCCTATGGGTGGTGCAGCGGTTTTCATTTGGGTATAAGGGTGCCATATTACTTTAAGGTCGCGTTCGGTTAAATTCATAGTTCTGCTCTTAATAGTTCTACCACACGTTTATCCGTTGGGAAGGTAACATCGTCAGTTGTCAATTCGGATATTTTCACCCATCGGAAGGCTTGCAGCACATCGCCCTCGCCATCAAAATCATAAGCGATGGTTTTAATGGCGAAATTCATGGGGGTAATATTTTTCACTTTATAATATACGCTGATGATCTGCGAATTGTTAAATGCCGACCGCACAAAGAAATCCGTAGTATAAAAATGACCGGTGACCTCTACTTCTACCTCGCACTCTTCTACAAATTCACGTTTCAGCCCATCAATCAGCCCCTCGCCTATCTCCAACCCGCCACCCGGGAATTTGATAAAGCGGTGTCCGTATTCCTGTTCATCACTGATGAGTACTTCATTGCTCTCGTTGATCAGCAGACCGTATACCCGTACGTTAAAATATTCCTCTTTCATTATTCAAAGTGCTTTTTATTGCGTACTACTTTATCCATCGTCCAGGCAATGGTTTCAGTTTGAGGTTCTGAGCGTATGGGGCAATTGGGCATGCTGCAGTAGTGACAGCAATCGGGTACGCAAGGATCCGAGTGGATAAATAATTCCGTTTTAATACCCACTTCTTTATTGATCAGTTTATCAACCAGTGAAACCTCGGCATGGGCCTTGTTCAGATCGAAGTAATTGGGCAGCGTCATGTGGCAATCAATGTGCAATTCGTTACCATATTTTTGGGCACGCAGGTTATGTACATCTATCCATGATTCACGGCGTTTTTCACTCAGTACGTTAATGATATCCGTTACTACCTGAAAATCGGCTTCATCCATTAAACCCGCTACCGATTTACGGATGAGCTTATAACTGCTATATATAATATATAGGGCCACCAGGATAGATAAACCACTATCGAGCCATAATATCCCGGTAAATCTGATGAGCAATAAACCGGCTACCAGGCCAATGCTGGTTACCATATCGGCAATTAGGTGGCGGCCGTCGGCATCCAGGGTGATGGAGCGCAATGTCTTACCTTTTTGGATCATGTAATACCCTAAAGCACCATTGACCAGTCCTGTAGCGCCAATAATAGCGGCACCTGTAAGCAGGTCATGGATCTCATTAGGATATAGTAAACTGTAAACCGATTTAACGATAATGATAACACCGGCTATACCAATAAGCGAACCTTCAATAAAAACAGAAAAGAACTCTACTTTACCATGCCCGTAGGGATGGTTCTCATCCCGTGGTTGCGATGAAAGATAAATGCTGAAGAAGGCAAAAGCACTGGCAATTACGTTTACAATGCTTTCGGCGGCATCGGTGAGTACAAAATTGGATGCTGTTAAAAAGTATGCTCCAAACTTCGCCAGCATCAGCACAATGCCCGTAATCAGCGAAATTAATATGATCCTTTTTTGTTCTTTCAAGGTAATCTTTATTAGGCGACAAATTTATAAATAACAAGCGTAAGTAGCAGTAAACTTATTTTCTATATTTGCCGCGATAACATAATTTATATGAGCGCATTAAGTACCCGGATCAATAACTTGTCCGAATCTGCAACAATTAAGATGGCCAAATTAGGCCGCGAACTTGCCGCTAAAGGTGTCGACGTGATCAGCCTTAGCTTTGGCGAACCTGACTTTCATACCCCTGAACACATCAAGGAGGCAGCAAAGCAGGCCATGGATAAAAACTTTACCTACTACACCCCCGTGTCTGGTTATCCCGACCTGCGCAAGGCTGTGGTTGCCAAGCTGAAGAACGAGAACAACCTTGATTATGATTTCAGTCAGATTGTAGTATCAACCGGTGCTAAACAGGCTATTGCCAACGCAGTATTGTGTTTGGTAAACCCCGGCGAAGAGGTGGTCATCCCTACACCTTACTGGGTATCTTACTCAGAAGTGGTTAAGCTGGCCGAAGGTAAAAGCGTATTCATTAATACTACTGTTGAGCAAAACTTTAAAATAACCCCTGAACAGTTGGAGGCGGCCATTACGCCAAAAACCAAGCTGTTTATGTTCTCCTCTCCTTGTAACCCTACCGGTAGCGTTTACAGCAAAGATGAGTTGGAAGGACTAGCCAAGGTATTTGAAAAACATCCGCATGTATATATCCTGAGCGATGAGATCTATGAGCACATCAACTTTGTGGATAAACATGAGTCGATTGCGCAGTTTGATTATATAAAAGACCGTGTAGTGATCATCAACGGCTGGTCAAAGGCTTTTGCCATGACCGGCTGGAGAATTGGTTACACCGCCTCGAATTCTGAAATCGCAGCTGCCTGCGACAAGATGCAGGGACAGATCACTTCTGGAACCTGCTCTATTACACAACGTGCAGGTGTTGCCGCCTATGAAGGTGGACTGGAAAGTGTGCTGGAAATGCGTGCCGCTTTCAAAAAACGCCGCGACATTGTTTATAAATTATTGAGTGAGATAGAAGGTATTAAGGTTAACCTGCCCGATGGCGCGTTTTACTTTTTTCCGAATGTAACCTCCTTCTTCGGCAAAAGCTATAATGGCCGTACCATTAAAGATGCCGACGATCTGAGCATTTACCTGCTGGAAGAAGGCCACGTGGCAACCGTTGGTGGCGATTCTTTTGGCGATCCGTCATCTATCCGCATCTCTTACGCTGCTGCCGAAGATAAACTGATAGAAGCTGTGCGTAGAATCAAAGAAGCGCTGGGTAAATTAGTCTGAATCAGAATTCCCAGAATTTACAGAATTAACAAAATGACATTGAGCATTCTGTAAATTTTAAAATTCTGTAAATCCTGATTCAGACCATAAAAGAAAAGCCCCTCAGCATATGCTGAGGGGCTTTTCTTTTATGGTCTTGTAAAATTACAAGCCAAATCCGTAAGCTATACGTAAACCAACAGTACCATAGTTATTGCTTTGGCCCGAATAGTTTTCGTAACGAACACCTACATCCCATGATTTAGATGCATAGCCTATACCTGGAGCCAAAATAAGCTTGGTATTCTTAGAACCATCGGCGTTTGCATAAAAATCTTTGGTTTCAAAACCAGCACCAACTTCTGCACCAAAATATAAATTATTGGTAAAGAAGGCTTTGATGCCCGCTTTAACTGGTACCATACCCAATGATGGATATTTTACATCTGTACCGTCCCCGATCTTTTTACCAAAGAAATTGTAATAACCTGATGTAAGGGTTAATGCCAGGTTATTGGCTATTCCGTATTGTAAACGCGCTGTACCACCAATACCTACGTTTGAGATGTCGTGCAGGTTACCTGTTGGCAACAGACCTTCAACACCTACACCAAAACGCAGCGCGTCTTTTGGTACTGTTTGAGCTTTTACATTTGTTCCGATAAATATAGCTAAGGCGGTAAACGCTCCGGCTATAATTTTTGTCATTGTTTTCATAATTGTGTTTTTTTAGTACTAACTCTACAATATTTTTATTGTATTAACACCATCTTAACAAATACTTTGCCACTATCACGAATTTTATGTGCCAATACCCGGCTCTTCATTCTTACTTCATGATAGCTAACAGGCTTTAACCATCATTAATAACTGACTATCAGTTCATTTTGATCATAAACTCAAAATCAATACCCTTAGTTACAAATCTTAATTTCAGATTAAAAAAACATGAAACAGTGATGGCTATCCGGATATTTAAGTGTAGGTAAACGCTGAATTTTTGTTCTTCTTTGATTAATCATCGTCAAAAAAGGACTATCACTCCGAGTATTAAAATTCGGGGCATCTAAGGATGAATTGATGTGCTTAATTAAGTCTCGATCCAATTTTATAAAAATATGTCAATTGCGAGGCATGAAGCAATCTCCTCGCGTTCTTATCGATAAGAATAGCTACGAGATTATTAATGTTGTGTCTGTTTTTAACGGTATTAATGAGCTCCCTTCGGTCGGTTGTCTTCGTCGTTCCTCCTCGCAGCGATGACATGATGGAGAGACGTCCTGTGGGTAGCTTGTCGAAGACTCGCGCGCGGAGCCCCTACCCACACTGCTTCGACAGCGATCAGCATGCCATCCAATTTATCTTAAAACAAAAAAGGAGGGGCAATGCCTCTCCTTTTTTGTTTTATATCCGAAGATATTTTAAACTTCGGGTTCATGCCCTTTATGCGGGTCATAGTTTTTCTCCAGCTCGGCCAATTTTTCTTTACCATAGGCAAATTTGGTAATGATAAAGAATAATACCGGCACAATGAATATGGCCAAAGAAGTGGCCGCAAGCATACCGCCGAATACCGTCCAACCGATAGTTTGACGGGCTACCGCGCCTGCACCTGTTGCAAATAGTAAAGGCGCTACGCCTAATATAAATGCCAACGAGGTCATGATGATTGGTCTCAACCTTAGTCGTACAGCTTCCAGGGTAGCTTTCTCCAGCTCCATGCCGCTATCCACACGTTCTTTGGCAAACTCTACAATCAGGATGGCGTTTTTGGCCGCCAAACCAATCAGTGTTATCAAACCTATCTGCGCGTATACGTTATTATCCAACTTGGAGTGGAATGATAAAAACAGGATCGCCCCAAAAGCGCCGAGCGGTACTGCAAGCAGTACAGAGAATGGTACCGACCAGCTCTCATACAAAGCTGCCAGGAACAGGAATACGAAACCAATCGACAACATAAAGATGTACACGGTTTTTGATCCTGATAATTTTTCTTCACGGCTCAAGCCCGAAAACTCGTAGCCATAACCTTGCGGCAGGGTTTTGGCAGCAACCTCTTCCAGCGCGTTCAACGCGTCGCCGCTACTGTACCCCGGTGCGGAGTTACCATCTATCTCAGCCGAACGGAAAAGGTTGTAATGCGATATTAACGGCGCGTTTTCGATTACCTTATAAGTAGTAAGCGTACTTAAAGGCACCATGGTGCCCGCCTGGTTTCGCACAAAATACTGCCCTATATTCTGGATGTTTGTTCGGTAGTTGGTATCGGCCTGTGCCAGCACGCGGAAGGTACGGCCGTACAACGTCAAATCGTTAATATATGAACTACCCATATAGGTTTGCAGGGCCGCATTTACGTCAGACAGTTGCACACCCAATCTTTTGGTCTTTTCCCTGTCGATGGTTAACTGATAGGCTGGTGTACGGGCGGTGAAGAAAGAGAACGCTTTGGATATCTCCTTACGTTTACCTAATTCGGCAATAAAATTACGCATCACCGATTCAAAGTACTTGATATCCCCTCCTGCCTGCTTTTCTTCTAATATAAAGGAGAAACCCGCGGTATTACCCAAACCAGGTATCGCCGGCGGTGGAATTACAACCACACTGGCCTCTTTAAACCGCGACAAGCGTTTTTGTAACATGGCTACCAGCGGGAATATAGTATGCTGCTCGCCTTTACGTTGCTCCCATGGTTTTAGCTGCACAAATATGGTGGCACTGTTTGATTTGGTTGCGAAGGTTACCGCGTTTAAACCACCCAAAGCAGCGTAATGCCCTATCTCAGGGATACTATCCAATGTGCTCATCATATCATGCAGTACTTTTACGGTACGCTGTGTTGATGAAGCCTCGGGCAGATCGTAAGTAATATAGATACGACCATCATCCTCTGTAGGGATAAAACCGCTTGGTTTACCTCTGAAAAGCAGGATAGTACCTATAATAATACACACCAATATAATGATGATGAATTTAGAGTTTTTGATACTCTTATCAACGCCGTTACGGTATCTGCCGGTTACCCGGTCAAACCAGGCATTAAATTTAAAGAAAAACTTATCAAGCCCTTTTGATTCCTGGTCTAATTTACGGGGCTTTAATATCAGCGTACAAAGAGCAGGCGTTAATGAAAGCGCCACAAAGGCCGAGATCAACACCGATATAGCGATAGTGATAGCGAACTGTTGATATAAGCGCCCTACGATACCGGGCACAAAACCTACCGGTACAAACACCGCAGCTAATATCAAAGCGATGGCAATTACCGGTGCCGATATATCGCGCATGGCATGTATAGTAGCTTCCTTTGGCGACATCCCCTCCTCGTCCATATAATGCTGTACCGACTCCACCACCACAATGGCGTCATCCACCACAATACCGATGGCCAGTACGAAACCAAACAACGTTAATGTATTAATGGTAAAGCCCAGTGGTATAAAGAAGATGAAGGTACCAATGATAGATACCGGGATAGCCAATACCGGGATAAGCGTGGTGCGCCAGCTTTGTAAAAATAGGAATACCACCACAATAACCAGCACCAGCGCTATAACCAGCGTTTCAATTACTTCGCTAACGGATACTTTTACTACGGTTATAGATTCAAAAGGCACTACATAATCCACATCGGCAGGGAACGACTTTTTAAGCTGCTCCATGGTAGCGTAAACATTATCGGCAGTTTCGATGGCGTTACTACCCGGCGCCTGGTAAACCAGCAGGTAAGAAGCGCGTTTGCCATCAACAAAGGAGTTACCGGCATAGTTAAATTTACCCAACTCCACACGGGCCACATCTTTCAGATGCACAATAGCACCATTGCTGGGTTGTGTACGAACGATGATATTTTCAAACTCTGCCTGGCTGGATAAACGGCCTTTAACTAAAACCGTATATTCAAATGGCTGGCCGTTTTCCTGCGGTGTTGAACCTACCGAACCGGCGGCAACCTGCGCGTTTTGTTCGGCCAGGGCTGCTGTTACGTCGCCCGCGGTCATACCCAAAGCGGCCATCTTATCCGGCTTAAGCCATATACGCATACTAAAGTCATCGGCACGGGTAAACACGTCGCCTACACCTTTGGCACGTAAAAGCGCGTCGCGTACAAAAACGTTGGTATAGTTATCTAAAAAAGTAACATTATGTGAGCCCTTAGGGGCAAACATAGCCACCAGCATCAAAATACTGGGGTTACGCTTACGTACGGTTAAGCCCAAACGCTGTACCTCCTGCGGCAATGTTGGCGTGGCGATACCTACACGGTTCTGCACGTCAAGAGCGGCAATGTTAATATCGGTGCCCACCTCAAAGTTAACGGTCATGCTCATGGCACCATTACTCGTACTGTTACTTTGCAGGTAGGTCATGCCTGGTGTACCGTTCACCTGTACTTCTACAGGAGTGGCAACCGTTTGCTCCACTGTAAGGGCATCGGCACCGGTATAGGTACCGGTGATGTTTACCGTAGGCGGTGTAATTTCTGGATACTGGCCTATGGCCAAATTACTTATTGCCAGGATACCAACAATTACTATCACTAAGGATATAACTATAGCGGTAACTGGTCTTCGTATAAAGGTATCTGCTATCATTCTGGTTGTGTTTTATAAAAATACCGGTTACTTGCCTCCTTGTTGTTTCCCCTGTGCTGGTGCTCCACCCTGACCCGGTGCTGGTGTTTTAGACGGATCGCCCAATACAATTTTGCCGCCATCACGTAAACGCTGGAAACCTTCGGTCACCACCTTGTCGCCGGGCTCAACACCGTTCATGATCACCACATCGGTACCCACACGTGGCCCCAATGTCACTTTATGCTGCTTGGCAATGAGCGCTTCAACTTTTTCGTTATTTTTAGTAGTGTCCACAAAAGAAGTATCCTTGCTTACAAACACAAAAAACTCACCCATTTGCTCGGTGATGGCTTTATAAGGGATCTGTACCCTATCGCCAGATTGATTGTTAAGCACCTTAAGTACACAGCTCATACCGTCTTTCAACACACCATCCTCATTCGGAAACTGGATCCTCACTTTAATGGTACCAGTTTGGTTATTTACACCACGGTCAATAGCCAAAACTTTGCCCGGTTTATTATAGGTAGTTAAACCGTCAGACATTTGCAGTTTAAAAGTGGTATCGCTGCTGGCCTGCTGTAATTTATAAAAACGTTGAATATCCTGTTCATTCACCACTACATCTACCCCCATTGGGTGTTCGGCCGATATGGTATTCAGTAAAGTAGTACCTACGGCAACCTGCGAACCCAATCTTACCTGTGATA
Source organism: Mucilaginibacter sp. 22184 (assembly GCF_052045695.1). Classification (NCBI taxonomy): domain Bacteria; kingdom Pseudomonadati; phylum Bacteroidota; class Sphingobacteriia; order Sphingobacteriales; family Sphingobacteriaceae; genus Mucilaginibacter; species Mucilaginibacter sp. 22184. The sequence goes on from NZ_JBQEPI010000003.1 coordinate 486,601, forward strand.
TACCGATACGACCGGTAAAGGGCGCCGTAATGGTAGCGTATGACAGATCGGTACGTGCCGAGGCTAATGCAGCCTTGGCTACAGCTACATTAGCCTTACTGGTTTCATAAGTTGCAGAGGCCTGGTCAACCGTTTGGCGGGCTACTGCATCATTTTTCAACAGCATATTATAACGGTCGATATCTTTTTGCGCTTTAACCAGGTTGGCCTGCGCGCTTAGTACGTTGGCTTCTGCCTGCTGATAAGCGGCCACATATTTACGTTTATCAATTTCATACAATACCTTGCCCTTTTGCACCACATCACCCTCTTTAAAGAATATGCCGGTTACAAAGCCCGGTACCTGGCTCCTGAGTTCGGTGGTGTTGATAGATACAACCGTACCCTGAAACTGATCGTAATAAATAGCCACTGCCTTTTTAGCTTCGGTTAAATTTACAGGAGTTGGCGGCAATGGTGCATTTTGTGCGCTTTTACCTTTGCAAGAAGCTAATGCCAATAAGGCTGCAGGGGCTAACCAGTATATATATCTGTTTTTCATCGTAGTGATTATTCGTTGGTTGTTTGTTTCTTTAGCGGTACTCATGAGTGCTGCGCAGTTATTCGTTGGTTGTTTGTTTCTTTAGCGGTACTCATGAGTGCTGCGCAGTTATTCGTTGGTTGTTTGTTTCTTTAGCGGTACTCATGAGTGCTGCGCAGTTATTCGTTTATTTAAGCTCAGGTGCCTTATTATTTAAATTATTGATTAGTATCTACGCCAAGCGTTCCCAAAGCCTTTTGCAGATCGATCTTGCTGGATAGTAATTGAAACAGCGCATTATAATAGCTTAATTCGGCTGTACGCAGATCTGATTGCGATACTATAACATCAAGATAGGTTTTAATACCCTCGCGATATTGCAGGCTTACCACCTTGTATACATCCTTAGCCAGATCAACATTTTGCCTGATCAGCTGGTAGCTGGTGTAATTACTTTTATAACCGGCCAGTGCCTGTACATATTCGGTATTGATGGTGTTTTTGCTATTTTCCAAGTCAAGATCGGTACGCTCAACCTGCAACTTAGCTTTGCTTAGGTTTTGCAGGCGCCTGGTGCCCTGAAAAATCGGAAGGCTTAAAGTAAGTCCCGCATAGCCCGTTGGGTATGCCTTGTCGTACAGATCTGAAAAATCATGGCTGAAATAAGCCCGGTTATAACTACCTACTGCCGACAAGGAAGGTAAAAATCCAAACCTGTAATAATTAACATTAACGTTTTGCAATACTTTAGTGGTTTGCAGCAAACGGTATTCAATGCGGTTATTAAAATCCAACTGCTGATTGGTATCAATAACGGCTGCTTGCTCATAACGGGATGAATCATAGGCCAGATCCAGATTTTTTGATCCGTCGATCCCCATGATCTGTTTTAAATAAGCCGTTTTACTTTTAATAGCCTCTTCGGTTTGCTTGCGTGTGGCTAATGAATTGTTGAGCGATATAGTGGCTTGTTTATAATCTGTTTTGTCAGATACACCTGCCTGATACCTGTTATAAGCATCCTTCAGGCTTCTTTGTAAGCGGATGATATCTTCGTTGGTGATGTTCAGTTGTTTTTGAGAAAGCAACACATCAAAAAATGCCTTGCTCACGTCAGATACTACATTGATCTGGCTGCTCAGCGTGTTTTGTTTATAATACTGGCGAGAATATTTAGCGGTTTTGGCTGCCAGTAATACATCGTTATTATAGATCACCTGATTTAACTGTAACCCGAGTGTAGACAGATTACGGATGCCCGAGCTTGACGGAAAGTTGGCCCCCGACGCCCCTGCCTGCGGCGTTCCTTTAAAATAGTAATTATATATACCCGATCCGGTGAGCTGGGGTAACCAGGCAGAAAGCCCTATCCGGATATCCTTTTCATTGATCTGTTCATCGATGGAGGCCTGCCGAACCGCGGGCTGGTTACGAAGGGCAAACTCAACACATTGCTTTAAAGAAACAGGCCCGTTAATGCTATCAGCGACGGTTTGTGACCAGGTTGGTGAATGTAAAATTAATGTTAAGACGATTGTAATGAAAAATACTAAATACTTATTTTTTTTCATAAGGTGGCTATAGGTGATGTTAATTATCAGTGAAAACAACAAAAAATCAATCTCTGGGTTTTTACCGATTTATACAGGGGCGGCGCTAATATGTGATTAATATTACTAAATTAAAATCAAGAACAAGAATTTTACGTAAAATTTATAAAAACATGCCAAAATCATGCGTTTTTGGGCTTTTTACAAAAAAATGAAAAATTGTGGTGCGAAATAAATAAAAAAATTAATTAATTTGCCGTGATATAATTTAGAATGCTTGCCGCTGTTTTGAGATCAGAATAAGCATTTTTTTAAAAAATTACATTTACCATATAGGTTATATGCTTATTCATGGTATTTTTACACAAAATTTAAGCAGGGTTAATACATGGTTAAAAAACTACATGGGAAAATCGCCGAGTTCCAGGTTGCAAATATGCTCCGGGAGAAGGGATTGTATCCTTATTTCAGGCCTATTGAGTCTGCTCAGGACACTGAAGTAATAATAGATAACAAAAGGGTGTTAATGTTTGGTTCCAATTCCTACTTAGGGCTAACCAATCACCCAAAGATTAAAGAAGCTTCGAAGAAAGCAATTGACAAATACGGCACAGGCTGTGCCGGTTCGAGGTTTTTGAATGGTACACTTGATATTCATATCGAATTAGAGAACAGGCTTGCCGACTATGTAGGTAAAGAAGCCACTGTTTTGCTCAGCACCGGTTACCAGGTTAACCTGGGTGTGCTTTCCTGCATTACAGGCCGTAATGATTATCTTATATTAGATGAATATGATCATGCGTCTATCATTGATGGCAGCAGGCTATCATTTTCAAAAGTGATCAAATACGCCCATAATGATATGGACGATCTGCAACGTAAACTGAGCATTTTGCCCGAAGAGGCGGTGAAGGTTATCGCTGTTGATGGTATATTCAGCATGGAAGGTGATATTGTTAAATTGCCGGAGATTGTTAAACTGGCCGACGAGTTTGGTGCCAATATTATGGTTGACGATGCCCACAGTTTAGGCGTTATTGGCCATAAAGGTGCAGGTACCGCATCGCACTTTAACCTTACCGAAGATGTTGACCTGATCATGGGTACATTCAGTAAATCACTGGCATCATTAGGTGGTTTTATTGCAGCCGATAAGGACACTATCGATTATATCAAACACCGTGCACGTTCATTAATGTTTAGTGCAAGTATGCCTCCGGGTTCGGTTGCCAGTGTAATTGCGGCTTTGGATATTATCGAATCTGAACCTGAGCGTATCCAAAAACTTTGGGACAATACCAATTACGCTCAAAAACTTTTGTTGGATGAAGGTTTTGACCTTGGCCCTACAGAAAGCCCGATATTACCTATCTATGTACGTGATAACGAAAAAACCTTCCTGGTAACCAAATATCTGCAAGCTGCAGGTGTATTTGTTAACCCGGTGGTTTCGCCGGCCGTACCTTCAGATTCATCATTGCTGCGTTTTTCATTAATGGCTACGCACACCTTTGCTCAAATTGACGAAGCCGTTGAAAAACTTTCAAAAGCATTTAAAGAAGTTGGTGTATCTGCAGCTTCTGTTAAAGAAAATATCTAAATAAACAAAAACGTCCGTGTGCTCATAGCTTTTTTATCAAAACAAGCTCCTGCACACGGGCGTTTCATTTTATACCTCAAGCAACAATTTTATAAATACCACTCATGATAAAAATTGTAACTGTTAGTTCGAAAAAAGAATTAGCGTCATTTATTGATTTTCCACATGATTTGTATCAGGACGATCCATACTACGTTCCGGAATTGTTCATAGCTCAGCGCGATCTGTTAACTATACATCCTTTTCATAAGCATAATACCGTACAAACTTTTTTAGCTTATGATGGCGATAAAATTGTAGGTCGCATTGCAGCTATACTCAATAATGCACATAACAAGTTCAACAATACCAATGATGGTTTTTTTGGCTTTTTTGATTGCATTAATGACAAAGAGGTAGCAACAACACTTTTTAATACAGTTACCGATTGGCTCAAACAAAAAGGTGTGACCCAGAAACTGATTGGCCCTGTTAATTTTTCAACCAACGAACCCTGCGGTTTACTAATAGAAGGATTTGACAGTTCGCCGTTTTTAATGCAAACCTATAACGCCCCCTACTATGCCGATCTGATAGATGGTTATGGTTTTACCAAAAACGCCGATCTGATTGCCTGGCACTGGGACGATAAAAGCTACGACGATAAGTCGGTACGCTTGTTAAGCGCGTTGGAGGAGCGTTTAAAACGTAACAATATCATTATCCGCACTTTAAACCTCAAAAACTTCAAAGAGGAGTCCATTAAGCTCCGCGAAGTTTATAACTCAGCCTGGGATCATAATGAAGGCTTTGTTCCGCTAAGTGATGATGAGTTTGATTACCTGGCCAAAGATCTGAAGTTAATACTCGACAAAGATTTTGTACTGGTTGCCGAACAGGAAGGTAAAATAGTTGCCTTTGGACTGGCCCTGCCCAACTACAACGAGATTTTTAAGAGAATTAAGCGTGGTCGCCTGTTACCTACGGGTATTTTCAAACTCTTATTCGGTCGTAAAAAAATACAAAGCCTGCGTATATATGCGCTGGGCGTTATTGATGGCTACCGTAAAATGGGTATCGAAGCTTGCTTATATGGTACCATTATTAAAGAGTACAGGCGTAAAGGCATGAAACAAGCCGAAGCCGGCTGGACCCTGGAACACAACGATATGGTAAACCGGGCTATAGAAGCCATAAACGGCAATCCCTATAAAAAATACAGGCTATACGAAAAAGCCATATGAAACAACGGGTTTTAATAACCGGTGCCAGTGGCTTTGTTGGGTATCACTTAATTGAAGAAGCGTTAAGTCAGGATCTGGAAGTTTACGCTGCCATACGCAAAAGCAGCAATATTGATCACCTAAAGCACCTTACTATTAACTATGCCGAACTCAATTACAAAGATCTGCCAACGTTAAAACAACAGCTCAGCGATATTAAGCCCGATTATATCATTCATGCGGCTGGCGTTACATCGGCCCGGTCACAAGCCGAATATAATCACATTAACGCTACCTACACGCATAACCTGGCAACAGCAGCAGCTGATGCTTGTCCTGGTTTGCAAAAGTTTGTACTGATAGGCAGCCTGGCCGCAATAGGTCCGCTTAACACATTAACGGGTATCATAACCGAAGCTACCCCTCCTGCCCCCGTTACAGCCTATGGCCGCAGCAAGCTACTGGCAGAGCAACAACTGCGCACGGTTGAAAACTTAAATTATACCATACTACGCCCTACCGCTGTTTACGGGCCAAGGGATACCGGCATCTTCATATTCTTTAAGCAAGTAGTAAAAGGGCTTGAGCCATATATTGGCAAAGGCCAGCAAAAGCTAAGCTTTATCTACGTAAAAGATGTGGCAAAGGCCTCCATAAAGGCTCTACATGGCGGCAATCAGCAAACCTATAACCTGAGCGACGGCAACTTTTACAGCAAGTATGAATTAGGTGACCTGACTAAGGAAATATTGGGTATAACTACCTTTAAATTTCATTTGCCTGTAAATTTTGTAAAAATAATTGCCGCCATATCAGAAAAAGTGAGTTCTTTGAGAAATAAAGCCGCTGTAGTGAATATCGAAAAGATAGATGAGCTCATGGCAGTAAACTGGTATTGCGATAACGAAAGCGCAAAATCAGATCTGGGCTTTTACCCGGTGTATAACCTCAAAACGGGTTTGGCCGAGACACTAACCTGGTATAAAGCCAATAAATGGCTTTGATCCCAATTAAAATAATGTAATGATGAAAATAAAAAATCCGCTTTCCTTGTTTTATAACTTAAACGTTTAAGTTACTTTTGAACACGGAATAAGCAAATAGAATTTTAATCCTTTTTCGCTTTACTTAAACGTTTAAGTAAAGCGAAAAAGGATTAAAACAGCAAAAAAAGAGTAAAAACCACGGACTATGGCAAACAACGCCTCAATCCAATAATCAACAATAAATAAGTCAATGAAAATGAAAATTTCACCCGCCGAAGGCAAACTGGGTATCCTTATCCCAGGTTTAGGAGCTGTGGCAACTACACTGATTGCCGGTGTTGAAGCAGTAAAAAAAGGTATCTCACAACCTATAGGTTCACTTACGCAAATGGGGCATATCCGTTTAGGTAAAAGAACGGAGAACCGTAATCCTAAAATTAAGGAGTTTGTGCCACTTGCTAATCTTGGAGATATAGTTTTTGGCGGTTGGGATGTTTATGAAGATAACGTATACGAGGCAGCTGCAAATGCAAAAGTACTTGAGCCGGGATTATTAAACTCGGTTAAAGCTGAGTTAGAATCTATCAAGCCGATGAAAGCCGCCTTTGATAAAAATTACGCCAAAAACCTGAACGGTACACATGTAAAACAAGGTACACGTTATGAGCTTGCACAACAGGTAATGGAGGACATCAAAAACTTTAAAGAGCAAAACGGACTGGACAGGGTTGTTTTGGTTTGGTGCGGCTCAACCGAGATCTATTATGAAGCATCAGCCATACATCAAACTTTGGCGGCTTTTGAACAGGCTTTGCTTGATGATGATAAACTGATAGCACCAAGCATGATCTACGCTTACGCGGCTTTAAAATTGGGTGTACCTTTTGCAAACGGTGCCCCTAACCTAACTGTGGATATCCCTGCCTTAATTGAGCTTTCAAAAGAAACCCAGACCCCTATTGCCGGTAAAGATTTCAAAACAGGTCAAACTTTAATGAAAACTATCCTGGCGCCAGGCCTGGCTGCACGTTCATTGGGTGTACATGGCTGGTTCTCGACCAATATTTTGGGTAACCGCGACGGTTTGGTGCTGGACGATCCGGATAACTTTAAAACTAAAGAGGTATCTAAATTAGGTGTTTTGGAAGATATATTTAAACCTGAGGAAAATCAGGAGCTTTACGGCGAGATCTATCACAAGATCCGCATCAACTATTATCCTCCGCATGGCGATAATAAAGAAAGTTGGGATAATATTGACATTTTTGGCTGGTTGGGTTACAAAATGCAGATCAAGATCAATTTCCTTTGCCGCGACTCTATCCTGGCTGCCCCTATCGCCCTTGACCTGGCTTTATTCTGCGATCTGGCCAAACGTGCCAATATGAGTGGTATACAGGAATGGTTATCATTTTACTTAAAATCGCCTCAAACAGCGGAAGGCCTTCGTCCGGAAAATGATATATTTAAACAACTTATCAAGCTGGAAAATACCTTACGCTATATGATGGGTGAAGATCTGATAACTCACCTTGGGTTAGACTATTACGAAGAAGCTTACGCCGAAGCATAATTTATTTGACCAAATCTGCTATAACCGGTTGTTTTGCAGCTTATGCTGTATACAACCGGTTATTTTTTTGCTTATAATTGCCACCGGTAACTGATCATTTCCTTATCACACATAAAGCCTTGATTTATTGATTGTGTAAAATAGTTGTTATCAGGTTGTTAAACTTTATAAAAATCTGATGACAACCAATATCTGTTTGTTTAAACCAATCTAAAATTCAATACTTTAGGTAAAACAATAAAACCGGCTGCCGGTAAACAGCTCATAATATATAAAGCATAGCACCGTTTTCAGTGTAATATAATTTAATGGTAATATTTAGCAGCAAGGTGGCTTTGATGCATTGTGCAGGGAATATTTGACTTTTTGACCACATTAGTCTGTAATAAATTTTTCTACCTTTGAAGCGCAATTACAAGCTAATGGGATAGTTATGTCAAGGCCAAATAAGGCCGGATATAACTATCTACGCTGCTCAATTAAGGTAAAGGAAAACATCAGTTTGATTGATTAGGATAATTGAGATTTGTGCTCTGTTATCATAACAATTTGGCTATCATATCAAAGTGATAAATAGCTTATACAAGGAATAAGGGTAAAGGATTAACAAAGAGTTTTGTATTTGCATAATTGCATAAAGTACATGGATTTTAAAAATTTTTATAAAAGTTTATTTTTTTTAATACTCTTTTTTTCTGCTTCATCATTATTTGCGCAAACAACTGTTATAACGGGTACGGTTACGGATGCCAGTAATAAACAAACCCTTCCTTATGTTGCGGTTGCATTTACAGGTACTACTGTTGGCGTAGCGACCGATAATAATGGTAAATACCGACTTTCGACCACAAACGCTACACTTAAGCAAATAAAAATTTCTTTTCTGGGTTATAAGGATGCCTTTTTAGCGGTTGAACCGGGTAAGGAGCAGGTGATCAATGTAAAGCTTTATCCTTCGGCCAAACAACTGAATGAAGTTGTGATAAAATCAGGCAAAAAACCCAAATACCGCAATAAAGACAATCCTGCGGTTGAACTGATACGCCAGGTTATCGAAAACAAACCCAAAAACCGCCCCGAAGCTTATGATTATGTAGAGTACCGCGAATATGATAAAATGATGTTCGGGTTTATCAACGTATCTGCAGCGTTTTCGGATAGAAAGTTTTTCCGAAAATATAAGTTCATCATCGATAACCGCGATAGCACCATTTTACCTGGAAAATCGATATTACCGGTTTATCTGGATGAAAAACTATCGCAGAATTATTACCGCAAAAATCCCGAAAAGAAACGCGAAGTTGTGATTGGCCAGCGTGGGGTAAACTTCGGTCCTGCGGTTGATAACGAAGGTGTTAAACAATACTTCAAACACCTGTACAATAACGTGGATATTTATGACAATGATATCTTTTTGATCACCAGTCAGTTTTTAAGTCCGATATCCAACAATTCGCCTAACTACTATAAATTCTTTATTACCGATACCATTACCGACGCCAAAAACCAAAAACTGGTTGAGCTGAGCTTTACACCACGTAACAGTAACGACGTACTTTTTGAAGGGATGATATACATTACCCTTGACGGCAACTACGCTGTGCAAAAAGCGGTATTGAAGATCAACAAGCATATCAACATCAACTTTATACGCTCTATGGAGGTCGATCTGGATTTTGAACAGAATCCTGACAACCGTTACCACCTGAGCCGGAGCAATACCATAGCTGAGTTTGGAGCCACCAAAAAGGAGGGTAAAAGCGGGTTGCTGGGTATGCGAACCATTACCTACAAAAACTATATAGTTAATCATCCGCGGCCTGATACTGCCTATACCAAACAATCGGAAGAATCACAAGATGAAGCTAAAACACGGCCCGCTTCATTCTGGGAGAAGAACCGTCTGGATACACTTACCACAGCCGAATCAAAAGTTTACAAAAACGTAGACAGTTTGAGGAATATGCCATCATACAAACGTACGGTTGATATTGCTACCCTATTGCTTGCAGGTTACAAAGGCTTTGGCAAATTTGAGATCGGTCCTGCCAACACATTTTACAGCTTTAATCCGGTTGAAGGTTTACGTCTGCGTTTAGGCGGTCGTACTACACCAGAACTAAGCAAACGTTATTATTTCGAAACTTATGCCGCTTATGGTTTTAAGGATGAGAAATGGAAATACTTTTTAAGTGCTACCTACTCGCTTAACAATAAGTCTATTTATAAATTCCCGCAAAACTATATCAGGGCCAGTTATCAAAAAGACACTAAAATACCCGGTGCAAACCTGCAATTTGTACAGGAGGATAACTTCTTGTTGTCATTTAAACGCGGTACAAATGATAAGTATCTGTACAATGACTATTACAGGTTAGATTACGTGCATGAGTTGGAGAACCACTTATCATTCGCGGCTGGTTTTAAAAACTGGAAACAGGCGCCTGCAGGGTCGCTATATTTTAATAATGTAGTAAATGGGCAGCCGAATGTGATAAACTCTTTAACCACCACAGAGCTCACAGGAACGATCCGCTGGGCACCGCATGAGGAATTTTATCAGGGTAAAATTTACCGTATACCTATTCCTAATCCGTACCCTACCCTTGAATTGGATTATACCACAGGTGTTAAAGGTTTATTTAATGGTGAGTATAACTATCAAAAACTTGATTTCAGGATCGACAAACGTTTATACCTGTCGCAATTGGGATATTCAGACCTGAGTATTTCCGCAGGCAAAATATTTGGTCAGGTACCATTTCCGTTGTTAACCATTCACCAAGCCAACCAAACTTATGCTTATGACATCGATTCTTATAACCTGATGAACTTTTTGGAGTTTGCCAGTGATAAGTATGCGAGCTTCAGGATTGACCATCACTTCGGCGGTTTCTTTTTCAATAAAATACCCTTGTTGAAAAGATTAAAATGGCGCGAAACATTTTCGGCAAAAGTGTTGTACGGTGGTTTAAGTGATAATAACAATCCAAATATTCATCCGTCATTATATCAATTACCAATTGACGCCAATGGCTTACCGATCACCTATGCATTGGGTAAAACACCTTATGTGGAAGGTAGTGTTGGTGTCGAAAATATATTTAAATTTATACGGGTTGATTATGTAAGGCGATTCAATTATCTGGACCATCCGGATGTGCCGCGTGATGGTATCCGTGTACGTGTCAAATTTGATTTTTAATTTTGTACAGCATAAATACAAAAAAATGGAACAGCAAACATCCCTAAGAACAAACCTCCAGTTAGGTATTTATAAGGTGATTGATCCTTTTGTAAAAATTTTGATCAAGGTTGGGTTAACTCCAAACGCGGTGACCTCAATTGGTTTTGTGTTAAATGTGGGCGTAGCTGCCATATTTATATTGGGTGCGGAAGAGGGTAATCGCGGCGATCTGAGTTATGTAGGCTGGGCCGGTGGTTTAATTCTGTTTGCCGGGTTATTTGATATGCTCGATGGACAGGTGGCCCGCCTTGGTAATATGAAATCAACCTTTGGCGCTTTGTATGATTCGGTACTTGATCGCTACAGCGAACTGATCATGTTTTTAGGTATTTGTTATTACCTGGTTGCTCACCATTATTTCCTGAGCTCCATTGCCGCGTTTATTGCCCTTATTGGTTCAATGATGGTAAGTTATGTGAGGGCCCGCGCCGAAGGCTTAGGCGTAGAAGTTAAAGGCGGACTGATGCAACGCCCTGAGCGTGTAGTAACTATTGGCTTATGTGCTGCTTTAAGTGGTATAGTGGCTCAATACATTGGCGGTAATTACAAACTATTTATTCCAGGAGTTAAGTTTCATGTATTTGAAACCATATCTATATTTACTATTCCATTGGTAATACTGGCCGTACTTACCAACATTACCGCGTTTAACCGGTTAAGAGAGGCTAAAAGAGCTTTAATTGAAGCGGAGAAAAATAACTAATTATTGATTAAAGAACATTGAAGTGACTACGTTTGTTGAAATTAAGAGAAATCACTAATTCAATAACTCAGTAATTCAATAATTAAAATATCATATCTTCGTAACCTTTAAATAAAGGTGTTTACACAATAGTAAATCTTTATTAAAATTGAACCCGGTTAGGTTTTGCTAACTTATATATTATTAAAAGACAATAACAGGCAGAGAAATCATTAAAATTTTAAAACCTGATATGCTATGAAGAAAAATTATGTCTCCAATTCTCAGGAGTCGGTGAGAATGTTTAAAAGCGACTTTTTAGAAGGTTTATCAAAGGTACATTATACCGTACCCCTGTACATTTTTGTACCCGTTATCTTGGTATGTACATACGAAGCTTTCTTTGAAGCAGGCATGAACTTTTTACTTTATATCGGCTTGTTTTTAGCTGGTTTATTTATCTGGACCATTGTTGAATACATCATGCACCGCTTTGTTTTCCATTATCAGCCAAATGAAAACTGGAAGTGGGCCCAACGTCTGCATTTTATTATGCACGGCGTACACCATGACTATCCCAGCGATGCTAAACGTTTGGTATTGCCGCCATCATTAAGCATTCCGCTGGCCACGGGCTTTTACTTCTTATTTAAAGCTTTGTTACCTGCAAACTACATATTTGGTTTTTTTCCGGGCTTTATTTTAGGCTATCTGTTTTATGATATATCGCACTATGCCATGCATCATTTTAACTTCAAAAGCGGTCTTTTCAAAAAAATAAAACAGCACCATATGTTGCATCACTACCAGGATCCTGAAAAGGGTTACGGTGTGAGTTCGCCGCTTTGGGATAAAATATTCCGTTCAGGTTTTTTAAAGAAATAGGTGTGGATAGTACCAGACAAAACAGCGTAACCGTAAATGCTAAATCAATACTGGTTGTTACACTCCTTTCAATAGCTTATTTAGTTATTTCCAATTTCCTTATTGGTTACAACTCATCCGAGTTGGTATTGGTGGGTATATTCAATGTACTTTTTTACCTGTCACCTGTTACGCGCAAATTCATATTAGGCTTTAGTATATTCATTGTATACTGGATCATATTTGATTATATGAAGGCCTTCCCGAACTACCATTATACACCTGTTCATATAGCTGACCTGTACAATTTTGAAAAACACATTTTCGGGATACATGACCATAATAAACTATTAACCCCAAATGAATATTGGCGTATCCACGGCACAACATTTATAGATGTAGTAACCGGCTTGTTTTATCTGTGCTGGATACCAGTCCCTTTAGGCTTTGCCGCTTTCTTGTTTTTCAAAAATAAACGGCAATTCCTGTATTTCTCGCTCACATTTGTGTTGGTGAACCTGTTGGGTTTTGTGGTTTATTATACATTCCCCGCCGCTCCACCATGGTATGTTCAGTATTATGGATTTCACTTTACACCGTTAACCGCGGGTAACGTGGCCGGTCTGGCTAAGTTCGACGCGTATTTTCATGCCGGCATCTTTAAATCCATCTATACCAAAGGCTCTAACGTATTTGCGGCTATGCCGTCACTTCATTCCTCTTACCCGGTTATAGTGCTTTACTATGGTATAAAAAGCCGTTATAAAGTGGCCAGTATCTTCTTTGCTATTGTGATGTTGGGTATTTGGTTTACCGCTGTTTATGCAAGTCATCATTACGTGCTGGATGTTTTGGCAGGTATCACCACGGCTATTTTAGGCATATCGTTATTTAACCTTTTAATGAAAAAGGTTAAATGGTTGCAGACATCTACTGATAGATACGAGCAAGTGATATTGTGAAAACTATCTACTTAGGCAAATTACATTAAGCACAGGCCGCATAATTTGCGATGATCTTAATTACTTTATATTTTTATAAAACCAAACCTTATTAAATGTTACATAAATTCACCTTTTATTTTCTTTTATTCTCGTTTGTAGTTTCGGCCATCGTGTTATCGTGCAAAAAAGAGCAAAAGGTTGATCCAACCCAAAAACCGACCATTGTTACCCTAAAGGACAGTTTAATGGAGGGTGGAGGTGTAAGGCTATTTGGTTCATTGACACCTGATCCCCAGATTACCGACTACGGGTTTGAATATGGAGAGGACAGTTTATTCGCAAAGAGTGCAAAAATTTCACTTGGCATAAAGGTAACTGAAAAATTTTACGCTGATATTTTAGAAGGACTTAAAAGCGGGCACAAATATTTTTTCAGAGCGTTTAAAAGTTTAAACGGAGCCGAAAAGCAAGGTGCCGTATTGTCATTTATATCACAAGGCAGCAAGCCAATTCTAATCACTCGTATAACACCTGCAACTGCCGACATGGGGGATACCATAATCATACATGGTAAATACTTTGATATTAAAAAAACAGCTGCTTATTTTGATTCATATAAAGCTTCAACGATAAGTATTACGGATTCGCTGATTACTTGCATAATTCCTTATATGAATGGGCGCTATAGTAACAATTTAACGCTAAAAGATGGCGATAGTACCAGATCTACCTATCGTAACTACCAATTGTCCACACCCATTATTACGTCTTTTACCAATAAAAAATTCATGGGTGATACAGTGGAAATCATCGGCAATCATTTTGACAGGATCAGTAATTTTACCACAGAGGTTGATTTTGGTACGGTTAAAGCACAAATTATAGGAACCAGCAAAAATAAAATGACAGTGATTGTTCCTACTATTTATAACACTCCTGTACCCATTACTGTGGTTGCTCAATTTCAAAGTGTTAAAAGCACTTCCCTATTTTCATTAGCCAGTCCCACAATTTTACAAGTACCGACAAACGCTTATACCTTAGATAACCTGGTTATCAACGGTAATAATTTCTTTCCGTCTGCACAATATGATTACAATAAGGTGTTTGTAACGGCGTAAAGGCCGATATTTTTACAGCAACACGTAGTAGCATTAAAATCCGAATACCAGAAGCCCCTTATCCAACCCGCGTCGCCTCTATATCTGTAAATGTATTAGGGCAAACAGTAAATTACAGCGGTAGTGTAACTATTACTGATAAATGGCTCATGATGGCAAATAACCTGCCCTTCGCAAGTCCTGTTAACTCCAATTTTGTAATAAATAACGAAGCTTATACCCTGGCACCGCTTGGGGGCACGGGCCGTATCTATGTATTTAAATTCGATGCCAAATCAAATACATGGTCGCAGTATCAGGAATTAGCTCCACTCAATGGTAATGTTCAGGGAGTAACCGTAGTAAACTCAAAGGCATACGTTTATTCGGCTGCGGCCAATGGCACCTTCTGGCAATATGATCCGGCATCCAAACAGCTAACCCCCAAAGCACAATTTCCCGGGGCGGCCAGAAACGTTCCTACGCTTTTTTCTGCAGGAGCTACAGTTTACATGGGCTTTGGTGTTGATGTGGGTGCCTTTAACGATTTCTTTGCTTATAATACTCAAACAAATTCCTGGAAAAAGATAAGTGGATTCAACAGTCCTTATTTTGACGGTATTGCCGGCAGCTTTGTTATTGGCACTAAGGGTTATATTGTTTATAAAACCTACAACGGTAATTGGCTGGAGCAATACGACACGCAAACCGATACCTGGACAAAGAAGACTCCCTTAGTAAATGCCTTCGGTACTGCGAGCGGCTTTACACTTAATAATATGGGCTATGTTTGCGGTGTAACTACCGATAATTACAGCAATAACTGTTTTCAATATAACCCAATAACGGATACCTGGACACAAAAAACCAAAGTTGGTTTCGGAAGTTATATATCAACAAGGAGTTCTTTCAGCCTGGGTTCAAAAGCTTATGTATTGACAGTTAATACAGATGGAACCGCAAGCACACTATATACTGCCCTTGTAAACGATATTCAATAAAAGCATATTAGGTATGTGACGACAGTATCTAAACTCATTGTTATGCGGATACTCCATTCCTACCGGTGTGCCGCATCGGGCCAAATTTTGAGCAGAAAAACAATTCGATCAATACAAACACTGTACTATTTTCCATACCATCATCACTTCATAAAAATACAACTCCTTTTACCTGGTAACATCCAGGTTTAAATTCTATTACAAAAATATCTTTAGGCTATAAAAAATTACAAATCGCTTAATATCACCTATATTCAGATCAATAAATCAGAAACAGGCACACTATTTGACAGGTTATTATTCAAATTAACTGTTGATACGATAACCCTTACATGAAGAAACTGATTACCTGCCTTTTTATTCTCTTAGCCGGATTGCGATTATCAGCGCAAGCAGCGGGTGATTTGGACAGCCTGAAACAAAAACTTCAGGTTACTAAAGACTCATTAAAAGGTCCCATATATGTGGAGATCGCAAATCAGTATCTGTTAAAAAACGACACTATCCACAGCCGCCGGTTCAAATATTATAACCAGACGGAAGCGTTAAACTATACCATGCTGGCCCTACATAATTTCTCAAACATTTCAGATACGCTGGGTTTACGCACTTGTTATAATAGTCTGGCCAAAATTTATCGGCAGCAATACAGATATATCCAGGCCAAATGGTTCATTTTGCAGTCCAATGCCATATCCCGCCAGAAAAAAGATGTATCTAATATCATTACTTCGTTAATCGAGCTTTCGGCTATAAAGGCCGATATGAAAGATTATAAATGGGCAATGCACGATTTGAATGAAGCCCTGGCATTGTCTGTTAAAAACAAAGATCCGCAAAAAGAATCAGCAGTACAGGTTGGTTATGCCGGTTTATATCGCCAGATGAAAGATTTTGATAACGCCGCGCTGGCCATAAAACGGCATGAGGAAATTGATGATAGTATACACCAGGCCCAAATTGATCGTTTGGCACGCATCAACACACAGGATTCCCTCCGGATTAAAAAACAAGACTCGATTATTATCAAAAAAAAAGTACTCGCCTCCAGCAAGAAAACGCCTCCCGCCGGCAAGAAGAAGCCCTCCAAGACAAGCTCCGTCAAACGCATAGCCTCATTGTAGTATTTATTATATTGCTTGCGCTGATGACCATTGCCGTGATCATTTATTCGATACGCCGCAAACATGGAATATGGCGTTTACGTATAAGAAAACCACGATCATAACGTTGCATATATCACCGTTTTAATTTAATTAAACCCGTTGCCAGGAAAATTGTCATACTGATGATATGAGGAAACTGATCATTAAAACCATTTTTACTTTTGCAGCTTTGTTTACATTTTGCGGCGCTTATGGCCAAAGCAGGCAATTTAAAAATGAGTTCTTAAACCGTATAAACTTAACCAGGCAAAAAGGCTGTAACTGTGGCCTGAAATATTACCACCCTGCGCCGCCCCTAACCTGGAATGATGATTTGCAGGATGCCGCCGAAGGTCATGCTAAAGATATGGCCCGGCAAAATTATTTTGATCATACCAGCAGGGATGGCCGAAGTATGGAAGACAGGATCGTATCTGCGGGATATAAATTCAAGGGCTATAAAAGCTTTGCCATTGGCGAAAACATTGCGGCCGGACAGCAAAGTATTGCCGAGGTAATGGACGGCTGGTTTAAAAGCGAGGGCCATTGCAAAAATCTCATGAACCCCGATTTTAAAGAAGTAGGTGTTGCTATGTACCGGAATTACTGGGTGCAGGATTTTGGCGGCCGGGAGTCGTTTTCGCCCGAGCAGCAAAAGCTCATTAAGTCGGGCAAATACCGTATGGTGCAACAGCCGTCCACCGGTCACGATTAGATCTAGGTGCGGAGGTGCAGATTATTGAATGGTTGCAGCTAATATATACTGTATTTACAGCTTCTATTCAGGCAATCTTAAAGTCAGCTTTTCAAAATTCCCTAAATTCAAAGTGCTTTTATACATACTTTTGCTAATTTTGAAATTAATGCTATCCGCTAACAATCATACGCTTGAAAAACTGGAAATGCTGCTTAAATCGGCCGGATATAAAGTGCGGTACGAAAAAGGCAATTTTAAAACCGGCTCCTGTTTATTGCTCAGTAGTCGTATGGTTATTGTTAACCGTTTTTCAAACCTGGAAAGTAAAATATTGGCCATTGTTGAATTACTGCGTGAGCTTGAGATAGATTATAAACTGCTCGACGAAAAACAGGTTGCGTTTTTGCAGGAGATCAAACAAACTAAATTGCAGCTGTGACCATAACATTTTTAGGAACCGGAACTTCACAGGGCGTGCCTGTCATTGCCTGCGGCTGTGAGGTATGTACATCAACCGATACCCGGGATAATCGGTTACGGACCTCCATCTTAATAGAGGCCGAAGATAAAACCATGGTGGTTGATTCAGGCCCCGATTTCAGGTATCAAATGTTACGAGCCGGTGTAAAGCACCTTGATGCCATTGTATTCACTCACGAGCATAAAGACCACATCGCGGGTATGGACGATATCAGGGCTTTTAACTACAAACAAAACAGCCCCGTTGATATATATGCCGATCAAAGAGTACAAAAAGCACTGGTGCGCGAGTTTCCATATGTTTTTGACGGAACAGGTTATCCGGGAATACCGCAGGTGATGGTACACCCTATTGATCTGCGCCCATTTTCAATTGGTAACAATATTTTTACACCTATTGAAGTACTGCATTATAAACTTCCAATACTGGGTTTTAGGGTAAAAGATTTTACTTATATCACCGACGCAAAAACAGTACCCAATAGTGAAAAGGAAAAGATAAAAGGGACAAAAATATTGGTGATCAATGCGCTCCAAAAACAAACTCATATATCTCATTTTACGCTTGATGAAGCTGTCAATTTCGCCAATGAGATGGATGCCGAGAAAACTTATCTTACTCACATCAGCCATCGTTTAGGCACCCATTTTGACGTTTCAAAGGAATTACCAGACAATATTGAACTGGCCTATGACGGCATGAAACTCATTATTTGAGCCCTCTAACAACAACGCTGATGTTTAACATTTTACAATAAATAAGTAGAAAAAAAGACAATTTTCGCACAAAAAAAAACAATATTTGTAGGCATCCGTTTGGGTACATAATATGTACTTATTCGGATAGCAAGCCCCTATTAGATGAAATATATTGTTTATGTAAGCACGGCTGTAAGGCTGATGACTGAAGAAGAGCTTTTAGATTTGCTTACTATTGCTCGCACCAAAAATAAAAAGTATAGCGTTACAGGCATGCTGCTATACTGCCAGGGCACTTTTATGCAAGTGCTGGAAGGCGAAGAAAGTTCAGTGGATCTGATTTACAGAGCTATCGAATTGGACTTCATCAGGCACAAGAACATCATCAAACTAGCGTCCGGAGTACTCGAACAAAGAAACTTCCCAGACTGGTCAATGGGATTTGCCTCTATAAATTCAGAAACCCTGCAGGAAATTGAAGGATTTCTTAGTTCGCCCGAACTAAGTTTAACCAAGAACTCTGAACATATCACCATTAATATGCTTAAAAATTTTGTTGATAATAATAAGCTATATATTTCCTTTTAACCTCCAACTTTTATAATAGCTATCCTTTTCAATACATTAGTTAAGGATAAAACAATAACTATTAGATAATGTTTTACACTTAAAATTCTTTTTCTATTGCAAATTAATAACAACGACATATAAATTTACAATTACTTATTTAATTTATCACAAAATTAATAAATTTATAATTCAATCACAATTTAATAAAACTCACCTTTTCTATCGCGCCTTTATATTTATTTAAATGCCCAGTGTTGCGCACATTGATTTTACCTTTTATCGTAATAAATCTCTTATTGATCCGGGTAAACGTCCCGTTATTATATTGAAATAGTCCTTCGCGAGTACCAGTTAAGTATAATGGGCATTCCTGGCTAAAATCAACCCACAACGCTTTTTTAAAGGAGTGATCGGCAAAAAGACTATCATTTAATAAAGCCGACTGCTCAACTCCTTCCACATATTTTCCAGTTACTTCTACATACTGACCATTATAGTTTTTCAAGTGACTCACCAGTTCTGTAAACTCAACCTTTTTAAAGGATATCCCATCATTACAATTGCTTTCGAAAACCTTGGGCTGTTTGCTGCACGATAGTAGTAATAACAGCAGTATGGCAGGGAAGAACAACGCATTTATTTTACCGGATACCATAACATCAAAAAAATCAGTTTTATGAATATAACGAAAACATTGTGAGGATAGTAGCGATACTTGCTAAGTATCTTTAATATTACACAATAAACAGGAGTAATTATTGATCTGTGCTAAATGCTTTTATAATATTGTAATTAAGCATTACATTTAGCTATCAATCAAACCAATTGTATGAAACTGAAACTAATATTTATAGGGCTTTTGTTTTTCATAACATCAGCAGAAGCACAGCAAAAAATCATTCAATTATACCAGGGTGCTGCTCCGGGTTCCGAAAACTGGAACTGGACCGAAGGCGAAAGTGAAAATAAGCTATTTAATGTAAAGTTGGTTTACAATGTTGTACATCCTTCTCTGGAAGTATTTTTACCCGATCCTGCTATCGCTACCGGCACCGCCGTGGTTATTTGCCCGGGTGGCGGTTTCGAGGTATTATCTATCAACAGCGAAGGTAATGATGTAGCTAAATGGCTTAACCAACATGGCGTGGCCGCTTTTGTATTAAAATACCGATTGACGCAAAGCCTTACCAACGACCCCATGAAGGAGCTTGCTACCAACATGGCCAAAAAAGGTTTTGAACAAAGTCTTACCAAAATAATACCGTTAAGTATTGCCGATGCAAGGCAAGCCATTACTTATGTACGCGAACATGCTTCTGAATATGGTTTGTCGCCATCACGTATAGGTATTATGGGGTTTTCGGCCGGCGGAACTTTGGCTGCGGCGTCGGCCTATAAATACACGCCCGCTAACAAGCCCGACTTTGTAGCGCCAATCTACCCGTATTTCCCCGCGGCATTGCAATCTGCCATTCCTGATGATGCGCCACCTTTGTTTCTGACTGCGGCTACTGATGATGACCTGAATCTCGCCCCTCATAGCGTCGATCTGTATTCTAAATGGCTCGCATCCAACCACAGCGCCGAACTGCATTTGTATGCAAAAGGGAGCCATGGTTTTGGCATGCGTAAACAAAATATACCTACAGATACCTGGATAGAGCGTTTTAACGACTGGCTGGGCTTAAAAGGCTTTTTAAAACCGATAGATCCGAAGGCCAAATCACCACAGGAAAAACTGGCTGAGGTGGAAAACAATCACAAAAAATATGATGAGCAGCTGCGTAAGGACTGGGCCAATATTAAACGCTACGCAGCCGATAACGAAAAGGTAATTGCACAAGAGGCTAACCCTAAGAGTGTGGTTTACATGGGCGACTCGATCACTGATTTCTGGATCAGAAGCGACTCTGCATTTTTTGCAGGCAAGCCTTATCATGACCGGGGCATCAGCGGGCAAACTACCACTCAGATGCTGGTGCGTTTCCGTGATGATGTGATCAACTTAAAACCCGGCGTGGTAGTGATACTGGCAGGCATTAATGATATTGCCGAAAACAATGGCCCCATCAAATTGGAAGATGTTTTTGGCAATATTCAATCCATGGCGCTGCTGGCTAAAGCCGCCGGTATTAAGGTAGTTCTTTCGTCGGTATTACCAGCATTTGATTTTCCCTGGCGCCCGGGAATGGCTCCTGCCGAAAAGGTAGTACGCCTGAATGCCATGATCAAAGATTTTGCCGATAAAAACCGCATGGTATATCTTGATTATTTTTCGGCTATGGCCGATGAGCGCAAGGGCTTGCCTCAATCTTTATCCGGCGACGGCGTACACCCCAACCTGGCCGGTTACAAAGTAATGGAACCACTGGCCGAAAAAGCTATTGCTGAGGCTTTAAAACGCAAGTAAGCGCGTTTAAATTACCTCTCTCAAAATCATGAGCGAGGTAATTTAACTCAATCATATCAAAACGATAATGCTATTGGTATAAATTTGCGCATATCGTTATCTATGAAAAAGTACATCCTCTTTATTGCAGTCTTTTTGCAAGCCGTAATCTCATTTGGACAGGCAGACACCGTTCAGAAGATCATACCCGGTCGTAAAAACAGTATCAGACAGCAAAACAAGCCATACGTGATCCTGATTTCGGCGGATGGTTTTAGATATGATTACGCAAAAAAATACCAGGCTACCCATCTACTTGCCTTAAGTAAGGAGGGTGTGAGTGCCGCGTCGATGGTTCCATCCTACCCATCCGTTACTTTTCCTAATCATTATGCTTTAGTAAGCGGTCTGTATCCTTCGCATTCGGGCCTGGTCAATAACGCTTTTTATGACCGTGACCGGCACGATACCTATTACATGGGCACCAAAACTAAAGTTGCTGATGGCTCCTGGTATTGCGGTTCGCCATTATGGGTATTGTCAGAACAGCAGAGCATGCTTTCGGCCAGTTTTTATTGGGTAGCTTCTGAAGCGGCTATACAGAACATCCGCCCAACCTATTATTATACTTATAATGAAAAGATAGCTATTCATGACCGTATTGAGGCTGTGGTAAAATGGCTAAAACTGCCACCAGCCGAGCGCCCGCACCTGATCACTTTCTACTTTCCGCAGGTTGACCATGCCGGGCATATGTATGGCCCCGACGCGCCCGAAACAGCCCATGAGGTACATTTTGTGGATTCGGCGGTTAATGAGCTAAACACAGCTGTAAAAACAACCGGGATCAAAGCAAACTTCATTTTTGTATCAGACCATGGCATGACCTATGTCGACAAAGAACACCCCATCGGTATTCCCGCGGCTATTGATACCTCTAAATTTTTAGTATCTGGCGATGGTATCCTGGTGGAACTGTATGCCAAAAACAAAACCGATATCGACGGTGCTTACAAAAAGTTAAAACAGGAATCGGTTGATTATGACGTGTATCTTAAAACCAATGTCCCGGCCAGATTACATTACGGCCAGGCCGATGATTGGCACAATCGCATTGGCGACATATTGCTAATACCCCACTACCCTAAAGTGTTCAACTTATCCAACAGAAAAATACACCCAGGCTGGCATGGGTATGACCCGACTTTGGTTAAGGATATGCATGCCGCCTTCCTGGCCTGGGGACCTGCTTTTAAAAAGCACACCACCATTCCATCATTTGAAAATGTATCGGTTTTTAACCTCGTAAAAAGTATATTAGGCCTTAAATATTCGGGCAAGGTTGATGGCACCGATAAACTGGCGCACACCATTCTGGTTAAAAAGAAATAAACAAAGATGAAAAAAATCCTTTTGCTTCTATGCAGTTTTATGGGCCTGTTCATCATTCATGTTAATGCGCAGGATACCACCTTGGTTAAGCAAAGAGCTAATTTACTGGCGCAAGCCATGATAAAAGGCGATTACCCAACCATTATCAATAACACCTATCCTAAAGCCATACAAATGGCCGGAGGCAAAGAAAAAATGATTCAGCTTATTAGTACAGGTATTGAGCAGATGAAGGGCATGGGCCTGAGTTTTGATGCAATTTCTATGGGTACTCCTGGCAAATTTTATAAGGCCGGTACCGAAATTCATTGTCTGGTACCAGAAAATATAACATTTAAAACACCTCAGGGTCGTTTACTATCACATAGTAACTTATTAGGAATAAGCAAAGATGGCGGTAAAAGTTGGACCTTTTTAGATGTCAACAATTCAAGCAGGGAAAAGCTAAAGCTGATATTACCTAACATTAATCCTGATTTACAAATACCCAAAGCTACTGTTGAGCAGATACCTTAGATTTGCATTTTATTCGCATGACAAACGTGTACATACCTGAAACTACCGAAAACCAAAGCAGGGTAACTGCGGGTAATATTTCGTTTGTGCATTACCAGGAGCAGGATAGCCTTCAAAATAGCCGGGTAGTATTTAATTGTTATGCCATTAGCTTTGTGATCAATGGCGAAAAGGCTATTTATCGTCCGTCTGATAATACAGTAGTACACACCGGTGAAGGTATTGTGATACCCCAGGGCCACTCTATCATGGCCGAGCATACACTTAATGAATATCAATACAGCAGCATCCTGGTGTTTTTTCCAGCGAGCGTGGCTATTGGTTTCTTAAATAAATATCAGCTAAATAGTAAAACTTCGGCTACTCCCGATTATATTAAATTCAGGCAGACCAATTACCTCGCGGGCTATGTTAAAAGCCTGCAGATCCTGATACACGAAGGACAAAATTTGTCCTATGAACTGGCGGTGAACAAAGTAGAAGAACTGCTGCTGGTTTTACTGCAAGGCCACCAGTCGCAATTGATCGCTTTGTTACAGAGTAATGCACCCTCACCTGCCCTGTTGTTAAAAAATGTAGTGGAGAACAATCTCTTCAATAACCTTACGCTCGAAGAGCTGGCCTTTTTGGCCCACAAAAGCCTGGCATCATTTAAGCGCGATTTTGAAAAAGCGTACCACATCGCCCCCGGTAAATACATTCGCGAGCGCAAACTGGAAATAGCGCGGCAGGAATTATCGCAAGGCAAAAATGCGACCTCCCTATACCTTGATCTGGGTTATGATAATCTGTCTAACTTTTCATCAGCCTTTAAAAAGAAATTTGGGGTAAGCCCTAAGCAATATCAACTCGGCGTACAGTAAGTACTCAAACTCCAAAACGTCATCCCGAATTTATTTCGGGATCCCACATGATTTATTGTAGAAGCACATATAATAAAAAGGGCTGTCAGTCTGAGCTTGTCGAAGATTCGTGCGCAGAGGCCTGCCCACTATGGTTCAACGAGCTCACCATGACACCCTGTTTTTATTGTCCTGTATGCCGCCAATATTATTGATCTGAGCCGTTTTCAATAGTTTTTGAACCTATACCAATAACCACAAGGCATTAAACATCGTCAATTTTGGATAAATAAATATTATCCAAAAGATTATGAAAACATTCATCTTATTTGTGTTTGCTGTAAGCCTTGGTTCCATTGTAAATGCACAAACCTTTACCCTTAAAAGCAAAGATCTGGGAGGTCAGTTCACTAACGAATTTGTTGCTAATACATTTGGTTGTAGTGGCAGCAACAAATCGCCGCAACTGGAATGGCAAAACGCCCCGACTGGTACACAAAGCTTCGCGGTAACTATATATGACCCCCAAGCCCCTACCGGCAGTGGTTGGTGGCATTGGGTTATTTTTGATATCCCCGCCAATGTACACGAATTAAAACAGGGAGCCGGCAATCCTTCGGCGGGGATAGCACCGGCTGGTAGCATACAGGGACTAACAGATGCGCTCGTTCCTGGCTATAGCGGCCCTTGCCCACCCGAAAACGACGCGGTCCACAGCTATGTGATCACGGTTTATGCCTTAAAATCAGCCAAACTTGGTGTTGATAACAAAGTTTCGGCGGCCTTAACCGGCTTTATGCTGAATCAAAATGTGATATCCAAAGCATCGTTGGTGGTATATTATAAAAGGTAAGATAAATCTAAACTGTTGCATCTGCCCCGAAATTTTGGGGCAGATGTAATTTTGTAGGTACATAATCGGGCTGGCTATTTTTAATTAGCTAAATATTTTGTTATTTGTAATAGCTTAAAATCCCACCGTTTATGCACAGAAGAAACTTCCTGAAAACAGGCTCATTAGCAGGTTTAACAATATCAACTTTGGTAGCCGCTTCATGCAGTCAGCCTGCGGAAGAAAAAAAGATCGATGATGCTGCTAACAACAAGGACGATCTGTTTGAACTATCTGAAGTTACCATCGCCTATCTGCAGCAAAAAATGCAGGCCAAAGAATATACTTCGCGCCTCATTACCGAACTTTACCTGAAACGTATAGACAAAATAGACAAGAACGGGCCAAAACTAAACTCGGTTATCGAACTCAATAAAGATGCGTTGAATATGGCCGATGCCATGGATAAAGAACGTGCACAAGGCAAAGTTCGTGGTCCTTTGCATGGCATACCCGTGCTCATCAAAGACAATATCAATACCGGCGATAATATGCACACCACTGCCGGGGCACTGGCACTGGCTGATAATTTTGCCAAACAGGACGCCTTCATCATACACAAACTGCGCGAAGCAGGCGCGGTAATCCTGGGCAAAACTAATTTAAGCGAATGGGCCAACTTTCGCTCCACTCACTCTACCAGTGCATGGAGCAGCCGTGGCGGGCAAACCAAATGCCCATATATATTGGATCGGAACCCGAGTGGTTCAAGCGCCGGTTCTGGCACAGCAGCGGCAGCTAATTTATGCGCTGTAGCTATCGGCACAGAGACTGATGGTTCTATCGTATCGCCATCATCAGTAAATGGCCTGGTGGGCATTAAACCTACCGTGGGCCTATGGAGCCGATCGGGCATCATCCCTATATCTAAAACACAGGATACCGCCGGACCAATGGCCCGCACCGTTCAGGATGCCGCTATTGTTTTAGGTGTACTGGCTGGTATCGATCCGCAGGATACTTATACCCTCGCCAGTAAAGGAAAAGTGGCGGTCGACTATACTAAATTTCTGGACGCAAACGGGCTGAAAGGCAAACGCCTCGGGGTAGAGAAATCTGCACTGGAAGGTAATCCAGCAGTGGTTGCTTTGCTGATTGATGCCATTAATACCCTGAAAAGCAAAGGCGCTACCATTGTTGAAATAGAACTGAACAAAGCCCTGAAAGACATTAGCCGGGGCGAGTTTACCGTATTGCTTTATGAGTTTAAAGACGGCGTTAATAAGTATCTAAGCACGGCCAACAGCAAAATGAAAACACTGGCCGATGTGATCGCTTTTAACAAGCAGAACGACGCCAAAGCCATGCCCTTTTTTAAACAGGAAACGCTGGAACTTGCCCAACGCAAAGGCGACCTCACCAGCAAGGAGTATCTTGACGCCTTGAAACAAACCAGCGAAGGCACCAGAAAAGCTATTGATAAAATACTGACGGATAATAAGCTGGATGCCATCATTGGCCCAACCAACGGCCCGTCCATCTGCATCGACCTGGTTAATGGCGATTATGATAACGGCTTCTCCTTCTCAGGTCCTGCCGCCAAAGCCGGCTATCCGCATATCACCGTGCCCATGGGTAAAGTACATGAGTTGCCTGTAGGGCTGTCGTTTTTCAGTACCGCTTATAAAGAGGCCGACATCGTTACGCTTGGCTACGCTTATGAACAGGCCTCGAAAAAAAGGACCGAACCTGTTTTTAAGCCAGACCTGTTTGCTTAACTTTGTGTATCATGGCAACAACACCCGTTCCTAAAAAGATACTGGCCAGGCAGCACGAAATAACCGCCGACTTTTTGAAGGCGCTTGACAGGCACCTGGATGACCTGTTGCAACACAAAGTTTTGGATATGATGGAGATTCGCGATTTTGCCGGTCAGCTGCACATCCACCCTACTCATTTAAGCAATACTATCAAATTAACCACTGGTCGTGCGCCATGTGATTTTTTTGAAGAAAGAATCATGAAGATAGCCAAAGATATGCTTCGGAGCAGTAACATATCTGTGGCTGAAATTGCTGCGGAACTTACTTTTGACCCATCCAACTTTACTAAGTTTTTTAAGCGCTTTGAAGGAGTTACACCCAAACAATACCGTGAACAGGTATTGATCAAACAATATGAACAGGTGGATTAAAAGGTGTCATGGTGAGCCTGTTGAACCATACTGGACAGACCTTTTAAACCACGAAATGAATACAATTTAATCTGAAACAGTTACCATTTAAACTGAAGTAGTCACCATAATTACAACACTATTTAGCTGCAACTTTGTATCATAAACAATAAACAAAAATAAAATGAGTACAAATAAAATAGCTTTGATTACCGGCGGCAGCCGTGGCTTAGGCAAAAACGCGGCCCAGCACCTGGCCAAAAAAGGTATTGATGTGATACTTACTTATCGCAGTAAAAAAGAGGAAGCGGAAGAAGTTGTGGCATCTATTGAAAAATTGGGTCAAAAAGCGGCCGCATTGCAATTGGATACCAGTGTGGTTAAATCATTTGATGGTTTTATCAGTCAGCTTACCGCGTTGCTACAGGAAAAATGGGGCCGTGGCACTTTTGATTTCCTGATCAATAACGCAGGTATCGACGCGGCATCGAAATTTGCCGAAACTACCGAAGAGGATTTTGATAACCTCATGAACATACACTTTAAAGGCGTTTACTTTTTAACCCAAAAAAGCTTGCCGGTTATTGCCGATGGTGGTCGTATCATCAACTTTTCAACCGGCCTGGCCCGATTTTCGACCCCTGGTTATGCCGCTTATGCTTCGATGAAAGGCGCTATTGAGGTATTGACCAAATATCTTGCAAAAGAGCTTGGCCCACGCGGTATCGCGGCCAATGTGGTTGCTCCTGGCATTATTGAAACCGATTTTACCAAAGAGGCATTTTCGCACGAAGGCATGCATGACCGGATCTCCAGCATTACCGCTTTAGGCAGACCAGGTATGCCCGATGATATTGGCGGCATTGTAGCCTTTTTATGTACCGAAGAAGCCCGTTGGATCAACGCGCAGCGTATTGAAGCTTCGGGTGGTATGTTCTTGTAATTGATTGGCTTGCCTCTATTAACAAAAAGTGGGTTTACACGGTTTACACTTTTCAGGGTTTAAACGAGAATAAATAATTGATAATCAATGAATTATATATATTTTCCCGAGAAATATGTAAACCCACTTTTGTATAAAATTATCGGCTAAATTTCAATTTAAGGGTAACACAATACCAAGGGTAGTTAATTTGATTTATGGCACAGCCACTTTTGTATAAATTCCAGCTGTCCTAACAAAACCCTATCTTGCATAAAATAATACATCGATATGGAATTTGGCCGTGTTACCCCGCAAGAATTAGCTGCTGTTGATTTCACCCTTCCACCTGATACAGCGCTTACATTAAGCACCCTGGCCTCTGCTAAAGGTAGTGAACCTATGCAAGTACGTGTAGGTTGCGCCAAGTGGGGGCGTAAAGAATGGGTTGGCCAAATCTATCCGCTAAAAACCAAAGAGGCCAATTTTCTGGATGAATATGTAAAACATTTTGATTGTATTGAGCTCAACGCTACGTTTTATAATGTCTACGGGCCCGATACCATTTCCAAATGGAAAGCCAAAGCCGAGAGTAACCCCGATTTTAAATTCTGTCCTAAATTTTCGCAAAGCATCAGTCACATCCGCAGGCTAAAAAACGCCGAAGATATTACCACCAGCTATTACGAAGGAGTTATGGCCTTTGGCGATAAACTGGGGCCTATGTTTTTACAACTGAGCGATAACTATACCCCCAAAAGTTTTCCCGAGTTAAAGACCTACCTGGAACAATTACCTAAAGATGTCCCAGTTTTTGTAGAACTAAGGCATAAGGAGTGGTTTGCTGTGCCAGAGAACAGCGAAAAGGTATTTAAGCTTTTTCACGATCTCAACATCGGCGCGGTAATTACCGATGCTACCGGGAGGCGCGATGTAGTGCATATGAACCTGCCTACACCGCACGCTTTTATCCGGTTTGTAGGTAATGGTCTGGTGAATGGTAACTTTGATTCAGATAAAGCCCGTTTGGATGAATGGGTTACCCGCATTAAACAATGGCAGCAACAGGGTTTAAGATCGGTATGGTTTTTTATGCACCAGCACGATGAACGTTACTCGCCCATCCTGGCCGATTATGTGACCGATGAATTAAACAAGGCTTTAGGCACGAAATTAATCCGCCCTAAATTCATCGAGGCACAAAGCACCCTGTTTTAGTTAGACACCAGGCCCGATATTATATTGATGCTCAAGGCCACTATAGCGGTATTAAATGCGAAGGATATCATGCCATGTATCCAGGCCAGGCGCCGGATCTGGCGGGAAGATATCTCCACATCAGATACCTGGAAGGTCATGCCGATAACAAAGGAGAAATAAACAAAGTCCAGATAGTCAGGCTGCTTTTCATCGCCCGGGAATTCAAGTCCGCCTAATGTTTTCTTTTTGCCATCATTGTCTGTATCAGTAGTATAATACATGTGTGCGTAACGCAGCGTAAATATAGTATGCACCAAAATCCAGGAAACAATAACCGATGCCATCCCCAGCAAAACATGACCGGTTACAGCCTCTGCCGACAGATGTTTAGATGATTTTAGCAGGAAAAATATAGCCAGCATGCTCACCAGCGAAGATACGATCACAAACAAGAATATTAGCGTACGGCTGGAATCTTCTATCCGTGCAATTTTGCGTACCTCCATAGGGTGGGATGACAAGATGATCACCCAATCCATAATGATAATAGCTAAGGCGAAAGCTATCCAGGTAGTTAATATGACTGCTGGCGCGCTAAAATGCCCGATGGATAAAAACAATACAATGCCACTTATCCCTAAGGAAATAAGCATCCGGTAATGAGCATCCAACCGGAACCACACTTTTGATTTGATTTTATTTGCAGGCATAAGGCGAGTTTATACCGTAAATATGGTGATGAATTGTGTAGAATTAATGAACTATGTAAAAAAGAATCAAGAGTTGAGGTAATAGAGTCAGGAATCAAGAGATAAGAGCCAAGAAGCAAGAAAGGATTGTTTTTCTGTCTTGCTTCTTGGCTCTCATCTCTTACTTCTATTCCTCATCTTCTACTATCCAAGCTACTCGGCCAACCTGCCCGTCATCTAACTGCACCTTGATACCGCGGGAATGATAAGCGGCGCTGGTGAGTAATCGTTTTACAAAACCGCGGGTAAGGGTTCCTGTACGCTGGTCTTTTTTCAGGATAATATCAACCTCCAGGCCTGGGTATATATCGCTTCTGTTTTGTCCATTCATGACCGTTGATCTATGTTGATTTTTATGATTCCGTTGATTTGTCGCCTACCTCACCAGTTCTTTTATCGCTGTATCAACTTTTCCAAAATCAAAATTGATTAGCAATTTATCAAAGGCAGCGATAATTTGCTCGTTACCCAGGTTACCAATGCTGCCCTCATGGGTATGGCTTACGGTTTTGTCGGGGTTAAAATCGCCCTGCTCAATAGCCAGGCCTATTTGTTTGTAGGCATCACGGAAAGGCGTACCGTTTAGTACCATGCGGTTCACTTCTTCCACGCTGAAGAGGTAAGCGTATTTGGGATCTTTCAGTATATCGGCATTTACACTGATGTTCTGCAGCATAAAAGTGGCCATATGCAGGCAGTTTTTCAGATCAGCAAAAGCAGGGAACAACAACTCCTTCAGTAATTGCAGCTCGCGGTGATAGCCCGATGGCAGGTTGGTGGTCATCATGGCCACATCGGTTGGTAGTGCCTGCAGGCGATTACATTTGCCGCGCATAATTTCCCAAACATCGGGATTCTTTTTATGCGGCATAATGCTGCTGCCGGTGGTGAGTGTGTCCGGGTAGCTTACAAAAGCAAAATTCTGGCTCAGGTATAAAGCCTGATCCATCGCCATTTTAGCCAACGTGGCCGCTACAGATGATAAAGCTTGGGCAATGATTCTTTCCGTTTTGCCGCGACCCATCTGGGCGTATACCACGTTATAATTTAAGCTATCAAAACCCAGCAATTGAGTGGTTAAAGTACGGTTTAACGGAAAGGACGAGCCATAACCAGCTGCCGAACCCAACGGATTTTTATTGGTGATGCGATATGCCGCCAAAACAAGCTCCAGGTCGTCGGCCAGGCTTTCGGCATAGGCACCAAACCACAAACCGAATGACGATGGCATGGCTATTTGCAAATGCGTATAGCCAGGCAATAAAACATCTTTATGTTTTTCGCTAAGAGAGATCAATTGCCTAAACAGCGCTTCTGTTTCTTCAACCACCTGTTGCAACTGATTGCGGAAAAATAGTTTCAGATCAACCAGCACCTGATCATTACGGGAGCGGCCGCTATGAATTTTTTTACCGGCATCGCCAATACGCTGGGTAAGCAGCAGCTCTACCTGCGAGTGTACGTCCTCTACCCCATCTTCGATGGTAAAACCGCCTTTTTCAATATCGGCATATATGGCTTTTAACTCGCGTTGTACCAGGTCAAGATCGGCAGCGTCCATCAATCCTATGCTTTGCAACATACGGGTGTGGGCCAATGAGCCTAATACATCAAAGGCTGCCATTTGCTCATCAAATTCCCTGTCGCGGCCAACAGTAAAGTTCTCTACCAGTTCATTTACATTGGTAGTTTTTTGCCATAACTTACTCATGGTGCAAATATGTGCATTAATGATAAATAAACGCTAAAAAATGAATAATCGTTAAACAAACATTAAACCTTTTTACTATTTATAAGTCGTGAATAATACGAACATTTCACAATCTGTTTAATCTTATTTAATACTTTAAACCTATCTTGATTATCATTTTGTACTTATGAAAAACAACATCTACCTTATTATTATCGCTGCCTTATTGCTGAGTGCCTGTTCAAAGAAAAATGACATGCCATCTTACCCACCGCCCGCCAAAGCAGTTATCAAAGATTCCGGCACTATCCCTTTCAAAATAGCTCCTTTGGCCGATAACCAGGTACAAGTTTTTCTGCGGATAGATCAGCAGCCTGTCCCTTCAAAAATAATCCTTAAACAGGATACCAATACCTTGCAAACCGCAACCATATCCAAAAACAACAACTATTACTCGGCTGTTATTAATTATACTTTTAAGCCGGGTGTTAAGTATAATTTCAAAGTTCAAGCTGTTGCTACTTCAGATACTATCCGTCAATTCAGCATTAATAATTATACCCACCAGTTTGTACATGCTTTTAGTTATAAAAAACTATTGGATCTGAAACAAAGCCTGGGGCCTAAGGCAGCCGACCTCTCGCCATCCAGAAACTATTTATTTATAACCGATGATGTAAATAATGTACTTTATACCAAAAGATTATCATTAAAAACTTTTGCAGTGGATGTTATCAGCGATAAATTACCATCCACCTTTGTAAGGGCAGCATCTGATGATGAGTTACTTATTTACGGTGATAAAAGTACGGCCAATGTTCCGCAAGTAACCATTGACCCGGGCAGCGACCGTGTGCCGCTGGCCAGGTATGACATCAATACCCAAAAATCAACTTTTGTTGATTTTGTATCTTACGATTATGGCCGGATATCCCGTGTGGTAAATAATCATGTACTGGTAACTAACCCCATATTTGAAGATAAAACGGTTTCCCTTGTGAATCTTAGCGATCTGTCAAAAGTGAAATATTCATTGGATAACTTCGATTTTGTACGCATAAATGAGTATAGCACTAATCATATTCTGTGTGCTAATAATTTGATCAATACCGCCAATGGCTCCATATCAACGCCTCTAAATCTCGATCAAAACTCAGGTATAATTGATATTGATAACGCATCGGGCTATGCCTTTGTGAGTTCAGCAAAAGGCACTTCCGCTAATGATCTGTTAACCGCTTTCAGCATTTATAAAGATGGTTCCCTCGTATACCAATCTGCCTACGTGCACGGAAATCAAACTTATTTTCCGGTGATAGCTAATATAAAAAGTGATATTTTAACTTTTTATAGGTGTTTCGACTACAATACCCAGGTACAGATAGACGGTTATTACACTTTAAACCTTAAGACTAAAGAAATAAAACTTATTCAGGCTGATAGTAATAGTACGCTTGCCGTAAGGAGTGATTATCAGTTTCAAGACGGCAGCATCATATCTGTAAGAGCCGATGGTGTATATCGAATAGCCCCTGCCAACTAATTTTAATCAGCTGAAATTAAGCCAGATAAATATAAAGTACAATTAGTTCACAAATATTCTACTAATTCTATAGGAATTATATAAATAGTTTTTATATTTGCACTGTCAACAACGACAAATAGTTCTTTATTACGCTTATCAAGAAAGACTGAGGGAAAGGCCCAAAGACGTCTTAGCAACCTGTACATCCGCATAATGTAAAAGGTGCTAATTCCTGCTCCGTATAGGAGAAAGATAAACAAAGATCTTACCCTTCTAATCTTCCATAAGTGATTTATAGTTTTTTTTTAAAGTCGCGTGACCGAGAGGATAGGTTAAGGTCTGCAAAACCTTCTACGGCAGTTCGAATCTGCCCGCGACGTCAAATTTTCCCCTCATTATTTCCTTAAAATTCACACTGTATCTGGTCTAAAATCAGAGATAAGGGGCATGTTTTATTCATATCCGGATAGTAAGTTCTATATCAGGTACCAATTAGTTTGATGAACGAATGCATAGATAAAAGATCTTTGTTCTTTGATTCAACGATCTTTTATCTATTCTTAGGGTCAATTTCGTTTAGTTTATCAAACGCTATATCCATCCAGGTTTCGGAAACATGATTAAGCGCGTTCTTCAGCTCTTCGGCCCATTGTGCGGATATAAACTCCAGATCCTTTTTCTCATAACGCTGCTCCACCAGCTCAAAGCTGTCTTTTTTATACAATGCCACATCAATCGGAAAATCAACATCGTTGGCGCTCACCCGGGTAGAATCAAACGACAGGAAACCTGTTTTAAGGGCCAATCTCAAGCTAGAGTTTTCGGTAAGTGTACGGTTTAAAATAGCCTTGCCATGAGCAGCATTCCCGATAACCACATAGGGCGATCCTTCGTCCAGCTCAACCCAGTTACCTTCGGGATAAAGCAAAAACAATTTATGTTCATCATCATCTTTAAGCTGCCCGCCAATGATAGTATTAAGATCGAACCGGAAACCAGCCTGTTCCAGTGCAGCTTTGTCTTCCTCGGCAGCCTGTTTTACCTGTTCGCCAAAGGCATTTACTGCCTTATACAGTTTATTAAACTCCCGGCTTTCCAACTGCTCGGTAAAATAAGTGATGGCTTTATCACGTATGGAGCGCAAACCGCTGGTCATGATAAAAAGCGAAAAATGATCTTTTTGCGCTATCGTGATCTTCTTTTTTATGGTAGTATCGGTTCCCGAAGTAATGCGGGTATCAGCAATAGCCAGCAAACCCTCTTTAACTTTAATTCCCAGGCAATAGGTCATCTTAAAAATGCAATGCGTTAAAAATTCCGAAAAAGCCAAAGTAATTAAATATTGGGAGATTGTGCAGAGCATGGATAATTTGATGCCAGCTACTGGCAATTCCGAAAAATCAATTGTATAAGTTCAACTATGAATATTTTAAAAAAATTGGCTAAATCGTTATTATTCGGTATTCTTGGCCTTACGCATTACCCCGGCGTACCTGCATCCTCATAAAACAAACATCAATGACCGAACACAAACTCAATCCCGGGATCCTTAAAACCAAACAGCATTTTGAAATTCTTGACGGCCTGCGCGGCGTAGCGGCTGTGGCCGTGGTGATCTTCCATTTTATGGAAATAGCCTACTCCGATTACAGCCAAAACTTTATAGGCCATGGTTTCCTGGCGGTCGATTTTTTCTTTTGCCTGTCTGGCTTTGTAATTGGCTATGCTTACGATGATCGTATTGGTAAAATGGGGATCATGGAGTTTTTTAAATCGAGGATCATCAGGCTGCACCCCCTTGTTATTTTTGGTTCGGTACTAGGTTTGTTAGCCTTTTTGTTTGATCCGTTTGGTGGTCATCCGGAGCTATACAGCGCAGGCAGGCTGATATTGCTATTTTTACTGTCTATACTACTTATCCCTTTCCCAGAGATGTCTGACCGTTATTTTAATCAATTCGGTTTTAACGCCCCTGCATGGTCGCTGTTTTGGGAGTATATAGCCAATATTGTTTATGCCTTTGTGCTTTGCCGGGCTCATAAGCGTGTATTGTTTGTGCTTGCTATATTGGCGGCACTGAGTATTTGTTTTGTAGCGCAGCACTCCGGCAACCTGATGGGCGGCTGGGGTAAGGGCAATTTTTGGGACGGTGGTGCACGCATCAGCTATTCGTTTTTAGCCGGTTTGCTGGTATACCGCTTCAATTGGATCATTAAAAACAAGCTGGGCTTTTTGGGCTTGGCGGTGTTGCTGGCCCTCGCCTTCCTGATGCCTTTCTCTACCAAATGGAACTGGCTTACCGAACCGCTGGTGGTAATTTTTTATTTCCCTCTTTTAATTGCACTGGGCGCGGGAGCCGTGCTAACGCAAGGCGTAAAAAAATTGTGTGTATTCGCCGGAAATGTATCATACCCCTTGTACATGACCCATTATGCGGTGATGTGGATGTTTGGAAACTATTACACCGCCCACAAACCAGGTCCGGGGCAACTGGGGCTTATTATCCCGATATCGGTCATATTGCTGGTTGGAATAGCTTATTTGGTGATGGTAATTTATGATATCCCCGTACGGAAATACCTTACGAGCAAAAGGAAACAGGTTTAAATATTGACCATACCCCTAACTTTTCGTATATTTATATCAAACGACAGCCCGGCTCCTTTTTCAGGAAGACCGGGCTGTTTGGTTAAGGCAACAGGAGAGCCAAAAACCTACCGTTTAACATACAATCATCTATTTATCAAATATTTAAAACTCATTTAACCGGTTATTATAAAATATAGAACACCGCTTGTTGCTGGGTGTTGGTCACCATATCGGTTACCTGCGGCATTTCGTCCTTTAGCATTTGCTTCAGGTCCTGCTCAATTTTACGGCTAATGGCGGTAGTTGGCGTATCCGTCGGCATGTTCTCAAATGGATCCTGCAGATGGATGGCCATTTTCTCGATCAGGAAAAATGCCGACGAAATAGCGATTACCAGGGGCACCTGTAATATACCAAAAAACTCCATCAGGCTAAAAGGCAGCAGCAGTACAAAAAACAGTACCAACCAGTGTATATACACACTATAAGTAGCCGGGAATACGGTGTTCTTAATCCGCTCGCAGCCACCCATAGAGTTCATAAAACTGGTTAAGGTGCCATCCATAGTTACCTGCTGGTATTCATTGATCCAGCCTAGTTTGTACAAGGTGCGCAGATCGTGCCCTTGTAACTCATTCAAGGCCAACGGCACATGATCTACGTTGCGAATGTTCCTGACGTCATCAGCGCTTAAAAATGCTTCCAGGTTTTGTTTAGCATCCTGTTTGCGCAAATGGCGGCTCAAACTGTAGCACCAGGCCATCTGCCTTTTTACGATCCGTTCCTTGAGGGCCCATTTCTCCTCGCCGTCGATACTGCTGTCAACAAAGGTTAGTACCTGGCGGGTAAGGGTTCGGCAATCATTCACGATGCCTCCCCACAAAATACGGGCTTCCCACCAGCGGTCATACGCCTGATTTGACCGAAAAGCCAATAACAGGGATATGATAGTACCTAAAATAGTAGGCACCGTTAAAGGGATGGACACCTCTTTCAGGTTATAGTACTGATGCACCAGGTAAATAGCCGATGCATAGATGGCCACCATGATGAGTTCTTTTTTTATTTTTCCGAATACGTACGTAGCCGGGATGTTTTCTTTTAGTAGCATAGTATTTTAATAATTAAGGGGTTAATTACTGTTGTTCAATCAATTCTTGTTCCTGGGCAATAAGGTTTGTTATTACGCCATCTGTTTCTGTGTTAGCTAATACCCGTGTTCCGCATTTTGCAATCAGCACTTGTGGGTCTATACTGTTTTTAAAAAGCAATTGGTAATTATCGTGCGGCGGCACTATAGCATCCACTTCATGGGCATCCAGGTAGTTATTAAAAACAGCTACCGTACTGCCGTAAAAAATATCGATGTGGATACGGTTGATCAGGTGGCTGAAATCTTTTTCCATTTCACGGCAGCGGATATAGAAATTATCAGGAATGTGCTTGTACTCGGCTGATCGGCGCGACAGCATCAGCAGCTCGCCTATATTGTCGGTAATTTTCAGCATATGTACCAGCCTGATATCCACTTTTTGCGGATAATATTGCTGGGCTATATTAGGGATGCTTTGAAGCGATTGGTAGGTAAAATCGGTGGGGATGAACAGCGTTTTCATAGTCGTAATTATTTAATGGTTTAACTTGAACTATTTTGTTTGATACAAGTGTAGCCCTCAATAATTAAGATGATCTAAGAAAGTTATTAGAATTTGATTAGAGTTTTACGCTGATGCATCCACCGGCAAAAAAACTTTGATCTCGGTGCCCTTGCCCACGTCCGAGCGGATACCTATGCTGCCCCTGTGCAGGCGTATAATGTTAAGCGTTAATGGCAAGCCAACACCATGCCCTTCGTAATTATGGGTATTGGAGGCTCTGAAAAATGGTTCAAAAATATGCTGAAGCTCACTTTCGGGAATGCCTATGCCCTGATCGGTAATGGAGACGATCACTTTATTGTTTTCGGCCAGCAGCCTTATTGTTACCAGCCGGTTATCAGAATATTTACAGGCGTTGCTGATGATGTTGGTAATGGCCAGCTGTAATAAATTGCTGTTACCGCTCACATAAAGCAGGCGCTCATCGGTGGGCATATCTTCCAGATCAATCTGTATCTTGCTTTCGGTATGGATCTTTTTGATCGACTCTGACGCTACCATCACGAGTTCATCTATACGGATACTTTCCCAGCGTTGTTTTTTACCGTCGAAGCCTGATTGGGCAAGAGCCAATAAACTATTCAGTATCTGGCGCAGCTTCTCGGCCTCCGAATAAATGGTGTCAAATATCTCACGCTGATCCGGGCTTGCATCGCTTTTGCTTAGGGCAAGCTCAGCTTCAGAACTGATGATGGTTAGGGGCGTGCGCAGCTCGTGCGAGGCATTGCTTACAAAGTTATTCTGTGTTTCAAAAGCTGTTTCCAGGCGGTTAAGCATGTCATTAAAGGTGTAGGATAGTTCGGCTACCTCATCTTTACCGCTCAGTTCATCCAGCCTGAAATGCAGGTTATTGGCCGTTATATTTTTAACGTTGTTAATGATACGCCGTATAGGTTGAAAAGTATAAAAAGAGAATATTTTACCTACAAAATACACCAGTATCATAGCTACTAAAAAGCCGTAGATCAATATTTTTTGCAGATCCTTCAACTCCTGGAAACCGGCGGGATCTGAAGCCGAAACAACAACAATGTATTTGCTGTTGCCCTTTGTAAATAGCTTACCGGCATAAAAGGTATTATCTACTTTGTAGCGGGCCGCGCTATCGCTGAGTATTTGTTTGATCAGTTTGCTGTTTTCATCGATGCCACCAGCAATGTGTACTTTGTTTAGTGTATCGGTATTAAAAAAATACATTCGTTCAGCTTCCAGTCGCTCCAGGTATTTATTTCGGACTTCCTGGTAAGCCCTGCTTCTTTCACTTGGAAAAATGTTAACCTCGGCCGATATATTAACCCGAGCCTCCAGCCGTTTAAAAAAATCGTCGAAACCAAACCGGTATACCAGGTAAAAAACAGTGATGTTGAGCAATAACAATATTACACCGGAGAGCAGCAGGAACAGCAGGGTTATTTTACTTTGTATTTTCATCGGGCTCTCCCTCCTTCATGATATATCCCATGCCAAAAACCGTATGTATCAATTTGGTACCTCCACCTTTTTCCAGCTTTTTGCGTAGATAGTTTACATATACGTCAACCACGTTGGTACCCATATTAAAATCAATATCCCATACGCTTTCCAGTATCTGGATGCGTGACAGCACTTTTTTCTGATTCCTGACAAAATACTCCAACAATCTATACTCTGTAGCAGTAAGTTTTAAGGTGTCGCCGTTACGGTATGCTATTTTTGATTCGGTGTTCAACTCCAGATCGCCGATCTTAAATATATTACTGGCCGATTGTTGTTCGCCGCTTTTACGGCGTAACAGGGTACGCAGGCGCGCCGCCAGTTCGGCAATTTTAAAGGGTTTTACCAGGTAATCGTCGGCACCGCTATCCAAGCCGTTTACGATATTTTCGGTTGAGTCAAGGGCTGTTAACATGATAACAGGCATAGTTTGCTTATGCTGCCTGATGAGCTTACAAACCTGTATGCCATCCATTACAGGCAGCATTACATCTAATATTACCAGGTCGAAATCATGATCGAGCGCCATTTGCAAACCGGTCGCGCCATTAGCCGCTACGCTTACCTCGTAGCCAAATTCGGCAAGCCCGCGTTTGATAACTGATACCACATTAGGTTCATCCTCAACCAACAATATCCCCATAATATTAATTTTGCATAAATCTTAACCTCTAAACTATTAACCACGTCCGGTGATGAGGTTAACGGCAAGGCCGATCATTTCTTTTATATAAATATTCCATTTGTTTAGCGCATCGGCACTGGGCACAAATTCCGTTATGCTAAAGTCACCGGTTCCCGCTATATAATTACAGGGATATGATATTACATCAACACCCATTTTTTTGAATATCCGAGCCGACCGCCGCATATGAAAAGCCGAGGTTACCAATAAGTAAGGCCCGCGTTGCCCGTGTTTTTGAAGCAAGGATTTTGTTAAAGACGCGTTCTCCAGAGTATTGCGCGACTGATCTTCGATCAGAATGCAGCTATCAGGCACCTGCGCGGCCTTCAACTGGTATTTGGCCCAAGCCCCTTCCCGGAAGGCCGTGGGGTTTAAATTACCATTGCCTCCCGAAACTAAAATGTATTTTACCATCCCCGTTTTTTGCAGCAAAACCCCCTGTATAAACCTGTCGGCCGAGGGGCCAAAAATACCGCGACCATCCTTATCATCCGATGCGAAACCTCCCAATACAATAGCTGCGCTGTATGTTTTGTTTTTTTCGAGTTGTGCGGGTGCTATATCCCATGCCTTTGCCAGTCGGTTGATCAGGAATGAATTGGAAAAGAAATAAAGCAGCCCGATACCCCATAGCAGGTATTTACGTTTACGCTTTGCATTTTTTGCCAAAGCCGCCATCAGCAGTAACACAAATACATACAGCAAGGGAAAAAGCAAGAACGCCAATATTTTCGACAGGATAAAAAACATATACTGGTATACTTTAGCCGTAAAAGTAATTAAAATTTAGAGTCGGATATTAGAATCAAGAAAAATCAGGGAATAATCGTCTGCTCTTTGCAGGCATAAAGTGGGTTTACATGGTTTACATTCATTTAATTAATTAACAATCAAAAACTTATGAAAAAATACCAGTAAAATGTGTAAACCATGATTTTTACAAATTTGCTATTGGCTGCCTGGATATTTAACTATTCTTTTGACTCCTGATTCTTATATCCCGACTCTTTACACCTGTGTGTAACAAACTGGCATCATCATTGTCATACAAACAATAAAAAATAAAATTATGGGC
Organism: Mucilaginibacter sp. 22184; assembly: GCF_052045695.1. Lineage (NCBI taxonomy): Bacteria > Pseudomonadati > Bacteroidota > Sphingobacteriia > Sphingobacteriales > Sphingobacteriaceae > Mucilaginibacter > Mucilaginibacter sp. 22184. The sequence goes on from NZ_JBQEPI010000003.1 coordinate 527,171, forward strand.
TTACTAAAACTTCTTGTCGTTGGTGCAGCAGTTGCTTACGGCATAAATTATGTGACCAAAAAGGGGCCGAATGGCAAGTCGATTATTGACGACCTTACCGAGAACGGGCCTGAATGGATGGATCGTGCAAAAAAATATGGCGAGCTCACTTTAGAGCAGATAGCCGTGCGTACTCAAAATTTCAGAGACAACTTCAGAGACAATAGCAAATTCTAAAACAGTCGTTGCATTACTATGCATAATATTCTTTTTTTCGGCGATAGCCTTACGGCAGGTTATGGCCTAAAAAATGTTAAAACAGAATCGCTCCCGGCCCTGGTACAGCAAAAAATAGACGCAGCTAAATTGCCTTATCACGTAATTAATGGCGGATTAAGTGGTGATACCTCTGCCGGGGGCCTTTTTCGTTTGGATTACTGGACAAACAGGCCTATACAAGTATCTGTGCTTGAACTGGGCATCAACGATATTATCCGGGGCATATCTCCGCAGGTAACACATAAAAACCTGCAGGCTATTATTGATAAAGTCAAACTTAAATTCCCTCATGTAAAGCTGGCTTTGATGGGAATGGAAATTCCCGCGTTTATCTCCGGAACATTAGCGGCCGAATTCAAAGCCATATTTCGTCAATTAGCCGATGCCAATCACATGACCTTTGTACCCTTTTACCCGGCTGGCGTGGCCGGTAAACCGCATTTAAACTTACCTGATATGCTACATCCATCTGCCGAAGGCTACCATGTTATGCTGGATAATGTTTGGCCGGTGATCAGGGAGTTGCTGTAGCTAAATTCATCCTACGGTGGAAGATTTTTCTCCGGGCGTCATTGCTGTACGAAGCAATCTTTATACTGTACAGAGTGGCTCTGCTTATGTAGAGATTGCTTCGTACCTCGCAATGACGCGCTTTCAATTCAGTCGGGGCGGGTATTCGCGACTACCCCCCTCCCCTTCAAGACAGTTGGGGTTGCGCAAGCGAAAATATCGGCTTAACATTGCTATAAGCCCTTAAATTATCTTGCTTACCTTTATAAACAGCTTTATTGCATCGTATGAAACAACTTTTATGTAGGCCCGCGCTTTACATCGCTTTATTATTTCATTTTTTTATCATCAACACAAGTTTTGCCGCTACACCCGGCAAAGCAGCAGGCTTACAATGCGAGCACTTGGTTAATCCTATTGGTATCGACTCCCGGCACCCGCGTTTAAGTTGGTTGCTTGCCGATGAAAGGCAAGGCGCTGCTCAAACAGCTTATCAACTTATTGTTGGTACCGATTCTATTGGCGTTGGCAATGGTAAAGGCGATAGCTGGCAAACCGCCAAAGTTGTATCCGCTGTAAATCTGATTAATTACCAGGGCAAAGCTTTACAGCCATTTACCAAATATTACTGGCGGGTGCTGCTGTGGGATCAGGCTGGTAAAAAGCTCGCATCATCAACCATAGCCAGTTTTGAAACCGGCCTGATGGATATGCGCAACTGGCAGGGATCATGGATAAGCGATAATAAAGGCATAGCGGTAAACCCAGCCCCATACTTTCGGCATACATTTAAAGTAGCTAAACAGATCCGCTCGGCACGGGCCTATATCGCTGTAGCGGGGCTTTATGAACTGTATATCAATGGCCAAAAGATCGGTAATCACCGTCTCGACCCTATGTATACCCGGTTTGACAGGCGGACGCTGTATGTGGCTTACGACGTAACCACGCAACTACAAAATGGCAAAAACGCCATTGGCGTATTGCTGGGCAATGGCTGGTATAATCACCAGAGCACAGCGGTATGGTATTTTCACCAGGCGCCATGGCGCGGCAGGCCAGCATTTTGTATGGATCTGCGAATCACATATAACGATGGTTCTGTAGAAACAGTAAGCTCCAATACGCAATGGAAAACATCCTTAAGTCCGGTAGTTTTTAACAGCATTTACACTGCCGAACATTACGATGCCCGCAAAGAACAACCCGGCTGGAATACCCCCAATTTTATAGATACCGTCTGGAAACAGGTCATCAACCGTTCGGCTCCTTCACAAAACATTGTGGCACAGAGCCTGCAGCCCATCCGCAATGTGGAAGAGATAGCTGCTAAAAGCATCACCAAAATTGACAATAACCTGTGGGTATTTGATATCGGCAGAAATATATCGGGCGTAAGTAAGATCACTGTAAAAGGTGATTCGGGTACGGTAATCCGCCTGAAACACGCCGAGCGGCTGAACAAAAATGGCCATGTTGATCAGTCAAACATCGACCTGCATTATCGCCCTACAGATGATAAAGACCCTTTCCAGACAGACATTTTTATTTTGAGTGGTAAAGGCGAAGAAACTTTTATGCCTAAATTTAATTATAAAGGTTTTCAGTACATAGAGGTAAGCAGCAGCAAACCTGTGGAATTAAACAAAGAGAGCCTGAAAGCTTATTTTATGCATAGCGATGTAGCGCCTATCGGTACGGTTACATCATCAAACAAAACCATCAACCAAATCTGGAGCGCTACCAATAACTCCTATCTCAGCAACCTGTTTGGCTACCCTACCGATTGCCCGCAGCGCGAAAAGAACGGTTGGACAGGTGACGCCCATATTGCCAGCGAAACGGGTTTATATAATTTTGATGCCATCACCATTTACGAAAAATGGCTGGCCGATCATCGCGACGAGCAACAACCCAATGGTGTGCTCCCATCTATTATTCCAACCGGCGGCTGGGGTTACGAATGGGGTAATGGGCCCGACTGGACAAGCACCATCGCCATTATCCCCTGGAACATTTATTTGTTTTATGGCGATAGCAAACTCCTGGCGGATAGCTATACCAGCATCGAAAAGTATGTAAACCACATTGACGAGCTTTACCCAACAGGCTTAACCACCTGGGGCCTGGGCGATTGGGTGCCGGTAAAATCCGTATCGCCGGTTGAACTCACCTCTTCGGTATATTATTATACCGATGCCAGCATCCTGGCCAAAGCCGCCAAAATATTGGGTAAACAGGCCGATTTTGTAAAATATTCGGCACTGGCCACCAAGATCAAAAATGCCATCAATGCCAAATACCTGAATACCGAAACCGGTATATATGGCAAGGGCTTGCAGACCGAACTGAGCGTACCGCTTTACTGGGATGTGGTTCCGCAAAACCTGAAAAGTAAAGTAGCCGCCAATCTGGCGCAACGTGTAGCCGCTGATAATTATCATCTTGACGTGGGCATCCTTGGAGCCAAGGCCATTTTAAGCGCCTTGAGCGACAATGGCTATCCGGATGTGGCTTACAAAATAGCATCGCAGGAAACTTTCCCCTCCTGGGGATGGTGGATGGTTAACGGGGCAACAACGCTGTATGAAAACTGGAAGATCGATGCCAAATCAGACATATCACTCAACCATATTATGTTTGGAGAGATAGGCGCCTGGCTGTATAAAGGGATAGCGGGCATCCATCCCGATCCGGATCATCCTGGTTTTAAAAACATCCTGCTGCAACCACACTTTGTGGCCGGTCTAAATGAATTTACCGCTACGCATGATGGGCCGTATGGCAAACTCATATCTGCGTGGCAACGTACTGGTCAAGGTATAACCTACAAAGTTACCGTACCCGCAAATTCAACTGCTACCATTAGTCTACCCACAGGTAAAACTTACTTGGGTGGTAAACTGATCACTGGTTCAGGGACTTATAAAGCTGTTGCCGGAAGCTATGTTTTTGAGGTGAAATAATCATTACTTCAATTGCCATAGATATTTCATATTTACATTTACTTAACACCAAATGACCTTTTACTGACAAGCCGGTTCACCAACCGGCTTGTTTTGTATATACTTTTGTTACATTATACCGGTTCTGTATCATGTACAAAAAAGTCGCTTTATTAGTCCTGTTCGTATTTTCGTTGATCAATATAACCCATGCCGAAGAGCCCTGGGCTTTAAGTACCAATAAAGACGGGGTTAAAGTATATACCAGGCATGTGCCTGATTCAAAAGTAAAAGCCATTAAGGTAGAATGCGAGTTTAATGCTTCGGCAGCTCAATTGGTAGCTGTATTACTGGATATAAAAGGCAGTATAGATTGGGTATATCATACCAAATCTGTTAACATGATCAAACAGGTATCACCTTCAGAACTATATTATTATTCCGAAGTATCCATCCCCTGGCCGCTGCATAACCGCGACTTCATAGCCCACATCAAAGTAACCCAGGACCCAACAACCAAGGTCGTTACCGTTGATGCCCCCTGCCTTGCAGATATGGTACCACGTAAAGATGGTATTGTGCGCATTGAACATTCAGTAGGTAAATGGATCATTACGCCGATTGACAGCAGCCATGTAAAAATTGAATATACCCTGCACCTGGATGCCGGTGGCAGTGTACCAGCCTGGTTACTCAACATGTTTATTACCCAGGGCCCTACAGAAAGCTTTAAAAAGCTGAAAGTTCAGCTGCAAAAACCAAGCTATAAAAACATCAAGCTTCCTTACATTACCGATTAATTAGTTTATTGGTTTCGAAACCATTTAAACTTCGGCTCCATTGCCCGCATTCTAACAAATGAACTAATGAACCAATGAACATTCACGCTAATTACCATCAATCATTTGCAAAAAAAGCTGATAACAGTTGCCTCGTATAACCGTAATTTCGTTGTTTAGCAGGTAACCGTACCAACTACATTTATACACCAATAAATTACCAGGCCAATTGCGCTGATCCTGATAGACGCATCAGGATAGTTGTACAGTGAATAACTGCTAATATTGCTTTAACCAATTAAAGTAAACACTATAAAATGAAGGTAGCTTTATTTGTACCCTGCTATGTTGATCAGTTTTACCCCAAAGCGGCTATTGCTACATTGGAACTGCTGGAGAAACTTGGCGTTGAGGTTCACTATCCTAAAAATCAAACCTGCTGCGGGCAGCCTATGGCCAATTCTGGCTACGAGCACCTAACCGCAGGATGTAATAGCTTGTTTGTTGATAATTTTTCGGGTTATGATTATATCGTATGCCCATCGGGTAGTTGTACCTTGCATATCAAGGAACATTTACATTCGCCCGAAAAAGAAGAACAAGCTGTTGACATCCGTAAACGGGTTTATGAGCTTACTGAGTTTTTGATAGATGTATTGCAGGTAAAGGAATTAAAATCCCATTTTCCGTATAAAGTAGGTTTGCACCAAAGCTGCCACGGGTTGCGCGGTCTGCGGATATCGCAAATGAGCGAGCTGGTTGCTCCCGCTTTCAGTAAACCTGCGCAACTGCTGGATATGGTACAGGGGTTAGAACTGGTGCCCCTAAGCCGCCAGGATGATTGCTGCGGCTTTGGCGGAACGTTTTGTGTTGTAGAAGAAGCCGTATCCTCCAAAATGGGTAAAGACCGCGTAGAGGATCACATCGAGCATGGCGCCCAGTACATTACCTCGGCCGATCTTTCGTGCCTTATGCATATGGAAGGCATTTTACGCCGGCAAAAAAGCGATGTTAAAGTAATTCATGTGGCCGAAATTTTAAATCACAGTCATGAGTAACGCAACCGGAAAAAGCCACCCCCAACTGGCTGCTGTATTTAACCAGGATGAACCCCGGGTTGACTGGCACGACGAAACCTTATGGTGGATACGCCAAAAACGCGATGTCCAGGCGCATAAACTGCCAGAGTGGGAACTGTTAAGAGAAACTGCGTCGCAGATCAAAAATAACGTATTATCAAACCTAAGTACATACCTGGAACAATTTGAGGCCAATGCCATTAACAACGGTGTCATAGTACATTGGGCAGCCGATGCTAAGGAGCATAATCAAATCGTACACCAGCTATTACAGGAGCGTGGTATCAACCGCATGGTTAAAAGCAAATCCATGCTTACCGAAGAGTGCCACCTGAACGAATACCTCAAGGAACAGGGCATCGATGTGATCGACTCCGACCTGGGCGAACGCATTGTACAATTGGCCAATGAGCCTCCAAGCCATATCGTGCTGCCTTGTATCCACAAAAAAAAGGAAGAGATAGGCGATATTTTTCATGAGCATTTAGGCTCGGCCAAAGGTGAATCGGATCCTAAGATACTTACCGAAACCGCCCGCCAGCATTTACGCGAGGTGTTTTTGACACGTCGCGCAGCACTTACCGGCGTCAACTTCGCTATTGCAGAAACCGGGGAATTTGTGATATGTACCAATGAGGGTAATGCCGATATGGGTGCCCATTTGGCCGAGATCCACATCGCCTCGATGGGGATAGAAAAGATCATCCCCGAAAGGAAGCATTTAGGTGTTTTTTTAAGATTGCTTACGCGCAGCGCTACCGGTCAGCCAATTACCACTTATTCCAGTCATTATAAAAAGCCACAAGAGGGTACAGCTATACACATTATCATAGTGGATAATGGCCGCAGCATACAATTAGGGCGTGAGGATTTTCGCAATTCTTTAAAATGCATCCGCTGCGGTGCCTGTATGAACACCTGCCCGGTATACCGCAAGAGTGGCGGGCATAGCTATCATACCGCCGTTGCCGGGCCAATAGGCTCTATACTGGCGCCCAACCTCGACATGAAAAAATATGCCGACCTGCCTTTTGCCTCCACGCTTTGCGGCTCGTGCAGTAACGTGTGCCCGGTTAAAATTGATATTCATGACCAGCTTTATAAATGGCGGCAGGTTATTGTGAAAGAAGGTTATAGTCCTGCTTCAAAAACCATAGCCATGAAAGCCATGGCCTTTACCCTATCCTCTCCTGGTTTATACAGATCTGGTGGCAAAATGGGCCGCCTGGTATTTAAATATGCTCCATTCGCAGTTAATAACGGCTTAAACCCCTGGTATAAACACCGCGAAATGCCCAAAGCACCGGAAGAATCATTTGGCGAATGGTACAGCAAAAGAAAGGAAGGAAAACAATGAGCAGGGAAAAAATATTAGCCGCGGTTAAAAAAAATCAATTTACATCTACCGCACTGCCCGATCTGGAAATATTAAGCGCCCTAACCGCTACCTCTGATAACCTGGTGCAGCAATACACCGGTGTAGCCAGTGCCGGAGGTTGTTTTGTTTATGAGGTAAACGATTTGGAAGCGATAAAAGACATACTGCGCAAAGAATTTAAACCCGGCGTAAAGATCATATCAGGTATTCAGGGTCTGGATGAATATACTTATGCAGGCAATGTAATGCAGGAATCGTCACACAGCTTTGCCGATGCCGAGCTGACCATATTGGCATCCAACCTTGGCGTTGCCGAAAATGGTGCCTTATGGCTTACAGAAAACCAGATGAATATACGGATACTGCCATTCATTAGCCAGCACCTGGCGGTGGTAATAGGTAAAGATGCCTTTGTGCCTACTATGGCGCAAGCCTATGCCCAAATAGGCAACGCCGATTATGGTTATGGCGCGTTCATCTCCGGCCCATCAAAAACCGCCGATATTGAGCAATCATTGGTGATAGGTGCGCATGGCCCCAGGAGTTTGTCGGTTTTTATCCTCATCTAGCCCCTTCTTAAGTACATTATATAAAGGCCTGTTATTAATACCAATAACGGGCCTTATTTTTTGTTACCACTACCTTAAAAACAGACATCTTTACAATGATGACACAAAGATGAATTTTGCATATTGTAAAAATATACCAATTGGTATATTTTTGTGGTGTTGAAATTAATCATCAACATTAAAACAAAATGAAAACCTCACAGAACACTGTACTCATAACCGGCGGAAGCGCTGGTATAGGCTTTGAAATAGCCAAACAACTATCAGCCAAAAACAATCATGTTATTATTATCGGCCGTAACCCCGAGCGTTTGCAAAAAGCTGCCGCTCAATTACAAAACGTAACCGCCATCAATGCCGATATTTCCAACGCTGCCGATGTGGAATCGCTTGTTACCACTTTAATCAACGATTTTCCAAAGCTTAATATCCTGATCAATAACGCGGGTGCCGCGGCAGGCCTAAGTGATCTGCTTAACAATACGGATACCTTTGAAAGAGCCAGTATTGAAATGCAAACCAACTACCTGTCTATTATCAGGCTTAACGAAAAATTATTACCCTTACTTAAAAAACAAACAGATGCTGCTATTGTAAACGTATCATCCATAGTAGCTTTTGTACCGGGTAAGTTAACAGCCACCTATTCTGCCAGTAAAGCTGCATTACACTCTTATACCCAGGCCTTAAGAGTTGCATTAACAGATACAACAGTTAAAGTATTTGAATTGATGCCACCTTTAGTTGATACTGAATTTTCGACCGAAATTGGAGGTCATTTAGGTATCCCGCCATCGCAGGTTGCAGATGAGTTCTTAGCCGCTCTTGAAACCGATAATTATGAGATCCGGGTAGGAAATACCGAACAGCTTTACCAGCTATACCTGTCATCCCCAACCGAGGCGTTAAATTTCATGCAAGCGCGTAAATCGTAATCTTCAATCTGATGAATTTCTAATAAAAGCATATCGATTGATATGCTTTTATTGGTTTTACAAACTGCTATACTACAGGCATTAAACAAAATTATAATATTAAAATACCAATTGGTACATTTGTATTATGGAAACGGAATTATCAAAAGCCGCACGCACACGACAGTTCATTGTAGAAAAAACCGCGAGTATCTTTAATAAAAAAGGATATGCAGGCACCTCGTTGTCAGACCTTACCGAGGCTACCGGGCTTACCAAGGGCAGTATATACGGTAATTTTAAAAATAAAGAAGAAGTTGCCGTAGCCGCGTTTGAATATAACTGCTCAAAAGTACGTACGCAGATCGACCTCCATATCGGTAAAGCAACAAACTACCATGATAAGCTCATGGTTTACGCGCAGGTTTACCATAGGTTTGCCACATTGAGTTTCCCGGATGGTGGCTGCCCTATATTGAACACCGCTGTCGATGCCGATGATACCAACCCGGTATTAAAGGAAAAAGCGGCACAGGTGATCACCAACTGGAAGAAAAAATTAGAAAACCTCATAAACGGTGGTATAACCGCGGGAGAATTTAAATCTGGTATTGATGTTGCCCAAACCGCACTGTCTATTATTTCTCTTATTGAAGGAGGCATCATGATAGCCAAGGTAACCAACACCCCGGCCAGCCTGGATAAGGTATTAAAAACGGTGGATACCATCATCACCCAGCTTAAAACCAGCGTGTAACCTAATTATTACAGCAATAATTTGAGGGCTAAAAACAAAAGTTGTTAACTCAGCGTTATATAGAGTACCAATTTAACAATATGCCTAAAAAAATCTTAATCCTTGATGATAGCGAGGATATACTTGACGTGATGAAAGAAGCGCTCGAGATGGAGGGCTACAAAGTTCAGGTGACCAATTTTACCGATGACATTTGCAAGGCAGCTATCAGTTTCAATGCCGACATGGTCATCCTGGATTACATCCTGTTCGGGATAAACGGTGGCGAACTTTGTCACTTGTTAAAAACCACACCCGAAACGTGCCATATTCCCGTGATTATGGTATCGGCCTATCCCCGGGTATTGGAGTCCTTAGGTAACTATGGTTCAGACGCCTTTATTGCCAAACCTTTTAATCTTTCTGATATAACGGATACCATCAAAACTTGTTTCCTCAAAGCCGGCAATGACGTTGAACATGCCGATTGCGATTTTTAGCCGATCCTACTCCTGCTATTTTAAAATTCTCGCCGCATAAAAAAATAAAACGAAGTTTGCCGATCAACTTCTATAGATGACTATTGAATTTGTATCACGAATAAAGAGCGCTATTTATTAATTTTTAAGAAATCTTCCGACTGCCGTTGCCCAGCAGGTATTTTGAGAAATGCCTGATAACAGGTGTTTAAATAAGCCGCCAGGTTAAATTCAGGGCTGCTATAGGTCTTAATATTGGGAATATAAAGGGTAATGAAGTTTTTTAGCTCCTGATCTTTTATGGGCAAATAGCTCTCAATATTTTCTGGACTAAAGACTTTTGAAATCTGAGTCTTTTTTTCCTCATCGAGCAGAAATTGCTGCCCCCTTATTTTTCTATTTTCATCCTTGTTCCAATCGTGTATCATAATTTTGATGCCCCCGATAGGACGACTGGCAGCATCTGTTTGATATAGTACCGTTTCACTGTTAAATGGCCCCTTTGTCGGTGCAATTTTTAACGATCCTGTTTTTAGTTCGGCAGATGTTACCTGAACCTCTTTGAGGGTTTTAGTTTTTAAATTTAGGTAGATCTTCAGATAACTTAAATTTGTGATATAAACAGTATCTGGTTGATAATAGGGCGATGAAAAAGACAACAGGTCGCCAATTTTGGCGTTGATAGCAAAGCTTCCATCCGCAGCTGAAATTTGTTTTAAGTGAGAGTTTAAGTTTTCTACGTTGATTCCCGAAAGCGGTATTTTGGTATTATTCTCAAATACCTGTCCACCAAATTTCCCCTGGGCATAACTTGTTCCAGCAAAAAATCCTATTAGTATTACAATCAAAAGGCTTTTCCATGCCGATTGATAAATGCTTTTACACATGATTTGATTTGTAGTAATTGTATGACTTAAATATAAACGTCTTTTTCTATAATTTCCTTTGTTCTGTTTGTAATAAGGAAGTCTTGTTTTTGAGCCACACACCAAAGTAAAGTTGAGCTTCACAGCAAACCTGCTCCCCTGCTTTTACCCCCATCTTTGTTTTGTAATTCACAGAAAAGAGAAAAAATGAAAAAGATCATATTAATAACCGGCGCTTCTGCCGGTATGGGTAAAGAAATGGCCAGGCACCTGGCACAGGATGGTCATACGGTTTATGGGGCGGCCCGCCGCGTAGAAAAAATGGCCGACCTTAAACAATCGGGCGTAAAGATATTGGCCATGGATGTTACTGATGAAGCATCGATGATCGCTGGTATTGAAACTATAGTAAAAGCCGAAGGCCATATTGATGTGCTGATCAATAATGCCGGATTTGGTTCATATGGAGCCATTGAGGACGTGCCTATTGCCGATGCGCGTTACCAGATGGAAGTAAATGTTTTTGGGGCAGCTCATTTAACGCAATTGGTATTACCGCATATGCGCCAGCAAGGCTCTGGCCAGATCATTAATATATCATCTATTGGAGGAAAATTTGCCGCTGCCCTTGGCGGCTGGTATCATGCCAGTAAATTCGCGCTCGAGGCCTTGAGTGATAGCCTGCGTAATGAAGTAAAACAATTTGGTATTGATGTGGTGGTGATTGAACCCGGTGGTGTAAAATCTGAATGGAGCAGCATTGCGATGGATAACCTGCTTAAAATTTCGGGGGATACCGCTTATGGTAATTTAGCCAAACAATTTTCTGCTATAGCCAAAAAAGCTAACGAAAAAAATGCAGACCCGATAATTATTGTCGACCTGGTGAGGAAAGCCATAGCGGCCAAACAACCTAAAACACGTTATCATGGCGGTTATATGGCTGGCCCGGCATTGTTTATGCGCAAAATACTACCCGACCGTACATTTGATAAAATGCTGCTGGCCCAACTGAAGTAATTGTATATTTAAACTGATAATGGAAGACAAAAGCCATATATTGTTCAACAACCTGCTATACTCCTGCGTTGATAAAAAACAACGCGCTAACGAATCATTTGTACCCGAACATGCTTTCGGGTACATCATATCTGGCGAAACACATCAGAAAACCAATGAAGGCATTCGTGTATTCAGCGCGGGCACCATCGGGCTCATCCGCAGAAACCAACTGGTGAAGTCAGAAAAAGTACCGGGACCTGAAGGAGAATTTAAATCGATCAATATATTTTTAGACCAGCCATTTTTAAGCAGATATAGTGCCGAGCATAAACTTACGCCAGCCCAAACCTATACTGGTAATCATATTCATATACTGAAGCCCGATCCATTCATCAAAGGTTATTTTGATTCTTTGATGCCCTACTTTGATCACCCGGAAAGAGCCACCGATAACATGGCCGAGTTAAAAACCAAAGAAGCGGTTGAGTTGCTGCTGAATTTCAATCCTGATTTTTACGATTTTCTTTTTGATTTCAGTGAACCTTATAAGATAGACTTGGAAGCTTACATGAATCAAAATTTCATGTTCAATGTACCTACCGCTCAATTCGCCAAACTCACCGGACGCAGCCTCGCTAGCTTTAAGCGAGATTTTGAAAAGATCTTCCGCTCATCGCCAGGCCAATGGCTGCAGCAAAAGCGATTGAATGAGGCCTATTTCCTCATCAAGGAAAAGGGCCAGAAACCATCAGAAGTATATCTCGACGTTGGCTTTGAGAATCTATCTCACTTTTCTTATACTTTTAAAAAAGCTTTTGGGATAGTGCCGTCACGGGTGTAAACGGGGCTTAAAAATTATCTTCCAAATTCTGCTTTTTACTGATTTGTTTTGATAGTTTTATGCTGCCTACCCTATTTAGGCCATAAAAATGACCTCAACCGAATTTGAACTCACCGGCGGCGCTACATATGGCATGATAAATGCCACCTGGCCTTTTGCTACCCTCCGGGTTAACCAAAATGAACTCGAACTTAATATTTCCTTATTAGGAAACCTATATTTCAGGCCAGAGGATGTAATTTCTATAACCGCCTCGGGAATGAGTATCTTTTCAAGCGGTATTCGTATTACACACAAAGTAAAGGGATACTACTCAACTGTTATTTTCAAGTCGTTCACCAATACAAATTCCATTCTGCAACAAATACAGCAAACAGGCTTTTTAGATAATAAAGAACGCTTACCTTTTTATGAGGATACTGCGATTACCGCGATGCAGGAAAAAGGTGGCTTCGCTATGAAAATTCCGGCAGCTATAGCTATTGCAGTTATCTGGAACCTCTTGTTGTTACCTAATTTAGTTCATTCATTTCAGAATAGTAAAGTTCCGTTTATAGGTATTCACCTGGGATTATCTTTTATGCTGCTGCTATGCCTTACGCTTTTGATATCCGAACCATTCCGGGGCGTAATACTGAAAGAAGGCCGTACTTTAAAACATATTAAGACATTTGTGTTGTTTATGATATTCCTATCGGCATTAATGCTGGGCATGTCATTCCTGATTCCCCAGTTCTAAATCTTATTTGTTTTTCTGTTTGTTTTGGATAGATTTATACCAACAAACCTAAAATCCTTTACATGAACTGGAACCTGATACTCAAGCTCTCCATATTTGGCCTGATCATGGGCATTGCCACCGCGTTTTTTATTCCGAGTAATATTGAGGGCGCTATCTGGCCGGTTATCTTTATTATCTGCGCTTATATTATCGCCAAAAACTGCACGCAAATGTATTTTACCCATGGCTTTTGCCTTAGCCTGGTTAATTGTGTATGGATCATAGCAGCACACGCTATTTTCTATAAAAACTATGCAGCCGGTCATGCACCAGAAGCGGCCATGTATAATGGTAACCCCTATCATTTACCGCCACAAGTTGCCCTCACTGTTATTGGCGTTGTAATTGGTATAGCTTCAGGGTTGGTACAAGGCCTGTTTGCTTTTATCGCGTCAAAACTGGTGAAGAAAGCATAATGACCTTAACCCAGCTGGATAATTTTTACCTACAAAAGGACGAACCCATCCGGAGCTGTCTATTGGCGCTTAAAGACATCATTTTGAAGCAAGACGAAAACGTATCAGCCGATTGGAAATACGGTATGCCGTTTTTCTGCTACATGGGTAAAATGTTCTGCTACCTGTGGGTGCACAAAAAGTATCATCAACCCTATATTGGCATTGTTGAAGGTAAACGCTTTGATCACCCCGCTTTGATCATCGAAAAAAGATCACGTATGAAGATCATGCTTTTTGAAGCTGATAAAGATCTGCCCGTGCAAACTATCGAACATATTTTAAAGCAGGCTCTTGATCTTTACAGGACAGGGATTATAAAAACCAGGTAACAGCGGCAGTTGGGAAGACGCCTTACCAGTTTGCTAAAGGCAGAATCTATTTTTTGTACAATCCATCATGAATAAAACAATTGAATGTATATCTTTGCAGCAACTGCTTCCGTAGTTCAATGGATAGAATTATGGTTTCCGGTACCATCGATATGAGTTCGAATCTCGTCGGGAGCACAAAAAAGCCTCTTAAATTTATTTTAAGAGGCTTTTTGTTTTCTTTATGTTGCTCAATCTTCGCAATGCGAAATATGATTCATATTTAAAATGGCATCTACCTCCTGGAGAAAATGCTGATGTTCCATTTCTTCTACCTCGAGCTGCGTTAGGCCGCTGTACTTTGCTTTGTTTTGGTGCCTGCTTCTAACGATGATCACAATAGGTATACATACCTGTATGATCATAAAGGCTACCGTGATCTGGAACATATAAGTAACTAATGTATCCATAATAGTAAGACAAATAAGGTATAAATTGGTGTTGTTAATTTAACGATTTTTACTCGGTTTTAGATACGTATTCGCTATTTTTTCTACTTTCTTAACCATTTAAAGCGTTTTTAACATTTTGTACAATAAAACGCCTTTACAGCTTTAAAGCTTATATTTTTAGCCCCATTTATTGTTAATCTATCTACTTGTTTATTAGCCGGCCAGTATCGTTTTAACCATTTTTAACGTAAGGGCTATTATAATTTTTTAATAATGCTTGCCTAACCAAAAGCCTTCCTTATATTTGTAACCAAAAGGTTTCATATTAATGGTTAAACATCTATTACCCTTTTCCTTATAATCCTGTATAATTATGTTAGAGACAATTCAACCCAAACCTAAAAGTAAGGTATCTTCTTTTTTTTCTGTTTTAAAGCAATCACTCAAAGGCGCCGAAGTTGATCTGACCTCTATCAGCATTAAAAGGGCTATTATTTTGTTAGCCATCCCTATGATGCTGGAGATGTCTATGGAGTCGGTATTTGCCCTGGTCGATCTGTATTTTGTTGGGCACTTGAAAAACAGCAGCCTCGCTATTCAAACCGTCGGTTTAACCGAGTCGGTATTAACCGTCATATACTCTTTGGCTATCGGCCTAAGCATGGCGGCTACGGCCGTAGTTGCCCGTAGGATAGGTGAAAAAGATCCCGCGGCAGCATCCAAAGCTGGCGTACAAACCATTATTATTGCCGCTATTGTTAATTTGGTCATCAGCATTACCGGGCTGTTACACGCCCGCGATATTCTGCTGATCATGGGCGCTTCTGCCGAAACTGCCGATCATGGCACTAACTTCGTACACATTATGATGGGTGGTAGTATCATCATTGTGATGCTGTTCCTGATCAATGGTATTTTCAGGGGTGCTGGTAATGCTGCTATCGCCATGCGAAGCTTGTTGATAGCTAACGTAGCCAACTGCCTCCTATGCCCTCTTTTTATCAGGGGACTGGGGCCTATCCCGGCTTTTGGTTTAACCGGCGCTGCTATTGCCACTACTATCGGTCGCGGATTGGGTGTTAGTTACCAGGTTTACAATTTATTCAACGGTAAAAATATCCTCAAGATACGTTTGAGTCATTTTGTACCTGATTGGCAGCAGATCAAAGCCATTGTTAAAATTGCAGCACCCGGTATTTTACAGTTTGTAATTGCCAGTTGCAGCTGGATATTCCTGGCCGAACTGGTGGCTACCACCGGCGGCGAAGCTGGCTCAGCGGGCTATCAAACGTCCCTGCGGTTAATGATGTTCTTCCTGTTACCTGCCTGGGGGCTAAGCAACGCCGCCGCAACCCTGGTTGGGCAAAATCTGGGCGCAGGCCAGGTTGACAGGGCTGAAAAATCGGTATTTCAAACCATTAAATATACTATGGTGTTTCTGGGTGTTGTAAGTATATTATTTTTAACCTGCGGCCACTTGTTCGCCTCATTTTTCACTAACGATGCAGCTGTTATAAAAGTAGCTTCACGCTCCCTGCAAATTTTAAGCGGAGGCTTTATTATTTATGGTATGGGTATGATTTTCACCAGCGCCTTTAATGGTGCCGGCGATACTTGGACACCTACCAAGATCAACCTATTTACCTTTTGGGTGTTCCAGATACCATTTGCTTACTTACTGGCCAAGTATTTTGAAATGGGACCAACAGGCGTGTTTGTTTCCATCCCTGTTGCCGAAGTTGGGCTTACCTTAGGGGCCTACATTCTGTTTAAACGCGGCAGGTGGAAAAAGATCAAGGTTTAATAGGTTCATAGTCGATGGTCGATAGACCATGGGATAGTAACGTCTGTAAGATAGAAACATAAAGATCAAAAGAAAAAGTCCGAAAATTTGGAGGGTTACACTCGCCAAATCTTCGGACTTTTTTACTTGCAGATTTTCAGACTCCATGGGCCATCAACTATGGTCTATGGGCTTTCTGACTTCTTAAGGCACTTTTACTGCCTGACGGGCAAGCAATTGCCATTGTCCTTTATTTTTAATCCATACCAACAGTATACCAAGCTTCACCGTACTAGGGCCTTTTCCTTTATCATTGGTGGCTGCGCTAAGTATATGGCGCACAGTAGCGGTATTACCTACTACTTTTACTTGCTGCTCGGTCAAATCGATAGATACAAAATCAGATGCTCCGGTAGCAATATCACTTATAAATTCTTTTTTAGTTTGCAGTTTACCGCTTGAGTGACCGTAGGTTAATTCGGCGGATGTCAATTTATCCAACGTAACGGTATCGGCATCAACCATGGCTTTACGTAATTGCTCAGTGGCTTGTGTTACCTCGCTTATCAGTTTGGCATTTTGAGCAAAAGGTTTATCCATGTGTAGTAGGAAAACTGCCCCGAAACAAAGCAGGGCCTTGAATAAAAAAGATCTTTTCATAAGGATTTTCAAATTAGGTTTTTAACAAATATACTGTTAAACGTTAAATCTGAAGTGCATAATATCACCGTCCTGTACAATATAGGTTTTGCCCTCAATACCCAATTTACCGTTTTCTTTTATAGCGGCTTCCGATCCGTTGAATTTTACAAAATCGTCATACTTGATCACCTCGGCGCGAATAAATCCTTTCTCAAAATCGGTATGGATAACGCCTGCGGCTTGCGGCGCTGTAAAGCCCTGGGTAATTGTCCAGGCACGTACTTCCTGCACGCCCGCGGTAAAATAAGTAGCCAGATCAAGCAATTTATAGGCCGCTTTGATCAGTTTATTTACACCCGATTCTGTCAACCCCAGATCGTCCAGGAACATCTGGCGTTCTTCAAAAGTTTCCAGTTGCGCAATTTCCGACTCAATCTGTGCCGATATCACCAATACCTCGGCATTCTCTTCCTTAACTGCAGCCTTTACCTTTTCTACATAGGCATTGCCTGTGTTTACCGAGCCTTCGTCAACATTACAAACATACATCACCGGTTTGGCGGTAAGTAGCCACAGATCGGCAACGTATTCTTTATCCTCTTCGGCAACAGGAGCAGTACGGGCCGATTTACCCGCCAGCATATGCTCTTTGTAAACGGTTAAAACATCAAAGGTTTTTTTGGCTTCTTTGTCGCCGCCGGTTTTAGCCATTTTCTCCACTTTCTGGATCTTTTTCTCTATCGATTCCAGATCCTTCAGTTGTAATTCGGTATCAATGATCTCTTTGTCGCGTATCGGATCAACAGAGCCGTCGACATGTATCACATTATCGTTATCAAAGCAACGCAGTACATGTATAATAGCATTGGTGGCACGTATATTACCCAAAAACTGGTTTCCTAAACCTTCGCCTTTGCTAGCGCCTTTTACTAAACCGGCTATATCAACAATTTCAATAACATTGGGTACAATACTTTTGGGTTGTACTATATCAACGAGTTTTGTTAAACGCTCATCCGGTACCGTAATTACGCCTACGTTTGGCTCAATAGTACAGAACGGAAAGTTAGCCGCCTGCGCTTTGGCGTTTGATAAGCAATTAAAAAGTGTTGATTTACCCACATTTGGTAAACCCACTATTCCACATTGTAAACCCATTTTTTAGATATTAATTCTTTTGTCGATGGTCGATAGACCATGGTCAATGGACTATCGACCATCGACTATTATCTACCGATAAAATTCGCGCAAAGATAACACAAAAATTTGCCTATAATTTGAAAAAATAAACGACTTTTGCCAACGTCAAAATAAGGCGAAACAGATTAATAATAACATGTAAACAACAGGGGGACACTTATGAACGAAATGGTTGAACAAATAGAATTGTTGCTGGAGCAGGAAAACAATAAACAATTGAAGGAATATTTGAACAACCTAAATATATCGGACGTCGAGGAACTCATAGGTGAACTACCCGAGCATGGACCCAGGTTTATTGAAACCCTTTCGCTTAACCGCGCAGTTAACGTTTTCCGGATATTGGACTCACCTACGCAGGAGCGTATCATCAAAAAACTATCCGGACAAAAAGTTGCTGATCTGATCAATGCCCTGCCTCCTGATGACCGTACCGCCCTTTTTAGCGAATTGCATGGCGATGCCGTTAAAACACTCATCCTGCACCTCTCGCCTGATGACCGCAAAGAAGCTTTATCCTTATTAGGTTACGAAGAAGAAAGCGTTGGGCGTTTGATGACCCCCGATTATATTGCCGTTAAGAAAAACTGGGACGTTACCCGGGTACTATCACACATACGCCGTTACGGTAAAAACTCCGAAACTATTGATGTGATTTATGTGATAGATGAAAACGGGGTACTGCTCGACGACATCAGGATACGGGAAATATTATTGGTTAAACCCGAAACCAAGGTAAGCGACCTGATGGACGGGCGCCTGATATCCCTCAGCGCCAGTGATCCGCAGGAAGAAGCCATCAATATATTCAGGATGAACAACCGCGTGGCGCTGCCTGTGGTTGACAATGAAAATATATTATTGGGTATTGTAACTGTCGACGATATTTTGTGGATAGCCAACGAAGAGTATACCGAGGATATCCAGAAAATTGGTGGTACCGAAGCATTAGATGAACCTTACCTGGACATTAACCTGTTCCTGCTGGTAAAAAAGCGGGTTGGCTGGCTGATAATTTTATTCCTGGGCGAAATGCTGACTGCAACCGCCATGGGATTTTTTGAAAAATCAATTGAAAAAGCTGTTGTACTGGCCCTGTTTATCCCGCTCATTATATCAAGCGGTGGTAACAGCGGTTCGCAGGCATCTACCTTAATTATACAAGCCATGGCTCTGGGCGAAGTTACCGTTGCCGATTGGTGGCGCGTAATGCGCCGGGAACTGGTTTCGGGCCTTATGCTGGGCGCTACACTGGGCATTATAGGCTTTATGCGTATTTACATCTGGACGATGTTTTCGCCCATTTACGGTCCGCATTGGATATTGGTAGGCCTAACTGTAGGCTGCGCACTGGTTGGTGTGGTACTGTGGGGATCACTGGCCGGCTCCATGCTGCCGTTGGTTCTGAAAAGATTGGGCGCTGACCCTGCCACATCCTCTGCCCCATTTGTAGCCACCCTGGTTGACGTTACCGGCCTCATCATTTACTTTACCATCGCCGTGATGATCATGAAGGGTGTGATGCTATAATAGCTGATTAATTATTCTCCGCAGTCGCTCGGCTGGAGCCGAGCGACTGCGTGAATTTTATATTTATATCAAAAGGCTGTCATCCTGAGGAACGAGGAACTGTTTCTTGAACGTAGTGAAAAATCTATTATTGAACTTTGCATAGTTTAGAATAGCCCCTTCGTTTCTCAGGATGACAAATCAACAAAATTTATCAGCGCAATCAACGTAATCCCCCTCACCAAATCAGCGGTTTAATTCATATACGAGTTCACATTGCTATAATCAATATTGGTTACATTACTATAATCGGGCACAAAGCTATCCTCGTTGCTGATAGCCATATCCAGTTCAAAGCTTGATGGATAAGGTGTATTGAGCAGGCTGCCTTTAGGGATGTAAGGGAACAATTCACCGTACGTTTGTATTTGGCTATGGTTGATGCGGCGATAAATGAACATGCGGTGCAGGTCGCAAGGTTTTACCAGGCCTGCCGCACCTATCATTTGTATTGCACTACTAACCGTTTGGTTATGAAAATTGGCCACACGCACCTTTTTATCGTCAACCACCAAACCGCGCATCAGGCTTTTATCCTGCGTGGCTACACCGGTTGGGCAAGTGTTCATATTACATTCCAGCGCTTGTATGCAGCCCAGGGCAAACATCATTCCGCGGGCACTGTTACACATATCGGCACCAAGGGCAAAATTCTTCACCAGATCGAACCCGGTAGCCACCTTACCTGAAGCAATGATCTTGATATATTTTTTTATGTCGAAACCGGTCAGCGCATCGTAAATAAAGGCCAGGGCCTCGCGCAGGGGCATACCAACGGAGTTAGAGAATTCCAGCGGAGCGGCGCCTGTGCCGCCTTCGCCCCCATCCACGGTAATAAAATCGGGATAGATGCCTGTTTTCACCATGGCTTTACATATCGCCAGGAACTCACTCTTATGCCCCACGCACAATTTAAAGCCGATAGGTTTACCACCCGATAGCTCACGTAGTTTTTTGACAAACTGGGTTAAGCCAATAGGGTCATTAAAAGCAGTATGGTAAGGCGGCGATACTACATCCTGCCCCATTTCCACCAGCCTAATCCTGGCAATTTCGGGGGTAACTTTAGCTGCAGGCAGTATCCCGCCATGACCGGGTTTGGCTCCCTGCGACAGTTTGATCTCGATCATTTTTACCTGCGGCAACACAGCGCGCTGGGCAAAGGCATCATAATCAATAGTACCATCCGGATGGCGACAGCTGAAATAGCCGGTACCAATTTGCCAGATAATATCACCGCCGGGTTTAAGGTGATAATCGCTCAAACCACCCTCGCCTGTATTATGGGCAAAGTTGCCCAACTTGGCGCCACCGTTCAGGGCCAGGATTGCGTTCTCGCTCAACGAACCAAAACTCATGGCCGATATATTATAAACACTGGCCATATAAGGCTGCTTACAATCGGGCCCACCTACCTTTACCCTTGGCGACAGATCAAGCTTGTGATGATCAATCGCCGCTATACTGTGATTAAGCCACTCGTAGCCATCTTCATACACATCCAGTTCGGTACCAAAGGGACGGGTATCATCAACCTTTTTGGCGCGCTGGTATATCACGCTGCGGTTTTGACGGTTAAAGGGTGTGCCATTGGTATCGCTCTCAATAAAGTATTGATATATTTTAGGGCGCAGATCTTCCATCAGGAAACGCAGGTGACCAAACACCGGGTAGTTGCGTACGATGCTGTGCTTTTTTTGGGCCAGGTCATAAAAGCCTATAGCATATATAGGTACCATGATTACAAATGACCATGCTGCGGGTTTCCAAAGGATTGTCCACCCGATGAGCGCGGCGAATATGATAATGAACGAGGTAATGAAAAGCTTCTTCATAGATAGATTATTTAATATAAAAATAACTGTTAAAGTTAAACATTAGCGCAATTGTATGGTTAAACTTGTACTTGATTGTCGGTGAATTGTAATGAAATAAAAATACATGTTTAAACATGTATTTTATTATTATCTTTGACTCAACAAAACAAATAAAAAAAATCATGGCAACAGAAACAGCAACAAAATGGGTTATCGACCCTATGCATTCAGAAGTACAATTTAAAGTAAAACACTTAGTTATATCAACCGTAAGCGGTTTTTTCAAAAGCTTTGGTGGTGAAGTAATTACCGAAGGAGATGATTTTGACAATGCCGAAGTGGATTTTACGCTTGACATTGACAGTATTGATACCAACCAAACTCAACGTGACGAGCACTTAAAAGGCGGCGAATTTTTTGACGCTGAAAAATATCCAAAAATCAGCTTCAAATCAACCTCATTAACTAAAACCGACGATGATGAGTACGAATTAAAAGGGGATTTGACCATAAAAAACGTAACCAAGCCAGTAACACTTAGCGCTGAATTTGGTGGCTCAGCTGCCGATTTTTATGGCAACACCAAAGCTGGTTTCGAAATCACCGGTAAAATAAACCGTAAAGAATTTGGTTTAACCTGGGATGGCGTAACCGAAGCAGGTTCGGTTGTGGTTGGTGAAGACATTAAATTACTGATCAACTTACAGTTAACCAAACAGGCTTAATTGTTTTAATGCTGTTGCTGTGTTTTAACATTTAAAAGCCGGTGTTGTTGCCCAGGCGGCAACCCGGTTTATTGAAACACGCTGGCAGATTAAAATATACTAATGATGATGATGAGAAAGTCACTTGCCTTTGGCAAGTGACTTTTTTTATTTGTTTATATCGTTGAAAAAAGTCTCTACGTACAATCCTTCAATAGGCTCTGGGTAACAGGCGCTTTTCCATGCGCATTAAAACTAACTTATAGGTATATTTGTCTGTATATCATGCTTATTAAAATATATCCCGAAAATCCAAACCCTAAAGCCATTGAACAGGTGGCTGAAGTATTACGCAAGGGCGGCCTCATTATTTACCCAACAGATACAGTTTACGGTTTGGGTTGTGATATCACCAATCACAAAGCCATTGAGGCTATTTGCAAAATCAGGAACATCAAACCCGAAAAGGCTAATTTCTCGTTTATATGCTATGATTTGAGCCATATATCAGATTATATCAAACCTATTGATAATACCACCTTCAGGGTGCTGAAAAAAGCTTTGCCCGGGCCATTTACTTTTATATTCAATGCCAGCCACATGGTGCCCAAGCTATTGAGTTCCAACAAAAAAACGGTGGGTATCAGGGTGCCAGATAATGAGATTGCACGCGAAATTGTGAGGGTTTTGGGTAACCCTATTCTCTCTACCTCTATCAGGGATGATGACGATATTATAGAATACTCCACCGACCCGGAACTGATTCATGAAAAATATGAGGACCTTGTTGATATCGTGATCGATGGCGGTTACGGGGATAACATCGCATCAACCGTAGTTGACTGTACCGAAGGCGATTTCGAGATCATCCGTGAAGGTAAAGGGGATCTGGAATTATATTTGTAGTTTTTGGGGAACAAGGATTCTTAGATCAAGGATAAAAGCATGAAAAGAAAATCCTTACTATTTTATCCAAAAATCCTTGATCACTCTATGGTCTTATATTCTGTATAAATGCTGGTATCTTTTTCATATAGTCATCTTCGGCCAGTAGCTTTACAAACTTACTGCCTACAATGGCGCCATTGGCGTATTCGCAGGCTTTTTTGAAGGTTGCATTGTCTGATATACCAAAACCAATAATAGTTGGATTTTTAAGTTCCACGGCCTTAATGCGCTTGTAATAATCCTCAATGCTATTGGTAAGCTGCAGGCTACCACCAGTTATAGACGATGACGACAGCAGGTAAATAAAGCTATTACTCAACTCATCAATTTTCCGGATTCTATCTGGTGATGTTTGGGGTGTAACCAGGAATATATTGCTCAGGTTATTATTGATAAAATGTGCCGAATACAGAGCTTCGTATTCGTACATGGGCAAATCGGGTACAATAACGCCATCTACCCCCAATTCGGCTGCTTTTTTGCAAAAACGCTCGATGCCATATTGTACTATCGGGTTAAAGTAACCCATGAGCAGTATAGGTATGGTAACCCTTTTACGCAGCTCAGTTAACTCTTCAAACAGATGATCGAGTGTCATACCGTTGATCAGCGCCTGCTCTGAACTATGCTGAATAGTCGGCCCGTCAGCTACCGGATCGGAGTACGGAAAACCTACTTCCAGGAAATCGGCCCCGGCCTTTTCCAAGGCTTCGGCAATATCAACCGTAGTGTTCAAAGCGGGGTAACCCGCGGTATAATATATTGATAACAGATTTTCTTTCTTAGCTGCAAAAAGTTGGTTTAATCGGTTCATTGTATAGCTTATAGTTAATGGTTCACTGTTCATGGTATTAACCATGAACTAATTAATAACCGAAATATTTAATAAATGTATCGAGATCCTTATCGCCACGACCCGAAAGGCAGATCACAACATTGTCTGTTGGGTTAAACTTCATTTTTTCCAGCTGTGCCAGGGCGTGTGACGACTCGATGGCCGGGATAATGCCCTCCATTTGTGAGCAAAGCAAACCGGCTTTCATAGCCTCGTCATCGGTAACGCTCACATATTGAGCACGGTTAATCTTATACAGATGCGCGTGCTGCGGGCCAATTCCCGGATAATCCAGTCCTGCCGAAATGGAGTATGGTTCAACCACCTGTCCGTCGGGGGTTTGCATCAATATGGTACGGCTGCCATGCAGCACGCCTTCATTACCCAGGAAAGTAGTAGCCGCCGAATGGCCGCTATCAACACCTTTACCAGCAGCTTCCACAGCTACCAGTTTAACCTGCTCATCATCTAAAAAGTGATAGAACATACCCATAGCATTACTGCCGCCACCGACGCAGGCCAGTACGTATTCGGGTAATTCCTTACCGGTATGTTCTACCAGCTGTTTTTTAGTTTCTTCGGATATGATCGATTGAAAACGGGCTACCATATCGGGATATGGATAGGGACCAACTACCGAACCAATGATATAATGAGTATCAACGGGGTTGGCTATCCAGTCGCGCAGGGCCTCGTTGGTGGCATCTTTGAGTGTTTTGCTACCCGATGATGCGGGCCTTACGGTAGCGCCCAGCATTTTCATACGGGATACGTTGGGAGCCTGGCGGGCCATATCAATTTCACCCATATACACCACACATTCAATACCCATGAGGGCGCAAACGGTAGCGGTTGCCACACCATGCTGGCCCGCGCCGGTTTCGGCTATAATACGTTTTTTCCCCAGGCGTTTGGCCAGTAGTATTTGCCCTATGGCGTTATTGATCTTATGCGAACCGGTATGGTTCAGGTCCTCTCGTTTAAAAAATATGTTAGCGCCATATTTTTCCGAATACCGTTTAGCATGGTACAACGGTGAGGGCCTGCCCACATAATTTTTCAGCAGATCATTAAATTCCGCTTTAAAATCCGGATCATTAATGATGTTGAGGTATTGCTGTCTTAGTTCTTCAACATTCGGATACAGCATTTCGGGAATGTATGCACCTCCAAAATCACCATAGTAGCCATGTTCGTTAACTCCGTATTTCATTTGTAATGTTCTGTTTTTGATGATATCAAATGCTTTTTCCAACTTCGGGATATTTTTCAAGCCAGGCTCGTCTTCAAACTGGCTGTTCAAATCAACCGCGTAAAATTGCGGATGTGTTATATTTTTCAATTCCCCTATATTATCAAGGCTTATCCCACCCGATAAAAAGAAAGGGATATTCAGGGTATATTTATCCAGGATACGCCAATTAAAGGTCTTACCTGATCCGCCATAGATGGAGGTTTTGGTGTCGAACAGGAAATAATCTACATAACTGGCATAAGCATTCAGTTTGTCAAAATCAAAGTCGTTATCAACGCCAAAGGCTTTTATAACAGTTACCCTACCTTTAAAAGCTGCTGCAAACTCCGCATTTTCATCACCGTGCAGTTGTATGGTGTCAAATCCATATTGATCAATCAGTTGGCTAATAACTTCGGCGGTTTCGTTTACAAAAACCCCTGTTTTGTGGATGAATGCAGGGATTGTTGCCAGCGCATCGGCAGATAAAGTATCAATATAACGTGGCGTACGATCGTAGCAAATAAAACCCATATAGTCTGGCTTTAAAGCGGCTACTGCTTCAATGTTATCAGGATACTTCAGTCCACAAACTTTAATCTTCATCGTTAATTCTGTAATAAAGCGTTAAAACTGTTCAGAGCCTTGCCACCAACCAGGGCCTCTTCCGCTTCATAATAACAATCGGCAAAGCTTTTTTCAGGGCCGATGGTTTTAATGGCCAGCGCAGCGTTTGATAGCACCACGTTATTTTGAGCAAATGTACCCTGACCGCTAAGCACATCAGTAAATATTTTTGCCGAAGCAGCCACCGTGTCGCCACCGGTTATCTCTTTAGGATCTAACTTTTCAAAACCCAGGCTTTCAACCGTATTGATCTTTTCGCCTTCGGCCGAAAAGGTCTTGAAATCACAGGTAAGTGATACCTCATCATAGCCTTCCAGCGCGTTCACTATCGTATATTGGGTTGTAGATTTTTGATACAGATAGGCATAAACCCGGGCCAGTTCCAGGTTGAATACGCCAACCAACTGGTTATCGGGCTTGGCCGGGTTAACCAGCGGCCCCAACATATTGAAAAACGTTTTTACGCCCAATTCCCTGCGTATAGGGGCTACTGTTTTCATAGCCGGGTGAAACAGCGGCGCATGTAAAAAACAAATATTAGCTTTATCAATGCTAGTTTTCAGCTTATCGGCATCATTGGTAAATTGATAACCCAGGTACTCGATTACGTTGGATGAGCCGCAGCCCGATGATACACCATAATTACCATGTTTGGCCACTTTATACCCTGCACCAGCTACTACAAATGATGCCAGGGTTGATATATTGAACGTATCCTTACCATCGCCTCCGGTACCGCAAAGATCTATCAGCTGACCGGTTTCCAGATCGATAGGCAAACAAAGTTCCAGCATCGCATCACGGAAGCCTTCCAACTCCTCAACGGTAATGCTGCGCATGCAATACGCCGTCATAAATGCGGCCATTTGCGAGTTATTGTATTGCCCCTGGGCAATGCTCATCAAAATATTCTTTGATGCTTCCCTGGTAAAGGTTTTGTGTTCAAAAAGATGATTTAATATCTGTTTCATAAGCCCTATCCCCTACAGGGATTTTTATGATTAATTTTTTCTATTCATCCCTCAAAAATGAGGGCAACAAAAAAGGGTTACCTTATGGCAACCCTTCTGAATATTATGTTAAAAAACAAAAAACGGAATTGCCTTACGATTAATCGTTAAGCCACCACCAGTTATTGTTTAATACTATCATTTTCATTTGTGCCACAAATATGGAAATTGTTTTTACTAAAAGCAAACAGAATGATAAATTTACGCAAAAGCCGAAAAGCTTACACTCAAAAATGAACCACAATAATCGAAAAGTAAACCCGGAAGATGATCTTGGCTTTGGCACACAGCCAGTTATAAAAAGTCAGCCGGTAATTAATAAAGATGGATCCATCAATGTAAAACGAACCGGCCTCCCCTTTTTTAACCGGCTCAACAGCTATCAAACCCTCATCAACATGAGCTGGACAAAATTCTGGCTGGTTGTTTTAAGCGGTTACATGGTAGCCAACCTCACCTTTGCCAGCATATATGTTGCCCTCGGAACCGATAGTCTTGACGGCAAAAGCGGCAGCACTTTTTTTGATCATTTTATGGATGCCTTCTTTTTTTCGGCACAAACCATATCAACTGTTGGTTACGGACATATTAGTCCGCAAGGGATGGCAGCCAATTGTGTAGCTGCTCTTGAATCCATGATGGGTTTACTGGCATTCGCTTTGGCTACAGGCTTACTTTATGGGCGTTTTTCAAAACCTACCGCCAAGATCAAATACAGCGAAAATATACTTGTGGCGCCCTATAAGGGCGATAAAACCGGCCTTATGTTCAGGCTGGCCAACTCCAGGCATAACGTACTGATCGATCTCCATATAGAAGTAAATTTCTCCTATAATGAAGAAGTAAATGGCAAAACAGAGCGCAAATTTTATCCCCTGATACTGGAACGTAAAGCAGTAAGCATATTATCTATTAACTGGACGGTAGTACATCCTATTGATGAGGATAGCCCACTGAAGGATTTTTCACGGGAAGATTTTGAGAAAGCCCAGGTAGTTTTTTCGGTACTACTAAGAATATTTGATGATACCTTTTCACAAACCGTTCACTCCCGTACTACCTATACCTATAAAGATATGGTATGGGATGCCAAATTCAGACCAACCTTTGACCGTGATGAGGATGGGCGGGTTGTATTGCATTTGGATAAGATCAATGATTTTGAGAAGGTGGTTCATTAGTTCATTTGTTTATTAGTTCATTGATATAAATGAGTAAATCCAGACCAATGAACAAATGAGCTAATGAACCAATAATCTATCTCAGCAACGGATTTTTCTCCTTCGAAAATACTTTATACGCCATTTTATCTAAAAATGATGGTACAAACTTACTGAGCAATACGGTAAGTTTCCCCTGCCCTGTCATGATGAGCGTGCGTGAGCGGTTTTCGATACCATCGGCTATGATCCGGGCTACTTCTTCGCTGGGCATCATTTTATTTTCGTCCATAGAGCTTTCGCCCTGCTGACTGCCATCTTTCGCAAGGGCGGTGTTACGGATGTTTGATGTAGTAAAGCCCGGACAAGCGGTTAACACATGTACGCCAGTTTTTAAATTTTCTACCCTGATGGAGTCCAGGAAGCCATTCATAGCGAATTTAGAAGCCGAATAGCCCGTGCGGCCAGGCAAACCCTTATAACCTGCTATGGACGATACCCCAACCACACTGCCTTGGGTTTTCAAAATCTCAGGCAAGGCGTATTTGGTGCAGTACACTGTCCCCCAGAAATTAACGTCCATTACAGTCTTTAATACCTCAACGTCGGCATCCTGGAACAACGCCCGCATGGAGATACCCGCGTTGTTGATCAGCACATCAATTTTACCAAAAGTGGTTACTGTTTGCCCTACTAGGTGCTCGCAATCTTGCTCGATAGCTACATCACATTGCACGGCAAGGGCTCTAATGTTATATTGTTTTTCCAGATCCTGTGCTATTTCGCAAAGGGTAACGTATTGACGGGCCGCCAATACTATATTTGCACCGCGTTTAGCACATTCAATAGCCAATGATTTACCAATGCCCGATGAGGCGCCGGTGATGATAACGATTTTATTATTCAACTTCATATGATGGAGGGTAAAGCCGCGGTAAGCCCTCCACTTTTATTTCGGGCACCTTAAACAAGTATTTTGTGGCGAATATAATCATAGCACCATAAAATTCCCTGATGTAAGCAAAGCTTAATTTTGCATTAGCCCTTGTATTAAAGTTGATGATATATGTTTTTGGAAAATAGTAATTTTTAAACCCGGTAAGCCTTATCCTGTATGACAGATCGATATCATATCCGTACAGATGGAAACGCTCATCAAGTAAGCCAACCAGGTCAAGGGCTTCTTTGCGGTACAGCATAAAAGCACCATTCAGCACATCAGTTTCGGAGGTTTGAAACTCTTCTACCCAATCTTTACGCTGTACATCAGTAAGGCGCGATTTTGAAAAATATTTGGCCAGCCCGGTCACTTTAAAAAATATGCCCCAGGGCCTGGTAAAACCATGTTTTGACTCTTTCAGGAAACGGCCTTCGGGCGTAATCATGCGTACGCCAAGTCCGCCTGAATCGGCATGCATATCCATAAATTCCAAGGCTTTCTCAATGGTCTTTTTGCCTGCAATAGTATCCGCATTGACCATTAAAACATACTCTCCCGAAACCAGTTTCAAGGCATGATTATAAGCTCTGGCTATACCCTCATTTTTGGCATTCGCAATAACCCTTACCACCGGAAACTCTTCCTGAATCATAGCTAACGACCGGTCTGTCGAACCATTGTCAACCACAAAAACCTCATTCGTAACATCTTGAGCAGCTCTAACAACAGAGTTAAGCGCCAGGCGAAGCATGTTGCAGGTATTATAATTAACAATGATAACCGATAGTTTCATTTTTTACTTTGTCAGTGAGTTTTCATACGGAACACGTGTAGCAATGGATCGCCCTAAGGTAATCTCATCAACGTACTCCAACTCACCTCCAAAAGCTATGCCACGGGCAATGGTCGAGATAGTAATATTGAAACTTTTTACTCTTTTATGAAGATAGAACAAAGTTGTGTCGCCTTCCATGGTTGCACTAAGGGCAAAAATGATCTCTTTGGTCTCATTTGCCTTCAACCGTTCCACTAAAGTATCCACTTGCAGATCAGATGGCCCGATGCCGTCCATAGGCGATATCAAACCGCCCAGCACATGGTATACGCCATTGTACTGGTTGGTGTTTTCAATAGCCATCACATCGCGGGTATCTTCTACCACGCATATCAGGCTATGGTCGCGCTTGTGTGATGAGCAGATCTCACATACCGATTGATCGGAAATATTATGGCACACACTGCAAAACTGTATCTCGTTGCGTAATTTACTGATAGCCTTGCTAAACTGCTCTACCTCTTGCTTATCCTGATTCAACAAATGCAGCACCAGGCGCAGGGCGGTTTTTTGTCCTACTCCCGGCAGTTTGGCAAACTCCGCTACGGCATTCTCCAGCAATTTGGACGAAAAATTCATAGCACGAAGTTAAGGAATAACCCGCAATTCAGAAAAACCAGGCACACCCTCAATTTAGCTTTAAAGTGCTCATAAAAAATTGATAGGCTATCTCGCTAACCTCCTGTAATTCGGCCGGGCGTTCATGGGCCAGCTGTGGTTTGGTGTAATGCCCACGCTCGCCGGGCAAAACGATGAGTTTTTTGGCTGTGGGAATATTTTCTGTATAATACTCCGCATTCAACTCTTTGGGAGCTATCAGGTCGGCATCCCCAACTACAATTTGTACAGGCACGGTTATACTTTGCAGACTCTCCCGGCTAAACGCATGCCCGATCGCCGGCCCCAGCGCGAAAACAGCTTTGATACGCCGGTCACGGAACGAATTTCCCTGACGTTTAGCCGATTGGATTATCACCGGATCGGTTTTAGACAAGGCGATGAGCCTATCAATGGCTGCACGGATCTGGGCAGGCGGTTGGGGTTCGCTTTTTACCAGGCTGTCCATATTGAATATTGGCCCTGCCAGCCAGATGGCCGTGGCCCCGCCAAGCGAAAAGCCGGCTACAGCTATTCTACTGGTATCTATCCGTGTTTTGAACTCACTGTCTACAAGGATCTTATCCAGCACTACCGAGATATCCCGGGGACGCTCCCACATGCAAAAGTCAGACAGTGTGCGGTTGTTTTCTGTTGTACGGCGTTCTTCCTGGTTGCTACCGTTATGGGCCACCACGACCGCTATAAAACCCCTGGCAGCCAGGTAATAGCCCAACCAGCGCATCTGCACCGGGTTGCCCTGCGCACCATGCGAGATCATGATGAGCGGACACTTACGCTTATCCGCTATGGCTGCATTACGGTATACGCCTACTGGCGATGCAAACTGCTGTGGATCATCAATTTGCTCCGCTACACCCCCACTACCCGCCGGGTACCAAATCACCGTACGCAACGGCCGCGGACCCGTACCCAGCCAATTGCTCCGGCTGTTATCGGCAAAATCACGGGTGGTAGTGCCAACTTTGACGGTTTGCGCAAGGGCTATTTGGGCGCCTACCAGCAGGCATAAAACAAGTACTATATTTTTCATTGAATTTCAATCTATCACTTGTCGCAAATATCCGGTGGCGGGGCGGTGTTGAGTTTGACAAAAGTCAATAAATCAAAATCGTTAAAATTGGTGCCGGGGGACTTTTTAAACCCCGGATTTTAACACTTTTTTAGTCAAAACAGGGGTAAAAACGTTTGCTTTTTGGCCATTTTAACTAAATTTTAACGCCATTTTAACACTTTTTAACAAATTTTTGATGCGTTTTGAAAACTTTAAAAAGTATTAAAAAACTGAATGTCAAATAACTGCATACCAAACGGCCGGTTTTTTGTCCTATTTTGCTCTTAACTAAACAGCCCGGTTATCCTTTTTGCAGGGTAACCGGGCTGGTGTTTGTATAAAGATACGAAACTTTTGTGGGATGTGGAAATGAGGTAAGCGAGGCACCTATGGCAGCAAGAAGTCGAAATGGTGGTCCGGAATATTCTTGTTATACCTCGTTTTGTACTCCAAAGGAGATATGCCTGCTATTCTTTTAAAAACTGCTCTAAAAGCTTTATCATTTGTATAACCTACTTCACTCATTACCTCAAAAATAGTTTTTCTCTCTTTTTCTAAAGCACTTTTCGCCACTTCCACTTTTACGCGCTGCAAATATTCTATAGGTGTATTACCGGTAGCTTTAACAAAACGTCTGTCAAAATTTCGCCGGCTGGTTGCAAGTTTTGAAGCCAGCTCTTCAAAAGAAATTCTTTCTCTCAAATTCTCTTCCATGTAAGTTTGCGCCTGGTAAACCATTTCATCACCATGATTCTTTTGCATCTTAAAAATAGCAAAAGGTGATTGTGATGTTCTATCCATGTCAATCTGAAACATTTTGGAACCCAAAATAGCGACCTCTCTGCCAAAATATTTTTCCACCAGGAACAAAGCCAGATTTAAAAATGAGTATCCGCCACCATTGGTGTATATGCCCTTTTCTGCCACAGTAAGTATGTCGGTATGAACGCGAATAGTTGGAAACAGCTGCTTTAGCTTGTCTGCCGCATCCCAATGTGTAGAACAGCTCTTCCCATCCAGTAACCCGGCTTCAGCCAATAAAAATGCACCCGTGCAAATACTTGCAATTTCAGCACCGCCTTCATATTGCTCTTTGATCCAGGTGACGAGTGTTTTATTTTTTTTGATAACAGCATCCCAATCCTGGTTAATCGAAGGAACAATCAGCAGATCCGTTTTTCCTATTTCGTTCACATTTAAAGGATGAATCGAAAAGAAAGCCATATCCAGTTTCAATTCCGGCTCAACGCCCGCCAAACGTAGTTCAATCATTGGCCGGTGACCCATTTTTTGCCAGTACTCATTTGCCCAGTTCAGAACATGGAATGAACCTGTTATACTGCTAATATCAATGTTGCCACTGGGAACGATAATAACTACCTGCTTCATGATAAAATTTCAGGTAAAGATATAGGATAATTTAATTCAGAATCAACCTGTTAAATATCCGAGTAAAATCCGTGCGACTGCTTATATCAGGATGGTTCTAACGATGTTATCCACACGTGCTAATTCCAATTATCAATCTTGACATCAATCGGTGCGGGAGCACCTTTACCGGTTTCCACAAGCGATTTCAGACTCATCAGAAATATGGCCCATTTGGTGCTGCAATGGTGCATAAACTCTACTGGCTTTTTCCAATTCTGATGTTTGAAAAGTACTATAACATAATCATTATCATGTTTCAATTCAAAACTGATTGTGGTACCAACCCACTCTTCGTGCCCTGAGATAACTTCCCAAAGCACATTGGTGGGCGCAATAATATCAATAACTTTCATATCGAAACCCCCATCCCCAAAACGAAATTCGAGAATATTGCCCACTTGTTTGCCATCACCCTGGGTATTAGTTGTCC
This sequence comes from Mucilaginibacter sp. 22184, assembly GCF_052045695.1. Taxonomy (NCBI): domain Bacteria; kingdom Pseudomonadati; phylum Bacteroidota; class Sphingobacteriia; order Sphingobacteriales; family Sphingobacteriaceae; genus Mucilaginibacter; species Mucilaginibacter sp. 22184. Next base: position 560,363 of record NZ_JBQEPI010000003.1, read on the forward strand.
ACCAGCCTGCAAGGCCATTTCTACTAGTTAACGCATTATAAACCTCATCAATACTTGACGATTTGATTCCAATTCTATGCAAAATATCTGCCATAAGTTATTGTTGCTTTATGATTAAAAATTATGTTTAATTTCTTTTACAAAAATATGGAATGGCGCAGTTCAAACTACTGTGCAATATGGACAAATCCAGGGGGTGATTAGGACAATATATCTTGATTCCCCCGCTGCCGCAAGCGTCCCGCTTGCGGCAGCAAAAGCATCATCATTCAAACTTCCTGACTCAGGATAGCGTGGCTAAGCAGGATACTACCGGTAATATATGATTCTTAATAAATGACATATTTGGCACCCAGCAATTCGCCAGGGGTGTAGCCTGTATAGTTTTTACAATCATTGATAAAATGCGCCTGATCATAAAAACCGGCTTCATAAGTGATATCGGTGAGGCTTTTGCCGGGAGAGCTCTTTAACTCGGCTAAACACGCTATAAACCTGGATACCTTTGCGTAGGCTTTGGGAGACAAACCTGTAAAATAATGAAAATTACGGGCCAATTGACGCTGACTGATCTTAACATCAGCCGCAAGCGACTTGATTTGAACATTTCCGCGCTGGTTGATGATTTGCGCATGCGCCGTCTGGAAATCCTCGTTATCTTTAAAATGCCGTCTAAGCTCAATGGTCAAAAACTCTTGAATAAAGTTTACTTTCTGATCAATAAATGGTAAAACATCCAATTGATCAAACAAATCGTTTTGCACATTGGGCCAAAGCGCCTGAAACTGGCTTATATGATTTGCAAACTGCTCCAATGGTGCCTTAAAAAAGTGATGTGCCGCACCTGGTTTGAACTGGATAGTGATACATGCTGCCTCGGGCAGAAACTGGAGATCGAGCACCTCATTCATACGGTAAGTCACAAAACTATCCGAAATAAGATACTCCTGATTTTGCTTAATAATAGCAACCGGATTTTTTCCCAGTTTGATAAACAGTTCAACGCAGGTGTCTGGTAAAAACCGGATAAATGGATGCAATCCCTGGTAGCCGCTAAGGTCGGTATAACCGATTCTTTGCAAGTAAGGTTGTAACTCCCCGGCAATATCATATAGTTGGGATTGCATTGTCAGTGCCGATAAATGTAATAAGAATTATTAATAGATGTCCATTATTTACAATCATGGCCTGCACCTCAAAAGTAATTTTGAGGCATGAAAAATTTGATATTTAAAACCGGGGAAGGGAAAAATAAATTATTGGTCTGTTATGATCAGGTACTGACCAATTGGCCTGTTGACCACGAAGAATTAACGATACCAACCAGGCATGGCGATACCTTTGCTATTGTTTGCGGAGGTCCTGATTTGCCCCCATTAATTATGCTGCATGGGGCGGCGGCAAATGCCTTATTCTTTAAACACGACATACAGGCCTATGCCAGCGCTTTCCGGGTTTATATTTTGGATATCCCGGGCGAAGCAGGCAAAAGTGCACCTAATAGATTGGCCTGGAACGGGCCAGGTTATGCAGAATGGCTGGAAGATGTTTTGATTTACCTAAAGCTGGAAAAGGTAAATCTACTCGGGAGCTCTCAGGGTGGCTGGACAGCGCTGCGTTTTGCTACTTTACATCCCCGTAGGGTAAATAAAATTGCCCTACTGGCCACCGGCGGCATCGTCAAAACTAAGCCCGGCTTTATTTTAAAAGCGATCATTTACTCTTTATTGGGCATGAAAGATCGCATCAATAAACTGGTAGCAGGCACGCAGGTCATTCAGCCAGAGATCAAACAATTGATGGGCTTGATAGCTGAGCATTTCAAAGCGCGCATTGAAAAGGAATACCTGTTTACCGACGCTGAATTACAGCAATTAACCATGCCAGTTTATTCCATCGGTGGAACTGAAGATGTGGTCAGATCTGTTATCGCTATCAATAAACGCCTGGAGTTGAATATACCGTTATTGCAATCTGCCATCATACCGGGTATGGGGCATGTGGTGGTAGAACAGGCAGCACGTATCATTGATTTTATGAAAGGATAGCTCAGATGAGTATTTTAAATATATTTTTAAAAACATTGTTCTCCTCCCCGCTCTCATAAGCGTCCCGCTTGTGGTACACATAAATGGTATAGCTTAGCATGATAGCCACAAAGGCGACCCTTGCCGTGGCAAAAGGGGCTTAGGACAATAATTACTGTAACTGTTTAAAAAACGTTTTTATGATACAGCTGACTTTTTGGCCATAGGAAAATTGAAAAATTTGTAGCTTAGGAGTGTAAAACCTAAGCTGTAAAATGAAAGAAGGTTACTGGTTTTTTGGAGCCTTGATATTTTTCCATTTCGGAAGACTATTATATCTGTACTATCAAAAAAAGCGTTCCGACAAGGTAGATGAAGAAATAGCGGACTACCGTTACGAGAGATACCTTGAAATGAGAGATGAAACATTTGCGCTGAAACCTGAGGACTTAAGCATAGTCATCCCCAATGATAAAGAAACTGCTTTTGCACTGGCAATGGAAATACATGCTTCTGATGTATTGCAAACTGTTGTTGCATTCTCTGATGGAAAGGTTTGGGCGTTTAATTCCAAAAATACCCGCAAAAATATTGGGGATAGCGATACGGTTGATTTGAGTTCTGCCGCTATTGAAGCTGTTGCAACCGCCCAATATCACTTTGCACGAATGAAAAGAAAGAATACCAACGATCTTCTTCCGGGCTATATCAAATTTCATATATTGACCAACCTTGATACATACTCGGTAGGAGGTATGATCACTGAAATACTACACGACTCATCGGAATGGTCAGAATTAGTTACGAAAGCTTTTAAAGTGACCGATGAACTTGGTAACGCTGCGCAAAACAAGCCTATGAAACGTGTTTATACCAAAATTGCAGTAAAGCGTAGTAAACCAGCAAATTTTTAAAATTTACAGGTCGAATTCCCCTGCTACCGCAAGCGTCCCGCTTGTGGGCTCAGTATAAAAGCACACGTCATCCTCCTAACCCTTCCCTTCTTCACTCTTCCCACCAGCAAACTCATACCCTGGCAGTATATACGCCGCTACGCCGAACAGGATGATGGGGATAAGCAGGTCTACAGAGGTAAATTCTTCTAAAACGTAGTGGCCTACTTCCAGGGAAATAAAATAAATGATCCATATCACGATAAAAAAGCGGCGTTTGATGGATGCGATCAGCGCTATGCCTATGCCAACTTCTAAAAAGGGGATCAGGCTCAAGTAAACATCAAACAGGGACGAGGGCAGGTTGATGCGCAGGCCGGGGTTGGTAAACTGCTTGAGGTAATATTTATGAAAATTACCATGGCTGCAAAATTTACTGATACCGGCAACCAGCAGGGTGATGCTCATGGTGATGCGCAGCAGCAATTCCGCGTTTTTTAATGTTTTTATACTGATAATGTTTTCCATGCTTATGGTGATAATGGTTCTTGTTTATACTGAATACTAAAGGTTAAAACAAAGTTATCAGATTATGCCAAATCGCAAATGCTTGAATTCATTCTTTTGAATATCCCGCTACTGCAAGGGTGGGAAATGCGGATGGTTTCATAATTAATTCGCACAAAAATGAATGAAAAAAATACTTAGTTATTGCGATTTGTTTCCAGTTGGCATAGTAACTTTATTACTTAATAATCAGTTGCATAACCACTAAATTTTTACTCATGAACACAACAAACCAAGATGCTGTTCCTACACCTAACGATGGAGGGGATAAACTAAATCAAGATACTCCCCAGGATACCAATAACAGTGGATCATCTCCACAGAACGCTGAAAATGCACCAGAGGAACAAGGTAAAGAATTACCTCATATTCTTAAACCTGAGGAAGAATATCATTCTATTTTGAGGGGAGTAAATAAATAAACATTTCCCTGCCTGGCGCACGCGTGCACCGGCAATTGAGCGAAATCATTCTTTCGAATACTCCAGCAGATCACCCGGCTGACAGTCGAGTGCCTGGCAAATGGCCTCGAGCGTACTGAAACGGATGGCTTTGGCTTTGCCGGTTTTGAGGATAGAAAGATTGGCCAACGTGAGATCAACTTTTTCTGATAGCTCATTTAACGACATTTTCCGTTTGGCCATCATCACATCTAAATTTACAATGATCGGCATGGCTTATATAGTTAATTCGTTTTCGGCCTGCATCTCTACCCCTCTTTTAAATATCTGCCCTATCACAAAAAGGGTAACACTCATAAACAGCCACACATCGGCACCGCCCAGGCGTAAATCCTGTATATCGGGTATAGCTACCCCCTGCCCCGTTAGCCAACTGGTATATTTAACGCCCCACCAGGAGAACAGGCCTATCATAAAGGTGATACAGGCTATATTAAAAATAAAGCGCCTCAGCACCCCGTTAAAAGGCTGGGCCAGATTGAAATTTTTATCGTGCAGTATTTTGATGATGAGGTAAAACAACCAGGCTTTCAGTATGACAACAACGCTCATCAGCAGCATCGCAGCAAAAAAATACCAGGTATTATACGCCAGGAGCGCCGACAGATCAGCCTCATGCCAAAGATGTTTCACCACAGACGGATTCACCAGTGCAAAAGAAGCGTTTACTATAAAGCCACCGGCTTCAATACATATACCAACAAATATTATCCACGCCAGTACGAGCAATACTGTCAGCGTTCGTTTGGTAGTAATTTCCATAACGGTTTCATTTTTAAAAACAACAATACAATTATAGATAAATATTTATTGATAATCAATAATTTTTTATTGAAATATCAAATCATCCTGGCCAAATTGCCCAGCTGTTTTAGCTTAAATTGGAGCTCGTTCGTCCAACGCAGGCCGATGCAGAGCCGCATACAGTTTTCAAACTGATCCTGCAGGGTAAACATCCGTCCGGGGGCAATGCTGATGCCTTGTTTAATAGCCAGATCGTACAGTTTGGCAGTATCAATTCCTTTGGGGAATTCTACCCAAAGCGAAAGCCCGCCCTGTGGCCGGCTGGTTTTGGTGCCTTCCGGGAAGTACTGGGCTATGGCCGGTATATAACGCTGATAATTATCCTGTATCACGCGGCGAAGCTGGCGCAGGTGATTTTCGTACTTGCCCGTGGTCACAAAATTACCTACGGCTTCCTGTACAATAGATGAGGAGGATATGGAATGGATGAGTTTTAGCTTGAGTAATTTTTCCTTGTATTTGCCCGGGGCTACCCAGCCTACCCGGTAACCCGGCGCCAAGGTTTTGGATACGGAGCCGCACCACAAAACATTGCCTCCCTGGTCAAAAGCTTTGCAGCATTTCGGTCGCTGCGTACCGAAATATAGATCGCCATAGATGTCGTCCTCAATCAGCGGAATATGATGTCTGGCCAACAGCTCAACAACTTCTTTTTTATGTTCATCGGGCATGCAGCTGCCCAGCGGTGTATTAAAGTTGGGCACCAGCAAACAGATATCAATTTTGGGGATAGCCTGTTTTAAGGCCTCAATCTCCAGGCCAGTAACCGGGTGTGTTGGCAATTCCAGTATCTTACAGCCCAGGCTTATGGCCAGTTGCAAAATGCCCGGATAACAAGGACTTTCCACGGCAACTGTATCGCCCGGTTTTGTGAGGGCCATCAAGCAAAGGGAAACCGCGTTCATGGCGCCACCGGTAGTAACCAGGTCATTTTCGTGCAAGTTCCCTCCCCAGGCCAGGGAACGGACGGCTATCATCCTGCGCAGTTTTATATTACCCTGTAAGGGCTCGTAGGCCGTACCACCTTCCCTAAGCTCCCGCGTGGCATGTACAATTTCCTTTTTCAGCTTGGCCAGCGGCAGCAGATCACCAGATGGCGCGCTGATGGAAAAAAGCGTGAGCCCGCTATTCCCCATATTACCATATACCTTGCTGATCAATTCGTTAGGTTCGCTATTAGTAGCCAAGGCCGATGGCCGGCTTACTTCGGGCAGCGGAAGTTTGAGATAAGGCAAGCTGCTCACAAAATAACCCGATTGCGGTTTGGAATCGACCAGCGATTGTGCTTCCAGCTCCAGAAAAACCCGCTTGGCGGTGTTCATGCTGATGCCATGCTCCTTACATAATAGGCGTACAGAAGGCAGTTTGTCGCCCGCCTGCAAAACCCCACTGCTGATCTGGGCGGCAATTCCGTTTGCAATTTCACTGTAAATAAAATCCTTGCTCATGCTGTAAATATAACTGTATCCATCAAAATACACAAAACTGAGTCTGTAACCTTTATTATGTGCTATTTATTTTTGTAACCATAATAATTAACCATCATATCATGATCAGCAGTAAAGCATTACCCGACAAATTAGCAGCAAACAGTAACAGCGGTTGGATCAACGGATTCATCGGTATACTCATATTCAGCGGTTCGATGCCTGCAACACGGGTGGCTGTACTGGGTTTTAATCCTTTATTTTTAACAGTTGCCCGTGCCACCATCGCGGGGCTGCTTGCTCTTTGTGTACTACTGATCTTTAAAGAGAAGCGCCCGGCGAGGGGGCATATTTTTTCGTTGGTTATTGTAGCCATAGGCTGTGTTATCGGCTTCCCTTTATTAAGTGCCCTGGCCCTGCAGCATATTACTTCGGCCCATTCCATCGTATTCCTGGGGATTTTACCGCTCACTACAGCCATATTTGGCGTATTGCGTGGCGGTGAGCGACCTCAGCCGGTATTCTGGATCTTCTCGGTATTGGGGAGTTTGTTTGTGGTAGGCTTCGCGGTTATCCAGGGGCTTTCTGCATCGCCCGTTGGCGATATCCTGATGCTGTTATCCATCATCTTATGCGGACTTGGTTATGCCGAAGGGGCAAAACTTTCCAAAATATTGGGTGGCTGGCAGGTGATCTGCTGGGCCCTGGTGCTATCGTTACCTTTTGTGATACCTACGATGTTCTTTTTATTGCCCAAATCATTCGCCGGAGTTGATACAGCGGCATGGACCGGGCTGGCTTACGTTTCCCTGTTCAGCATGCTTATTGGTTTCGTGTTCTGGTACCGCGGACTGGCGCAGGGAGGTATAGCCGCCGTGGGACAGCTACAGCTATTACAGCCATTTTTTGGTTTAGCCCTGGCGGCCACTTTGCTACACGAAAAGGTGAGCCTGGGTATGGTGGGCGTTACCATTGGGGTAATCCTTTGTGTCGCCGGTTCAAAAAAATTTGCCAGGTAACTCATTAATCTACAAAAGCATTATTTATAAAAAACCAAATATATCTACCGCTACTGATAAACATGAGTTTGGCTATGTGCTGAATATGAAATACGGTTGTATGTAAATATAATAATTCGACTTACCCCGACATCACCACGCTCGCCCCCTATCTCCGCTTCGCGCATAGGGGGTATTTCTCTTTCTTTACACTATTCAGCCGTGATCAGTGTTATCATCGCTCCCCACAATACAAATGTGGCCTTAATGGTGCAATGATAGCACCAACCGCGGGTTGAAAACCATCATCAAACAAAAGCCCCCGCTTTGCAACGGGGGCCTTGTGATTAATAAGTAAAGGTTATTGTATTTTAATCGACGATACTACATCATTAGCCGTGGGCGAAAGATTCGGAAAATGCGGGGTATCGGCATCGAGCTGCCAGGAAGTACCCTGGAAATTATCATCGCTGTACATGGTCACCGTCCAGCCATCAGGTATGCTTGCAGATGATGCCCAGTTATCTACAAAACCATACTGTTGCAATTGCGCTAACGTATAACTGCCCTTCGGGATAGGCTTGGTGGCGGTGCCACCATACATGGTATTGGCATAAAATGTTACTCCCGGTGGAAACAGGCAAACGTTTTTAGGGAACAGCTGCAAAAAGGTAACCAGGCTGCTGGCCTCGTACGATTGGATATAACCTGTTGGACAGGTCACCGCATAATTGCGGTAAGTAAGATTGCGTGCCCTGTCGCGGTTGAGCCAACCGGTGGTTAAGTTTTGTTTGATCCAGTCCAGGTATTGGGTTTGACCTCCTTCGTTAACCAATTGCATCATATAATCGGCAAATATGGCTTTCATAACACCCTGCTCGTTAAAATCGCCTTCGGCAGGCAGTATACCATCGGTACACAGGTTATTTTTTACATAATCGGCATATCTTTTGGCATCGGCCAGGTAAGCAGCATTATGCGATTGTTTGTACAGCAAATAAGCAGCGCCAATGGCAGTGCCCGCATTATAAGTATAAGCCTGTCCACCCGGAGGGTTACTGCCTATCTTATTATCATAAACCTGGCCGGTGCCGGCATCCGTAAGGTTGGTTTTAGCCCAGGTATAAATGGATTGCGCTTTGGTTAAATAGGCTTTATCATGCGTGATATTGTACAGGCGCATGGCCCCTATAACGGTTGGGAAATTGATGCAGGAATTTTTACCGCTATGATTAAAATCCCAAAACATGCCGCCATCAACCGGATCATAAGAGCCAGCCCAAACCCGATCGAAACCAGCCTTGGCATTTTGCAGGTAAGCAGGGTTACCGGTAAGCTGATGAGCACGGGCCAGAGCCATTACCCACCACATCATATCATCGTAGATAAACCAGGTGGTGGTATTGTTCCAGTTATAACCATCGTACTGGTTAAAGCCGCCCTGGTACATGGCGTTTACCCGGGCCAGTTGAGCAGGCTTCCGGGTGCGGTTATACACATCCATGGCCATATCCCAATAGATAGCCTGCGTCCATATCGCAGCTATACCATCCTTATTAGTGGTGCTGTAATACAGGTTAGTATTGGGGTTAAAACAGGCTGCGTCAAAAGCCGAATAAGCCAGGTCGGCAATAGATTCATTGGAGTTGGCGAGGTTGAGTACGTTGACCTGTTGCTGTTTGCCGATTGCATCGGTACCAGCTGTATCTGGAGGGATAACCCTGGCTTTACTACAACTCAGCAATGTGGCGCACGCGCCCCAAACCACAAAAAAGAAAGTTTTTTGTACATTCATAGATTTCGGTATTAAGGTTTAATAATTGGTTATTATTGATAACAATAATAAGGCGAACCAATACTTAAACTGAGGTTAAGCCTCATAAAAAAATCGTTAACCCGTTTATTAACCGCGACGTTAACCTTTGTTTAATTAGTGTATTATTGATTTAGTGAATGTTTTCTGACTGAGCCGGTTTGCAATCTACTTGCGCTCGTTTGCAACGAGTGAACGGGAGGCAAGGGAGGTTTTAACCCGGTTCAAACAAAAACAACCGAATTCAAACATCCGAATTCCGAATTCAAAATTATCTTTTGTAAAAAAAGTTTCCGACTTTCGGAATAAACCGAGACACGGACTTCCCCGGCTTTCGGTCTTACAGACTTAAAACAAACATATGTCGCCCGGAATTCTACTTTCATTCATTATTGGTTATTTTTTGGTATTGCTGATCATATCATGGCTCACGTCCAAAAAATCATCAGATAACGATACTTTTTTTGTAGCCAACCGCAATTCCAAGTGGTACCTGGTGGCTTTCGGGATGATCGGCACAGCCTTGAGTGGTGTTACTTTTATTTCGGTACCGGGCAAAGTTGGTGCCCCATCCGGCGATCAGTTCTCTTACTTTCAATTTGTATTGGGTAATGCAGCTGGCTTTATCATTATTGCCACCGTGCTGCTGCCGTTGTATTACCGGCTCAAACTCACCTCTATTTACAGTTATATTGAGGGCGCCCTGGGTACCTGGAGCTATAAAACTGCGGCAGGCATATTCCTCATCAGCAGGGTTATTGGCTCGGCATTCAGGCTTTACCTGGTAGTTATCGTTCTGCAAAAATTCATTTTTGATAGTTATCATATCCCTTTTGCTGTCACAGTGCTTATTTGTTTGCTGCTTATTTGGTCGTACACGTTTAAGGGTGGCTTAAAAACCATTATCATTACCGATAGTTTGCAAACTTTTTTCCTGGTGCTCTCGGTATTTCTGTCGATCTATTTTATTTGCCAGAGCCTGCACATGAATATTTTTGAAGCTGCTAATGCTATTAAAGACAGCAGCTATTCCAAGATATTTTTCTTTAATGATTTTCTGAGCAGCAAGCTCCATTTTACCAAAGCTTTCCTGGGTGGTTTGTTTATTACCGTAGGTATGACGGGACTTGACCAGGATTTGATGCAAAAGAACCTGAGCCTTAAAAACATCAAAGAGGCGCAGAAAAACATGTTCAGCTTTACGGGGGTATTTGTAGTGATCAATATTTTCTTTTTAAGCGTGGGTGCTTTACTATGGCTGTATGCCAACAAATACGGTATCCATGTAGATAAAACCGACTACCTGTACCCTACTATCGCCCTCAAATACCTGGGTATAGTACCGGCCATGGTGTTTATGCTGGGCCTAACTGCCGCCACCTTTGCCACTACCGATTCGGCTCTCACCGCATTAACAACCTCATTCTGTGTCGATTTCCTCAACTTTAATAAAAAGGGCGACCTTAACAGCAAAAAAATGGTGGGCATCAGGCATGGGGTTCACATCGCCTTTTCGGGGCTCATGTTTTTGACCATTATCATATTTAATGCTATTAATAATGATGCCGTGGTAAGTGCCATATTCGCGGTAGCTTCTTATACCTACGGGCCACTGCTGGGTTTATATTCCTTTGGCCTGTTTATGAGCAATATGCAGGTACGCGACAAGCTGGTGCCTTTTATTTGTTTGATATCACCAGCGATATGCTATTTTTTAAGCACCGAATCGGCCAAATTTTTAGAGGGTTATGTTTTCAGTAACGAACTGATCATTGTAAACGGATTCATTACTTTTGTGGGACTCTGGATCACATCGGTAGAAAAACCGCAAAGGAAAAAAAAGCCGAGAAAACCCAAAAGCCCAATAGCTGCGTGAATGAGTGACCGCACTACAATTTGAACAATAATTTATCCTGCAAAGCGAAACATAATTATATTTTTACGTTATTAATCTTCTGGACTAATAGAAGAAACAATCTTCCGGACTAATAATAAAAAACAATGACAGGCGAAGAAAAGATAAGACAAGCGTTTGAGAACAAGAACTGGCAGGAAATAAAGGTTACCGACTCCTGGCAGATATTTAAAATAATGGCCGAATTTGTTGACGGCTTTGAAAAACTAGCTAAGATAGGTCCTTGCGTATCCATATTCGGATCGGCACGCACCCATAATGATAACCGGTATTATCAACTGGCCGAGGATACCGCCCGCCTGCTTACCGAGCATGGTTACGGCGTAATATCAGGTGGCGGGCCAGGTATTATGGAAGCTGCTAATAAAGGCGCTTATGAAGCGGGTGGCAAATCGGTAGGTTTAAATATCGAACTGCCGTTTGAGCAGTTTCATAACAAATATATCGACAGGGATAAGATTCTGGAGTTTGATTATTTCTTTATCCGCAAGGTGATGTTCATGAAATACTCGCAGGGCTTTATCATTTTGCCCGGCGGTTTTGGTACTATGGACGAATCATTTGAGGCCATCACCCTGATACAAACCGGTAAAATTGCCCGTTTCCCCATCATTTTTGTTGGGGTGGAATACTGGAAAGGCCTGTTTAACTGGGTAGAAGAAAAAATGCTTGCCGAACAGCACAACATCAACCCCGACGATCTGAACCTGTACCGTGTAGTTGATACCGCCGAAGAAGCCGTAGAACATATAACCCGTTTCTACAACAAGTACGTATTGAAACCGAACTTTTAATATTCAAGCACATAAAAAGCCCCGGTTAACCGGGGCTTTTTATTTATGATGGGTTTATAGAAAAGCACTTAGCTTGGCCCGAAGAGCACACCTCAGCAGCTGTCGCTGTACAACCATCAACAGTAACACAGCCATATCCTGTCGAAGTCGGTTCACCGTGACTGGTTAAACAGTAACAATCCATCTGAAGTACCCCTCCCATAACCCCTTTCATTTGTTTTCTTGAAAGTTTGTTTGTATCATATTTTTTCATAGTTGTGAAGTTTTTAATAAATATTATGTGATTAAAAATGTAACAGGAAATAAGTAAACTATCCTAATTTAAAGATTCAGGAACAATATTTCCAAATATTATCCAACAATTAATACTGCTTTTTATTTATTAGCTATTTATTTATCACTGTGCACACATTTACCTAACCAGGAAAGGGGGCTAATACATTTATTTTTAAAATCATTTGTAACAAATAGTACCTTAATGAGTCTTTTCTATCTTTAAGCCGCTCCCCCTATACTGATTTTATTATCCGGAAGATCACATTATGTCACGATGTACCCCTCAATGTGTCGTAATAGCCCCTTTCAGCTTTGGGTATGCGGTGGTAAATTTGACCTGTAAACAATTTGCAAAAACATATACTCATGAGCACTAAAGTTAAACCCCAGGCCGCCTTAGGATTTATTTTTGTTACCCTGCTGATAGATATTATTGGTTTTGGCATCATCATACCTGTACTGCCTAAATTGATACAGCATCTCATTCACGGTAATTTGAGCGATGCTTCGCGTTATGGAGGCTGGCTGGCATTTGCTTATGCCATTATGCAATTTATCTGTGCCCCGCTGCTGGGTAATTTAAGTGACAAATACGGTCGCAGGCCGGTGTTGCTGGCATCATTACTGGGTTTTAGTATCGATTATACTTTCCTGGCTTTTGCACCATCTATAGGCTGGCTCTTTGTAGGCAGGCTCATTGCCGGTATTACCGGAGCCAGTTTTACTACCGCCTCGGCTTATATTGCCGATATCAGCACACCTGAAAAGCGGGCGCAAAATTTCGGGCTCATTGGCGCAGCCTTTGGCCTGGGCTTTATCATAGGTCCGGTATTAGGTGGTATACTGGGACAATACAGCACCAAGCTGCCTTTTATAGCAGCTGCGGTATTGGCTTTGATCAATGCCTTATACGGCTTTTTCATTCTACCGGAGTCGCTGTCAATGGATCATCGCCGTGAATTTGAGTGGAAAAGAGCCAACCCTATGGGCTCACTGATACAATTACGAAAATATCCAACTATTAGCGGGCTGGTAGTATCGTTGATATTGATATACATTGCAGCCCAGGCTGTACAAAGTACATGGACGTTTTTCACCATGGAGAAATTCAGCTGGAACGAGGCTTGGGTAGGTTATTCACTGGGTTTTGTTGGGGTGATGTCGGCACTGGTACAGGGCTGGCTTATCCGGATCATCATTCCTAAGTTTGGTCAGCAAAAAAGTATATGGATGGGCCTGTTGCTTTATAGCCTCGGCTTGTTCCTGTTTGCCTTTGCCACCAAAGGCTGGATGATGTTTGCCATATTGGTTCCTTACTGCCTGGGTGGTATAGCAGGTCCGGCTTTACAGGGCATTATCAGCCAGGAAGTGCCTCCCAACGAACAGGGAGAGCTGCAGGGTGGCTTAACCAGTTTAATGAGTGCTACAACCATCATTGGACCACCGATGATGACCACCCTGTTTGCTTATTTCACCAGCAAGAACGCGCCCGTACAATTTGCCGGGGCACCTTTTATGGCAGGGGCTGTGTTGATGTTGCTAAGCACAGTACTGGTAATACGAAGCTTCAGGAACGTTAAAACCACACCAGTGGGGGAAGAGGAATTAAAAGTAGAATCGATACCATAAAATTTGTCTATTTTTAAAATAAGATACCCGGGGTAAAAGTGTAAAATGCGCAGTGCAAAAACTTTTACCCCCTTTTAATGCTTTATACTTTTAATGACCGACAAACCTAAAAAAAAGCACTCGGCCGCGCTGGGATTTATATTTGTTACCTTATTTGTAGACGTGCTTGGTCTGGGGATCATCATACCGGTAATGCCCAAATTACTGGAAACATTGGGCCATATTGACGTAAGTACCGCTACCCAGTACAATGGCTATTTAACGTTCACCTACGCTTCCATGCAATTCCTGTTTTCATCGGTGCTGGGTAACCTGAGCGACAGGTATGGCCGGCGACCAGTGCTGCTAAGCTCGCTACTTGGTTTTGGCATCGATTATATTTTTATGGCTTTTGCACCTACCATAGGCTGGCTTTTTGTGGGGCGTACCATCGCGGGTATCACGGGTGCCAGCAACTCCACCGCAACCGCTTATATAGCCGACATCAGTACCGGCAAAAACCGGGCGGCCAACTTCGGGCTGGTGGGTGCGGCATCAGGCCTGGGCTTTATCATCGGGATAGGGCTTGGTGCTTACCTGGGAGAGCTCAATGTAAAATTCCCTTTTATGGCAGCAGCCGCTTTCGCGCTTATCAACGCGGCTTACGGCTATTTTGTGCTGCCCGAGTCATTGGCCGTCAAAAATCGAAGAAGATTTGAGTGGAAAAAATCAAACCCTATCAGTTCTTTACGCAACCTTGGTAAATATCCGGCACTTATTGGTCTGGTGGCATCATTTTCACTGGTATATGTAGCCCAAAAAGCTGTTGAATATGTGTTATCCTTTTTCCTGATCGAAAAATTTAACTGGACACTGCCCAATATCGGAACGCTGGGTATTTTTATAGGCGTAGTGCTGGTGGCCATACAAGGCGGATTGATTCGCTATACCATCCCTAAATTCGGGCAGGAAAAAAACATTGTGGCAGGCCTGCTTTTTTATACGCTTGGTTTAACACTGATAGCTTTTGCAAATCATGGTTGGCTCATGTATTTGTATATGATACCTTATTGCCTGGGTGGCATATCCGGCCCGGCATTGCAGGGATTGATCACCGGTACCGTATCGCCCAAAGAACAGGGCGAATTGCAGGGCTCCTTAACCAGTTTAACCAGTGTGGCTGTTATCATTGGCCCCTTATTAATGAGCTCGGTTTTCCACCTGTTCACCCATCGCAATACAGCCACCTATTTTCCGGGGGCGCCTTATATCCTGGGCGCTTTACTCATGCTGATCAGCACATTTTTAGCCATCAGAAGCTTTAAAAGAGCCCAAGGCTTAAAGCCGAAAGCAGAAAACCTTGAAAAAAGTTTAGAGTCGAATGCCTAAGGTTTTCAGCTTAATGATCCAAACCGCTTACTCCGCCTGAGATAACGAATTTCATCATGTCGGCAGCGTTTTTGTCGAGGTGTTTTACTTTGGAGGCCGATATGATCACCACCTGCCCGGCAAAGGAGTAAGAATATGGAAAGTAAACGGCAACTTCGCCAGGTAAACCAAGTGTCTCCAAGTCCTTTTGCACAATGAAGCCTATTTTTTTTAACCCAAATTCATTCACCTCCACAATAACAGGTTCGTTAAACTTCTTCTCCTCCCCTACAATGGCTTCGGTCAGATCTTTAATAGATGAATACAGGAATTTGATAAGCGGCAACCGGTTAAGCCAGCGGTTAAACCATCGCTTTATAGGATCGGTGATCACATTGGTTACCAATATGCCTGCTATCAGGATCACTACCACCACGTTCAGGATACCCAAACCGGGAATGTACACGTGCTTACCCTCCTTATCAACCCACAACACATCACTCAGATTCAGCGCTTTATCAATGGTTGACACCGCCCAGTAAATCAAAAAGAATGCGGCGCCTATAGGTACTACTACCAATAACCCTTTTACAAAATACCTTAATAACGCACCCGCTAATCTGTTCATATCTATTTTTTTAGTATCAAGTATCACGACTTTTTCCTTTTGACATTGAAGAAGCAAGATATCTTGATACTTGATACTATCTACTTGATACTCTATTCATAAAAATACACTCTTTTTACCCGTTGTGAAACATTAGTTAATATTTCGTACGGAATAGTGCCTATTTGCTTGGCCAGTTCTTCAATGCGGTGCTTATCATCAAAAATGATCACCTCATCGCCTTCGCTTACATCCAGGCCGCTTACATCCAGCATACACATATCCATGGTAATGTTACCAACAGTAGGCACCAGCGTACCTTTTACCAGCATTTTACCAATGCCATTACCAAAAGCGCGTAAGTAACCATCGGCATAGCCAATACGTACAGTGGCTATTTTGCCATCTTTTGGCAAGCTTCCACTACGACCATAACTAATCGTATCTCCTGCTGGTATTTTTTTCACCTGGGCCACACTGGTTTTTAAGCGGGCAACAGGCTGCAGAGCCTGCTCCGAAGCCTGTACCGACGAATCTATACCGTACAAGCCTATGCCCAATCGCACCATATCATAGTGTGCACCTGGGAAACGGATAATGCCCGAGGTATTGCAGATATGTTTGATCACCTTATAACCCAATGTTTTCTCGATCTCTTTAAAAGCCTTTTCAAAACGTTTGATCTGCGTTTTGCTAAATTCATCATGTTGCGGCGCCTCACTGGCTACCAGGTGCGAAAATACCGATTCGACCCGGATATACCGGTTTTGCTCCAACATATCGCACAGCATATCTATCTCAAAGCCCTCAAAACCCAGGCGGTGCATGCCCGTATCGATCTTCAGGTGTACCGGATAGCCAGACAGACCGTGATCACGGCTATAGGATACAAAATCATCCAGCAGACCAAAACTATAAATCACTGGCTGCAGTTTATGCTCGGCCAGTTTATCAAATGCAGATGCCTCCGGATTAAGTACCACCAACGGCAGATTAATACCTGCCTGACGCAGGGCCACGCCTTCGTCAATATAAGCCACGGCCAGGTAGTCGGCTTTGTTGTATTGCAGCATATTGGCCACCTCAAAAGTGCCGCTGCCGTACGAAAACGCTTTGACCATGGCCATCACTTTTACACCCGGCTTTAATTTGGAGCGGTAAAAATTGAGGTTACCCAACAGCGTATTCAGGTTGATCTCCATGATGGTTTCATGCGCCTTTTGCGTAAGGGCACTGCTGATACGCTCAAACTCAAAGCTACGCGAACCTTTGATAAGGATAGTCTCTTCTTTAAAATTAAGCGCCTTGAGCTGTTGTACCAATGCAGTAGTATCAGCAAAAAAATGCTGTTCGGGCAGTGCAAAGCAGGTTTGGTTGTTCATTAGCGCCGGGCCAACGCCAATAAACCTATCTATTTTTTGGGTACCGATGAGCGTGGCCACCTGGCAGTACAGCACATCCTGCTGCAAGCCCGATTGCAAAATATCCGACAGGATAAGTGTTTTTTTCTGATGCTGGTTTTGCTGCCCCAGGAAATTGAGCGCTATCTCCAGCGATTGCAGATCGGAGTTATAGGTATCGTCAATAACCGAACAATTATTGATGCCGTTTTTCAGCTCCAGGCGCATACTTACCGGGTTAAGGCGTTCAATGCGCCTATCAGCCTCGGCCGGACTATAGCCCATGGCCAGCATAACGGCCCAGCAGGTAATGGCATTTTCTACCGAAGCCTGATCTGAAAACGGGATGAGGCATTCAATTTCTTTTTTTTGATAATAGGCCCTCAGGTAATACTTTTTGGAGATCACGGTTTCGCTGAAAACATACAGATCGGCCACCTTGAACTTGCGGCTCCAGGTAAAAGTATTTTTTACCGGGATATCCTTCTGATAATCCAGCAGATCATCGTAATGATAGATCAACTGCTTGCTCTTTTTAAACAGCAACAGCTTCTCCAGTACTTTTTGGCGCCTGTTGGTAAACCCCTCGTCATGGGCCGAACCAATATGTGTCAACACACCTATCTGTGGCCTGATCATAGCCCAGAGTTTTTCCATCTCGTTTACCGTGGAAATACCCGCCTCAAAAATCCCCAGATCGTTACGACCGTTGATTTGCCATACCGATAGTGGCACGCCAATTTGTGAGTTGTAACTTTTAGGATTACGTACAATATTTTTATCGGCGGTAAGTAATTGGTACAGCCACTCTTTTACAATGGTTTTGCCATTACTCCCGGTTATGCCTATTACCTGTAACTTAAACTGACACCTATGAGCAGCAGCCAGCGCCTGTAAAGCAGTCAGCGGATCATCAACCCGTAAAAAATTGGCCCCGGGCAGGTTAAATTCGGGCCCATGTTTAACCACAAAATTA
The DNA here is from genome assembly GCF_052045695.1 of Mucilaginibacter sp. 22184. NCBI lineage: Bacteria > Pseudomonadati > Bacteroidota > Sphingobacteriia > Sphingobacteriales > Sphingobacteriaceae > Mucilaginibacter > Mucilaginibacter sp. 22184. Next base: position 578,297 of record NZ_JBQEPI010000003.1, read on the forward strand.
CGCACACCAGCGGCATAAGCTTCGGCCACAAATTCATGACCGTTGCGGCGGGCACTCAATGCAAAAAACAATCCTTCGGCCGCGTTATTGATCCTGCGGCTATCGGTAAGCAGGGTACTTATAACACTGTCATTTACAATATTACCTTCGGCGTTAATGATGACCTTTACCTCAGTGATGGTGTATTGATTATTATGCATGCCACGAATTTGAGTATATTATCTAACAATAGCAGAATTTTTAACGAATTTTGACATTAATGGACGAGCCCAAAAAGATCAAGATAAGCAACCCGGAAGTAGCATTGGCCAAGGCCGAACATTTTTGCGCCTACCAGGAACGTTCGCAACAGGAAGTACGTGATAAGCTGTATGAATGGGGCCTTTGGCCCGATGCTGTTGAACAAACCATCAGCCGGTTAATAGAAGGAAACTTTTTGAATGAAGACCGCTTTGCTAAAGCTTATGTAAAAGGTAAATTCAGCCAGAAAGCCTGGGGCAAAATCAAAATAAAACAAGGCCTGAAACTGAAACGTGTTCCGGATGTACTTATCAAAAAGGCACTCTTAACCATTGATCTTGACGATTATATGGCTTCGTTGACTCGTTTGCTGGAAAAGAAAGCGACATCGGTAACCGAAAAAAATGAGTTTAAACGCCGTTACAAACTACAACAATACGCTATGGGCCGCGGATATGAAGCCGACCTTATAGTTGAAGTTTTGAAAAACAACGACTTATAAAAAACTTTAAAAAAATAAATTTTTCTATTTGCAGAATATGGTTTTCTGTCTATATTTGCACTCCCAACGCGAAAGTAGCTCAGTTGGTAGAGCACGACCTTGCCAAGGTCGGGGTCGCGAGTTCGAATCTCGTCTTTCGCTCAAAGCCCTTCCTTCAAAAAGATGGGCTTTATTTTTAAAAGGTTAACACCTGCTCAGATGGTGGAACTGGTAGACACGCAGGACTTAAAATCCTGTTCCCGTAAACGGAGTGCGGGTTCGATTCCCGCTCTGAGTACCTGACGGGAAAGACGATTTGGCAATCGATCTTTCCCGTTTTTATTTACACATAACTTCTTGTTAATCTGAAAGATAAGCCTAACAACATCATTCAATCTACCGGTTCGATATTCCGTTCCGTCAAAACACAGTTTTTCTCGATATATCGAACCAATTATCTCCCTTTTCTTCAAGACATCGCCATCTTTATAGAGCATTTCCAGCTTAGAAAGTACCTCTACGGCCTTTAAAACCATTCTATCAATACTGATAGTGTTCGATTTTTGTACCTTCGCCTCCATCAATTGTATTTCCAGCCTTTTAATCTTTTCATCACAATCTTTCTTCATTATTCCATAGTCCTCCGCATCCAGTTTTTCATCGAAAACCATCTCCCTTGCTTTGGCTAATTTACTTTGAAGTTTAACGATCTGTTCATTAATCTTCTTGCGTTCGTCGCGCGTGCTGCCCTTATGTGCCTTATAAATATCTATTATGACCAGCTGATACAGCTCTGCCATGCCATCGATTGGTATAAACTTTTTTAATTCCTTCTCTAAAGCTTCGTTAAGTACATCAGCTTTGTACCTGCACCCGCAACCATAGGCGTGTTGTGCATGGTAGTAATAATAAAAGCCGTTCCTACCTTTAGACGCGCTACCGGTTAGCTGACGCTCACAGGTTGCACACTCCAGGAAGCCTTGTAGGGGCAAGCCCTCGTGAACCTTCACAGCTTGCACCCTTAACACCCTCTTACGTCCATTAAGTATATCTTGAACTTTATAAAACAAGCTTTCCGAAATGAGCGGTTCATGCAACCCTTGCACCCATTGTTCATCCTCGTCTTTAAATTGGCTTACGACAATTTTCCCGCAGTACACCGGGTTTCTTACCTCCCGATAGAAATTCATCCGACTGATGGGAAAACCCTGGGCATTGGCCATTTTGCGGATTTGATCAGGCGCAAATACGCCATCACCTATTGTTTGAAAAATCCATTGCATAAAAGGCGCTTCAACGGGATTAGGCGCAATATATTTCGAACCATCTTCGCGCATCTTATTATCATAGCCAACAGGTGCAACACCCATATACCTGCCCTCCTTCTTCGCCCGGCGCATGCCGTGTTTAACATTCAAAGCCCGCCGATCATTTTCAACCTCCGGGGCAGCCAGGTAAAAGGCCAGCATAATTTTATTTTCAGGAATTTCGAGGTCAAGCGGCTGTTCAACAGCCTGTGGTTCAATGCTTAATTTGAGCAGGGTAGAGATCATTTGATAGGCATCCCCGGCATTACGGCTAAACCGGTCCCATTTTGTAAAGAGCACCAGATTAACACCCGTGCCTTTTTGCCTGCGGATTTCTGTAAGATATTTGTTCCATTGCGGCCGATTAAACGTTTTGGCCGAATGATCCTCGTAGATTACCTTCCTTACCGTAATTCCATTGATCTCACAATACTTGTGCAAACGCTCGTCCTGATCTCGTTGTGAATACCCTTTATCGGCTTGTTCGTCGGTACTTACCCTAATATACAAATCCGCTATCCGCATCATTTCCTAAATTTTAACGTATTGATTTACAGATAATTTACCAATTTTATACATAAATTCTAAAATCATTCTGGCTTCTTCTAAGGTTACAATTGTGCCGTGCTTTTCCAAAATTCTAACCGCCATTTCCGGGGTCACTCCTCTTTTCTCAACTTTCATATAAGTTCCATCCTTCGCTAAAGTGGATATACCAATGATATTGACCCCTCTTCGCCAATCTAAAGTGACCCCTCTGAGTTAGGGTTTGAAAGAGAGTAAAGTTGTTGTACAGATAGGCTCCTGGGAGCGGATGTTTTTGTCC